>NZ_CADIJR010000002.1 GCF_902859645.1 Achromobacter insuavis | reverse complement strand
CGCCGCGGCCAACGCCGCGCCCGGCGCCGACGCGCTGTGGCAGGCGGCGCGCGCCGACTACGTGCTGCAGTGCGCCGGCTGCCACCGGGTCGACGGCCGCGGCAGCACGCCGCATGGCATTCCCGATTTCCGCAATTCGGTGGGCGCCTTCACGCATCTGCCGGCCGGCCGTGAATACCTGATCCGGGTGCCGGGCGCGGCCTATTCGCAATTGAGCAACGCCGAACTGGCCAATGTGTTGAACTGGCTGCTGCACACGTTCAGTCCGGCGCAATTGCCGGCCGGCTTCTCGCCCTACACGGAGAGCGAAGTGGCGGCGGCGCGGCCGCGCCGCTACGACGACGTGGTGCCGGTGCGCCACGGCCTGGCGCGCGAGCTGGCGGCGCTGGGCCTGGCGCTGTCCGACTATTCATATGGCAGCGCCCGCAAGCCCTGAGGCCGCGCGGCGCCCGGGGGCGGTGCGAGGCTCCCTGTAGTGTGAACAGGCCCTAGGGGTTGTCACGGATACTCCCGGCCCGGGGCTCGGTGATAGAAAGAAGACCGCCTTTTGTTCCATGCCGCGCGCCGGAGTCGCCATGTCCCACCCTCTGTTACGCAGCGCGCCCCAGCAGTTCCTGGATTGCGCCAGCTGGAAGGAAAACATCAGCAACACCTTTGTGCCGCTGGAGGTATCGGCCGCCGATCCGAAGCGGTTTCGCAGCAGCGTGGCGGTGGATTCGCTGGGCTGGATGCAGGTCTGCGAGATGCGCACCGGCGCGCAGCGCGTGCGCCGCACGCGGCTGCTGGCCGAGCGCGCCGAGGCATCCGGCTACAAGGTCACGCTGCAGCTCGATGGCCGCAGCGAGATCCGGCAGGCGGCCCGCACCGCCTTGCTGATGCCGGGCGAGTGGGGCATCTACGACACCACCCGTCCCTACGAGGTCGATGTCGACGACGACGCCCATTTCCTGGTGATGCAGGTGCCGGGCAAGCAATCCGAGGCCTGGCTGCCGGCCATGCGCAACGCGGTGGCGCGCAGCTTCAGCGCGCGCCACGGCTGCGGCCGCATGGCCATGGACCTGTTGCGGGTGGCGCTGAGCGAACACGCCCATCTGTCGGACAGCGCGGCGCGCGACGCGGCCAACGCCGTGATGCAGATGATGGGGCTGGACATCAGCGAGCGGGCCGGCGGCGCAGGCGGGCAGGACCAGGTGGAAATGCGCCAGGCGCAACTGCGCCGCGTGCAGCAATACCTGGTCGAGAACCTGCACGACCCGGACCTGTCGCCGGCGACGGCGGCCGAGGCCCTGCGCGTGTCGCGGCGCTATCTGTACAACCTGTTCGCCCTGGCCGCCACGACGCCGGCCGATTTCATTCTCAGCGCGCGGCTGGAGCGCTGCCGCGACATGCTGGCCGACGCCGCGCAGACCGCGCGGCAGATCGGCGAGATCGCCTTCCGTCATGGGTTTTCGGATGCGGCGCGTTTCAGCCACGCGTTTCGCAACCGCTATGGGGTGTCGCCGTCGGAATACCGGCGCCAGGGGCGCCTGCCGGGCGAATCGGCCTGATGCGGGAGCGCCCGCCGGCTGGCGGGACGACCCGGTGTGATCAGAGGTTTTCCTCGTTGATCAGGTCTTCCTTGCCGTAGAACTTCACGCCGATGTGGATGCGTTCGCGGCCTTGCGCGCGGCGATGGCGGTTGGTGTCGCGCAGCGAATAGACGCAGCCGCAGTATTCCTGCTGGTAGAAGTTCTCGCGCTTGCTGATCTCGATCATGCGCGACGAGCCGCCGCCCTTGCGCCAGTTGTAGGTCCAGTAGATCAGGTCGTCGTAGCGCGCGGCCGCCCGCTCGCCGCAGCCGTTGATCTGGTTCATGTCCTTCCAGCGCGAGATGCCGAGCGAGCTGGTGATGGTGTCGAAGCCGTGCTCGTGAGCGTACAGGGCGGTGCGCTCGAAGCGCATGTCGAAGCAGGCGGTGCAGCGTTCGCCGCGCTCGGGGGCGTTTTCCATGCCCTTGACGCGGTCGAACCAGTTGTCCATGTCGTAGTCGGCATCGATGAACTCGATGCCGTGCTGCTCGGCGAAGCGGATGTTCTCCTGCTTGCGGATCTCGTATTCTTTGACCGGATGGATGTTCGGGTTGTAGAAGTAGATCGCGTAGTCGATGCCGGAAGCCGTCATGGCTTCCATGACCTCGCCGGAACAGGGCGCGCAGCACGAGTGCATCAGCACCTTGCGGCGGCCGGCGGGCAGGTCGAGTTTGGGGCGCACGAGTTCGGACATGATCAAAAGCAGGCGGTGAGGCGGAAAACTCCTTATTTTACGCTGAGTTGCCGCCTTGGCCAGGGGGCGCCGGCAAGCGCCGCCCGGAAGGGCTTGCCGCGGCTCAGCCCAGCACCGCGTCCCACAGCTCGCGCACGGCCGCGCGTTCGGCCTGCAGCTGGTCGGGCGCCACGCGGGCCTTTTCCACGCCCTGCATGCGCAGCTGGTGCTGCACGCGCCGCAGCGTGCGGTAGGCGTCGCCGGCCCGGGCGGCCAGCGCCGGCTCGATCAGCCCGGCCTCGCCGGCCAGGCGCAGCAGGGTGATGTTGCCCAGGTTGCGCACCAGCATGGGGTGGGTGCCGGCGTGGCACAGCACCAGGTACTGGGTCACGAATTCGACGTCGACCATGCCGCCGGCGTCGTGCTTCAGGTCGAACCGGTCGGTGCTGTTGGGGTGCCCGGCGTTGATCTTCTGGCGCATCGCCAGCACTTCCTCGCGCAGCTTGGCCGTGTCGCGCGGCATCACCAGGATGGCTTCGCGGATCTGCTCGAAGCGCTGGCCGACCCCGGCGTCGCCGGACGCGTAACGGGCGCGGGTCAGGGCCTGGTGTTCCCAGGCCCAGGCGTGCTTCTGCTGGTATTGCTCGAAGGCCTCGACCGACACGGCCAGCAGGCCGGCGTCACCGTCCGGGCGCAGGCGCAGGTCGACTTCGTACAGGCGGCCCGACGAGGTCATGGTGGACAGCCACGAGGTCATGCGGCGGCCCAGCTTGGCGTAGACCTCGGCGGCGTCCTCGCGCGGATCGTCATACAGGAACACCAGGTCCAGGTCCGAGGCGTAGCCCAGCTCCTTGCCGCCCAGCTTGCCGTAGGCGATGACGGCGAAGCGCGGCGTGGCGCCCGCGGCCTTGTTCACCAGCGGCCAGGTGCGGCGGATGGTTTCCGTCAGCAGCAGGTCGGCCAGGGCCGACAACTGGTCGGCGAGCTTTTCCACCGTCAGCTCGCCTTCCAGGTCCTGCGCCAGCAGCTGGAAGCTGGCCTGGCGCTGCACATCGCGCATCAGGTTCATCTGACGCTCGATGTCGGGGTCGCCATCGGGCAGGCGGCAGGCGTCGAGGTCGGCGGACAGCTGGCGCGCGATCTGGGCGAAATCGAGCGGCTCGAACAGGGTGCGCCAGTCGATCAGGCTGTCCAGCAGCAGCGGGTGCTGCGTCAGGTACTGGGCCGCCCAGGGGCTGGCCGCGACCATGCGCGCGACCCGCGCCAGGGTGTCAGGGTATTCGGCCAGCAACGCCAGGTAGGCGCTGCGCTGGGCGATCTTCTCGATCAGGTCGAACAGGCGCACGGCGGCGTCCAGCGGCGCGCTGGTCTGGCGCGCGGCGCGCAGCGCGGCCGGCAGCAGGGTTTCCATGCGGCGCCGGCTGCTCTCGGGCAGGCTGCGCACGCGGTGGCTGCCCAGCAGCGTTTCGGTGCGGCGCAGCAGGTCGTCGGCCTGTTCGCCGAAGGCCTGGCGGATCTGCTCGGCCAGGGCGCATTCCTCGTCGGGTTCGTCGGCGGACGTGTCGGCGCCGGCATCGGCGGTGTCCTCCTTGTCCATGCCGACCATGCGGAACACGTTGCGGAAGGTGCGCGAGACGAACTGGCGGTGCGCGGCCAGCGTGCTTTCGAAATCCTGCGGGCTCAGCCCCAGCGCGGCGGCCAGCGCGGCGCGCTGGTCCGGGTCGCCCGGCAGCAGGTGGGTCTGCTCGTCCTCGCGGTACTGCAGCGCGTGTTCGGTGCGGCGCAGGAAGCGGTAGGCCTCTTCCAGGCGGCGCGCGTCGTCCTCGGGCACCAAGCCGGCGACTTGCTCGGCGTGCAGCGCCGCCAGCAGTCCGCGCTGCTGCAGCGCCGGCATGCGGCCGCCGCGGATCAGTTGCGCCAGCTGCACCACGAATTCGATCTCGCGGATGCCGCCGTCGCCCAGCTTGATGTTGTTGGCGCTGTCGATGCCGTTGCGGGCCGAGGCGCGGCGCTGCCAGTCCTGGCGGATGCGCTCGCGCAGCGCGCGCAGCGCGGCCAGCGCGTCGAAGTCGAAATACTTGCGGTAGACGAACGGCACGCGCAGGCTTTCCAGCTGGCGGGCCTGGGCCGCGCTGTCGCTGCTCGCGAAGGCCTGGCCCGGCATCAGGCGCGCCTTGAGCCAGGCATAGCGTTCCCATTCGCGGCCCTGGCCGATCAGGTAGTGTTCCAGCGCATCCAGGCTCCAGGCCAGCGGGCCGGCGTCGCCGTCGGGACGCAGGCGCAGGTCGGTCCGGAACACCTGGCCATTGGCGTCGACCTCGGACAGCACCGGCATCATGCGCCGTGTCAGGCGGCCATAGAACTCGTGGTGGCTGATGCGGCGCGGGCCGTCGGTGTCGCCTTCCTCGCCGTACAGCATGATCAGGTCGATGTCGGACGAGACATTCAATTCACCGCCGCCCAGCTTGCCCATGCCGACGATTAGCATCTCCTGGGGCAGGCCGGTGGCCGGATCGCGCGGCACGCCGTGCACCGCGGCCAGGTCGGCCGCCACGCTGCAGTAGGCGGCGGCCACCGCGGCATCGGCCAGCGCCGTCATCGCGCCCACCACTTCCTCCAGGGGCGCCAGGCCGGCCAGGTCGCGCACGATCAGGGCGCTGAAGACGCGTTCGCGCAATTTGCGCAGCACCTGGCGGCACAGGTCCACCGGCAGGATGTCGGGCGCGCCCGGGCCCGCCAGCTCCGCCTGCCATTGCGCCAGCCGCTCGGGTGTGACCGGTTGTTGCACCGCTTCCGCCAGCCAGGCGGCCAGATCCGGGTGGGCGTCGAGACGGCGGCGCAGATGGCCGGACCAGGCGAGGGCGGGGGCAAACAGGGCGGGCGTGGACATGGCGATCGGACGAAGACGAATGGACGCGTTTCAGGTATAAGTGGGGACGATACCGCAAGACTATTCTCCTGCCCACCGATCCGTGTCTGTTTCAAAAAAAGTGTTCTGCTGCCTGTTCTGGGCGGTGTTGACCGTGTACGGCGTCGTGGCCATCGGGCTCCTGGGCGTACGCTATTGGGTCTTGCCGCGCGTGGACCAGTGGCGTCCCCAGATCGAAGCCTACGCCAGCCAGGCGTTGGGCGCTCGCGTCACGATCGGCGCCATCCAGGCGGACTGGCAGGGCCTCAATCCCCGATTGGATCTTTCCTCGGTCCAGGTCTATGACGACCAGGCCGCGCCGGTGCTGACGCTGCCCTCGGTATCGGCGGTGCTGGCCTGGCGCAGCCTGCTGACGCTGTCGCCCACGCTGCTGCGGCTGCGCCTGGAGCAACCCGAACTGACCTTGCGCCGCGATGCCGACAACCGCCTGTGGGTGGCGGGGCAGGGCATCGACCTGAATGCCAGCGATCACCGTTCGGACCTGGATCATCCGGCGCTGCGCTGGCTGACCGCGCAGCGCGAGCTGCTGATCCACGGCGCCCGCATCCGCTGGCAGGACGAGCTGCGCCACGCGCCCGAACTGGTCCTGAGCAATGTCGATTTCCTGGTGCGCAACGGCAGCCTGTCGCACCGTTTCGTGCTGCGCGCCGACGCCGATCCGGCGCTGGCGCGCAAGGTGGACCTGCGCGGCGAGTTCAACCGCAGCCTGTTCAGCGCCAACGCGGCCAGTCCGGCCAACTGGAGCGGGCAGGTCTATGCCGCGCTGGATGACGCCGAGCCGATGGCCTGGGCGCCCTGGATGCCGCCGCCGGCCATCAAGGGGCGCGTCAGCGCCCGCGCCTGGCTGCAACTGGACCATGGCACCTTCACCAGGCTGACCGCCGATGTGGCCGCGCGCGGCGTCGACTGGGCGGCGGCGTCGGACGGCCCGGCGGTGCGCGGCGGCTACGCGCAGTTCCGCATCGAGGGCACGCCCGGCGATTTCGTCCAGAGCGAGCAGGTGCCGCTGGCGCGCAGCGCCGGCGCGGCGGACCTGTCGGTCAATGGCCGCGTCGAGCAACTGCGCGTGGCCTTGCCCGGCATCTTCGAACAGCCCGAGCTGGGCGCCAGCGAGATTGCGCTGGATGCCCGCATCAAGGGCGCCGACGCGCGCGACTGGTTCGTCGACGTGGGCCAGCTGCGGGTCGTCAACGACGATCTCGACGTGCGCCTGCAGGGCCAGTGGCGCAAGGAAGGCAAGAGCGCCGCGGGCAGCGTCGACATGCGCGGCACGCTGGTGCGCGGCGCCATGAACGCGATCCACCGCTACCTGCCGCTGGAGGTCAATCCGGACGCGCGCGAATGGCTGGCGACCGGCTTGCCCGCCGGGCAGATGGAGTCGGCCTCCATCACGCTCAAGGGCGACCTGGACGAATTCCCCTTCGGCGCCCAAGGCTCGACCGGCGAATTCGTCATTGCCGGCGCCTACTCCGGCGCCAAGGTCGATTACGCGCCGGCCCGGCCGCACCGCAAGGGCTGGCCGATGCTGGAGAACCTGTCGGGCAATTTCCGAGTCGACAAGGTCGGGCTGGTGCTCGACAGTCCGGGCGGGGCGGTGGCTCATACCGGGCCGGGCCAGACGGTGACGCTGGGGGCGGTCACCGCCACCATTCCCGACATGGAGCACAACGCCGAGCTGACGGTCAACGGCGACACCAGCGGGACGGTGCCGGCCTACCTGGCGCTGTCGGACAGCTCGCCGCTGGGCCAGTTGCTGGACGGCGCGCTCGACGAGGCGCGCGGCACGGGCAACTGGCGCATGCCGCTCAAGCTGAAGGTGCCGCTGATGAACACCGACGACACCCAGGTCGAAGGCAAGATCCAGTTCGCCGACAACACCTTCACCTTCATGCCGGAAATGCCGCTGCTCAGCCAGATGCATGGCGACCTGGAGTTTTCGGAGAAGGGCGTGCGCACCAAGGAGATCCGCGCGCAGTTCCTGGGCGGTCCGGTCAAGATCTCGGGCAGCCTGGCGCAGCCGACGGACGCCTTGCGCTTCGAGGGCGTGCTGGCCGGATCCGGACTGACGCAGATCAGCAATACGCCGTCGATGGGACGCTTTTCGGGCAAGACGGCCTACAAGGGCAAGGTCGGCTACCAGCGCGGCGGCTCGGTGGAACTGTCGATGGAATCGGACCTGACCGGCCTGGCCATCGACATGCCGGCCCCCGTCGGCAAGGCGGCGCCGCTGGCGCGGCCGCTCAAGCTGCAATGGGGCGCGGCGCAGGACCGCGGCGCCAAGGGCCGGCGCTGGCTGACCGCCAGCCTGGGCGACAACATCAACGCGCTGTTCGAGCGCGATCCGACCGATGCCGCGCCGTCGTACTTCGCGCGCGGCGCGCTCGGCATCGACCGTCCGGCCAGCCTGCCCGAGCGCGGCCTGAGCCTGAGCGCCAGCCTGCCGGAGCTGGACATGGATGCCTGGGAAAAGGTGTCTGACGGGTTCGACCCGCCGCCCGTCAAGGGCCGTCCGGCGCCGCGGCCGCTGCTGCCCGCGGCCGAGCGCGTCAGCCTGGCCACCGGCTTGCTGCGCACCAGCGGCTATACGCTCAATGACCTGACCCTGTACGCCACGCGGCCGGCCCCGGCCCAGTGGCGCGTCGATCTGCAATCGCGCCAGGCGGCGGGCTCGCTGTCGTGGCGCGAGGCCTCCGGCGCCATCGCCGGCCAGATCACCGCGCGTTTCAAGCACCTGGCGCTGGGCGGCGCGGACGATACCAACGAGGCCGACAAGGCGCTGTCCTCGGGCAACGACCTGTCGGACATCCCGGCGATCGACCTGCAGGCCAAGGAATTCCGCCTGTACGGCAAGAACCTGGGCGAGCTGCAGGTGCTCGGCACCAACCTCGAACGCGGCCGCCAGTGGCGCCTGGACAAGCTGTCGATCACCAACGACGCCGCCACCCTGAACGCCACCGGCGCCTGGCGCCTCGAAGGCCCGGACCGTGGCCTGACGGTGGATGCCACCGCCAAGTTCGAGAACGTGGGCAGCTTCATGGACCGCATCGGCTTCGAGCGCGTGGTGTCGGGCGGCACCGGCGGCATCAAGGCCAATGTGACCTGGCGCAATCTGCCCTGGACCCACAATATCGCCGACGTGACCGGCGATGCCGAGATCACCCTGGACAAGGGCCGCTTCATGCACGTGAATTCGCGCACGGCGCGCCTGCTGGAGTTGCTGTCGCTGCAATCGCTGCAACGGCTGGCGCGGCTCGACGTCAATCCGACCAACCTGCTGCGCGACGGTTTCCCGTTCGATACCGTGCGCGGGCAGATCAAGCTGGCGGACGGTTCGCTCAAGACCGAGGGCTACAAGATCAACGGCCCGGTCGCCGCCATCGTGCTGGCGGGCGACGTGAACCTCGTGCAGGAGCGCTGGAACCTGAAGGCGGTGGTGATTCCCAACCTGGACGCCAGTGGCGCGGCGATGGTGACGGCGCTGGCGGTCAACCCGCTGATCGGCCTGGGCGCCTTCGTCACGCAATGGCTGCTCAAGCAGCCGCTGGCGCGCGCCATGACCATGGAATACGCCGTGACGGGCAGCTGGGACGATCCCAAGATCGACCCGATCGACGATTCGGGCAAGCCGGCGCCCAAGCAGACGCCCAAGCCGCGCAGCCTGGAAGAGTTCATCGAGCACTGATCCGGCTGGCCGCGGTTTCCTGACATTGGGATACAGACCGTACAGACAGCAACGCGGCGGCGCCATTAATCTCTCGTCAGTCCCGCTACTGATGGAGTCGTCGCATGGCCAAGTCCCGCATCCGCCTGGCAACGGTGCTCGCACTGATGAGTGTTTCCGCCTGGGCCCAGGCCCAGAACCTGGTCCTGCCCACCATTCCCGAGGCCACGGATGCGATCGTCGACATGCTCGCGGGCACCGGCCTGTCGCGCCCGTCCGAGGTCAAGCTGGGCACCTGCGTGGCCGCGGAACAGGCCTCCCACGCGGGGCAGGTCGCCTGCACGGTGGCGGTGACGATGGGCGCCGCGGTCAACGAGAACCAGATGGATTTCTACAAGCAGGGCAAGAAGTGGAAGGCCCAGCCCAGCATGTCGCAGGACAAGCTGCCGTTCCCCGATCCCAAATTGCATTGAATCCAGCCGGGGGGATCCCCCCGGATATCGGATGCGGCCCGGCCGTGAACGCCGGCGTGGATCGAATGCGGGCCGGCGCGAAACCCGGCGAGGATCAGAGGCGGGCCGGCGGGAAATGCCGGCCCAAAAAGCATTTGGCGAGGACCGCCGTGGGGCAATCCTCGCCAAATCGATGCGTGCGCCCGGCATGCGGGCGGCGACGGCTTACTTCTTCTTCATCATGTCGAAGAATTCGGCATTGGTCTTGGTGGCGCGCATCTTGTCCAGGATGAATTCCATGGATTGGACTTCGTCCATGTCGTGGATGAACTTGCGCAGCACCCAGACCTTCTGCAGCAGGTCCGGCGCGATCAGCAGTTCTTCGCGGCGGGTGCCCGACTTGTTCAGGTTGATGGACGGGTAGACGCGCTTTTCCGCCAGGCGACGTTCCAGGTGCACTTCGGAGTTGCCGGTGCCCTTGAATTCTTCGTAGATGACTTCGTCCATGCGGCTGCCGGTCTCGATCAGCGCGGTGCCCAGGATGGTCAGCGAACCGCCTTCCTCGAGGTTGCGCGCGGCGCCGAAGAAGCGCTTGGGACGTTGCAGGGCGTTGGCGTCGACACCGCCGGTCAGCACCTTGCCGGAAGCCGGCACCACGGTGTTGTAGGCGCGGGCCAGACGGGTGATCGAGTCCAGCAGGATCACCACGTCCTTCTTCATTTCGACCAGGCGCTTGGCCTTTTCGATGACCATTTCGGCGACCTGCACGTGGCGGGTGGCGGGCTCATCGAAGGTCGAGGCGACCACTTCGCCGCGCACGGTGCGCTGCATTTCGGTCACTTCCTCGGGACGCTCGTCCACCAGCAGGACGATCATGACCGCGTCGGGGTAGTTGGTGGTGATGGCGTGCGCGATGTGCTGCATCATCACCGTCTTGCCGGACTTGGGGCTGGCGACGATCAGGCCGCGCTGGCCCATGCCGATGGGGGCGAAGACGTCGAGGATGCGGCCCGTCAGGTTCTCTTCGCTCTTGATGTCGCGTTCCAGGCGCATGGTCCGGTTCGGATGCAGCGGCGTCAGGTTCTCGAACATGATGCGATGCTTGATCGCCTCGGGCGCCACGCCGTTGACCTTGTCCACCTTGACCAGCGCGAAATAACGCTCGCCATCCTTGGGCGTGCGCACTTCGCCTTCGATCGAGTCGCCGGTGTGCAGGTTGAAGCGGCGGATCTGGGACGGCGAAATGTAGATATCGTCCGTGCTGGCCAGATACGAGGTCTCGGGCGAGCGCAGGAAACCGAAGCCATCGGGCAGGACTTCCAGCACGCCGTCGCCAAAGATCTGCTCGCCCTGCTTGGCGCGCCGTTTCATGATGGCGAACATCAGCTCCTGCTTGCGCAGGCGGTTGGCGTTCTCGATTTCCAGGCCAGCGGCCATTTCCAGCAGCTGCGAGACATGCAGCGCCTTCAGTTCGTTGAGGTGCATCGCGGTGAGTGTTGGGGGAAGAGTAAAGGAGGGTTCTGGCGGCGCGCCACGGACGGGCTCGCGCGGTATGGAAGCAGCGCCGCCCCCAGGGCGGCGCCTTCGTTCACAGCACGCAGTTTACAACGCGCCGTCCAGGAATGCGGTGAGTTGCGACTTCGACAGCGCGCCAACCTTGGTGGCGGCAGCCTGGCCGTCTTTAAAGAGCATGAGGGTGGGGATGCCACGGATGCCGTACTTGGCGGCGGTGCCCTGGTTCTCGTCCACGTTGAGCTTGGCGATCGTCAGGCGACCGGCGTATTCGGTGGCGACTTCTTCCAGGATCGGGGCGATCATCTTGCAGGGGCCGCACCAGGCAGCCCAGTAGTCCACCAGCACCGGCTGGCCGGACTTCAACACATCGGCATCGAAGCTCGCGTCACTGACGTTCTTGATTTGGTCGCTCATGATGGTGATTCTCGGGTTCGGCAGCAAAAGGCGAAAAAAGGGACGCCTTGCCGTTGTTCTTGTTTGTGGAATGGATTAAAGCATACCACTGTCAAAAACAACAGGCATACCACTGTTTATAACAACAGTACTTGCCGCTTTTGTGTAGGATATCGCGGCGCAGTTATCGCGATCCGGGGCATTGAACCCGGATCCGCTGGCTGTGTCTCTATCGTCATCCTACCGAATTCGGAGCTGGTCAGGTCGTGCGCATCCCACCCGGAGCCGCGCAGAATCTGGGCTTATCCGTAAAATGTCGGTTTTTTTCCACAGATGTTGGGGATAACTTGGCCACTCCACGTTACAACGAGGCGTCCATCCGCGTCCTGAAGGGGCTGGAGCCCGTGCGGCAGCGCCCGGGCATGTACACCCGCACCGAAAACCCCCTGCACGTCGTGCAGGAGGTCATCGACAACGCCGCAGACGAAGCCCTGGCTGGCTACGGCAAACAGATACAGGTCACGCTGCACATCGATGGCAGCGTGTCCGTCGAGGACGACGGCCGCGGCATTCCCGTCGGCCTGCATCCCGAAGAAAACGCCCCCGTGGTCGAGCTGGTCTTCACCCGACTGCACGCGGGCGGCAAGTTCGACAAGGCCGGCGGCGGCGCCTATGCCTTTTCCGGCGGCCTGCACGGCGTCGGCGTATCCGTCACCAACGCGCTGGCGACCCGGCTCGAGGTCGTGGTCTGGCGCGATGGCGCCGTCAACCGCCTGGTGTTCAAGGGCGGCGACGTCGCCGAGCCGCTGGCGCCCTTCGACCAGGGCGGCCGCAAGAAGTCCGGCACCCGCGTGCGGGTCTGGCCGGACGCCAAGTACTTCGACAGCCCCAACATCCCGCTGGGCGAGCTGACCCACCTGCTGCGCAGCAAGGCCGTGCTGCTGCCGGGCGTGAAGGTTTCGCTGGTCAACGAAAAGACCGGCGACACCAAGACCTGGCAGTACCAGGACGGCCTGCGTGGCTACCTGTCCGAAGCCCTGGCCGGCGCCGAACTGATGGTGCCGTTCTTCGAGGGCGAGCAATACGCCGGCGCCGACCATGAAACCTTCGCCGAAGGCGAGGGCGCCCAATGGGTGGTGGCCTGGACCGAGGACGGCAACGCCGTGCGCGAGTCGTATGTGAACCTGATTCCGACGCCGGCCGGCGGCACCCACGAATCGGGCCTGCGCGAAGGCCTGTTCGGCGCGGTCAAGGGTTTCGCCGAACTGCACAGCCTGCTGCCCAAGGGCGTGAAGCTGCTGCCCGAGGACGTGTTCGCCCGCGCCAGCTTCGTGCTGTCGGCCAAGGTGCTGGATCCGCAATTCCAGGGCCAGATCAAGGAGCGCCTGAACAGCCGCGACGCGGTGCGCCTGGTGGGCGGTTTCTCCAAGAGCGCGCTCGACCTGTGGCTGCACAGCAATGTCGAATACGGCAAGAAGCTGGCCGAGCTGGCCATCCGCCAGGCGCAGGCGCGCCAGCGCTCGGCCCAGAAGGTCGAGAAGCGCAAGAGCTCCGGCGTGGCGGTGCTGCCCGGCAAGCTGACCGACTGCGAATCCAGCGACGCCACCCGCACCGAGGTCTTCCTGGTCGAGGGCGACTCGGCCGGCGGCTCGGCCAAGATGGGCCGCGACAAGGAATTCCAGGCCATCCTGCCGCTGCGCGGCAAGGTGCTGAACTCCTGGGAGGTCGATCGCGACCGCCTGTTCGCCAACAACGAAATCCACGACATCTCGGTTGCCATCGGCGTCGATCCGCACGGCCCGGGCGATTCGCCCGACCTGTCGGGGCTGCGCTACGGCCGCATCTGCATCCTGTCGGACGCCGACGTCGACGGCTCGCACATCCAGGTGCTGCTGCTGACGCTGTTCTACAAGCACTTCCCCAAGCTGGTCGAGGCCGGCAACGTCTACGTCGCCAAGCCGCCGCTGTTCCGCCTGGACGTGCCGGCGCAGGGCAAGCGCCCGGCGCGCAAGATCTACTGCCTGGACGAGGGCGAGCTGGAAGCCGCGCAGGACAAGCTGCGCAAGGAAGGCTCGCGCGAAAGCGCCTGGTCGGTCAGCCGCTTCAAGGGCCTGGGCGAAATGAACCCCGAGCAGCTGTGGGAAACCACCATGAATCCGGACACGCGCCGGCTGCTGCCGGTGGGCTATGGCGACCAGACGCCTGAAGACACCACCCGCATGTTCGACATGCTGATGGGCAAGGGCGAGTCCTCGCAACGCCGCGCCTGGATCGAAGAGAAGGGCAACCTGGCGGAGCTGGACATCTGATGACGCCGTCCGCGTCCCCGTCGCCGGCCGCCGCCATGGCGGTCGACCTCACCGCCGACGACTACGCCGAGTTCGCGGCGTACGTGTACAAGCGGCCGGAACTGCGGCGCCGCCGCTATCTGTCGCACCTGCGCTTCGCGGTGCTGATGGTGGTGGTGCTGCTGGGCTACCTGGTCTGGCAGACCTGGGACGGGCATGGCCCCAACTGGAGCCTGCTGCTGCCGGTGTACTTCGAGGGGCTGGCGGTGGGCCTGGGCATCCTGGCGCTGCTGGCGCTGGCCTACGAGTTCGTGCTGCCGGGGCTGGTGCGCATGAACACGCGCCGCATGCTGGCCAAGCGGCCCGACGGCCTGTTCCTGGGGCGTCACCAGCTGGTCTTCGGCGCCGACGGCATCGACGACCGTATCGCCGACGCCTCCGGCCGCATCGACTGGAACGACGTGCGGCGGGTCGAGGAAGCGCCGCAGCATCTGTATGTCATCCTGGGGACGCTGCAAGGCGTGATCATTCCCAAGCGCAGGCAGGACGCCGCCACGCTGGACGCGGTGCGCGCCCAGTTGCGCGAGCACGTGGCCGATGCCCAGCTGCTGGGCGCCGCGGCTCCCCGATGACGCCGTTTCAATGAATCTATCTACCTGAAACCATCATGACCGACAGCAATCAACACGGTTTGTTCGACGCCGCGCCCGACGAGGGCGGCGATGCCGCCATCACCCTGGCGCGCTATGCCGAACAGGCCTATCTGGACTATGCCGTGTCCGTGGTGCGGGGCCGGGCCCTGCCCGACGTCGGCGACGGGCAGAAGCCCGTGCAGCGCCGCATCCTGTTCGCGATGCAGGCCATGGGGCTTGCGGCCGGCGCCAAGCCGGTGAAGTCCGCGCGCGTCGTCGGCGACGTGCTGGGCAAATACCACCCGCACGGCGACCAGGCCGCCTATGACGCCATGGTGCGCATGGCGCAGGACTTCTCCCTGCGCTATCCGCTCATCGACGGCCAGGGCAACTTCGGTTCGCGCGACGGCGACAACGCCGCCGCCATGCGCTACACCGAAGCGCGCCTGACGCCGATCGCCAAGCTGCTGCTGGACGAGCTCGACGAAGGCACGGTCGATTTCGTGCCCAACTACGACGGCAGCCAGCAGGAGCCGCAGATGCTGCCGGCGCGCCTGCCGGTGATGCTGCTGAACGGCGCGTCCGGCATCGCGGTCGGCATGGCCACCGAAATCCCGCCGCACAACCTGCGCGAAGTGGCGCAGGCCTGCGTGGCGCTGATCAAGCAGCCGCAACTGCCGGACGCCGAGCTGTTCGGCATGATCCCCGGTCCGGACTTCGCCGGCGGCGGCCAGATCATCACGCCGGCCGCCGACATCGCCCAGATCTACGCGGGCGGGCGCGGCTCGCTCAAGGTGCGGGCGCGCTGGCAGTTCGAGGAAATGGCGCGCGGCCAGTGGCAGCTGGTGGTCACCGAGCTGCCGCCGGGCACCTCGTGCCAGAAGGTGCTCGAAGAGATCGAGGAAATCACCAACCCCAAGGTCAAGAGCGGCAAGAAGAGCCTGACGCCCGAGCAGACGCAGGCCAAGGCCGTGATGCTGAACCTGCTGGACGCGGTGCGCGACGAATCCGGCAAGGACGCCGCCGTGCGCCTGGTGTTCGAGCCCAAGACCTCGCGCGTCGACCGCGACGAATTCGTCAACACCCTGCTGGCGCAGACCAGCATGGAAAGCAGCGCCTCGGTCAACCTGGTCTGCATCGGCACCGACGGCCGTCCGCGCCAGAAGGGCCTGCGCGACGTGCTGGTCGAGTGGCTGGCGTTCCGCACCCACACCGTGCTGCGCCGCACCCGGTTCCGTTTGGACAAGGTGATAGACCGCATCCACGTGCTGGAAGGCCGCATGGTGGTCTACCTGAAGGTGGACGAGGTCATCCAGACCATCCGCGAATCCGACGAGCCGCGCGTGGCCCTGATGGAGCGTTTCAACCTGTCCGAGCGGCAGGCCGAGGACATCCTCGAAATGCGCCTGCGCCAGCTGGCGCGCCTGGAAGGCTTCAAGATCGAGCAGGAGCTCGCGGACAAGCGCAAGGAGCAGGTCTCGCTGCAGGAACTGCTGGACAATCCCAACACCCTCAAGCGCCTGCTCATCAAGGAAATCGAGGCCGACGCCAAGCAGTATGGCGACGATCGCCGCACCCTGATCGAGACCGCCGAGCGCGCCGTGCTCGAAACCAAGGTGCTGGACGAGCCGGTTACCGTGGTCGTGTCGCAGAAGGGCTGGCTGCGCGCCCGTCAGGGCCACGGCCACGATGCCTCGCAATTCGGCTTCAAGCAGGGCGACGACCTCTATGGCGCGTTTGAATGCCGCACCACCGATACGCTGATCGCCATGGGCGACAACGGCCGCGTCTATTCGGTGCCGGTGTCCGGCCTGCCGTCGGCGCGCGGCGACGGCCAGCCGGTCACCACCATGATCGACCTGGAAAGCGGCACCCGCATCGTCCACACCATCGCGGCCGCGGCCGACAGCCGCTGGCTGCTGGCCACGCGCGGCGGTTATGGCTTTGCCGCCAAGCTGTCGGACATGACCAGCCGCCAGCGCGCCGGCAAGCAGTTCATCACGCTGGAGGCGGGCGACGAGCTGCTGCGCCCGGTGCCGCTGTTCGAGGGCGCCACGCAACTGGCGCTGCTGTCGCAGAAGGGCAAGTTCCTGGTGTTCGGGCTGGACGAACTCAAGTCGCTGTCCGGCGGCGGACGCGGCACCATCCTGATGGGGCTGGATGGCGCCGACAAGCTCGACCAGACCGTGCCGATCGGCGCGCTCGGCCTGCGCGCGGCCGGCATCTACCGCAACAAGCACACCGAGGACATCCTGGTGGGCGCGGCGCTGGCGGTGTACGTCGGCAAGCGCGCGCGCAAGGGGCGGGCGCTGGACGTGCGGCCCAAGCAGCCGCTGCTGTCGCCGGTGCTGGGCTGATCGCGGTCCGGGCGGCATTCGCGAAGCACGGCGGACCTCGCGGGGTCCGCCGTTTTGTTTCCGGAGTTGGACTTGACCAACTCCGGGGGCGCGATATTTAATAGATAGATCAATCAGTCTATTAATTGAATCCCACGCGACATGCGCAAAATCGACCCCGCCCGGCAGCAGGAGCGGCGCCGCCAGATCCTGGCCGCCGCCGCCGAGTGCTTCGCCGAAAACGGCTTCCATGCCACCTCGACCGCGCAGATCTGCGCGCGCGCGGCGATGAGCCCGGGCAACCTGTTCCACTACTACGCCAGCAAGGCCGAGATCATCGAGGCGCTGATCGCATCCGACACCGACACGCTGCGCGAACACCGCCAGGCCGGCGGCGGCGCCGGCGATGCGCGCGCCGCCCTGGTCGGCTGGGTCGACCAGAACCTGGCGCAGTACCGCGATCCGGGCTTTGTCCGCCTGGGCATGGAGATCCTGGCCGAGGCGGTGCGCAATCCGCGGGTACACGCGCTGGTCATGGCGAACGAAAGCGAACGCAAGGCGTCGCTGACGGCGCTGCTGGCGGCGGTCTGGCAGGGCCTGCCGCCGGACGCCATGCCGCGGCCCGTGGCGGAAATGGCCGACCTGCTGTTGCTGCTGCTGGACGGCATCTACAGCCGGTCGGTGGTGGATCCGCGGTTCGACGCGGCCGCCGGCGGGCGGCTGCTCGACGCGGCGTTGCAGGGCTGCCTGCCGCCCGCGCCCGGCGCGGCGGGAGCGCGGCCATGAACGCCGCCGAAAACGCCTTCGTCGGCGCCGCCACGGCCGCGCCGCCGCGCCTGGCCCAGGTCGACGCGCTGCGCGGCTTCGCGCTGTTCGGCATCCTGGTCGTCAACATCGGCGTGTTCGCGTCGCCGTTCTACGCCAACGGCATCACCGACCCCGCCTTCTCGGGGCCGTGGGACGTGGCGGTGCGCTGGCTGGTGGCGTGGCTGTTCGAGACCAAGTTCTACCTGCTGTTCTCGTTCCTGTTCGGCTATAGCTTCACCTTGCAGATGAGCGCGGCCGAACGCGGCGGCGCCGCCTTTGGGCCGCGCTTCCTGCGGCGCCTGGCCGGCCTGGCGCTGCTGGGGCTGGCGCACGCGGTGCTGTTCTACCAGGGCGACATCCTGCTGACCTATGCCTTGCTGGGGTTGGCGCTGATGGCCTGCCGCCGCATGGAGCCGGGCCGCGCCTTGCGCCGCGCGCTCTGGCTGATCGGGCTGGCGTCGCTGGCGTGGGCCCTGCTGGCGGCGTTGAGCCTGCTGGACCCCGTCGGCACCGTCGAGTTGAGCCGCGCCGCCAGCGTGGTCTCCGCGGCCGATTCGCAGGCCGCCATCGACGCCTATCGCGGCACGATCGCCAGCACCATCGCCCGCCACTGGTACGAACTGACCAGCAGCATCTGGGGCGTGATCCTGCTGGTGCAGGGACCGTTCGTCTTCGCCATGTTCCTGGTTGGCTATGCGCTGGGCCGGCGTCAGGCGCTGGCCGATCCGTGGCGCCAGCCGCGGGCGCTGTGGCTGCTGTGCGCGCTGGGAGCGTTGCCCGGGCTGGCCGGGTCCGCCGCCTATGCGACCACCGCCTTGCCGTCGATGTCCCCGTTGTGGGAAACCCCGGGCCTGGCCATGGATCTGTTCACGGCGCCGCTGTTGAGCATGTCGTACGCCGCGGCCTTGCTGTTGGCGATGCGCACGCGGCCGGGCGCCGCGCTGGCGCGCACGCTGGCGCCGGCCGGCCGCATGGCCCTGAGCAACTACCTGATGCAATCGGCGCTGTGCGCCTTCCTCTTCACCGGCTGGGGCCTGCGCCTGACGGGCAGCGTGTCGCCGGGCGCGGCGCTGGTGATCGCCGTGGCGATCTTCCTGGCGCAGTTGCCGTTGTCGGCGTGGTGGTTGCGCCGCCACGCCTACGGCCCGGTCGAATGGCTGCTGCGCGCCCTGACCATCGGCGCCTGGCCCGCGTGGCGCCGTCCGTCGCCGGGGCAGGCCGGCTAGCGCCGGCCGCGGCGGTTCAGCGGCCGCTGTCGGCGATGGCGGCGTCGATGGCGCCGGCCAGGCGGTCGGTCAACTGGTCCAGCTCGTCGTCCGTGATGATGAAGGGCGGGGCCAGCAGCACGTGGTCGCCCTGGCGGCCATCGATGGTGCCGCCCATCGGATAGACCATCAGGCCGCGCGCCATGGCTTCGCGCTTGATGCGCGCATGCAACGACAGGGCCGGGTCGAAGGTCGCCTTGCTGGCGCGGTCCTGCACCAGCTCCACGCCCATGAACAGCCCGCGGCCGCGGATATCGCCGACGTGCGGATGGTCGCCCAGCGCCTGCCGCAGGCGCTGGCACAGCCCGTCGCCCTGGGCGCGCACGCGCGCCAGCAGGTTGTCGCGCTTGATCACCTGCTGCACCGCCAGCGAGGCCGCGCACGCGGTGGCGTGGCCCAGGTAGGTGTGGCCGTGCTGGAAGAAGCCGCTGCCTTGCTGCATCGCCTGCACGATGCGTTCCTGCGCCATGACCGCGCCGATCGGCTGGTAGCCGCCGCCCAGGCCCTTGGCGATGGTGATCAGGTCGGGCGTGATGCCTTCCTGCTCGACGGCGTACAAGGTGCCGGTGCGGCCCATGCCGCACATGACCTCGTCGGCGATCAGCAGCACGCCGTGGCGGTCGCAGACCTCGCGGATGCGGCGGAAGTAGCCCGGCACCGCAGTCACCGCGCCCGAGGTCGCGCCCACCACCGGCTCGGCGACGAAGGCCATCACGCTGTCGGGGCCGAGGCGCTGGAAGGTCTGCTCCAATTCCTGCGCCAGGCGTTCGGCGTATTGCTCATCGGTTTCGCCAGCCGCCTGGTCGCGGTAGGCATAGCAGGGTGACACGTGCGCCACGTCGATCAGCAGCGGCGCGAACTGCGCCCGGCGCCAGGCGTTGCCGCCCACCGCCAGCGCGCCCATGGTGTTGCCGTGATAGCTCTGGCGCCGCGCCACGATGTGGCGGCGCTGCGGCTGGCCGATCTCGACGTAGTACTGGCGCGCCATCTTCAGCGCGGCCTCGATCGCCTCCGAGCCGCCCGAGACGAAGTACGCATGCGAGGTGCCGGCCGGCGCGTCGGCGACCAGCGTCGCGGCCAGTTGCTCGGCGACCTCGGTGGTGAAGAAGCTGGTGTGGGCATACGCCAGCGCGTCGATCTGCGCGTGCATCGCCGCCTGCACGTCCGGATGGTTGTGCCCCAGGCACGAGACCGCGGCGCCGCCGGAGCCATCCAGGTAGGCGCGGCCCGCCTGGTCGTAGAGCCAGGCGCCCTGGCCGCGGACCGCGACCGGGGGCGTGCTGCGCAGGGAGCGGTGGAGAACGTGGGTACTGGTCATGGCGTGGAACTCCGCGGAAGGCGTGGGGAAGGGGAAAGGGCGATTCAACCGGGGTGATTCATTCGGATCGCGGCGCGCGGCCGCGCTTGGGCGGCGCGTCCTGCCAGTAGGCGCCGTCCGCCTGCAGGCGGGCATCGATTTCGGCCAGGCGCTGCAGCACCTCGTCGCCGCCGCGGGCCGCCAGCCGCGCGATCAGGTGTTCGGCCAGTCCCAGCAGGCCCGCGGTGCTGTGGAAGAACGAGCCGGGGCCGCGCAGCGCCGGCGCGTCCGGGCCGGGCTCGTCGGCGCGGGCGAAGCGCAGCACGTGGCCGGCCGTCCGCGCCACGGGATTGTCGGCGCTGTCGGTCAGCGCCAGCACGGTGACGCCGCGCGCGGCGATCTGACGGGTCAGGCGCACCGTGGCCGTGGGGTAGGGGGCTTGCGACACCACCACCAGCGCATCGCCTGGCTGCAGGCTGTCGGCGTCTTCGGCCGCGGCCCCGCCCAGGCCGTCGATCAACAGGCCGTTGCGGCGTATGAGGTGGTAGGCGTAGCGCATCTGGAAGGCGATGCCGAAGGCCGAGCGCGTGCCCAGGAAGCCGACCTGGCGGGCGCGCAGCAGCGCGTCGACGGCCGCGTCGAAGGCGGCGGCGTCATTGGCCTGCCAGATCGAGGCCAGCGCCGCGGTCTGCAGGTCGGTGAGCGCGTCGTGTCCGTCGCCGCCGGCCTGGCGCGCGTGCGAGGCCTGCAAGCGCGCGGCGCGCTGCCGCAGGCCGTCCTCGGCGCCGCCGGCCAGCGCGCGCTGGAACGGGGCGCGGAACGCCTCGTAGCTGTCATGGCCCGCGGCGCGGGCCAGCCGCAGCATGGTGGCGGGCGACACGCCCACCGCCTGCGCCTGGCGCCGCATCGACCACAGCCCCACTTCGGCTGGATGGGCCAATACCCAATGCGCGGCGCGCTGCAGTTCGGCGGGCAACGTCGCGCTGAGATGGCGCAGGTGGTCTTGCAGGGGAGCGATCACGGTGGCGGAGCGGGCAAGTCGTTTTCTATAAAACAAATGCTACATCTATATTGAATGGAAAAACAGTTGTTTTATTTGCGGATCGTAGGGCAACTCCGACATATCGTAACGACGCCGCCCTCCTGGGAAGCCCCTGGCGACATGACGGCGGATAGCGCGGAAATGATTACAAAATGGCCGGTGATCGGGTTTGACACAGGGATAGGTCACCCATATCATTCGTATAGAAATCAATTTAGCTGAACTAATTCAGTCATGAATAAACAGACCGTAACCGACCCCGCGCAGCAATATGACCTGCGCATCCTGCGGGCACTGCGCCGGATCACGCGATCCATCGCGTTGCACTCGCGCCAGCTGTCCGCCGTGAGCCACATCACCGCGCCGCAGCTGATGTGCCTGCGCACGGTCATCGCCAACGGTCCGCTGACGGCCACGGCGATCAGCCGCGAGATCCATGTCAGCCCCAGCACGGTCGTCGGCATTCTCGACCGCCTGGAAGACAAGGGCCTGATCCGCCGCGAGCGCGGCCGCGAAGACCGCCGCATCGTCTTCGTGACCGCCACCGACGCCGGCCGCGAGGTCGCGCAGCAGGCGCCGTCGCCGCTGCAAAAGCATCTGGCCGACGCGCTCAACGCGTTGCCGGAGCTGGAGCAGGCCACCATCACCCTGTCGCTCGAGCGCATCGTGGCGCTCATGGAAGAAGAGAGCGGGGTCGCGACGGAAACCCAGGGCGACGTATCGTCGCCCATCCTCGAGGTGCCCACGGGTGGCGCGCCTCCCGAATCAGGATTGGTTGTATGAGAGCAAACGAACTGAACGACACCACTACGAACTCAAGTGCCGTGGCGCCGGCGGCGGGCAGCAAAACGCATCTGTTGCGTGAGCCCCGCCGCAAGGACGGCGCCGCGATCCACCAGCTCATTGCCGAGTGCCCGCCACTCGACCTCAATTCTCTATACGCGTACCTGCTCCTGTGCGAGCACAACCGCGGCACCTGCGTCCTGGCCGAAAGCGCCGGAGGACGCATCGATGGATTTATCTCCGCTTACGTGCTTGCCGACCGGCCCGACGTGTTGTTCGTCTGGCAGGTCGCCGTGCACACCCGCGCACGCGGCCAACGGTTAGGCCGCGCCATGCTTCGGGCGCTCTTGCAACGCGAGGGGCTCGCGCATGTTCGTCATCTTGAAACCACGGTGGCGCCTGACAACCAGGCATCGCGCCGCACCTTTGCCGGCCTCGCCGGCGAGCTGGGCGCCCACGTCTCCGAGCAGCCGTTCTTCGACCGGCAGCTTTTCGGCGGCGCGGACCATGACGACGAGATGTTGTTGAGGATAGGCCCGTTCACCTTGCCCGCCCCGTAGGCGGCAACGCGGTCCTGTCGAAAACCGGGATGGCTTTGACGCATCCGGATGCGCCCGGCGCGCATGCGGAAGGGATCTGGCCGTCTGTCAACTTATGAGATGAAAGGGAGGATTAATCACATGGACTTGAAAATCTTCGACCGGATGGAGTCGGAAGTACGGGGCTATATCCGGTCGTTTCCCGTGATATTCAGCCAGGCCAGGGGATCGACGCTGGTGGATGAGGACGGTGGCGAATACATCGACTTCTTCAGCGGCGCCGGCACGTTGAACTACGGCCACAACAATCCCATTCTCAAGGAAAAGCTGCTCGAGTACGTGCAGGCCGACGGCGTGGTGCATGGCCTGGACATGGCCACCAGCGCCAAGAAAAGCTTCCTCGAGGCGGTCGACCGCGTGCTGCTCAAGCCGCGCAACTGGCAATACACCCTGCAGTTCACCGGCCCCACCGGCACCAACGCGGTCGAGGCGGCGCTCAAGATCGCGCGCCAGGTGAAGGGGCGCCCCAATGTGATTTCCTTCACGCATGGCTTTCACGGCGTCAGCGGCGGCTCGCTGGCGGTGACCGCCAACATGAAGTTCCGCGATGCCTCCGGCTACCCGCTGGCCAACACCACCTTCATGCCCTATGACGGCTACTTCGGCCCGGACGTGGACACCATGGCCTACCTGGAGCGCATGCTGGAAGATCCCAGCAGCGGCATGGACAAGCCCGCCGCCGTCATCGTCGAGACGGTGCAGGGCGAGGGCGGCGTCAACGTCGCCACGCTGCGCTGGCTCAAGGAACTGGACAAGCTCTGCAAGCGCCACGACATGCTGCTGATCGTGGACGACATCCAGGTCGGCTGCGGCCGCACCGGCACCTTCTTCAGCTTCGAGGCCGCGGGCATCCGCCCTGACATCATCACGCTGTCCAAGTCGCTGTCGGGCTTCGGCCTGCCGATGTCGCTGGTGCTGATGAAGCCCGAGCTCGACGTCTGGAAACCCGGCGCCCACAGCGGCACCTTCCGCGGCAACAACCTGGCGTTCGTCACCGCCACCCAGGCGCTGGAAACCTACTGGGCCAACACCGCGTTCACCGCCGAGATCCAGCGCAAGGAGCGCCTGGTGCGCGACTGGCTGGAAAACCTGGTGCACAGCTATCCCAACGCCGGCCTGTCGGTGCGCGGCCGCGGCCTGATCCAGGGCCTGGTCAGCAACGCCACCCCGGCGCTGTCCAACCGCATCGCCGCCAACGCCTTCAAGCGCGGCGTGGTCATCGAGACCTCGGGCGCGCACGACGAAGTGCTCAAGCTGCTGCCGGCCCTGACCATCGAGGAAGACCTGCTGTCCAAGGGCCTGGACGTGATCGAGGCGAGCGTGGCCGACGCGCTGGCCGAAGAGGGGCAGTCCGCCCGCATCCTGAAATTTGGAGGAAAACGTCAATGATCGTACGCAATGTCAAAGATGTGATCGGCACCGCCGACGAAGTCCGCACCGACACCTGGGTCAGCCGCCGCGTGCTGCTCAAGAAGGACGGGATGGGCTTTTCCTTCCACGAGACCACCATCTTCCCGGGCGGCCGCACCCACATCCACTACAAGAACCACCTGGAAGCGGTGTGGTGCATCGAGGGCGACGGCTCCATCGAGACGATTGCCGACGGCAAGAAGTACGAGCTGGGCCCCGGCGTGGTCTACGCCCTGAACGAGCATGACGAGCACTGGCTGTGCGGCGGCAAGGAGCCGCTGCGCGTCATCTGCGTCTTCAACCCGCCGCTGACCGGCCAGGAAGTGCACGACAAAGAGGGCGTCTACGCCCTGCCTGAAGCCGAAGCCCAAGCGGCCTGATACAAGGAGGTTCGCATGATCTCACCTGCGCAGGATCCGTACGCCTCCCGTACGGATCGAAGTTCCGCCATCATTTCCCGCCAGGATCCGGTGGTCTATGAAGAAGGCAACTACGCCAACGCCCTGAGCGGCGAGCAGATCGGCAGCTACGAGCGCGATGGCTTCCTGCTGCTGGAGGACCTGTTCTCCGACGCCGAAGTGCGGGCGCTGTCGGCCGAGGTCGAGCGCATGACGCGCGACCCGTCGATCATCCGCCGCGAAGAGTCGATCACCGAGCCCGGCAGCAACGCCGTGCGCTCCATTTTCATGGTGCACGTGCTGAACCCCGTGCTGGCGCGCCTGGTGCGTGATCCGCGGCTGGTCAACGTGGCGCGCCAGATCCTGGGGTCCGAGGTCTACATCCACCAGTCCCGCGCCAACATGAAGCCCGGCTTCAAGGGCAAGGAGTTCTACTGGCACTCGGATTTCGAGACCTGGCACGTGGAAGACGGCATGCCGTCGATGCGCGCGCTGAGCTGCTCGGTGCTGCTGACCGAGAACAATGACTGCAACGGCCCGCTGATGCTGGTGCCGGGGTCGCACCGACAGTTCATCTCGTGCGTCGGCGAAACGCCCAACGACCACTACAAGCAGTCGCTCAAGAAGCAGGAGTACGGCGTGCCGGATCCGGTCAGCCTGCAACTGCTGGTCGAGCAGGGCGGCATCCGCACCATGACCGCCAAGGCGGGCTCGGTGGTGTTCTTCGACTGCAACACCATGCACGGCTCCAACAGCAACATCTCGCCGTGGCCGCGCGCCAATGTGTTCATGGTCTACAACAGCATGGAAAACACGCTGGAGCCGCCCAAGTACGGCCTGACCCCGCGTCCCGAGCACATCGCCACGCGCAAGGCGTTCAAGGCGGTGACGCCGCTGGATACGCTCAAGCTGGTCGGCGGCTGACGCGTCACGGCGGGGGCGGTGTGGCGCCGTCCCTCGCACGCCACTCAAGCCCAGGCCCCCGGCCTGGGCTTTTCGCTGGCCATCCGCTATGCTCTGGCTCCCCGCCACGCCCGCATCCGCCGCCATGTCCGCCCGCATCCTCAGCCTGCATATCTACCCGGTCAAATCCTGCGCCGGCATCGACCTGGCCGAATCGCCGGTGGACCGCGCCGGGCTGGCGCACGATCGCCGCTGGATGCTGGTGTCGGCCGACGGCCAGTTCATGACGCAGCGCCAGTGGTCCGCCATGGCGCTGATCCGCACGGCGCTCACCGCCGACGCGCTGCGCCTGTCGGCGCCCGGCATGCCCGACCTGGAGGTGCCGCTGGATGGATCGGCCCTGCAGCCGGGCGTGGAGACGGTCGGCGTCTGGAAGGACACGCTCGACGCGCGCCGCGAAAGCGAGGCCGCGGCGCAATGGTGTTCCGATTTTCTCAAGACGCCTTGCCGTCTGTACAAGGTGGATGCCGCGGCGGCGCGGCCCGCCAAGCCCGAATGGGTGGACAAGTGGACCGCCGGCCATCCCGACCTGGCCGACGTGTTCGGGGGCGATCATTTCTTCGGCTTCGCCGACGGCTTTCCGCTGCTGGTGGCGAACCAGGCCTCGCTGGACGACCTGAACGCCCGCCTGCGGGCCAAGGGCGTGGCGCCGGTGCCGATGGACCGTTTCCGGCCCAACATCGTGGTGCAGGGCGAGTGGGAGGCCTTCGAGGAAGACCACACCGCCATGATCACGACCGGCGCGGTCAGCATGGCGTTCGTCAAGCCGTGCACGCGCTGCTCGATTCCCGACATCGACCAGCGCACCGCCGTGCAGCACGACGAGCCCGGCCGCACGCTGGCGGGCTACCGCAATCTGGATATCGGCGTGGTGTTCGGCCAGAACGCCATTGTCGACGCGCCGGCCGGCGCGCGCCTGAAGGTGGGCGACGGGGTCGAGATCGAACTGGATTTCTAGCCCGCCGCGCCCCGGCGCGAGGCCGGGGCCGTGGGAATCAGGCGTCCAACCCTCAGGCCGACGACAGCTTCAGGCCGACCAGGCCCAGCACGATCAGCGTGACGCTGGCGATGCGCAGCCAGCTGATGGATTCCCCGAACAGGATGATGCCGGCCACGAAGGCGCCGACGGTGCCGATGCCGACCCACACCGCGTAGGCGGTGCCCAGCGGCAGCGTCTTCATGGCCAGCGCCAGCAGCCAGAAGCTGATGAGCATGCCGCCCACCGTCACCAGGGACGGCATCAGGCGCGTGAAGCCATGGGTGTATTTGAGGCCGACGGCCCAGACGATTTCGAACAGGCCGGCCAGCACAAGGATGATCCAGGTCATGACGACTCCTACTTGAGAGGGGTCGTCCCCGGATTGATGCGTTGCCGGCAATGGCCAATGCCGCCGTTGCCGATGGCAAATGCCGCCATGTGGCGGCGGACGCAGCAACGGGCCGTCCCGTCGCGGCAAAAATTATAGAATACCGGCTTCCGACGGCAAAACCGGGTGTCGTCGGGCTGCATGCCCGCAGGTGCGCGCCATCCGCGGGTGTTTTCACATTTATCGCATCACTTCGCGTTCCGGCACGCGAAACCAGGATATTCCCATCATGCAACGCATCATGCTGCGGGCAAAGCTGCACCGCGTCACGGTCACCGAAGCCGACCTCCACTACGAGGGTTCTTGCGGCATCGACGAAGACCTGCTGGACGCTGCCGGCATGCGCGAGTTCGAACGCATCGAGCTCTACAACATCAACAATGGCGAACGCTTCGATACCTACATCATCAAGGCGGCCCGCGGCAGCGGCATCATCTCGCTCAATGGCGCGGCCGCGCGCCGGGCGCAGGTCGGCGACCTGATGATCATCTGCACCTACGGTCCGATGTCGGAAGAGCAATCCGCCACCCACAAGCCGCAGGTCGTGCTGGTGGACGACGCCAACCGCGTCAAGGAAATCCGCAAGTTCCCGGCCTGAGGCCGGGCCGGGCGGCGCGCCGCGTGGCGCGCCGTCAACCCTGATCCGTTTCATCATGAGCTTCCAGGTCATCATTCAACCCAGCAAGCATCAATTCCCGGTCGAGCCCGGCCAGACCGTGCTCGACGGCGCCCTGGCCGCGGGCATCGTGCTGCCCTACAGCTGCCGCAACGGCGCCTGCTCCACTTGCAAGGGCAAAGTGGTGTCCGGGGAGTTCGACGCCGGCCAGTACCCCGCGCAGATCCTCTCGCCCGAGGAACTGGCCGACGGCTACACCCTGTTCTGTCAGGCCCGGCCCGCGTCCGACCTGGTGGTCGAGTCCACCGAAGTGCGCCTGGCCAGCGACATCCAGATCCGCAAGCTGCCTTCGCGCGTGCAGACCATGGAGCGCGCGGCGCCGGACGTGACCGTGCTCAAGCTGCAATTGCCCGCCTCGGAGCAGTTCCGCTATTACGCCGGCCAGTACATCGAGGTCATCCTCAAGGACGGCCGCCGCCGCAGCTATTCCATGGCAGGCGCGCCGCACACCGGCAGCCCGCTGGAACTGCACATCCGTCACATGCCGGGCGGCGTCTTCACCGACCACGTGTTCGGCGCCGGCGACACCCAGATGAAAGAGCGCGAGATCCTGCGCCTGGAAGGCCCGTTCGGTTCGTTCTTCCTGCGTGAAGACAGCGACAAGCCGGTCATCCTGCTGGCCAGCGGCACCGGCTTCGCGCCGGTCAAGGCCATCGTCGAGCACATGATCCACAAGAACATCCGCCGTCCGGTCTCGCTGTACTGGGGCGGCCGCCGCCCGCGCGACCTGTACATGGATGAACTGGCGCAGTCGTGGGCCCGCGACCTGCCGGACTTCCGCTACGTGCCGGTGGTGTCGAACGCGCTCGAGGAAGACGGCTGGAACGGCCGCGACGGCTTCGTCCACGAGGCCGTGCTGCAGGACATCCCCGACATGTCGGGCCACCAGGTCTACGCCTGCGGCGCGCCTCCCATGGTCGACGCCGCGCGGCGCGAATTCAGCGCCCAGCGCGGCCTGCCGCCGGAAGAGTTCTACGCCGACGCCTTCACGTCCGAGGCCGACCAGGCGAAGGCCGCGACCTGAATCCAGCAGGGCGGCGCATGATCCGAAAGGGAAGGAATCCGGCCACGGCGGGTTCCTTCCCTTTTTTTGATGGAGTCGGCCGTAGGCGGGGGCGGGGCGGCGGGGTAAACTGCGGTGTCATCTTGGCAGCGGCTTGCCACGGGACGCGGGCATCGTGTCCGCGGGCTCAGTGGGCCGGCAGGGAGCAATGCGGGCATGAAAGTAGCGGTATTGGGTAGCGGCATCATCGGAATCTCCAGCGCCTGGTGGCTCAGCCAGGCGGGCCACGACGTCGTGGTCATCGACCGCTGCACCGGACCCGCCCAGGAAACCAGCCTGGCCAACGGCGCGCAGATCTCCGTCTCCTACGCCGAGCCGTGGGCCAATCCTCAGGCGCCCCTGAAACTGCTCAAGTGGATGTTCCAGGACAACGCGCCGCTGCTGTTCCGCCCGCAGCTGGACTGGCGCCAGTGGATGTGGGGCCTGGCCTTCCTGCGCGAATGCCTGCCGGGCCGGCTGGCGCCGAACATCCGCGCCATGGTCCGCATGGCCGAATACAGCCGCGCCACGCTGCGCGGCATGCGCGCCGAGCTGGGCATCGAATACGACCACCTCGAGCGCGGCATCCTGAATTTCTACCGCGACCAGCACGAATTCGAGAACTCGCAGCGCGCCGCGGGCCTGATGCGCGACTTCGGCGTTGAGCGCCGCGTCGTGTCCACGGACGAGGTCATCGCCATCGAGCCGGCCCTGGCGCCGCATCGCAACACCATCGTCGGCGGCGACTACACCCCCGAGGACGAAAGCGGCGACGTGCACCTGTTCACCGTCGCGCTGGCCGAGCGCTGCGCGCGCGCCGGCGTCGAATTCCGCTACAGCACCCGCGTCACCCGGCTCATCACCCAGGCCGGCGCCGTCAGCGGCGTCGAACTGATCGAGCCCGACGGCCGCTACGGCACCCTGGCGGCCGACGCCTACGTGGTGGCCATGGGCAGCTTCAGCCCGTCGCTGCTGCGTCCGCTCGGCATCCCGTGCAACGTCTATCCGGCCAAGGGCTATTCGGCCACCTTCCCGGTCCTGAACCCCGGCGGCGCGCCCACGGTCAGCCTGACCGACAGCAGCCACAAGGTGGTGTTCTCGCGCCTGGGCGATCGCCTGCGCATGGCCGGCACGGCCGAGCTGTCCGGCTATTCGCGCGGCCTGAACACCGGCCGCTGCGAAGCCATGACGCGGCTGGCCCGCGAACTCTTTCCCGACGCGCTCGATTTCGAGCGCGTCAGCTATTGGTCGGGCCTGCGCCCGTCCACTCCCTCGAACGTGCCCATCATCGGCCGCAGTCACATTCCCAATTTGTATATCAATACCGGACACGGTACTCTCGGCTGGACGATGGGCGTCGGCTCGGGCCGGGCACTGGCCGACCTGCTGAGCGGACGTCGTCCAGAACCGGAATTCCCTTTTCTTGGTCTATGAACCTATGAAGAAATTGCAATTGGCGGGCATTGCCCGCGCGATGTTCGCCAGCCGGCGCACATGGGTCTTTGGCGCCGCCATGGCGGTCGCGGGCGCGGTCCATGCCGCGCCCGTCGAAATCCAGGTCTGGCACACGCTGCCGGACGCCAACAAGGCCGAATTCGAAAAGCTGGCCAAGCAGTACAACAAGGAGCAGGACCAGGTCAAAGTGACCCTGCGCGCCTTCGCCTCGCAGGCGCAACTGCAGCAGGAAGCCACCGCCGCGGTCAAGGCCAAGAAGGCCCCCAACCTGGTGCAGCTGAACGACAACCACTCGCCGGAAGTCGTGGCCGAACACAAGGCCATCCTGCCGATGTACGAATTGCTGGCCAAGTATCCGATCAAGGACCTGAACTGGTTCGTGCCGGCCACCAGCAGCTTCATCCGCGACGGCAAGGGCCGCCTGCTGGCCTTCCCGTGGATGGCCGAAGTGCCGGTGATGTTCTACAACACCGCCGCCTACAAGAAAGCCGGCCTCGATCCCAACAAGCCCGCCCGCACCTGGACCGGCCTGCAGGCCGAGCTGCTGAAGCTGCGCGACGTCGCCGACCTCGACTGTCCCTACGCCTCCAGCGACCAGGTCTCGGTCCACCTGGAAAACCTGGCGCCGGTGAACAACCAGCTGTACACCAGCAACAACAACGGCCTGGACGCGGTCACCAAGAAGAGCGCGGCGCCGGCGATGCAGTTCGACACGCTCTACATGCGCCACATCTCGCTGATGGTCAGCTGGAAGCGTTCGCTGCTGTTCATGGCGCACACCGCCGACAACAGCGCAGACAAGTTGTTCGCCAAGGGCGAGTGCGCGGTGCTGACCGGCAACTCGGGTTCGTTCGGCCAGTTCCTGAACACCAAGTCGCTGGCCTTCGGCGTGGCGCCGCTGCCTTACTACGACCAGGCCACCCAGACCGGCGGCCAGCCCTTCGTGAGCGGTTCGGCCCTGTGGGCGCTGGATGGCCGTCCGAAGGACGAGGAAAAGGCCACGGCGCAGTTCCTGGCCTGGCTGTCCAAGCCCGTGATCGCGGCGGAATGGCACCAGCGCACCGGCTACCTGCCGCTGACCGAAGCCGCGTTCCGCGCCTCGGACGTGTCGTTCTACAAGAGCATCCCCGGCGCGCAAGCCGTGGTGGCCTCGATGAGCACCCGCCCGGTCGCCAACAGCCGCGGCTTCCGCATGGCCAACTACGACCGCATCGAGCCCGTGTTCAACCAGCAGCTCAACGACGCGCTGGAAGGCAAGACGCCGCCGGTGTCGGCCCTGAACAACGCCGCCAACCAGGCCCGCGCCATCGCCACGCAGCGCTGATCGCAGGCCTCGCCAGGCAGGCGCCGCGGCGCCGCCTGGCTCCCCGAAAGCCCGGTTTCCGAACCGGGCTTTTTTTCATGGGCGCGGCCGGCGGGGAGGGGGGGGCGGCGCGGTTGCGTGGCGCCGGCGTGAGCGGGATCGATTGCTCCCTGCGTACATGCCGATCTGTGAGGATTGCCCGCGCGCCTGCACCATGATGGCGTTGCGGCCCGCTTCCGGGCCGCCGTCTTTGCGAAGGTGGCGCGGATGATACGAAGATTCTTCCTGGCGGCGGGGCTGGCGGGCCTGGCCGGATGCGCGGCGTGGCCGTCCGCGCGGCCGGCCGCCGGCGCGTCCTGGCGGGCGGCCGGGGCCGCGTCGCGGGCGTACGATTTCGATTGGCGGCTGTCCGGCGATCCGGCGGTGGCGCCGATGCAGGTGTTCGACGACGGCCGCGAAACCTGGCTGCAATTCGCGCCGGGCCAGCCGGTGCCGGCCATTTTTGGCGTCGATGCCGCCGGCGAGCGGGTCCTGCCTTATGCGCGGCGCGATCCCTACGTGGTGTTGGCCGGCCGCTGGGACGACCTGGCGTTCCGCGGCGGCCGCCTGGCGGCGCGGGCGCGCCGCGCGTCGTGCCTGCCCCGGGAAGGCCGCGGCGCCTGCGGGTCGTCCCCGACGGTGCAAGGCGCCGACAACCCTCTATAATCAAAGATTCGCCTAAATTCTGCTTCATCCACGATGAAATCCTCCGAGATTCGCCAGCAGTTCCTGCAATTCTTCAAGTCCAAGGGACACACCATCGTCCCTTCGTCGTCGCTCGTGCCGGGCAACGATCCGACCCTGCTTTTCACCAATTCGGGCATGGTCCAGTTCAAGGACGTCTTCACGGGCAAGGAATCGCGGTCGTACACGCGCGCCACGTCGTCGCAGCGCAGCGTGCGCGCCGGCGGCAAGCACAACGACCTGGAGAACGTGGGCTACACCGCCCGCCACCATACGTTCTTCGAAATGCTGGGCAATTTCAGCTTCGGCGACTACTTCAAGCGCGACGCCATCCAGTACGCCTGGGAACTGCTGACGCAGGTCTACAAGCTGCCCGCCGACAAGCTCTGGGTCACCGTCTACCAGGAAGACGACGAGGCCTATGACATCTGGGCCAAGGAAGTCGGCGTGCCGACCGAGCGCATCATCCGCATCGGCGACAACAAGGGCGCCCGCTACGCGTCGGACAACTTCTGGCAGATGGCCGACACCGGTCCCTGCGGCCCGTGCTCGGAAATCTTCTACGACCACGGCCCCGAGATCTGGGGCGGCCCCCCGGGATCGCCCGAGGAAGACGGCGACCGCTACATCGAGATCTGGAACCTGGTGTTCATGCAGTTCGAGCGCGACGCCGCCGGCAACATGCCGCGCCTGCCGCGCCCCTGTGTCGATACCGGCATGGGCCTGGAGCGCATCGCGGCCGTGCTGCAGCACGTCCACTCCAACTACGAAATCGACCTGTTCCAGCACCTGATCGCCGCCGCCGCGCGCGAAACCGGCATCAAGGACCTGGAAAACAATTCGCTCAAGGTCATCGCCGACCACATCCGCGCCTGCTCGTTCCTGATCGTCGACGGCGTCATCCCCAGCAACGAAGGCCGCGGCTACGTGCTGCGCCGCATCGTGCGCCGCGCGCTGCGCCATGGCTACAAGCTGGGCCAGACCAAGCCGTTCTTCCACCGCCTGGTGCCCGACCTGGTCGCCGAGATGGGCGAGGCCTATCCCGAGCTGGCCGCCACCGCCGAGCGCGTGGCGCAGGTGCTCAAGCAGGAAGAAGAACGCTTCGGCGAAACGCTGGAACACGGCATGCGCATCCTCGACGGCGCGCTGGCCAACGTGCCCAAGGGCGGCCAGCTGGACGGCACCACGCTGTTCACGCTGTACGACACCTACGGCTTCCCGGTCGACCTGACCGCCGACATCTGCCGCGAACGCGAAGTCGACGTCGACATGGCCGGCTTCGAAGTCGCCATGGAACGCCAACGCGACCAGGCGCGCGCCGCCGGCAAGTTCAAGATGGCCGAGGGCCTGAGCTACGAAGGCGCGGAAACGCGCTTCGAGGGCTACGAGAAGCTCGAACTCGACAACGTCAAGGTCACGGCCCTGTACGTCGACGGCACCCAGGTGCAACAGGTGCAGGCCGGCCAGAGCGCCGTGGTGGTGCTGGACGCCACCCCGTTCTACGCCGAGTCCGGCGGCCAGGTCGGCGACACCGGCCTGCTCGAGGCCGCCGGCGTGCGCTTCGCCGTGGGCGACACGCTCAAGATCCAATCGGGCGTGTTCGGCCATCACGGCACGCTCGAAGAGGGCAAGCTGGCGGTGGGCGACACCGTGCTGGCGCGCGTGGACGCGGTGCGCCGCGCCCGCACCGTGCGCAACCACTCGGCCACCCACCTGATGCACAAGGCTCTGCGCCAGGTGCTGGGCGCGCACGTGCAGCAGCGCGGCTCGCTGGTCGATCCCGACAAGACCCGTTTCGACTTCGCGCAGGACGCGCCCCTGACGGCCGAGCAGATCGCCCGCGTCGAGGCCATCGTCAACGCCGAGATCCTCGCCAACCAGCCCACCGTGGCCCAGGTCATGGCCTACGATGACGCCGTCAAGGGCGGCGCCATGGCGCTGTTCGGCGAAAAGTACGGCGACACCGTGCGCGTGCTCGACATCGGCTTCTCGCGCGAACTGTGCGGCGGCACCCACGTCGGCCGCACCGGCGACATCGGCCTGTTCAAGATCGTGTCCGAAGGCGGCGTGGCCGCCGGCGTGCGCCGTATCGAGGCCATTACGGGCGACAACGCCCTGGCCTGGGTGCAGAACCAGAGCGCCTTGCTGGCCCAGGTGGCCGGCATGCTGCGCAGCACGCCCGCCGACCTGCCGGCCCGCATCTCGCAGGTGCAGGACCAGGTCAAGCAGCTCGAAAAAGACCTGGAGCAGTCGCGCAGCAAGCTCGCCGCCAGCGCCGGCAACGACCTGGCCAGCTCCGCGGCCGTCGAGGTCAAGGGCATCAAGCTGCTGGCCGCCAGCATCGGCGACGTCGATCCCAAGGCCCTGCGCGGCATGGTCGACAACCTGAAGGACCGCCTCAAGCCCGCCGTGGTGCTGCTGGCCACCGGCTCGGCCGACGGCAAGATCAGCGTCGTCGGCGGCGTCACGGCCGACCTGACCAACCGCATCAAGGCCGGCGACCTGGTGGGCTTCGTCGCCAGCCAGGTGGGCGGCAAGGGCGGCGGCCGTCCGGACATGGCCATGGGCGGCGGCACCGATCTGGCGGCATTGCCCGCCGCGATCGCCAGCGTGCAGAAGTGGGTCGATGAGCGCCTCTGATCTGGACGCCGCGCCGGCCGTGCCGGCGCCGTCCTTCGACCAGGACGTCGACGCCAGCGGCCTGACCTGCCCGTTGCCGATCCTGCGCGCCAAGAAGGCCCTGGCGCAGATGGAAAGCGGCCAGGTGCTGCGCGTCCTGACCACCGACCGCAACGCCATCCGCGACTTCCAGGCGTTCGCCCGCCAGACCGGCAACGTGCTGGTCGCGCAACACGAGGCCGATGGTCGCGGCGTGCATTACCTGCGCCGCCGCTGATCCGGCGCTCCATGAAAAAGGCCAGCCTTTCCGGGCTGGCCTTTTTGTTTGGCGCGATGGCGCGCGTCTGCGCGCCGCGCCGTCTATTTATGGATGGCCGCCGCCACCGCCTGCGTGATGGTGAAGTCCACCAGATCGCCTTCCTTCAGTTTCGCCAGGCGCGCCTGCATTGCCGGATCCTGCACCTGGATCGTGCGCAGCGCGCCCTGCGGGCCCTTCAGGGTGACGAGATTGGCGCTCTTGTTGATGTGCCAGATCTCGGCGGTGATGGTGGTCTGCCGCCCGACCGCGCCGCCCGGCTTGGCTCCCTTGGCGCTGCGCGTGCCAGCGGTCTGGGTGACCACTTCGGGGGCGCCCGAGCCGGCCGGGCGCACATCGACGGCCACCGACTCGTAATAGTCCAGCGTCAGCGAGTCGCCCGGCTTGATCTGCTTGAAATTGCGCACTTCCGGGCCCGCCTGGACATCCACCACATTGCCGTTGGCGCCCTGCAGGGTGATGGTGCGGGTGGCGGGGTCCACCGCGGTGACCTTGCCGGTGGCGGTGGTCAGCGCGGCGCCGACCACCCGGGCCTGGGCCGCCATCGGCAGCGCCAGCATGCCCGCCAGCAGCCCTGTTGCCGCCAGGCGCGCGACAGGGGTGAAGACAGTTTTACGGTTCTTCATGGTGCAGCACCCTCCGGTAGAGGAAGTTGGGGGAAAACGCGGGAAAAAAGGGGTGCGATCAGTCGCCGAGAAACCGGGGACGTTTGCGCAGGCGCGGGGGACGCGAGGGCGGAGAAGGGCGGCGCCGTTGCGGCGCGGCCAGGGGAGGCGGGCTTGCGGATGTGGCGCAGGATGACATTCCGATCTCTCCAATCGGGGAAATGCTTCACACGCACTTGCCAAGGGCGCCGGTCCGGCGGCGCGTTCCGGATGGAAACGCCGCCGGGCGATCTTCCTGCGCCTCGGCGCGGCACAGCGGCCCGTGACGGGCTACACTCTGTCTGCGGCGGGCTCCGGCCCGGATTTTGTAGAATACCCGTATGTGGTGCATATGTGGTGTTTTCGCGTATAAATCACGCCGCGTCTCCCGATATTCAGCACGGGCATTTGCCAGCCGGCTTGTTTAAGTGCTAGAATTTCCCGTTTTTCACAACTAATTCAAGGGATTACCTATGGTGGTGATTCGCCTGGCCCGCGGTGGGTCCAAGAAGCGTCCGTTCTACAACCTGGTGGCCACCGATTCGCGTAACCGTCGCGACGGCCGTTTCATCGAGCGCGTGGGTTTCTACAACCCCGTCGGCAACGAAGGCGCGGAAAACCTGCGCATCGCGCTGGATCGCGTGCAACACTGGACCAGCAACGGCGCCCAGCTGTCGCCGGCCGTCGAGCGCCTGGTCAAGGACTACTCGGCCAAGGTTTCCGCCGCGGCTTAATGCCCGCGTCGCACGCCTGAACCCTGCTAGTTTCTAGCTACGCTGTACGAAACCGATAGCCCGATACATGTCTGATGCCGCACATTCCAACGCGGCGCCTGCGGACTTGATCGAGCTGGGTCGCATCAGTGCGGCCTACGGTGTGAAAGGCTGGGTCAAGGTGCAGCCGCATTCGGCCAATGCCGAAGTGCTGCTCTCAGCTTCTCAATGGTGGTTGACTCGCCCTGTGCCTGAATTGGCGCGGGGCGCTGTCGCGTCTGCGCCTGTCGCATACAAGGTCGTGCAAGTCCGTTCGCAGGGGGCCACCGTGGTGGCCCAGCTGGCCGGCATCGCCGACCGTGACCAGGCCGAAGCGCTGCGCGGTTTTTCCGTGCAGGCGCCGCGGGGTTCCTTCCCCGCGCCCGAAGAAGACGAATACTACTGGGTCGATCTCATTGGCTGTTCGCTGTACACCACGGCGAATGGCGATGCCGCGCTCATCGGCGTGGTGGACGAGGTCCTGGATAACGGCGCTCACGCCGTCTTGAAAGTCTTGTGCCAGAAGGTCGGAGCCGACGGCCCCGAACCTCTCCTGAACGCCAAGGGAAAGCCCGCCGAAATGCTCGTTCCGTTCGTGCGCGCGCACATCCAAGCCGTCGATCTGGCCGCGCGCCGCATCGATAGCGACTGGCCCGCGGATCTCTGATGCGCATCGATGTCGTGACACTCTTTCCCGAGATGTTCGGGGTGGTGCGCGACCTGGGCGTCACCGGCCGGGCCCATGCCCAGGGCCGGTGGGCCCTGCATGCCTGGAATCCGCGTGATTTCACCAGTGATCCCCACCGTACCGTGGACGACCGCCCTTATGGCGGCGGCCCCGGCATGGTGATGATGGCGGCTCCGCTGGAAGCCGCCGTCAATGCCGCCCAGGCGGCGCGCGCGGCCCAAGGCCTGGGGCCGGCCCCGGTGGCGCTGCTCGCGCCCGTGGGCAAGCGTTACGACCAGGCCGGCGCCGAGGCGCTGGCCGCCAGCGACGGCCTGATTCTCATCTGCGGTCGCTACGAAGGCGTCGACCAGCGCTTCATCGAGCGCTGCGTCACGCACGAAATCTCGCTGGGCGACTTCGTGTTGTCCGGCGGTGAGATCGCGGCGCTCGCCGTGATCGACGCCGCGGTGCGCCTGTTGCCGGGCGTGCTGAACGACGGCGACTCCGCGTTGCAGGACTCCTTCAACGACACGCTGTCCGGCCTGCTGGACAGCCCGCATTACACGCGCCCCGAAGTCTACGAGGGCGCGCCCGTGCCGGCGCCGCTGCTCAGCGGCCACCATGCCAACATCTCGCGCTGGCGCCGGGAACGCTCGCTGGCATTGACCGTTGCGCGGCGTCCCGAGCTGATCGAATCGGCCCGCGCCCAGGGCTGGCTGTCGCTGGCCGACGAGCGCTTCCTGGCCGAGCTGGCCGGCGAGCCGTTGCCGCCGCTGCCCGCCAAGCGCCGCCGCGGATCCAAACCCAAGGCTTCCTGAGCCGGCCGGCGCATCTGCCGGCTTCGCGCCAGGCCGCAAATCCCGCGCTTCGATCCGGCGCGCGATAGTCCGCGACCGCCCCTATCTGTCCAGGTTCCAAGAGCGCCTCCCGCCGTCTTGCCATCCGTCGTGCGGACCTTGTCCGCAAGTCTTTTCCCTTTTTCCAGGACCCAGGCGGCCTAGGGATGCTCCTAGGTTGTAGCGGCTCGCCTCGCTCCTTAGTATTGAAAATTACATAAAAATGAAATTTTCATATGAGCCGATCCTCTCCCGTGCCGCGTGATGCCGACGCGCTGTCCAGGCCAGCGCTGGCGGCGGGCCGTCCCGAATCCGCCGTCGACATGTGGCTGGGCCAGCAACTGCGCCAATTGCGCAAGCAGCACGGCCGCTCACTGGCGGACGTGGCGCAGGCCTGCGCCATGTCGGTGGGCCTGCTAAGCCAGATCGAGCGCGGCCTGAGCTCGGCGTCGGTCAAGACGCTGCACCAGCTGGCGCGCGAGTTCGGGGTGTCGGTCAACGCCTTGCTGCGCAACGCCGAACACACCGAAGGCGAGGACGGCGGCCGCGTCGCCCGCGCCGGCACGCACCGCTACATCGACCTGCGCGAGAAGGGCATCGTCAAGGAGATGTACACGCCGCCCGCGTGCCGCAGCATGGACCTGTGCCGCGCCACCATCGAGCCTGGCGGCTCGACCGGCAACGAGCTGTTCGTGACCGGGCAGGGCGAGCAGATCGGCGTGGTGCTCAAGGGCACGCTCGAACTCTGGGTGGGCGACCGCGTCGTGCTGCTCAAGGAAGGCGACAGCTTCTGCTATGCCAGCAGCACGCCGCGGCGCTGGCGCAATCCCGGCTTGCAGGCGACCGAGGTCATCTGGGCCATCTCGAATATCAATCAAGCCGCGGGGGATGTGACGCAACCGCCGCCTTGAGCGCGCGGGCAGTGAATGGGCGCGATGACACTGGGGATCATCCGCCTTCCGGGCACGTTCCGGAACTCTTTGCCTAGATGAGGAAATGTCATGAAATTCAAGACTCTGGTTGTCTCTGTATTCGCAGCATTGTCCACGGCCACGGCCGCGCAGGCCCAGACGGTGTTGAAGGTGGGGTCCACGCCCACCGGCAGTCCGTTCACCTTTCTCGACACCAAGACCAATTCCATCGAGGGGGTGATGGTCGACATCGTCAAGGCGGTCGGCAAGGAGGCCGGTTTCGAGGTGCAGATCGAACCCATGGCGTTTTCAGCGCTGATCGGCTCGCTGACCTCCAAGCGCATCGACATCGTCTCGGCGGCCATGTTCATCACGCCGCAGCGCCAGCAGGTAGTGAGTTTCTCGGAGCCGGTCTATCGCTATGGCGAAGGCCTGATGGTGCTCAAGAGCGACAACAAGGAATACAAGTCCTTCGCCGACATGCAGGGCATGACGGTCGGCGTGCAGGTCGGCACCGCCTTCGTCGAGCCGATCCAGAAGAGCGGCGTGTTCAAGGAAGTGAAGCTCTACGACAACCCGCCGGACATGATGCGCGACGCCAATGCCGGCCGCATCCAGGGCGGCTTCATGGACTACCCGATCGCCGCGTACATCCTGACCCAGGGCAATTATCCCAACCTGAAGATGGCGCAGTCCTACCAGCCCACCGTCATGGGCAGCCTGGGCCTGGCCACGCGCAAGGACGATACCGCCTTGCTCGAACGCATCAACAAGGCGCTGGCCAAGCTGAAGGCCGATGGCGCCATCGACCAGATCCTGAAGAAGTGGGGGCTGGGCGGCTGACGCCCGTTTGATGGCGGGCGCGGCGCCGCGACAGGCGTCCGCCCGGACTGCGCGCCCTGGCGCGCGGACCGGCCGCGACCCGGGTTTCCGGAGGCGGCCCAGTTGGGGTGAATCGAGTCATGACGGAATTCTTCAAAGACGCGGCGGAATACCTGCCGATCCTGTTGCAGGGGGCCAAGCTCACCATCCTGGTGACGCTCGGGTCGCTGGTCCTGTCCACGGTGTTGGGACTGGTGTGGGCGCTGATGCGGGTCTCCGGCAACAAATACCTGTCCAAGTTCAGCGCGGGCGTGATCAACCTGCTGCGCGGCATCCCGATCATCGTGCTGCTGTTCTACATCTACTTCGTGATGCCGGACATGGGCATCGCGCTGACGGCGGTGCAGGCCGCGATCATCGGCCTGGGCATTGCCTACTCGGCCTACCAGGCCGAGAACTTCCGCGCCGGCATCGAGGCCATCGACCGCGGCCAGATCGAGGCGGCCATGGCGATGGGCATGAGCTGGAGCATGACCATGCGCCGCGTGGTGCTGCCGCAGGCCGTCAAGATCGTGCTGCCGCCCTACGGCAACATCATGATCATGATGCTCAAGGACTCGTCGCAGGCCTCCACCATCACGGTGGCCGAGCTCGCCCTGCAGGGCAAGCTGATCGCCGTGTCGACGTTCAAGAACGCCACCGTGTTCTCGCTGGTGGCGCTGATGTATCTGGTGATGTGCGTGCCGCTGATCCTGCTGGTGCGGCATCTGGAAAAGAGGAGTGCCGCCAAATGATCGAACTCAAGGGCGTGCGCAAGAGCTTCGGGTCGCTGGAGGTGCTCAAGGGCATCGATGCCGAGGTCAGCAAGGGCGAGGTCGTGTGCGTGATCGGGCCGTCCGGCTCGGGCAAGTCCACCATCCTGCGCTGCATCAACGGGCTGGAACGCTACAACGCCGGCCGCATCACCGTGGATGGCGAGCTGGTGGACTGCGATGCGGCCTCTATCGTTTCCATCCGCACGCAGGTGGCGATGGTGTTCCAGCGCTTCAACCTGTTCCCGCACCGCACCGCGCTGGAAAACGTGGTGGAAGGGCCGATCTACGTGAAGGGCGAGCCGCGCGCGCAAGCGTTCGAACGCGGCCGTGAATTGCTCGCCAGCGTCGGCCTGGCCGACAAGGCCGACGCCCATCCGCCGCAGCTGTCCGGCGGCCAGCAGCAGCGCGTGGCGATCGCGCGGGCGCTGGCGATGCAGCCGAAGGCGATCCTGTTCGACGAACCGACCTCGGCGCTCGACCCCGAACTGGTGGGCGACGTGCTGGGCGTGATGCGCAAGCTGGCCGAGGCCGGCATGACCATGGTTGTCGTGACGCACGAGATGAGCTTCGCGCGCGAGGTCGCCGATCGCGTCATGTTCTTTGACGGTGGCGTGATGGTGGAGCAGGGCGCCGCCCGTGAAGTGCTGAATCACCCGCAGCACCCGCGCACGCAGGATTTCCTGCGCCGCGTGCTGCATCCCATGTGAGGAACCATCATGTCGCAGACGCCGTTTCCACTTTCCCCGTCGCTCTGGGCCGCCACCGCGGCGGCGCCGCCGGACACGCAGCCGCTGACGCAGTCCGCGCAGGCCGACGTGCTGGTGGTGGGCGGCGGCTATGCCGGCCTGAGCACCGCGCTGCACCTGGCCGAGCAGGGCGTGCGGGTGGTGCTGCTGGAGGCGCGCGAGATCGGCTTCGGCGGCTCGGGTCGCAACGGCGGCCAGGTCATTCCCGGCCTCAAATACGATCCCGATGCGCTGGTGTCGATGTTCGGCGGCGAACGCGGTGAGCGCCTGGTGCGCTTCGCCGGCGCCACCGCCGATTCGGTGTTCAACCTGATCGAGCGGCACGCAATGGACGTGCCGCACGTGCGCAGCGGCTGGATCCAGGGCGCACACACCCCCGCGGCGCTGGAACTGGCGCACGCCCGCGCCGCGCAATGGGCGCGCCATGGCGCCGACGCGCAACCGCTGGACAAGGCGGAGGTGGCGCGCCTGATCGGCACCGATCGCTATCTGGGCGGCTGGATCGACCGGCGCGCGGGCGCGGTGCAGCCGCTGAGCTATGCGCGCGGCCTGGCGCGGGCCGCCTTGAACGCGGGGGCGGTGATCCACACCGACACGCCCGTCACCGGGCTCAAGCGCGACGGCGGCAAGTGGACCGCCACCACCGCCGGCGGCGCCAGCGTGACCGCCGACCGCGTGGTGATGTGCACAAATGCCTACGGCGCCGACCTGCTGCCAGGCCTGAAGACCTCGATCATCGACGCCAACACCTTCCAGGTCGCCACCACGCCGCTGCCGGAGCGCCTGCGCGCGGGCATCTTTCCGGAAGGACAGGTCACCTCCGACACCCGCAACCTGCTGCTCTATTTCCGGCTGGACCACCAGGGCCGCCTGCTGATGGGCGGGCGCGGGCCGTTCCGCGAGCCCAAGGGGCCGCAGGACTGGGCTCACCTGGAGCGCGTCATGGTGAAGATGTTCCCGCAGGTGGCCGGCACGCCGTTCGAGTATCGCTGGTGCGGCCGCGTGGCCATCACCCGCGACTACCTGCCGCACCTGCACGAGCCGCAGCCCGGCCTGCTGGTGGACATCGGCTGCCAGGGGCGCGGCGTGGGCCTGCAGACCAGCATGGGCCGCGCCATGGCGCAATACCTCGTCAGCGGCGACGCCAAGGCGCTGCCGGTGCCGCTGTCGCCGGTGAGGTCGTTCCCGCTGTATGGGTTGCGGCGCCTGTACGTCAATGCGGTGGTCACGTGGTACCGCATGACGGACGGCGGCGTGTAGGCCGGCGCGATACCCGCCGACGCGATGCGCATCGGCAAGATGCCCGCGAAAAAAAGCCCCGGACCTGTCCGGGGCTTTTTGCGTGCGGCGGGTCAGGCGATCAATTGCCCAGCTTGCCGCGCTGTTCGCGCACCTTCTGCAGCGTCTCGCCGAACTGCGCCACGCGGGCCTTTTCCTGCTCGACCACGGCGGCCGGGGCGCGTTCGACGAAGCTGGCGTTGGACAGCTTGCCGTTGGCCTTGGCGATCTCGCCTTCCAGGCGCGCGATTTCCTTGTCCAGGCGCACGCGTTCGGCGGCGACGTCGATCTCGACGTGCAGCATCAGGCGGCTGGCGCCGACCACCTGCACCGGCGCGCCGGCGTCGGGCAGGACGTCCAGCACGTCGACCTGGCTGAGCTTGGCCAGCGCGGCCAGGTAGGGGGCGTTGCGCGTCAGCGTGGGCGCATCGCCCTGGGCGCACAGCGGCACCTTCTGGGCCGGCGACAGGTTCATCTCGCCGCGCAGGGCGCGCACGGCCTCGACCTGGGCCTTGAGCTCGGCCACGTCGGCTTCGGCGGCGGTGTCCACGGCGGCCGGGTTGGCCTGCGGGAACGGCTGCACGCTGACGCTGTCGGCCACGCCTTCCTGGCGCTTGCCGGCCACCACCGAGACCTTCTGCCACAGTTCTTCCGTGATGAACGGAATGATCGGGTGGGCCAGGCGCAGCACGCCTTCGAGCACGCGGATCAGCGTGCGGCGCGTGCCCAGTTGCTGGGCCGGCGTGCCGGTCTGGATCTGCACCTTGGCCAGTTCCAGGTACCAGTCGCAGTATTCATCCCAGACGTAGCGGTACAGCGCGTTGGCGATGTTGTCGAAGCGGTAGTCGGCAAAGCCGCGCGCCACGTCGGCTTCCAGCGCCTGCAGCTGGCTGACGATCCAGCGGTCGACGAACGAGGTTTCGCCCGCGTCCGGACCGGTCAGGTCGTGGCCTTCGGTGTTCATCAGCACGAAACGGGTGGCGTTCCAGAGCTTGTTGCAGAAGTTGCGGTAGCCCTCGCAACGCTTCAGGTCGAAGTTGATGTTGCGGCCCAGGGTCGCGTAGGCGGCCATGGTGAAGCGCAGCGCGTCGGCGCCGAAGGCGGGGATGCCGTCCGGGTACTGGCGGCGCGTGGCCTTCTCGATGGCGCCGGCCTGCTTGGGGTTCATCAGGCCGTAGGTGCGCTTGGCCACCAGGCCTTCCAGGTCGATGCCGTCGATCAGGTCGATCGGATCGAGCGTGTTGCCCTTGGACTTGCTCATCTTCTGGCCGTCGGCGTCGCGGATCAGGCCGTGCATGTAGACGTGCTTGAACGGGATCTGGCCGGTCAGGTGCGTGGTCAGCATGACCATGCGCGCGACCCAGAAGAAGATGATGTCGAAACCGGTGACCAGCACGCTGGACGGCAGGTAACGTTCCAGGTCGGGCGTCTTGTCGGGCCAGCCGAGCGTGGTGAAGGGCGCCAGGCCCGACGAGAACCAGGTGTCGAGCACGTCCGGATCGCGCTTGAGCTCGCCGGTGACGCCGGCGGCGCGGGCCTGCTGGATGGCTTCGGCTTCGTCGTGGGCGACGAACACCTGGCCGTCTTCCGCGTACCACGCGGGAATCTGGTGGCCCCACCACAGCTGGCGCGAAATGCACCAGTCCTGGATGTTGTTGAGCCACTGGTTGTAGATGGTGGTCCAGTTGTCCGGGTAGAACTGGATGCGGCCGTCGGCCACGACTTCCAGCGCCACTTCGGTGATGCTCTTGCCCGGGTTGAGCGTGCCCTCGGGGGCCGGCTTGCTCATGGCGACGAACCACTGGTCGGTCAGCATGGGCTCGAGCACGACGCCGGTGCGGTCGCCCTTGGGCTGCATCATCTTGTGCGGCTCGACCTTGACCAGGTAGCCCTCGGCTTCCAGCTGGGCGACCACGGCCTTGCGGGCCTCGTAGCGCTCCATGCCCTGGAACTGCTTGGGGCCGTTCTCGTTGATGTGCGCGTCGAGCGTGAAGATCACGATCAGCGGCAGGTCGTGGCGCATCGCGCAGGCGTAGTCGTTGAAGTCGTGCGCGCCGGTGATCTTGACGCAGCCGGTGCCGAATTCGGGGTCGACGAAGTCATCCGCGATGATGGGGATGTTGCGGTCGCACAGCGGCAGTTCGACTTCCTTGCCGACCAGGTGCTTGTAGCGCGGGTCTTCGGGGTGCACGCACAGCGCGCCGTCGGCCAGCATGGTCTCGGGGCGGGTGGTGGCGATGGTCATGCCGCGCAGGGTGACCGTCTGGCCGTCCTTGTCGACGATGGTCTGCGGACCGTCGACGAAGGGGTAGAGGATGTGCCACATGTGGCCGTCGGTCTCTTCCGACAGGACTTCCAGGTCGGACACCGCCGTCAGCAGCTTGGGGTCCCAGTTGACCAGGCGTTTGCCGCGGTAGATCAGGCCCTGTTTATGCAGGCGCACGAAGGTCTCCACCACGCCGCGCGACATGCGTTCGTCCATGGTGAAGTATTCGCGCGGCCAGTCGGCCGAGGCGCCCAGCCGGCGCACCTGGCCGGTGATGGCGCTGCCCGACTTTTCCTTCCATTCCCACACTTTCTCGAGGAATTTCTCACGGCCGAGGTCGTGGCGCGAAACCTTCTGGGCGTCGAGCTGTCTTTCAACCACGATCTGCGTGGCGATGCCGGCGTGGTCCGTCCCCGGAATGAAGACGGTGTCGTCGCCCAGCATGCGGTGGTAGCGGATCAGGCCATCCATGATGGTCTGGTTGAACGCGTGGCCCATGTGCAGCGTGCCCGTCACGTTGGGCGGCGGGAACTGGATGACGTAGGGTTGCGATTCCGTCCCCGTTTTTACGTGCGACCCCGCGGCGAAGTAGCCGCGCTTGTCCCACTCGGCGTACCAGCGGGATTCGAGTTCGGCGGGTTCGAAGCTCTTGGAGAGTTCCGGGGAGTCGGTCGCGGCGGGCGCGGCGTTCGGGGGAGCGGCTTGAGTCATTACAGGGTTCCGGCAGACAGGGCGCCCGGTCGATGAAAACGGGCAAGCAAACCGCTCATTTTAAGATGTAATGCGGTCGTATCGGCGTGTTAGAATACCGGGTTACTGTAAACCTTTTAGAAGTCCCTGAATTCATTGAGGTTTCGCCAAAAGTTCATTGAAAAAACGCTGCGAATTTCAGCACAATGAACCGAGCGAAGCACTCGAGGCGGGACGGCCCCGGGGGCAACCCCGGGATCACTCCGAAGGGTAGGCAGTGTCGAATCCCCGCCTTGGCACAGGCGGCCGGGACGGCCCGGAACGCGCTGTCAACGCAGCTGTTCCGAGCCGCTTGCGCGCCCATGGCGCGATGCCGCTTGAAGGGTGACACCAACGAGCGCAGGCCACGCCAGGCAATCATAGAAACCAGTCAGCAATCCGTTTTCGGAGTTTTTCATGTCCATCCAACGTACCCTCTCGATCATCAAGCCCGACGCCGTCGCCAAGAACGTCATCGGCCAGATCGTCGGCCGTTTCGAACAAGCCGGCCTGAAGGTCATCGCCGCCCGCCTGGCCCAGCTGTCGCGCGCCGACGCCGAGCGTTTCTACGCCGTGCACAAGGAACGCCCCTTCTTCAAGGACCTGGTTGACTTCATGATCTCCGGTCCCGTGTTCGTGCAAGTGCTGGAAGGCGAGGACGCCATCCTGAAGAACCGCGACCTGATGGGCGCCACCGACCCCAAGAAGGCCGCCCCGGGCACGATCCGCGCCGACTTCGCCGACAGCATCGACGCCAACGCCGTGCACGGCTCGGACGCGCCGGAAACGGCCGCTGTCGAAGTGGCTTTCTTCTTCCCCGAAATCAACATCCACAGCCGTTGATTTTCCGGAAATCGTTTTAGCGTCATAGCAATACCAGGTCATGGAATCCGTCGAACGAATCAATCTGCTGGGGCTGGATGGCTCCGCCCTGTCCGAACTCGTCGGGCAGTGGGGCGGCAAGCCGTTTCGCGCCCGTCAGCTGCAGCGCTGGATGCACCAGCGCGGCGCCGATTCGTTCGACGCCATGACCGACCTGGCCCGCGATTTCCGCGGCCAGCTGGCGTCGCGTTGCGTCATCGAGGCGCTGGCCGTCAACACCGAGCAACGCTCGTCCGACGGCACCCGCAAGTGGCTGTTCGACGTGGGGCAGGGCAACGCCATCGAAACCGTCTTCATCCCCGAAGACGACCGCGGCACGTTGTGCATCTCCAGCCAGGCCGGCTGCGTGGTGAACTGCCGTTTCTGCTCGACCGGGCACCAGGGGTTCAACCGCAACCTCAAGACCAGCGAGATCATCGGCCAGCTGTGGTGGGCCAAGCGCGTGCTGGAGGCCGACATCGGCACCGCGCGCCTGGAAAGCGCCCGCGCCACCGAAGACACCCGCGTCATCAGCAACGTGGTCATGATGGGCATGGGCGAGCCCCTGCTCAACTACGACCAGGTCCTGCCGGCCCTGCGTCTGATGCTCGACGACAACGCCTACGGCCTGTCGCGGCGCCGCGTCACGGTGTCGACCTCGGGCGTGGTGCCCATGATGGACCGTCTGTCGCAGGACTGTCCGGTGGCACTGGCCGTGTCGCTGCACGCGCCCAATGACGCGCTGCGCGACGAGCTGGTGCCGCTGAACAAGAAGTACCCGTTGAAGGAGTTGCTGGCCGCGTGCGAACGCTACCTGGCTTTCGCGCCGCGCGACTTCATCACGTTTGAATACTGCATGCTGGACGGCATCAACGATACCGACCAGCACGCCAAGGAACTGATAAACATCGCACGCCAGATCCGCTGCAAGCTCAATCTGATCCCGTTCAATCCCTTCCCCGCGTCCGGCCTGAAGCGTTCGCCCACGGCCCGCGTCAAGGTGTTCGCCCAGCGTCTGATGGACGCCGGCATCATCACGACGGTCCGCAAGACCCGGGGGGACGATATCGATGCCGCTTGTGGTCAACTGGCCGGAGAAGTGCGCGACCGTACCCGGATTACCGAACGGAACGCCGCGCAGCGCCAGACCATACCAATTAGACAGGTGCATGCATGACGCAGGATATCGCTTCTGCAGTTTCAGAAACGCCCGCGGGCGCAGGGGGTTCGGGCAAGGTGGGCTCGGCGCTGCGCACGCTGCGCCAGTCCAAGGGCTGGTCGCTCGAGGAAGTGTCCAGCCGCATCAAGTTTTCGGCCAAGCAGATCGAGGCTCTCGAGAACGAACAGTGGGGCGAGCTGCCCACCGGCGTCTCGCTGCGCGGTCTGATCCGCAATTACGCCCGCATGCTGGGCGCCGATTCCCAGGCCATCGTCGATTCGCTCGATCCCAAGGCCCGCGTCACCGGCCCGGTCAAGCTGAGCCCGGGCGCGCTGCATTCCGCGCACTCCATTCCCCAGTCGAGCGCGGATGACGATCGCGCGTCCTCGACCTCCTGGGGCTGGCTGATCGCCATCGTTCTGGTGCTGGCCGCCGGCGTCGCCTACGCCTTCTGGCAGGGCTGGCTGCCGCAGCAATGGCTGGCGTTCGACTGGCTCCCCAAGCTGTCCAAGTAAATACCGGTTTAGCCGATGCAAGATTCCTCTCTGCCTTGCCAGGATGCGCCGCCGCCCTCAGTGGGCGCGGCTTCCCGCCGCGTCACGCGTTCGGTGGCGGTGAAGTGGGGCGACCGCACGGTCATGATCGGCGGCGACGCGCCGGTGGTGGTCCAGTCCATGACCAACACCGACACCGCCGACGCCATCGCCACGGCGATCCAGGTCAAGGAACTGGCGCTGGCCGGTTCCGAGATGGTGCGCATCACCGTCAATACGCCCGAGGCCGCCAAGGAAGTCATGGCGATCCGCGAGCAGCTCGACCGCATGGGCGTGGATGTGCCGCTGGTGGGCGACTTCCACTACAACGGCCACAAGCTGCTGACGCAATTCCCGGACTGCGCCCAGGCGCTGTCCAAGTACCGCATCAACCCCGGCAACATGGGCGGCGGCAAGCGTCGTGACGACAACTTCGCCCAGATGATCGAGGTGGCTTGTCGCTACGACAAGCCGGTGCGCATCGGCGTGAACTGGGGCAGCCTGGATCACGAGCTGATGGCGCGCAAGATGGACGAGAACAGCCGCCGCGCCCAGCCCTGGGAAGCGCAGGCGGTGATGCGCGACGCGCTGGTGGTGTCCGCCATCACCAACGCCCAGCGCGCCGAGGAACTCGGCCTGCGCCGCGACGCCATCATCCTGTCGTGCAAGGTCAGCCACGTGCAGGACCTGATCACGGTCTACCGCGACCTGTCGGCGCGTTGCGACTATCCGCTGCATCTGGGCCTGACCGAGGCCGGCATGGGCAGCAAGGGCATCGTCGCCTCGACCGCCGCGCTGGCCGTGCTGCTGCAGCAGGGCATCGGCGACACCATCCGCATTTCGCTGACGCCGGAACCCGGCGGCGACCGCGGCCGCGAAGCCGTGGTGGCGCAGGAAATCCTGCAGACCATGGGCCTGCGCGCGTTCACGCCCATGGTGGTGGCCTGCCCCGGTTGCGGCCGCACCAGCAGCACGTTCTTCCAGGAACTGGCCGATAGCATCCAGTCCTACCTGCGCCGGCAGATGCCGGTGTGGCGCGCCCAGTACCCCGGCGTCGAAAGCATGAACGTCGCGGTCATGGGCTGTGTGGTCAACGGGCCTGGCGAAAGCCGCCACGCGGATATCGGCATCAGCCTGCCGGGCACCGGCGAGGTGCCGGCCGCGCCGGTGTTCGTCGACGGCGAGCGCACGGTCACCCTGAAGGGCGACCATATCGCCGAAGAATTCCAGGCCATCGTTGAAGACTACGTGGCGCGCCGCTATGGCGCGCTCGCCTCTCATTAAAGAAAGGGTGTGGCCGCGAGGCGCGCTTGCCAGCGCGCGGGGCGGCATGATCAAGATGACTCAAGCTTTCCAGAAAGTCGCCGCCATCCGCGGCATGAATGACCTGCTGCCAGGGCCCAGCGCCCGCTGGGAGCAATTCGAGGAAATCGTGCGCGGCTGGCTGCGCGGCTATGGCTATCGCAATGTGCGTACGCCCGTGCTTGAGCATACGCGCCTGTTCACGCGCGGCATCGGCGAAGTGACCGACATCGTCGAAAAAGAGATGTACACGTTCACCGATGCGCTCAACGGCGAATCGCTGACCATGCGGCCCGAGATGACCGCCGGCATCGTGCGCGCCTCGATCGAGCACAATCTGCTGTACGACCGCCCGCAGCGCGTCTACTCGATCGGTCCGGTGTTCCGCCACGAGCGCCCGCAGCGCGGCCGCTACCGCCAGTTCCACCAGATCGACGTCGAGGCCCTGGGCTTCGCCGGTCCCGATGTGGACGCCGAGCTGATCGTCATGCTGGCCCGCCTGTGGAAGCTGCTGGGCCTGACCGACGTGCGCCTCGAACTGAACTCGCTGGGCCAGCCGGCCGAGCGCGCCGCGCACCGCGCCGCCCTGATCGCGCACCTGGAAAAGCACGTCGACATCCTCGACGAGGACGGCAAGCGCCGCCTGTACACCAACCCGCTGCGCGTGCTCGACACCAAGAACCCCGCCATGCAGGAAATGGCCGACAGCGCGCCGCGCCTGTTCGACTTCCTGGGCGAGGAGTCGCGCGCCCACTTCGACGGCGTGTGCCAGCGCCTGACCGACGCCGGCATCGAATACCGCCTCAACCCGCGCCTGGTGCGCGGGCTCGACTACTACAACCTGACCGTCTTCGAATGGGTCACCGACCGCCTGGGTTCCCAGGGCACGGTGTGCGGCGGCGGCCGCTACGACGGCCTGATCGAACTGCTGGGCGGCAAGGCCGCGCCGGCCGTCGGTTTCGCCATCGGCATGGAGCGCCTGCTGGACCTGTGGGAACAGAGCGTGCAGGTCGACGCCCCGGCCGAGTGCGACGTCTACGTCGTGCACCAGGGCGAGGACGCGCAGCGCCTGGCCGCCCGGGTTGGCGAAGACCTGCGCGATGCAGGCCTGTCGGTGGTGGTGCACGCCGGCGCCGCCAGCTTCAAGTCCCAATTCAAGCGCGCGGACGCCAGCGGCGCCCGCGTTGCGGTTATCCTTGGCGCCGATGAAGTGGCTTCGCAGACCGCCAGCATCAAATTCCTGCGCGCCGACGCCCAAGGCGATGCCGCGCAGCAGCAAGTCCCGTTGGCGGGCTTGGCCGACGTATTGAAGAATCTCAAGGGTTAGGGCATGGCATACGATCTGGAAGAACAGGAAAAACTCGACGCAATCAAGGCGTGGTGGGCCCGCTACGGCACGCTGGTGCTGTCGCTGGTGGCCGCCGTGGCGGTGGCCTGGGGCGGCTGGTGGGGCTCGAAGGCCTACCAGTCGCACAAGGCGAACCAGGCCATGGGTTATTTCGAGGCGCTCGAAGACGCGGCCCGCCTGGGCGGCGCCGATTCGTCGGTGCGCATCAAGGCCGCCGCGGCGACCCTGCGCGACCAGTACGGCTCGACCGGCTACGCCACCCGTGGCGCGCTGGTGGCGGCCCAGGCGCTGCAGGCCCAGAAGGACGTCGACGGCGCCCGCCAGCAGCTCGAATGGCTGGCCGGCCAGACCAAGAACCCGTCCATGCAGGCCGTCGCCCGGCTGCGCCTGGCGGGCCTCTTGCTCGACCAGAAGCAATACGATGCCGCGCTGGGGCAGCTGAACAACGCCCCGGCCGCGTTCGCCGCCTTGTTCGCCGACCGCCGTGGCGATATCCTCGCGGCGCAAGGCAAGCGCGAGGATGCGCGTGCGGCATGGCAAAGCGCCATTGATGGCCTGGGCACGGCGAATCCGCTGACCCAGGTTGTGCAACTGAAACTGGATGCCCTGAGCGGAGCGTGACTGTAATGCGTAAATTTGCCTTTGGCCGGACGTGGCGTGGCGCGGTTTGCCTGACGGGCGTGCTCGCCCTCGGCGGTTGCGGCCTGTTTTCCCATGACGACGGCCGTTACGACCCCGCTCCCCTGACCGAGTACAAGGCCGGCATGTCGGTGCGCCAGGTCTGGTCGACCTCGATCGGCAGCGGTTCCGGCCTGGGCTTTGCGCCCACGGTGCTGGAAAACGCCATCTACGCCGCCACGCCCGATGGCTCGGTCGGCAAGTTCGACCTGCAAAGCGGCCGTCCCATCTGGAAGTCGCAGGCCGGCGTCAAGCTGACCGCGGGCGCCGGCAGCGATGGCACCACCACGGCCGTGGCCTCGCCCGATGGCGACGTGGTCGCCTTTGATGACAGCGGCAAGGTCAAATGGAAGGTGCGCGCCACCAGCGACGTCAACATCCCGCCGGTGGTGGGCTATGGCATCGTCGTGGTCCGCAGCGGCGACTACCGCATCCAGGCCTTCGACGCCAACAACGGCGAGCGTCTCTGGAGCGTGCAGCGCCCCGGCCCGGCGCTGGCCCTGCGTAGCGCCGCGCAGATGGTGCTGGCCGAAGGCCTCGTCATCACCGGCCTGCCCGGCGGCAAGATGATGGCCATCGCCTCCGACAGCGGCAACGTGCAATGGGAAGGCACCGTCGCCACCCCGCGCGGCGCCAGCGACCTGGAACGCCTGACCGACGTGGTCGGCGCGCCCCGCATCGCCGGTAACCTGCTTTGCGCGGTGGCCTACCAAGGGCGTATCGTGTGCTTTGACGTCACGGCCGGCGGCCGTCCGATCTGGGCCAAGGACTTCTCCAGCGTCAGCGGCATGACCCTGGACCAGCGCTTTGCCTACTCGGCCGACCAGAACAGCGTGGTCAACGCCTTCGCGCTGGACAACGGCGGCAACGTCTGGAAGCAGGCTGCGCTGAAGAACCGCCAGCTCACCGTGCCGGCCCTGCTGGGCGGCGCGCTCGCGGTCGGCGACCTGGACGGCTATGTGCATTTCCTGTCGCGCAGCGACGGCAGCCTGATGGCGCGCCTGTCGGTGGGCGGCGGTGCCATCGTTTCGCCGCCGCAGACGACTTCCCAAGGTGTGCTGGTCCAGACGGGCAATGGCAATCTCGTCCTGATCGGCACCAACTAAACCCTCAAGAACAAAGCCTTACACCGTGTCTTTCAAGCCTGTCGTTGCCCTGGTCGGCCGCCCCAACGTGGGGAAATCGACCCTATTCAATCGCCTGACGCGATCGCGCGCCGCGCTGGTGGCCGATTTTTCCGGCCTGACCCGCGATCGCCATTACGGCGAGGGCAGGGTGGGCGATATCCCCTTCATCGCCATCGACACGGGCGGTTTCGAGCCGGTCGCCAAGGATGGCATCCTGCTGGAAATGGCGCGCCAGACCCGCCAGGCCATCGCCGAGGCCGATGTCGTCGTGTTCCTGGTGGACGCGCGCGCCGGGCTCAACGCCCATGACCACGAAATCGCCACGCTGCTGCGCAAGTCGGGGCAGCAGCGCGTGCTGCTGGCGGTGAACAAGGCCGAAGGCATGGGGGCGGGCGCCGCCATCGCCGAATTCCACGAGCTGGGCCTGGGGCAACCCTATCCCATCTCGGCGGCGCACGGCGACGGCATCGTCGACCTGATCGAACTCGCGCTCCAGGACCTGGCCGAGCCGCCCGCCGAGGACGAAGAGCCGGCGGAAGAGGGCGAGCACGACCATCGCATCAAGCTGGCCATCGTGGGCCGTCCCAACGTCGGCAAGTCCACGCTGATCAACACGCTGATGGGCGAAGAGCGCGTGATCGCGTTCGACATGCCCGGCACCACCCGCGACGCCATCGAGATCGACTTCGAGCGCGATGGCCGCCGCTACACGCTGATCGACACCGCCGGCCTGCGCAAGCGCGGCAAGGTGTTCGAGGCGGTCGAGAAGTTCTCCGTCATCAAGACGCTGCAGGCCATCGAGGCCAGCAACGTCGTGCTGCTGATGCTGGACGCGCAGACCGAAATCTCCGAGCAGGACGCCCACATCGCCGGCTTCGTGCTGGAAACCGGGCGCGCCGTGGTCGTGGCCGTCAACAAGTGGGATGGCCTGGACGGCGAGGAAAAGGAACGCATCGAGCGCGAATTCATGCGCAAGCTGCGCTTCCTGTCGTTCGCCCGCGTGCACACCATTTCCGCCTTGCGCGGCCAGGGCATCAAGCCGCTGCTCAAGTCGGTCAATGCCGCTCACGCCGCCGCGTTCGCCAAGCTCTCCACGCCCAAGCTGACGCGCGAGCTGCAGGCCGCCGTCGAGCAGCAGCCGCCGCCCCGCAAGGGCATCTTCCGTCCCAAGATGCGCTATGCGCACCAGGGCGGGCAGAATCCCCCGCTGGTGGTCATCCACGGCAACGCGCTCGATTCGGTGCCCGATTCGTACCGCCGCTACCTGGAAACCCGTTTCCGCAACGCCTTCGATCTGGCCGGCACGCCGCTGCGGATCGAATTCAAGTCTTCGCACAACCCCTACGCGCAGGAAAGCTGATCCATGAGCCGTTTCTGGAGTCCCGTGGTCGGGACGCTCAGTCCGTATGTGCCGGGCGAGCAGCCCAAGCTTCAGAACCTGGTCAAGCTGAACACCAACGAGCATCCCTACGGGCCGTCGCCCAGGGTGCTCGAGGCGATCCGCGCGGCGTGCGATGACACGCTCAAGCTCTATCCCGATCCGTCGTCCGACCGCCTGCGCCAGGCGGTGGCGACGGCCGTCGGCGTGGCGCCGGCCAGCGTCTTCGTCGGCAACGGCTCGGATGAAGTGCTGGCGCACGCCTTCCTGGCGCTGCTCAAGCACGAGCGCCCGCTGCGCTTTCCGGACATCACCTACAGCTTCTATCCCGTCTATTGCGGCCTGTACGGCATCGATTACGAGACCCTGCCGCTGACCGATGATTTCCGCATCGACGTCGACGACTACCTGCCGGGCCGCCATGGCCAGGCCGGCGCCATCATCTTCCCCAACCCCAACGCGCCCACTGGCCGCGCGCTGACGCTGGCCGAGATCGAGCGCGTGCTGGCGGGCAATCCGGATTGCGTGGTGGTGGTGGACGAGGCCTATGTCGATTTCGGCGCTGAGTCGGCCATCCCGCTGACCACGCGCTACGACAACCTGCTGGTCATCCAGACGCTGTCCAAGTCGCGTTCGCTGGCGGGCCTGCGGGTCGGCTTCGCGGTCGGCAGCCCGGCGCTGATCGACGGCCTGGAACGCGTCAAGAACAGCTTCAATTCCTACCCGGTGGATCGCCTCGCCTCGGCCGGCGCGGTCGCGGCGCTCGAGGACGTGGAGTATTTCGAGCAGACCCGCCAGGCGGTGATCCAGACCCGCGGTCGGATGACGGCCGGCCTGGAGGCCCTGGGCTTCGATGTGCTGCCGTCCAGCGCCAATTTCGTGTTCGCCCGCCACCCGTCGCGCGATGCCGCCGCGCTGGCCGCCGGCCTGCGCGAACGCAGCATCATCGTGCGCCATTTCCGCCTGCCGCGCATAGACCAGTTTCTGCGTATTACAGTGGGCACGGATGCGCAGTGCGAATTGCTTCTGAAAGCGCTCGCCGAGCTCGTCTGACCCCCGGCTGAAGGGCCTTTCCGGCGGAAAACTCTGGTGTCAACTTTTGCATCCGACACAAGTAGCACGGGCCGGGAAAACCCTGTAGAGTACATGTTTCGGCGTGCCCCACCTGTAAAAAGCGCGTCATCACTCAATAACAAACAAATGGAGCCTGGCCAATGAGCAATAAAGGGCAAACTCTGCAAGATCCGTTCCTGAACACGCTGCGCAAGGATCATGTGCCGGTGTCGATCTACCTGGTGAACGGTATCAAGCTTCAAGGGCAAATCGAATCTTTCGACCAATACGTGGTGCTGCTGCGTAACACGGTCACGCAAATGGTCTACAAGCACGCCATTTCCACCGTGGTTCCCGCTCGCGCCGTGAATTTCCAGGTGGAAGTCCCTGCTGAGTAATCTCGCTCCCGCAGTACCTTTTATTGCCCGCCGGACGGTCGACGTCGGCGGGCATTTTCGCTTTGGCTCCAAAATGGTGCATGTATGCGCGCACTGATCATCAGCGTGGATCTGGGTGATCCCGACTTCACGGCCCATGCCGAGGAATTCGCCATGCTGGCCAAGGGCGCCGGCGCGGAAATCGTCGGCACGCTCACGGCCCGCCGCGACCGTCCCGACGCCAAGTTCTTCATCGGTTCCGGCAAGGCCGACGAAGGCGTGGGCATGGCCCAGGCGCTGCTGGCCGACATCGTCCTGTTCGACCAGCCGCTGTCGCCGGCCCAGCAGCGCAACCTGGAACGGGTCTTCAACCTGCGCGTGGTGGATCGCGTGGCGTTGATCCTGGACATCTTCGCGCTGCGCGCCAAGAGCCACGAGGGCAAGCTGCAGGTCGAGCTGGCGCAGCTGCAGCATCTGGCCACGCGGCTGACGCGCATGTGGAGCCACCTGGAGCGTCAACGGGGCGGTATCGGCATGCGCGGTCCCGGCGAATCGCAACTCGAAATGGACCGCCGCATGATCGGCGCCAAGGTCAAGACGCTGCGCGAGCGCCTGGACCGGGTCGAGCGCCAGCGCGTCACGCAGCGCCGCGCGCGTGCCCGGGGCGGCGCCCTGTCGGTGTCGCTGGTGGGGTACACCAACGCCGGCAAGTCGACGCTGTTCAATGCCTTGACCCGCGCCGATACCTACGCGGCGGACCAGTTGTTCGCCACGCTCGATACGACCACCCGCCGCATCTGGATCGAAGGGGCGGGCAATGTGGTGGTGTCGGATACCGTGGGCTTCATCCGCGACCTGCCTCACGACCTGATCGCGGCGTTCCGCGCCACGCTCGAGGAAACCGTGCACGCCGATCTGCTGCTGCACGTGGTCGATGCCGCCAGCCCGCAGCGCGACGAACAGATCTTCGAGGTCAACAAGGTGCTGGCGGAAATCGGGGCTGCCGCGATTCCCACCATTCTGGTATACAACAAGATCGACCGTGCTGGCCTGGAACCCCGGGCGGAGCGCGACGCCCATGGTACGATTGCGCGAGTATTTGTAAGCGCCACCGAGCGCGCCGGTTTGGACGCGTTGCGCGGGGCAATTGCGGAGACCGGACAGATTGTGGGAAACAATGCCTCGAATTATCAAACTCTTCAATCTGAATGACCCCGGCTGGGGTCGTGGAAACAATAATGGCTCCGAGCCGCCGCCCAAGCGGCCCCAAGGCAACGGAGACGGTCCGCCAGACCTCGACGAGGTCTGGCGCGATTTCAATAATCGCATCGGATCGTTATTCGGCCGCAAGGGCGGGGGCGGCAACAACCGCCCCGGTGGCAATCGCGGCGGCATGACGCCGCCGTCGCCGCGCGGTGCCCGCATCGGACTGGGAGTGATCGCCCTGGTCGCGGTCGGCATCTGGGCGGCCAGCGGCTTCTATATCGTCCAGGAAGGCCAGGTCGCGGTCGTCACGCAGTTCGGCAAATACAAGAGCACTTCACAAGCCGGCTTCCAGTGGCGCCTGCCGTATCCCATCCAGAGCCACGAAATGGTCAACGTGTCGCAACTGCGCACGTTCGAGGTCGGTTTCCGTGGCGGCGCCCGCAACAAGGTGCTGCCCGAGGCGCTGATGCTCACGACGGACGAGAACATCGTCGACATGCAGTTCGTCGTGCAATACCGCCTGCGCGCCGATGGCGCGCCCGATTACCTGTTCATGACCCGCGACCCGGACGACTCCGTGCGCCAGGCGTCTGAAACGGCCATGCGCGAAGTGGTCGGCAAGCAGTCCATGGACTTCGTGCTGTACGAGGGCCGTACCACGGTCGCCACGCAGGTCCAGGCGCTGATGCAGCAGATCCTCGATCGCTACCAGACCGGCGTCCAGGTCAGCACCGTCGCCATCCAGAACGTGCAGCCGCCCGAACAGGTCCAGGCCGCGTTCGACGATGCCGTCAAGGCCGGCCAGGATCGCGAACGCCAGATCAACGAAGGCCAGGCCTACGCCAACCAGGTTGTGCCGCTGGCCAGCGGCCAGGCCTCGCGCATGCTGGAGCAGGCCGAAGGCTACCGCGCCAAGGTGACGGGCGATGCGCAGGGTAATACCGCGCGCTTCACCAGCATCCTGGGCGAATACGAGAAGTCGCCGCAGGTCATGCGCCAGCGCATGTACCTGGAGAGCATGCAGGACATCTTCACGCGTGCCAGCAAGGTCATGGTCGACACCAAGAGCAACAACAACATGTTGTACCTGCCCTTGGACAAGATCATGCATCTGGCCGCCCAGGATGCCAGCAAGTCCGCGGTAGGCAACCCCGGATCGCCCGCATTGGTCAGCCCGCCGCTGCAAGCGCCACTGCGTGGTGGCGCGGCGCCGGCCCCGCAACCCTCCGGCAGCAGCAATAGCAATGCGCTGCCCCGCGATCGTCAGTCGCGCTAACCCGGAGGATTCCTGATCATGCAACGTCTTATGCCTATCCTGGTCGGCCTGCTCATCGTGCTGGCCGCCCTTTCTTCCTGCGTGTTCGTGGTGCGCGAGCGCGACTACGCCCTGGTGTTCTCGCTGGGTGAAGTGCGCAAGGTCATCAACGAGCCCGGCCTGTACTTCAAGGCGCCGCCGCCGTTCCAGAACGTGGTGACGCTGGACAAGCGCATCCTGACCATCGAAACCAACGAAGCCGAGCGCATCCAGACTTCCGAAAAGAAGAACCTGCTGATCGACTCGTACGTCAAGTGGCGCATCGCGGATCCCCGCCTGTACTACGTGACCTTCGGCGGCAACGAACGCGCCGCGCAGGAACGCCTGCAGGCGCAGATCCGCGACGCGCTCAACGCCTCGGTCAACGTGCGCACGGTGCGCGACGTGGTCTCGACCGAACGCGACAAGATCATGGCCGAAATCCTGACCAACGTCGCCAAGCGCGCCGAGCCGTTGGGCGTGCAGATCGTCGATGTGCGCCTGCGCCGCATCGAGTTCGCGCCCGAGATCTCGGAATCGGTGTACCGCCGCATGGAAGCCGAGCGTACCCGCGTCGCCAACGAGCTGCGCTCGATCGGCGCCGCCGAGGGCGAGAAGATCCGCGCCGAAGCCGATCGCCAGCGCGAAGTGATCGTGGCCCAGGCCTACGCCAAGGCCCAGACGATCATGGGCGAGGGCGATGCCGCGGCCGCCGCGATCTACTCGCAGGCCTACGGCAAGAACCCGCAGTTCTACACGTACTACAAGAGCCTGGAAGCCTACCGCGCTTCGTTCTCGAAGCCGGGCGACGTGCTGGTGGTCGACCCCAGCTCCAGTTTCTTCCAGTTCATGAAGGACCCCGCCGGCCAGGCCCTGGCCCCGGTGACCGTGCCCGCCAAGTAAAAGGCGGCGCCGCGGACGGCATGCGAAGCCCCCAGGTTTTTCCTGGGGGCTTTTTTCTGGCCGGGTTGCGCCGGCGGCCCGTGCGGCGGGGCAATGGGGGACGTGTTGCGCCACGGGCTGGCGCTGCTGGCTGAACCATGTACAATACCCCGTAAGCTAGAAAACATTCCGCAGCGGCTGAGCGGGCTTACGCCCCCTCAGCCGCTTTTTCGTTTGGGCGACGCCCACGCATCTCTAGGCGTTATTCAGGTAAACATTCATGGGTAACTGGTTGCTGCCCGAGAGCCTTGCCGACGTACTTCCGGCAGAGGCCCGGCGCATCGAGGAAGTGCGCCGCGAACTTCTCGATCTGTACCGTACTTACGGCTTCGAGCTGGTCGCGCCGCCCCTGGTCGAGTACATCGATTCATTGCTGTCCGGCACCGGTAGCGATCTGGATCTGCGCACCTGCAAGCTGGTCGACCAGCTGTCGGGCCGCACGCTGGGCGTTCGCGCCGACATGACTCCCCAGGTCACGCGCATCGACGCGCACTTGTTGAACCGCGCCGGCGTGACCCGCCTGTGCTACTGCGGCAACGTGCTGCATGCCCGCCCGGCGGACCTGCTGTCCAGCCGCGAGCTGCTGCAGATCGGCGCCGAAATCTACGGCCATGCCGGTTTCGAGGCCGACCTCGAGATCATCCAGCTGGTGCTGGAAACGGTGGCCATCGCCGGTGTGCGCAATCCGCGCCTGGTGCTGTGCCATCCCGGCGTGCTGCGCGGCATCGTCGAAGCCGATCCGGCCGCGGCCGCGGTCTCTCAGGACGTCATCCGCCTGATGCGCGAGAAAGACGTGCCGGGCCTGACGGAACTGGCCGAGCGCACGCCCGGCATGCGCGCTGAAACGCTCAAGGCGTTGCAGCTGCTGCCCAAGCTTTATGGCGGCCCCGAAGTGCTGAAGCGGGCCCGCCACGACCTGCCGCTGTTGCCCGGCGTCGTCGCCGCGCTGGATGCGCTGCAGGTGTTGCTGGATGGTCAGCCGAACGTCGACTTTGGCGTCGACCTGGCGGACGTGGACGGCTACGGCTACCACTCCGGCATCAAGTTCGCGCTGTACGCCGAGGGCTGGCGCGACGCGCTGGTGCGCGGCGGCCGCTACGACGACGTCAGCCTGGCATTCGGGCGCGCGCGTCCGGCCACGGGCTTCAGTCTGGATTTACGCAAGCTGGCGGCGGGTTTGCCGCCGGCGGAACGGGCGCGTGCGGTTCGCGCGCCCTGGGGGCAAGCCCCCGCCCTGGTCGAGGCGGTCCGCCGCCTGCGCCGGTCAGGGGAAATCGTCGTTCAGGTATTGCCCGGTCACGAGCAGGATCAGGACGAATTCGTTTGCGATCGCGAGCTGGCGCTGCAGGATGGCGCCTGGACGGTCAGAACGCTGTGACTAACTCCCTCTCGGCAACGAGAGGGCCGCGGGGAGATTTCCGGATTTCCCGAGAAACTCGATATTGATTCGTAACATGAGCAAGAACGTAGTCGTAATCGGCACCCAGTGGGGTGACGAGGGCAAGGGCAAGATCGTCGATTGGCTGGCGGAATCCGTCCAGGGCGTGGTCCGCTTCCAGGGCGGCCACAACGCCGGCCACACGCTGTGGATCAATGGCAAGAAGACGATTCTTCGCCTGATCCCGTCGGGCATCATGCATCCCGGCGTCACCTGCTTCATCGGCAACGGCGTGGTGCTGTCGCCCGAGGCCCTGCTCAAGGAAATCGAAGAGCTCGAGGCTGCCGGCCTGGACGTGCGTTCGCGTCTGCGCATCTCCGAGATCTGCCCGCTGATCCTGCCGTACCACGTGGCCGTCGACAAGGCCCGTGAAGCGCGCAAGGGCGATGGCAAGATCGGCACGACCGGTCGCGGCATCGGCCCGGCCTACGAAGACAAGGTCGCCCGCCGCGCGCTGCGCGTGCAGGACCTGTTCAACCCCGCGCTGTTCGACGAAAAGCTCGCCGAAGTGCTGGATTATCACAACTTCGTGCTGACCAAGTACCTCGGCGCCGAAGCCGTGTCGGCCAACGAAGTGCGCGACCAGGCCATGGCGCTGGCGCCGGCGATCGCCCCGATGGTCGCGGACGTCTCCAGCATGCTGTACACCATGCAGCAGGAAGGCAAGCGCCTGCTGTTCGAAGGCGCGCAGGGCGCGCTGCTGGACGTCGATCACGGCACCTATCCGTTCGTCACCAGCAGCAACTGCGTCGCCGGCGCCGCTTCGGCGGGCGCGGGCGTCGGTCCCCAGTCGCTGGACTACGTCCTGGGCATCACCAAGGCCTACACGACGCGCGTCGGCTCGGGCCCGTTCCCCACGGAACTGGTCGACGAGATCGGCACCCGCCTGGCCACCATCGGCAAGGAATTCGGCTCGGTCACCGGCCGTCCGCGCCGCTGCGGCTGGTTCGATGGCGCCGCGCTCAAGCGCTCGGTCCGCCTGAACGGCATCACCGGCCTGTGCATCACCAAGCTGGACGTGCTCGACGGCCTGGAAACCATCCAGCTGGGCGTCGGCTACCGCGTCAATGGTGAATTCCGCGACGTGCTGCCCTACGGCGCCCACGCCGTGGCGCAAGCCCAGCCGGTGCTGGAAGAGCTGCCGGGCTGGAGCGAATCCACCGTCGGCATCACCGAGTACGACAAGCTGCCCGAGGCCGCCCGTCGCTACCTGGAGCGCGTGGCCGAAGTCTGCGGCGTGCCGATCGACCTGGTGTCCACCGGTCCCGACCGCAACGAAACCATTGTGCTGCGTCATCCCCTGAAGGGCTGACATCGGGTTATTATTCGCAAGGCCGCCGCCGGTCTCATACCGGCGGCGGCCTTTTCGTATTTTCACGCAGGAGATCCTTGCCTATGAGCGCGCCAACCAGTGACGATAGCCATCTGTGGGTGACGTGGGACGATTACAACCGCTTGATCGAGCGCCTGGCCTTGCAGGTGCACCAGTCCGGTTGGGAGTTCGACAAGATTTTGTGCCTGGCGCGCGGCGGCATGCGCGTCGGCGACGTCATGTCCCGTATTTTTGATGTGCCGTTGGGCATTCTGGCGACCAGCAGCTACCGCGAAGCCGCGGGCACCAAGCAGGGCGATATGGATATCGCGCAGTTCATCACCATCACGCGCGGCACGCTGTCCGGGCGGGTGTTGCTGGTGGACGACATGGTGGATACCGGCAAGACCTTCATGAAGGTGTACGACCACCTCAAGAGCCAGTTCGCCGACATCACCGAATTGCGCAGCGCCGTGCTGTGGTGGAAAGGGCATTCCCTGGCGCAGCCCGACTATTACGTCGACAAGCTGCCGACCAACCCCTGGATCCACCAGCCCTTCGAAGACTACGACAGCCTGCGTCCGCACCAGCTGGAAGCCTGGATCCGCAAGGGCTCGAAGGCCTGAGGCCTTTCGGGGACGGATAGTCCGGCGATCCCTGCCGCCCGCGCGCGACAGGGGCGGCAAGCGCCGGGGCATTGCGCCGGACTGTTCTCCCGGTAGTCAAAATAGCCATGACCATGCTAGAATCGCTGGTTATCGCTAAACCGAACTTGGCTTGTTACTCTCTGGGTAGTCTTTGGGTAACGGAAACAGCCAGCGAATTTAGCGCTGCAAGGCTCTTGGCGCTCGCGCCTGGAAGCGGAAAATGAGAGGTCGGTGGCCTGGGTTGTCCAGGTGCGCGGATCTCTTGGCCCGGATGGGCATGCCCGATTACTATATTCGCGTATGCATGGTCTGCGGCCTGGGCTGACAGGCGGTTTGCCGCCGGGAACCCCGTGGCGTTGCTGGTAAGCAAGCCAGGTTTGTCATCAACTTTTGTTACCCTACAAGCAGGCCAATCACTTTATGCCTATCGTTCGACTGAAGGAAAACGAACCGTTTGAAGCCGCTCTGCGCCGCTTCAAGCGCACCATCGAAAAGACCGGTTTGCTCACCGAACTGCGCTCGCGCGAGTTCTATGAGAAGCCCACGGCCGAGCGCAAGCGCAAGCACGCCGCCGCCGTGAAGCGCCACTACAAGCGCATCCGTAGCCAGCAACTGCCCCCGCGCCTGTATTGATTTCTGATTCCAGAATCTATTGATTCCAGAATCATTCATCCAGGAACTACTCGCCCGGGTCGACGTTGTCGATGTCGTCGGGCGGTACGTGCAGTTGCGAAAGGGTGGGGCCAACTTGCTTGGCCTGTGCCCCTTTCATAACGAAAAAAGTCCGTCGTTCACTGTCAGCCCCACCAAGCAGTTCTATCACTGCTTCGGTTGCGGAGCGCATGGCAGTGCCATCACCTTCCTGATGGAGCACACGGGCGCCAGTTTCCCCGAAGCCGTGCGCACGCTCGCGGCTTCGGCGGGAATGACGGTCCCCGAAGAAAACCGCAGCCCCCGCCAGCAGCAGGAAACCGCGCGCCGCAAGGCCGAGGAGTCCCGCCACACGCAAGTGCTGGACGCCGCCCAGGCCCATTACCTGAAGCAGTTGCGCGCATCGCCCGCGGCGATCCGCTATCTGAAGCAGCGTGGCCTGACCGGCGAGATTGCCGCGCATTTCGGTCTGGGCTGGTCCGGCACGGACCGGCACGGGCTGTCGCAGGTTTTTCCCAATTACGAAGATCCCACGCTGGTGGAATCAGGTCTCGTCATCGAGTCCGAGGACGGCCGCCGCTACGACCGCTTCCGCGAACGGGTCATGTTCCCGATCCGCAATGCGCGCGGCAGCCTGATCGGCTTTGGCGGCCGCATCATCGGCAAGGGCGAGCCCAAGTACCTGAATTCGCCGGAAACCCCGCTGTTCTCCAAGGGCCAGGAGCTGTACGGCCTGTGGGAAGCGCGCCAGGCGATCCGCCAGGAAGGCCAGGTCATCGTGGTCGAAGGCTATATGGACGTGGTCGGGCTGGCGCAGCAGGGCATCGCCAATGCCGTCGCCACGCTTGGCACCGCGACCACGCCGGATCACGTCAAGAAGCTGCTGCGCACCAGCGACAAGGTCATCTTCAGTTTCGACGGCGACGGCGCCGGCCGCCGCGCCGCGTGGCGCGCGCTGCAGGCGTGCCTGCCGGTGCTGCGCGACGACATCGCCATCCGCTTCCTGTTCCTGCCGACCGAGCACGATCCGGATTCGTATGTGCGCGAACTGGGCGCGGAGGCCTTCCGCGCCTGCCTGGGCGAGGCGGTGGCGCTGTCGCGCTTCCTGCTGGACGAGCTGGCCTCGCGCCACAACATGGAAGAGGCCGAGGGCCGCGCCAGTTGCCTGCACGAGGCCAAGCCGCTGCTGGCGTCGATTCCGGAATGCGCGCTGCGCGTGCAGATCGAACGCGAGATGGCCAAGCTGGTGCAGCTGACGCCCGAGGAAATGGCACAGGTGCTGGCGCAGCAGCCCGCCAAGCCGTTCGGCGCGCCCGCCAAGCCGAACGCCGGTGAGGCGGGCATCGTGGCCGCCTCCGGTACGGCGGCGCCGCACGACGGCGCCCCGCACGATGGCGGCTACGACTTCGCCGGCCACGATTTCCACGACATTCCCGCCGACGATGGCGAGTATGCCGACTATGGCCAGTTTTCGTCGCAGGGCGGCGAATCGGGCGGTGGCTGGAATGGCGGCGCCGGCAAGCAGGACTGGAAAGGCAAGGGCGATTGGAAGGGCAAGAGCGACTGGAAGGGCAAGGGCGACTGGAAAGGCGGCAAGGGCAACTGGAAGGGCAAGCGCGATGACGTCGGCGGCTTCGAAGGACGCCGCACCATGCCGTCGCTGGCCAAGCGCCTGCTGAGTCTGTTGCTGGCCCATCCGGAACTGGTCGACTCCATGGGCGACCAGCAGCTTGAAGTCATCGACCACGGCCCCCATCTAGGATTGGTGAGGGACCTGATCATGCTGGCGCAGGCCAGCGGCGCGCGCCATGTGGGCGCCTTGCTGGAGGCAGCCGAGCCGGACTCGGACCTCGCCACGGTGCTCAAGGGATTGCGGGTCGACATCCTGTCGCAAGAGGATCTGCCCGATCCGCAGACCGAGTGGGATGACGCGCTGCGCCGCATCGAATTCGATTCGGCGAAGGCGGAAATGTCCAAGCTGGCGGCGGCGGGCCTGGCCACCGAGGAGGCGCGCAAGCGCTACTTGGAGCTGTCCAGCCGGATGTTGGTGCTCAAAGGTGCCGGCATACGCTAAATGCGGTAAAATCAAGGGTTTTCCCGCCGCGACATTGCCACGAACGCCGTATGGCGACGAGGTGGTGACGAGAGAGGGGGCAGGACTCTCAGTGCCGCGGGAAAACGATTACAGAAGCCGATTACAGAAGCTGCAGGAAAAAGAACGGCGGGCGGAATCTATTTTCGCCGCCGGAATCTAATTGTTTTAGGGTTTGATGGGCAGGTCGGCTGAAGATGCGCCGGGCTGGCGGACAGGACCGATACCGGTTGAGCGGGTCGGTCCGGGGCGGGTAAGCCCCAGGCGCCAGCACGAAAAAAAAGCGGACGTGTGCGTCAAACTTGTTACATAGTTAATTACTATAGCTGAGCGGTGAATCACGCAGTCCGGCGACGGTTATCTTCGCGCCGCGTCTGAGGTTTGGGTGCTGTGTCTATCCAGCTGCCAAGGGCAAGGCCCGACAGGCAAGCAACGCCTATTTATAGGCAGACAGCCCCCCCTCGACGCCCGAAGTCCATCGCGGGATGAAGCCATGCACGCCAGGCGCCCAGCCGGTCACGGACCGCAACGACGCCAGGCGGGCTCGCAAGAGCCGGTGCTGCGAACAACGCAGCCGCGGGGCTTCCGCCGATTCACCTGATTTACCCGTAGGGATGCCGCGAAAGGCCTTTGCCTGGCAGCGGCGTCATGCGGTGCAACATGCCCGAACGGGTTGCGACGACCACGGAAGCGACTATGACCAAATCCACCGGCAAATCCTCCTCTGCAATTGATGCGACCGACGCCCTGGCCACGAAGGCCAAGCGCGTGGTCAGCATGGCAGCGGAAAAAGCGCCCGCCAAGACGGCGGTGAAGGTCGCCAAGCCTGCCGCGAAGACGGCCGCCAAGAAGGCGGCTGCCAAGACGGCGGCGGCAGACAAGCCCGAGAAGGTGACCAAGGCTCGTGCCAAGAAGGCCGAGGACAAGCTCGCCGACCTGGTCGGCAGCGCGCGTCCGGTCCCCAGCGGCCGCCGCCCCGGTCGCCCGGCCAAGAACGCCAACAATGATTCCGACGGTTTCGACGACACCATGGACGGCGAAGGCGAAGTCCTGCCGGACCTGAAGCCGCCCAAGCGCGGCGGCAAGCGCGGCAAGGCTGATCCCAAGGATCTGATCGCCCGCGGTCCCGTCTCGGCCGAAGAATACGAAGCCCGCCGCAACCGCCTCAAGCAGCTGATCAAGCTGGGCAAGGACCGCGGCTATCTGACCTACGGCGAAATCAACGACCATCTGCCTGATGACCTGGTCGACGCCGAAGCCATCGACGGCATCATCAGCACCTTCAGCGACATGGGCATCGCGGTCTACGACCAGGCCCCCGACGCCGAAACGCTGCTGATGAGCGAAAACGCGCCGGTCGCGTCCAACGACGACGACGTCGAAGACGAAGCCGAAGCCGCGCTGACCACCGTGGACTCCGACTTCGGCCGCACCACCGACCCCGTGCGTATGTACATGCGCGAAATGGGCTCGGTGGAGCTGCTGACGCGCGAAGGCGAAATCGAGATCGCCAAGCGCATCGAAGATGGCCTGAAGCACATGGTCATGGCCATCTCGGCCTGCCCGACCACCATCAACGAAATCCTCGCCCACGTCCTGCGCGTGCGTGAAGGCCAGGCGCAGATCGACGAAGTGGTCGACGGCCTGGTCGATCCGGAAGACGGCGAGGAATACGCCGGCGCCGGCGTCACCGCCGACGAAGACGAAAGCGACGACGGCCCCGCCGGCGGCATGTCCAGCAAGCAGCTGGAAGACCTGCGCATCAAGGCGCTGGCAAAGTTCGACGAGGTCGGCAAGCAGTTCGACAAGATGCGCCTGTCGTACGAGAAGGACGGCTACAAGTCGGACGTCTACGTGCGCGCGCAGGAGTCGATCCAGAACGAACTGATGGGCATCCGCTTCACCGCCAAGATGGTCGAGAAGCTGGCCGACACGCTGCGCAACCAGGTGGAAGAAGTGCGCCAGCTCGAGCGCGCCGTCCTGCACACGTGTGTGGACCGTGCCGGCATGCCGCGCACGCATTTCATCAAGGTGTTCCCGGGCAACGAAACCAACCTGCAGTGGGTCGTCGACGAAGTGGCCGCCGGCCATCCGTACGCCGAAACGCTGGAGCGCCAGATCCCCGCCGTGCAGGAACTGCAGCAGAAGCTGATTGACCTGCAGACCCGCGTGGTGCTGCCGCTCAAGGACCTGAAGGACGTCAACAAGCGCATGGCCACCGGCGAAGCCAAGGCTCGCAAGGCCAAGCGCGAAATGACCGAGGCCAACCTGCGCCTGGTGATCTCGATCGCCAAGAAGTACACGAACCGCGGCCTGCAGTTCCTGGACCTGATCCAGGAAGGCAACATCGGCCTGATGAAGGCCGTGGACAAGTTCGAGTACCGTCGCGGCTACAAGTTCTCGACCTACGCGACGTGGTGGATCCGTCAGGCCATCACCCGCTCCATCGCCGACCAGGCGCGCACCATCCGTATCCCGGTTCACATGATCGAAACGATCAACAAGATGAACCGGATCAGCCGCCAGATCCTGCAGGAAACCGGCGCCGAGCCGGATCCCGCGACCCTGGCGCAGAAGATGGACATGCCCGAGGACAAGATCCGCAAGATCCTGAAGATCGCCAAGGAGCCGATCTCCATGGAAACGCCGATCGGTGACGACGACGACTCGCACCTGGGCGATTTCATCGAGGACACCTCGACCCTGGCGCCTTCGGACGCCGCGCTGCATGGTTCCATGCGCGACGTGGTCAAGGAAGTGCTAGACTCCCTGACCCCGCGGGAAGCCAAGGTTCTGCGCATGCGTTTCGGTATCGAAATGAGCACCGACCAGACGCTGGAAGAAGTGGGCAAGCAATTCGACGTCACGCGTGAGCGCATCCGCCAAATAGAGGCTAAAGCGCTGCGCAAGCTGCGTCACCCGAGCCGGGCCGACAAGCTGAAGAGCTTCCTGGAAGGGCAGTAAGTTTCCTGGGCCTCTAGCTCATGCCTGGTTAGAGCAGCGGACTCATAATCCGTTGGTGCCGAGTTCGACTCTCGGGGGGCCTACCAAAGAAACTCGCGGGTCTTGGAGTAATCCAAGACCCGTTTTCTTTTCCGCAATCCTGGGCCTTTTCCGCAAACCGGCTTACCGAGTGGGTGCTGCCTTGTCGCCCTTGCGGCGCCGGACGTACTTCTCGGTGGTCGTCACCGACCCATGGCCGAGCTGCTTCTGGGCCTGGCGGATGTCGCCGGCGGCCTCGGTCTTGTCGGTGCCGGCCTTGGCGCGCAGGTCGCGGAACTGGAACGCGGCCTTGGGCACGCCGGCCGCCTGGCGGGCTTTGTCGAACCGATCGCGCAGCGCGCCGGCGGTCAGCGGCAGGCCGGATTCGTTCACCACCAGGTACAGGCTGACCACCTTGTTGTCGGCACGGTAGCGGGCCTTCCTGGCCTTGATCCGGTCGACCACCTGCGCCAGCTCGCCGGTGATCTCGATGCGCAGCTTCTGGGCGGTCTTGCCCTGGCGTACATGCAGGAAGCCGTCGCGCATGTCCGTCTCCAGAAACCGCAGGGTGTCGGCCGGCCGCTGGCCCGCCAGGTAGGCCAGGTCCATGGCGTCCTGCAGCGGCTCGTCCGCAGCCTTCCAGACCTGCGCATAGGTGTCGTCCTCGACGTAAGTGTCGCGGCCGCGCTCCTTGTTCTTGCGCACGCCCTGGGCGGGGTTCGGTGCGTCGGTCAGGCCGATCTCGCGGGCGTAGTTAAAAATGGCGCTGAACAGCGCGATTTCGCGGTTGGCGCGGACGTGGCCGGCATCGGGTGGCACCTCCCGGCCCTTCTCGCGGAACCAGTCCGCCGCTTTCCCCATGCGCCAGCGGATGTACCGGGTGACGTGGACAGGCTTGATCAACTCCAGCGCGACCGGGGGTTTGTCGAAGATCTCGCACAGGAATTCGAGTTCGATCTGGTTGCCGTCCTGCGTGCGCGGCGCCTTCGTCGGCACGATGTCGGCGAAGTATCGGTTAGCAGCCTGACGGAATGTGACCTGGCCGGCGGCGCCGACCGACTGCTGCGTGAGCTGGCCCCAGCGGCGCATGGCCTCGACGAAGTCGGACCCCAGCGGCTCTTCCTTGCGCGGCTTGCCACCCAGGTCGAAGTAGTAGTAGGTCTTGGCGCCGCGGTGGCGCGCGCGCATGCCAGGCGGCAAGCGATTGCGGGTAGGCTTGCGCCCCATGCTCATGCTCTCCAGGCGTCAGGGGTCCATTCGGCATTGGCCGGCTCGGCCGCGCGCTGGCGCTGGCCATCCACGGCACTGCGCGCGACTATAGCCCGGCCGGCACGGTTCACGTGCGCCGGGTAGCCGTGGGCAAGCAGCCATTCCACCTGCAGGACAGGGTAAGGCTTGCCCTTGGTGCCGCGCCGGATGCCGGTCATCTCGGCCACCTCGGCCGGGCTCAGGAACATGTCGGCGGCCGGTGCTTGGTGTTGGGCTGCGTGTGCCATCACATCTCCTTCTTGTCGGTGTCGGCGCGGCGGAACTCCACGACCCAGACCCATGGGTTTGCCAGCCAGGAGCCGGCACCGTTGATCTGCTCCCAGAGTGCCGCATAGGTCGGCTGCGGATCTTCGAAGGTGCGTCCCATCGTCTTGGCCAGACGGCAGATTTCCACTTCATCAAGCGATCCGTCGCATTCTTCGATACCCTCTGCCCAGCAATCAGCTCCACTAATGTCCTGCAACCGCTCCACGCGCACGCCGGTGATTTCCAGGACCAGGCGGCAGGCCCAGCGCGGCATGTGAATGCCAGGGCGCAGCTTGCCGGGCGTGGTGCCGGTGGGCGGCGTGTCGAAGCCGTGCCAAGCGCCAGCGCGGCGGCCGTCTGCTTCAAACTGCGTGGGTGCCCAAGGCGTGTTGTATCCGGCGTCGAGCGCCTTCTCTCCCACGTCGTTAGGCGAGAGGCGATCGAGGCTCGCGGCAAAGCGAAACGCTTCCCGCACCCATAGGCGCTCGCCGGGCTGGCCGTAGGGGCAGCCGTTCTGGTTCGGGAATCTGGTGAGAATCGCGTCCAGGTCGTCGCGGCCTGCGAATTCCTTGGCAACCCGCCGCGTTTGCGTCTTGTTGCCGGCCAGGATGGCGCGCACCATCGGGCCGGTGAACAGGATAGGGCGTTCACGCATGATTTCCTCCTTCCTCGGTGGTCTGCGCGCCTGAATGCATTACGGCACGCCTGGGGCGCTCCGACTTGTACGCGGCGCGCAGCTTGCGCAGGATTTGGCCGGCGCGCTTGTGCTTGGCCACCTCGGCGTCTTTCACTGCCTGCGAGATATCGGCGTCGTTCATGATGGCCTTGAGCATGTACTTGTGGTTGTTCAGCACGGCGCCCAGCACCTTCAACTCGACCATCGTCAGATCAACCTTCATCGCGTTCCCCTTGTTCGGGCTGGGTGGCATCGTCCACCACCTCGCCAACTGCGGCGCGCAAGGCGTCGAAAGCGACATCGAATCGTGCGACGTTCTCAGGAAACACCACCAGCGCGCCATCAGCCCGGTCCCATACATGCCCGTACAGCTTGGTCATGCCCTTGGCGGCGGTCAGCAGCCGGCCGACGTCCGCACCCCCGGCGCGCTGCTGGCGGTCGGCCGGATGCACAGCGCACGGATGGCGCAGGGAGCCGTCACCGCTGGGGCAGGAGCAGGGCCGAGCCGGCTCGGCGCTGGCCTGGTCGATCAGATCGCGCATCACGTCGGCGCGGTGCCAGCCCAGGTACTTCACGGGCAGCTTGCCGGACGCGATCCGCTTCTGGATGAAGTCGGTCTTGTCCAGCCACTCGTTGAAGGCGGCGCACAGCTCGGCATCGGCGCTGGCCTGGGGCGCGGCATACACGGCCACCGCTTCTGTAGGCCAAGGCCCCGGCGTCACGTCTGCGTATTGCTTGGCCCATTGATCCGCGCAAATTCGGGCTTGATGCTGGTCCGTAATGCGCGAGAAATAGCGAGCGCTGCACGGCGCGTGCAGTACTGCGACGTAACCTAGCGGCCTCTGCGCCTCCCCGGCTACAGGGGCGCTTGCCAGGGCGGCGCGGCCTCGCCAGCCCTCCCAGCGGGCGGTGTCTCCCTGGCGGAAGGGGACCGGTCTACGGCCGAAATCCGACACATGCCACTTTTCAAACGCTGCCCACTCATCGGCTACAGGGGCGCGCAGCTTGGGCAGCGGCGTAGGCGATGCGGTGTTCGGCGTGTACGGATACGCCGGGCCAATGCCCTTGACGCGCTGCGCGTCGTCCTTCTCGTTGGCCGCCTGGGCGGCGTTGTTCTGGTTCTGATTGGTCATAGGTCCAGTTCCTTGTTGATTGATGTGCCCGCGCTGCGGGCGATGGCTAGCAGAACGTCGCGGAATTCGGGCGGCGTAGCGTCGCGGATACGGGTCTTGTCCTTGCCTCCCACCATGGCCATCATTCCGATGCGGCGGGCCTTCTCGTAGCCGTGCAGTTCCAGGGCGCGCGGGTGGATGCGCTGGGGTGACCGGCCCCACTTCAGTTCAGGAAGATCGGTGCCGACGGCGTAGAGCCACGTCCCCTTGCGCGCCATGTGGCCGTAATGCCCTTGCTCGACATAGCAGGTCCAGCCGCCGAATTCATCGGCGCGCACCCACCGGCCGGCGCGCGGCGGCTTCTTCAGTCCAAACCAGCCCCAGGCGCGAGAGTCGGCCGGATGCTCCAGCACGCCGCCGTAGTTGCGCACTGCGGTCAGCGCGGCGCCGAAGCATCCGCCGTCTTCGCCGAGCCGGAACTGGTGCGGCTTGTTGGGTGGCCCATGCCAGTACCGGCCCCAGCGCTGGCAGGGCGGGTGGGCGACGACAGGACGATGCCCGGCGTACCGGCGTGCGTCCCGCGGCTCGTCCCACGGGTCCACGCCAGGCACGCCGAAATAGGCGCCGTCCGTTTCCACGAACAGAGCGGCAACGTCCATGCTCACCTCCCCGCGCCCTGTTGTGCTGGCTGGGCGGCGATGAAGCGCGACGGCGCCCAGTCGCATTGCTCGTCGCCCGCGATATGGCCGAACATCAGATTGCAGCGGCGGAAATGCGCGCAGTCGCCGCAGGTCTTGCCGTCAGGCAGGTTCATTTTGTAAAGGTCGGGTGTCTCGCGCTTCATGGGTTGGCGGTCTTGTGCCATCACGCATCCCCCTTACGTTGTGACGGCTGGGCGGCGAGCTGCCAGCAAACGGGTTTCTCGTTGTCCAGGCGTCGAACCAGGCCCAGCTTTTCCAGGCGCACCAGACAAACCCGCATGGCGGCGCTGTGCTGATGCTGGTTGCCGAAACGCGGGCGCACCCTGTCGGCCACATCGCGAGTTAGCAACGCGCCCGGTCCGCTCAGTGCGGCGAGTACCTTCTTTTCGTAGTAGGTGAGTTCCATCACGCATCCCCCTGCCGCTGGGCGGCATTAAACGGAATGCGGATGACTTCCTCGATCTGCACAGGGCCGTCCTGGCCGTACACGGCTGCATAGTTCTGGATCTCTTGCAGGGCCTGCGCCCGTGGGCCACTGGCCGACGCCACCACCATGTCGTCTTGCAACAGGTCGAAATGCGCATCCCGCGCATCGCCAGCAGCGGGAGCGGGGTGGTTCAGGTGGGCCAGCACGGCGATGGCCTGCTTCTCGCTGATCCATACGCCGCTGCATTCGCCCTCGATGGCATCGCGCAGCCGCTTCACCGCATCCCCTTGCTCCACCGTGGATACGGGGGATGCAGCCAGCTCCAGCGGCCCGGGCTCGTCCTGGAAGAGGCCGTGCTTGATTTCGAATTCGGTCATGTCGTCACCTCAGAAGTTGGTTGAACGCCATGCTCGCGATGGCGCAGAGAATCAGTAGCCCAGAAATTGCCCCGACGATCCCGTATTCAAGGAGCCGGTCCGACGATTCGTCGTCTAGGTCGGTGTGAATGTGCCTATCCGAATTCATTTGGAATCTCCTGGGCAATGGAAAGGGGAGCCTTTGCGATTAGCGATAGGCCTTTTTCAGATCGGATCGAACGGCATACCCGCGCTTGCGCATGGCATTGGCAATCAGGGCGCGGTCACGGTGGCCGTCTGCATGGCGAAGCATCCCTAGGTAGCTATTGCCCGTCTCGAAGACCCTCTCTTGTGGCAGATCTTCGATTCGTCGCACAGCCGTGCGGACGGAGCGGCGGCGCACTTCACGGCGCCAGGGCTTGATTACATGACCGGCAAAATCAACGCCTCGATCGATAGGCTGGATGATGGTTTTGCGCGGGTTCAGTTCCAAGCCCAGCCGTGGCAGGTAGGAGTTGACCGAGTCCAGGGCCTGCCCTAGCCATTGCGCTGATGGGTGCAGCAAGACGAAGTCGTCCACGTATCGCACGTAGTGCTTGCCGTGCAGGTGGTGCTTCACGTGCTTATCCAGGCCGTCCAGCAAGATGTTGGCGAAGAATTGGGACGACAGGTTGCCGATGGGAAGACCGCAGTGGTCCGGAGCCTCGGCTAGGCGCTTGTGCCTGGGGACAAGCGCCAACGTTGCGCGGTCGCCCCGCACCTCAACATCGGCCCGCGGGTCATGAAACAAGATCTGCGCGGCCAGGCGGCGCCACCAATGCTCCGGAATCTTGCGGCCAACCCGTAGCCACAGATAGCGCTTGTCGATGCTCACAAAGAAGTTGGCCAGGTCGGCTTTGAGATACATAGCCGGGTGCGCCCAGTTCTGCGTCACGCTGCGAACCTTCGATTCAAGTCTCTGCGCGGCGTACAGCGTGCCGCGCCCCGGAATGCAAGCGCACGAATCGGCGATGAACCCCGCCAGGAAGCGCGGGGCGATCTTGTTGTAGAGCAGATGGTGAACCACCCGATCCCGGAAGTCGGCCGCCCAGACTTCGCGCGGCTTGGGGCGGGTGATGACAAAGCAGATTGAACGTCCGGGGCGGTAGGTGCCGCTCCGGAGCTCCTCGTCCAGCTGGGCCAGGTTGCGCTCCAGATTCATTTCAAAGCGCAGGGCGCTGGCCGTGTTTCTCTTGAGCCGGCGGCAGTCGAAATATGCCTGCACCAGCTCCGCGAACGAATGGCAAGAATCCATAAAAACTCCGAGCATGATTTGCGGACGGGACGCACCCGGAACTCGTTGTTGCGGTTCCAGTTGTTGACGTTACCGTTCTCGAAATTCACCGCCCAGGCGTTGTACGAGCCGTGGGGCGAGATATCACGCTATCCACGTCGCCCCGCCGAAGGCTTGCCGGATCAGCGGGGAAACTGCGCGGGACCTGGGCGGCCTGAGCCGGAGGTTTCCTCTTGTGCGCATATCGGTGGCCTTGTGGGCCAGCGGCGTGACCAGATCATCAAGCGCGTTGGCCCGGCCGCCGTGACGGCGGGGCGGCAAGCGCGTTCTCGGAGTGTTTCAGCCATCCTGTGGCCTGGCGGCCGATGCTATCGGTGAGTTCTATCGCCTGCCCGTACTGGGGCCGCGATATCAGCCGTAGATCGACCGCCAAGCGCAAAGACAGGTTTGTCGCTTCGACCCCTTCCCTGAGAGCCCGAATCAGAGGTGGCCTGTCCGTCGCAGAGTTTGCCCGATACACCTGCATCACCAGATCGAAGCTTTGTGCATGCAGTCGCTTACCGAAAACAGCCTTGTAGTTCCGAGGCATGTTGGCCACAAGCTTTTCCACCAACAAGCTCAGGTCGTAGGTTGCCTTGAATATCTTGGTATCGGTGTGCAGGGCCATGGCGTCAGCGGGCTACGCCCGCAAAGGGTTAAAGGGGTGAAGCGATGATGCTGCGGACGGGACGCACCCGGAACTCGAGGCTGCGGCCCCAGCGGTAGACGTCACCGGACTCGAAAAGCACCGCCCAGGCGCGGTACGAGCCGAGGGGCTTGTTCGTCCAGTACCAGTCGCCCTTTTCGAACAGATCCGGGACGTTGATGTAGGCCAGCATCATGTCTTCCTGGTCGGGCGCGCGCCAATCGGCATGGCCGTTCACTTCGCCGCGCTCGGTCACAGCCGAGGCCAGATCCTTGAATTCCACGTCAACCAGGTCGAATTCCTTGCTGCCCGGGATGACCACGTGATGCATGGCGCCGTAGATGAGGCGGGAGCCGATGTAGATACCGCCCTGTTCGGGCCATTCCTGCCCGATGACGGGCGCGGTAGTTGCGATAGCGGTCATGCAAGTCTCCTACGGGCTTCGCCCGCTTAAGGGGTAAATGGATCAATAGGTGAATCTGCGGACGGGACGCACCCGGAACTCGGTGCCGCGGAGCCAGCTGGTGACGCCACCGGACTCGAAATTCACCGCCCAGGCGGTGTACGAGCCGTGGGGCGTCGAGGTCCAGTACGGCTTCGGCTGGAACAGGTGCGGCAGGTTGGCCGCAATGATCTGCAGTTCACGCTTGGCCGGCAGGTAGAAGTCAGCGTGTCCGTCAGCGCTGTACGCCCTGGCCGCGCGCGCAGCTGGGTGCGCACTGTCGTGGCGCAGCAGGTCGTTTGTGTTGACCAGGCCATCCCAGGTGCTGGCGGTACGTTCGCCATCGTCCGGCCCCCAGGTATACGTGCCATCCAGATCCTCGCTGGCAACGACGAGGCCGTAGACCACGCCATCGTCGCCGAGGATGTCGCCGGCGTAGATACCACCCTGCCCCGGCAGGTACTGGCCGATCTTGGCCTGATGGACAGGCTGCCCGGGGCGAGAAGCGAGATAGCTGCTCAATGCGCCGAGCAGGGTAGATGCGGGAATTTCCAGGCGCAAGCCGCCCGGATCCAGCGGGATCATGTTGTTCATGGTCTTCCTTGGGAATTTGCCGCGATTGCGGCGGTTGGGCTTGCTTATGGGCGCAGGAAGCCCTTCGGCGTTCGAGTTCCTGCGCCCTCAATCAAAAGGGATGTCGTCGTCCATGTCCGCCAGGTTGGCGCCGCCGCCGGCGGGCGCGGCCTGGGGCGCGGGACGCTGCTGCGGCGCCGGGCGCTGGGCCGGGGCGCGCTGCTGCGGCTGGCGCGCCGGGGCGTCGTCGTAGCCACCGCCGCCACCGTAGCTGCCGCCACCGCCGCCGCCGTCTTCGCGGCCGCCCAGCATCTGCATCTGGTCGGCGACGATTTCGGTGCTGTAGCGGTCAGCGCCGGTTTCCTTGTCCTGCCACTTGCGGGTCTTCAGGCGGCCCTCGATGTAGACCGAGCGGCCCTTCTTCAGGTATTCGCCGGCGATTTCAGCCAGGCGGTTGTACATGACGACGCGATGCCATTCAGTTTCCTCGCGCTTCTCGCCGCTGGCCTTGTCTTTCCAGCTGGACGTCGTTGCGAGGGAGAGGTTGCAGACGGCCATGCCGTCCGGACTGTAGCGGACCTCGGGGTCGCGGCCCAGGTTGCCAACCAGGATGACTTTGTTAACGCTGGCCATTATGCGGCCTCTTTGAACAGTTGGGGATGGACCTGGTCAAAGTCTTGGATGACTTCGGCGAAGTACTCGCGCGCTGCCTTGACCTTGGCGATCATCTCGCGCTCTTTCTCGAAGTCGCGTTCGATGATCCAGGACGTGAGGCGCTGGTGTTCAGGGATGTGAGACACCAGGTGCATCTGGATCGGCTCGAAGCCAATCAGCCGCTCCGGCGTGTCGACCAGGGCGTAGTTCACCTCCCACTGATCGGCGTCCCACAGCATCATGTAGCCGCGCATCTGCCATTCGTACCCGCTGTCGATCGCGTCCACCAGCCAGCCCGGGAATGTCTTCGCCGACCACGACGACTTGAGGTCATGGCCGCGCCGGCGCTCGGCGTCATAGAGGTCGCATTCGCCCGTGAGCCATTCATTGGTGCGGCGCTCGGCGTTCTTCACCAAGGACAGGCCGCGCACGCGGTTCAGAAGGGCGATGGACTGATCCTCGACCTCCAGGCCTTTCTGGGTCTCCTTGCTGGAGAATTCGAAGTCGATGCCCAGGATCTCCTGTTGGGCTAGTTCACGGATGTAGGTCTTGGCACCGACCGAAAGGACTTCGCCAGCCTTGATGGCGGCGGCAGTCGGGTTGGCCATCAGCTTGCCGATGCTCGAGCAGCGGAACTTGATATCACGCATTTCTATCTCCTTGAGGTTGCTTGATCTCTGCGCCGCGCTTCTGTACCGCCGCAGCGAATTGCTTGTATCCATCCTGGTCGCGCGCGGCCTGAAACACCTTCACGCCGGCCTTCATGGTTGCGCGCAGTTCATCCTCGTTCGCTGCGGCCTGCGCCCGGGTGACCCATTCGGTGCGAACCTCCAGCATGTGCGTTTCGCGCTCGTCTTCGGCCAGGTGCCGCACGAGCTCGGCGTCCAGGTCTTCCAGGTCCTGGCTGAACATGTCGCTGGCGGCCGTGACGTTCAGAACCATGGCGATCTTGGCGCGCTTGCAGGCCATCTTCAGGACGGTGTTCGCAAGGTCGGCCGGCTCGGTCCGAATCTGCTGGACCGTGTAGTGCCCGCCAGACTTGCGCCCGTACTTCGTGCGCTTCATCTCGGCAGGCGTGCCCTCGAATTCGGCATCGCAGACCGCCTTGCGCCAGCGATACTTCTCTTCGTCGGTGGAGGCCTCGCCCAGACCAGACCCGAGGGCTACGCCCGTGGCTTGGTGCCGGCCGATGCACTTCACGCGATAGCGAACGGCTCCGGCCGTGGAGAGGTCCACGATTTCGTACTCGTCCGCGATGCGGAAGGTCATGCACAGCACCTCGGCGCCGGGCTTCAACAACGTCGGCTTCTCGCCCGCGCCGGGAATCGCTCCGTAGTGCACGTTCGGCTTCATCACCGAACGCATCACTTCCTGGACCGCGATCACATGGCGGGTGACGTCGGCGACCGAGCTGCGGCCATCCTGCTGCGGGACAATGCCCGACTGCCGGGCAGGCGCTTCGATAACTTCGTTCATGGCGTCCTCAATAGGTGATTCGAATGTTGGGGATCAGGCCCTTGGCGATCAGCGTGACCGCCTGCTTGGCGCAGTCCTCGGGCATGCCGCCGTGGACGAACGCATCCAGGGCCGCGCGGTTGATGGTGGCCTTGTGGGCCATGTCTTCCTCGCGGCTCGCGGCTTCGGCAGCCGCAGCGGCCTGTTCGTCGGCGATGCGCTGGCGCTCGGCGGCGGCGGCCTGCTCGGCAGCCTGGCGCGCGCGTTGCTCGGCCTGCGCCGCGGCTTCCCGCTCGCGCACCGCGGCGGCCTGGCGGTCGAGTTCGGCCTGCTGCTCGGCGGCAATGCGGCGCTGCTCGGCCAGTTGGGCATTCAGGCGGGCGGTTTCGGCGGCGGCCAGGGCTTCAGCTTCGCGGCGCGCGGCGGCGTCGCGCTCGGCCTGGGCGCGGGCCTCGGCTTCGCGCTGGGCGCGCTCGGCGGCTTCGCGGGCAATGCGCTCTTCGCGCTCCTTCTGCTCGCGGGCCGCTTCCACGGCACGCAGGCGGGCAAGCTCGGCCTGCTCTGCCTCATACTTCTCGCGCGCCACCAGCCGGTCACGAAGGCCTGACAGCGCCTTGTCCTTAGCTCGGGCGGCTTCCGCTTCGAATTCTTCCCATTCGGGTCCGATGGCGATGGCTTCCACGGCAGCGAGGGCGGCGCGCAGCGATTCCGCAGATTCATTGCAGTTGACGACCAGAGACGCAATTCCCTCGACTGCATCTTTGTGACGCTGTACGCGATCTTCTTCGGCCTGCTCCCACTCCGTAAGCGGTCGACGCACATCGTCAGCCAGGGCGTCCAGCGTGTCGCGCATGCGCTTGCGCTCGGCGTCAATCCGCTTCGGCACGTCCTTCAGGTCATCAACCAACTGTTTGCCCATACCGTCCAGGGCGGTTTTGACCTTACGAACCTTGAACGCCAAGCTGGCGATCGCGTCACGGCCTTTCTTCGTCTTGAGGTCAGGCACATGCCCGGACACCTCGGCGCGGATCTTCTCCAGCCACGGCTCCAGGCCGCTGGGCTTGGAGTACACCTCCAGCGCGGTTTCCTTCGGCGGCAATTTGGCGATTTCAGTTGCTTCGGTCATGTCATTCCTTGGCGGCGACGGCGGTCTTGCCGCAGCCTTCGCAGGCGGTGAGGGTGGATTGGGCTTGCTCGTCCAACATGCCGGCGAGGGAGAAGGCAACGGTCATCAGCAGGGCCATGACGACGCCTTCCCAGTGGGTTCGGATCAGGTTGCGCATCTCAGTCCCCCATGTCCCGGTCCATGAGCGCCTGGATGTCTTCGGCTTCCTCGCGCATCCAATCGGCGCGCTCACATTCGATGCGCTCTTTCTCGTCGGCCAAGTGGCGCCAGCAGGCCGCGATCAGGTCGGCGTCGCCGTAGTCGCCATCGAACGTGCCCGAGTAGGCGCCGATGACTACCACGATGGAATTGATCGTGATGCTGGCGGCCGCACCCACGGATGGATCCGCTTTGGAATGGTCGAATTCGATGACCAGATGGCCTTCCGCGAGGCAGCCGGCCGGGCCGTCGAAATCGGCCGGATAGTCGAACGTGTGGGCGGTCATTGGGCACCTCGCGCGGCCAGCGGGGTCTTGTCGTTCAACCATGCGCGGTCAAACGCATGCATCGCAGCGGCGGGCGTGTCGCCAAATCCGGCCACGCCATCCTGCAAATTGGCGCCGTAGAGGGCACACCACTGGTCGCCGTCGATACTCAATGCCGGACGGAAGACAACCGCCGGGCGCTGCAATTCGTTGACGGTTTCCTGCACGGCGCACCGGATGATGTGGTCTGCGTTGCCGAAGGCCTCGCGCAAGGCGCTTTCAACGGCTTGACCAACGTCGGCATGGCCGATGCGGCTGCGCACTGCGTCATAGATGGGCTGATAGGTATCGGTCATGCTGACTTCCTCAGAAAGGCCATGGCGAAGTCGCCGATCAGGCCCAAGGGGTAAGCGGCGCACAGGCCGCACAGGATGAAGAGGGCGACGCTCATCCCTTGCTCCATTCCGGCCAGTAGCCGCGCACGTATTGTTTGGTGTGGTAGTCGGCAAGATGCGCGATAGCCAGGGTCATCTGGTCGCGGCATTCCGGCCCCAGGATTCCAGAAGCAGCCAGTTCCAGGATCTTCTCCGGCCGGTCAGCGTTGCCAGCGATGAAGGACAGCATCTGGGCGTCCTCGTCGGGGAATTCGTTCTCGAAGGCCTCGATTACCTGGTGCCGCCACTTGAGCAGACCCGCCTCAATCTCCCTGACGACCTCTGCATACTTCATGTCGTAGATTTCTTGGGGCGTATCAAAGGTGAACTTAGGGCGAGTCCCCATGGTTGTTCCTAATGAGGTGCAGCCTCCCTAGCCGATTCCCCACGGACGGCCCAGCGCCACGTCATGAACGTACATGCCGGTGTGTCTAGGAAGCTTGAGGGAGGGGAGGAAGGCTGCGTAAGCTTGCTCAAGTCGGCGCACCCAAGTGCCCATAAAGCAGGGCTTTGGCTTTTCGCACGTGTTGAGAGTTAGGGATCGCAGCGCGGCTAAGGCGATGCGCCTGGATGCGCCGGCTTGAGCAGTTGAGGGTGCCGCTGGTTACGGTTCCAGCTCCGGCGCTGGGCCCGGACGATTTCTACTCGCTACACACCAGCGGCCACGTTTTCCCCGGTTCAGACCTAGGAAGACCGGACGCGGCATAGTGCATCCGCTTTCGATGCTGCAAGCCCCGGCAAGCCGGGGCGAAAGGGGTTAATTGATCAAGCGATGATGCTGCGGACGGGACGCACCCGGAACTCGTCGCTGCGGCCCCAGTAGAAGACGCCACCGTACTCGAAACCCACCGCCCAGGCGTCGTACGAGCCGTGGGGCGTCGAGGTCCACACGTCGCCAACGGTTTCGTCGAGACCTTCCACCGCCACCACCTGCAGCAGTTCACGATGAGCTGGCAGGTAGAAGTCCTTGTGGCCATCGGCCGAGTACTCGGATGCGGCCTGGGCAGCGGGATGACCGCCGCGTTCCAGCAGCTTGCGGGTGTTCTCGGCGCCATCCAGGTCGGAGTAGCCGTCCAATTCATCGCCATAGCCGCCGAATTCGAAATCGCCGTCCAGCGGCGCCGCAGCGGCGAACAGGTGCCGCCCCTGTGCGGTCAGGCCGATGTAGATCCCGCCTTGGCCCTCGGCGTACTGGCCAACTACGAATGCATTGCTCATGGTTTCTCCAAGTATTTGAGAGGCCCGATTCATGCTCGGGCGTTTGTTTCGGGGGTAGGGGACAGCCAGGGTGTGTGCACGGCCATTGCCTGATCTGCCGCGCTGCGGTAATCACGGGCCTCGTAGACCCGCACGTACAAATCCTGCGTCTGCTGGTGCCCGACGATTTTCTTGACTGCTGGGCTGGCGATGGCCTTGTTGTAGGCGTCGCTTTGGTCGCGGCCTTTGAACTCGCCCGCGAGAACTGGGCGGGTCAGCCCGCTGCGGGAATGGACGAACGCGTAGAAAGTCATAGCGCCTTCCCTAGAATGTCTAGCAGGTAGGGGCGTATGAGTTGGATTGCCTCTTCGTCTCTCCCGCTGCGAATGAGCTCATGGAGGCGTCCCATCAGATCTAAATCGACGGATGGGTGATCCACCTCAAAATCGCTAGACACTTCATATCCGCGCGATTCAAGCTCGCCGATCATTTCGCCGTCTTCAAGGTCTGTGAGGTCAAGCTCAACCTCGACGGTCACTTTGGTCATCTTGACCTCCCAGGTTCATGAAAATGCCTGAACCCGGATGGGCTGGCATTCAGATGAATCTGGAAGGGTGGGGCTACCACCCTTCATCGCAGCGAGCTTTCATTCGCTGCCCCGTCTTGTCCGTTTCCGGGCCTCCACGGCTCCCCGCTATTCGTATCCAGCCCGGGTGGCTGCGTTGCGATTTAGCGTCCTCGCCAACGACGTGATGCACCTGGTTGAGCCAGGCAGATAAAGAGCGGTACTTCTGGTGCTGCTGCCTCTTCTCCATGCCGACTCTTTATGTGTGTGGGCTAACGTCTGCCGCCGAGGTGTCCCAGGGGTGCGGCTCCGTGGAGGTCTTGCCAGCAGACTTGTCTGCCGTGAATGAATTAAACCATTGCTTTAGTTTAAAAGCAAGCAATGGTTTATGTCGGAACGCAAAATGGCCCGCTCAAGGCGGGCTGTGGGGCAGGTGGCCGCGACCGCCAGCTATCAGCTACCATCAAGAATGTTTTGTTACTTGGAGAGCGACGTGGTCAAAGTCGGAAGGGGATGGGTCGTTACCGCGCTCTTAGTGGGGATGCCTTGGGTAGTTGCGCATGCGAATAGCGTTGATTGCCAGAAGCCTTCGACGAAAATTGACAGGCTGGTGTGCGGTAGCCAGCCGCTGCTGAACCTGGACACCAAGTACGCGCAGGCCTACACAACGGCCCGAGACAGTGTCGAAGATCGCGATCAGTTCATGAAGTTGGCCGCATCCGACTTGCAGTGGCGTGCCGCAAATTGCAGTGATTCGATTTGCGTGGAAGAGTGGTATGAGAACGTGACCCCGCGGTACTTGGCATTTGCCGCGAATGCCAAGATGACCAAGACGCGTCCTTCGGCGGATGAGATCCCCTCCAAACAGAGCGACCGCACGCCCCAAGTCCAGGCAGTAAATGTCGCTGCGGCTTATGAGGCGAACGGCCTGGCGGCTGATGAACGATTTCGTGGCAAGCGTTCCAGCATCGCTGGGGTAGTGATTGAAGTCAGGCGTGATGTTGGTGACGACCCGTACGTCGCCTTGTTGGGCGGCTATCGCTACGGAGCCATCAAACTGGTTTTTTCTTCGAATCAAGAGCCCGAGCTCTCGAAACTGAAGAAGTGGCAGAATTTCGCTGCATCGTGCGTGGGGCTCGGGTTGCACTATGACGTGCCGGTGTTTGATTGCCGTGAGCAGAGCGCAACTGCCAGCAAGGTGGCAGCCCGGCCGAGGGCCCAAATGGAAGGTATGCTAAACGAGGCTGACCGACTGAATGGAGAGTGCCGCGGCGGACTACCTGCGAATCCTCGAACATCCGAAGCGTGCAGCGATCGCGACCTGCTGATGACTCAGATTGAGCGTGCGGGCTGGTGCTGGGGCCATGCTGGTGAAGCTGGCTATCAGCGGAAATGGGTTGAGTGCCGGCCGGGTGATTAAGCCCTACTAAGCAACAAGAAATCCACCCGGAGATGTCATGCTCCGGGTGTACGCTGCAGTTTTCTAGGAGGCGCCATGGACAAGGCCACGATGCTGGCGCTGATGGTCACCGCGAAGAAGGGCGATCCCGGCGACTGGGAGTCGGTGCTTACGGTGTACGCCACCCGTCTTGAGCGAATCGCCCCGAAGCTGACAGAAGATGAGCTGTACTCGATGTTGGCTGTGGGCGCGGCGATCTACCAGCGGTGGTGCCAGCACACCGATTCTGAGCGTGTTGCCGCCGAAGCGCTGCTGCGCCTGGCGGGGAAGAGGCCGCTGGAATAAAAAAGCCACCCGGAGGTGGCTTGGTGGGCAGGGGGCTAGCCTTTGTCTTCGTCTTCTAGATCAAGGGCTGCTTGTCCTTCGAATCGCGGATGAAGCCGGTTCATCTTGGAAATGAAATCTGGATAATCCGATGAAAGCTTCATCGCGGTTACCACTGATGCTAGGTGTTCGCGTAGCTTTGGATGCCCAATTTCTTGTGTAAGGCGCCTGTGTAGATGGGCCTTCTTTTCATCCTTTGCCGCCTGTTTTTTCAGCTCTTCAAGCAAGCCTGGTGCTACACGAGAATAGACAATATCGTTCGTCAGTACGCCAAAGTACTGTGGACGGAAGCGCGGATTGTCGGGCGGGTACTTGAGGCCGCGCAGCCGGAACATCTGCTCGTAATAGTCCGACGGGAATGCTTTCACGTACGGCTGCAACTCTTTTGCGACAAACGCTTCGAGAATTTTGGCTAGCTCGTTTTTGGCGCGGTCTTTCTCGTAACCAGTCGCCTCATCGACCAGAGCGATAATCCCAACGCGGGCAAAGCCTCGCACAAGGATTTCACATTGTTTAGCAATGGCCTGCTGAGTTGCAGTTAAAGGGCCGGCTTCGCGAGCCGCCAACACTCCCTCGCAAATGTCAGCGAGTACGGTTGCTGGGTAGCCGTGCGCAGATCGACCTCCGTGCGGTGGGATGAACTCAATGGGGTTTCGAAGCGCCTCAGCAAGCTGACCCTTCGCGTACGGTCGGATGCTATCCGACTCAATAAACTGCACTAGGCGGCTGTCACCTGACCGAGTAGATCCAGAGGAAATTTTCAAAGCGCCATTGAGACCCGTCAGCGACAGCAGACGAGTGCCGTCTTCCAAGACATAGCAGGGGATATCAATGTCGCCAAGGCGAAGGGGGTGGTCGGTTGAGCCATGCGTGGCCACAGGCAACTTAGCTTTTGCGGCCTTTGCCTTGGCCGCTTTTCGCGCCGACTCAGATCGCTGTTCAGCAGTTAGGCTCTTTGCTCTGGCTGCACCACCTGCCGCCCGCCCGGTAACTTTCTTCTCTGCCATGTGCATCACCGTTTTTTTGATAAGGTGCGTGCATTATGGCATGTTGCACGCAAAAAACAAGTTTATGCGTGCAATGTTGGGTGTTCGGTGCATGGCGGAATTACAACAAGCTCATGCGGCCGGCTTTCTAGGCAGGGGAGGTCAAGACCGCACCCACTGCCCCGCCTCATCATCCCGCAGCCTGGCGCCGGCCCAGACAACCTGACCCAGCACGCGCACAGGCGTGCCATTCTCGAGCGGGATGTCGGGGTAAGCCGGATTGAATGACCGCGCCACCCATTGCTTCGTCAGGCGATCCCGCGTCACCGTTTTCACGATCATCTTGCCGTCGTAGTTGATGGCGTAGACGCCGCCTGCGGCCAGGTCGCGTACGGTCAGATCCTCATTCGGCACAACTAGAAGAGCTGCTCCATCGCGAATGATGGGTTCCATGCTGTCGCCCTTGGCGTAGACGACGCGAGCCTTCCCGGCATCCGCGCCCACGGCGCGCAGGAAGGAGCGGCGGAAGTGCATCACGCCGGTCTGTTCCTCAAGGTGGTTCTCGATGCCGTCGCCAGCAGCTAGGCGGACGTCGGCCATCTCCGGCACCTTTTCGAACTTGTCGTTCGCAGCATATGGCTCGCCAGGGCCGACATTGGCCACCACTCCAGTCTGGGTGCTAATCCGGATCTTGGGATTGGCTTCTGCCTGGTGTGTTGTATTTCCGCCTTCCCACGGGGCAGGGGGGAGGCCTTGGATTCGCATGGGAAACGCGTCTTCTGCTGCGTCCATATCCACGACTGATCCGCGGCCAGCTCCGAGCACTCCCCGCGGCGCCGGCACGCTGATCGTAGCCATTCCCTCCGCGTAACCCTGCAGAGCAAACAACATCACACCTTCTAGGTGCTTTAGGCGTTCGGGAGGGAGTGTCTCAATCCGTTGAGGGTCAATGGACGCAAACGGCCAGGGTGTAGCCGCGACAGTACTCGGCTCATCTTCTAGACCATCGCCCGGGAGCCACCAAGAAACAGGTAGGCCCGTTAGACGAGCGAGTGTCTTGATGTGCTGCTTTCCAACGCGCCCATTGGTCTTCCATCCATTGATGGCCTGGACGGTCACTCCGCATGCCTCAGCCACGTCTTTCGCAGGTACGAGCCCACGGCCGATGGTCGCGGCGACTTTGCCCGCGAGGTCATCCGGAGGCGAGGAAAGGAGGTCGTGGATTAATGAAGAGGAAAGCATTGCTTGATTGTGCTTGCGTGGCAGGTATGCAAGCAATGATTGCTTTGCATAAAGCATTGGTTTAGTATCGAGGCAAGTGATGCTTTAGGACCAACCATGGACCGAAATGTCGGCCTCGAAAGGGCCATCTCGATTGTAGGAAGCCAGAAAGCTCTGGCAGCGATTTTGGGTGTTAGCCCTCAATCGGTGAGCCAGTGGGTTAATGGATCCCGCCCTTTGCCTTCCGAGCATTGCCCGGTCATTGAAGAGGCTACAGGCAAGCTCGTCGTGTGTGAAGAGTTGTTTCCGAATTTCCGGTGGGACGTACTGCGAACTACGCGGGCCAAGCGCAAGCGTTCTGCAGAGGCCACTGGCGCATGACATCAATGCACTGTCGCGCTCTCGCGCCCCTCGGTCGCCCACGCCATGCGGTCACGCTCGGCGCACAGCTCCTGAAACAAGTCCATGACTGCTTTTTCGCTCGGCTCTTCAAAGATCCGGCGGGCCAAGTCCTGGGCGCTGATCAACAACTTCTCCGTTTCGGTCACGAAACACACCTCGCTCTTTGTTCATAAGGAAGTACTCGATGAGCACCACCCAACCAGTATCCGGCGATAGACAGGAAAGCACCCGCAAGACCGGCGCAAGGTATTTGGCCGAGGTCTTGCAGCGCCTTGCGATGACGACGCAAGACCGTGCAGCAGCTTGCATGGGCATGGACGCCAGCACGCTCAGCCGCTTCAAGGCCGAGCATCTGGAACGCGCTTGCCAGTTGTTGGCGGCGGTGGGTCTGCAGGTCGCGCCAGCGGACGCCGTGGTGGTAAGCCGTGACGATCTGCAGGCGTTGAAGCGCATGGCCTACAAGTACCTGCAAGCTGAAATCGAATCTGAGGAGCGGCACTGACATGGCCGATATCACCCTGGTTCGTCAGCAGCCCGTCCAAGCCTCCGAGCAGGAAAAGGAAGCCGCGCGCCGATTGATCTTCGGCATGGTCGATGGCCTGGGTGAACGCGGGCGCAAGCAATGGCGCCGGCTTTGGAATCAGCTGGTCCGCCTGGAGCCGGGGGAGATGCTGTCCATCACCACGCACAAAGAGCGCACGGGCTGGTACCACCGCAAGCACATGGCGCTGGAGTCGGCCCTGTTTGAGGCTCAGGACCGCTTCGAGGAATTCGAGGCGTTTCGCGCCTGGCTCAAGACGGGCAGTGGCTTCGTGGATTGGTACCCGGGTCCGAAGGGCGGGGTGATCCCCGTGCCGCGCTCGATCAGTTACGCGAAGCTGGAGCAGGCCGACATGGAGCAGTTCCACGATGACGCCGTGACGTTCCTGCGCACCGCGCACGCGCAGAAGACCATGTGGCCGCACCTGCCGCCCGCGCGCGCCAGCGAGATGCTGGAGATCGTTTTGCGAGGCTTCGGCGAATGAAAGGCCGCAACCCGACCGCCGAACAGAAGCGATTCTGGGACATGCTGGCCTCGAATATCGGCTGCGTGGCCTCGCGCATGGACGGCTTCTTCGACAGCCAGTGTTCGATCCATCACATCGACGGGCGCACGAAACCGGACGCGCACTGGCTCGTGCTGCCGCTCTCAGCCGGCAACCACCAGGATGGAACGGGCGCGCCCGGTCGCATTGCTGTGCACCCATGGAAGGCGCGCTTCGAGGCTCGCTACGGCCGCCAACGGGATCTGCTGGTCTGGTGTATCGAGCAGCTGCAGGCACAAGGATTTGAAGTCCCTGATGGCGCGTTGCGCGCGGCGGGGATGCTGGAGCACGCATGAATTACTACCCGCACCACATCGGCGACTTCAACAGCGCCACGCGCCACCTGACCCGTCTCGAGCGGTCTGTGTACCGCGACATGCTCGACCTGTACTACGACACAGAGGCGCCCCTGACCCTGGATAAGGATGTCCTGTGCCGCCTGCTGATCGCCCGTTCCAACGAAGAACGAACAGCTGTTGAACAGGTGTTGAACGAGTTCTTTACGGAAACCGACGAAGGTTGGCGCCATTCGCGCTGCGATTCCGAAATTGAGAAGTACCACGCCCAGCGCGAGGCGAAATCGGCTGCAGGGAAGGCAAGTGCGGCAAAAAGAGCCCAGAAAACGCAACGACCGTTGAACAGCCGTTCAAAACCTGTTGAACAGCCGAACCACGACTGTGCAACTAACCAGAACCAGAACCATAACCAAGAGAAAGATATCCCCCCTACCCCCCGCAAGCGGGGGCAAGGATTCGACGCCTCGGCGATCGAGCTGCCCGACTGGCTCGACCGCGAGGACTGGGAAAGCTGGGTTGCCGATCGGAAGGCCCGCAAGAAGCCGGTGACTGAGGAGGGCGCCAAGCGCCAGCTGCAGCAGCTCGCTGGCTACCTGGACGAAGGCCATCAGCCGCGCGCCGTGATTGCCCACAGCATCGCCGGCGGCTACCAGGGACTTTTCCCGCCGAGGGCGCAGGCGCGCGCCAGCCCGCCTACTGCGGCACAGCGGCGGGCCGCGTGGTCATCTGAGTTGCGGGATGTGCTGGCTGAGGGCCAGGAACGAAGGGAAATTGACATGGGGGTGATCGATGCAAGTAGCTAACGCACAGACCGGTTTGGGCGCCCTCGTGGTGAACGAGATGCACCTGCTGTACGGCGCCAAGTTCGCCCAGCAGTGGGAGGGACTGACGCCCCGCGAGCTCAAGGACTCGTGGAATCAGAAGCTGGCCGGCCTCGATGAGGCACAGGTGCGCCGCGGGCTGGTTGCCTGCATGACCCGTGAATGGCCGCCCACGCTGCCGGAGTTCGTGAAGCTGTGCTGCCCCTGGATGGCGCCGGAGGTGGCGTACCACGAGGCGGTGCGCGGCATGTCCGCCCGCAAGCGCGGCGAGATCGGCATCTGGTCGCATCCCGCCGTGTACTGGGCCGCGGTCGGCGTCAGTACCGTAGATCTGCTCTCTAGCACGTACGGCTCGATCAAGGCGCGCTGGGAGAAGACGTTGAGCGACGAGCTGGCGAAGGGCGCGTGGCCGGACATCCCCGAGCCGCGGCAGGCGCTGCCGGCGCCGGGCCAAACCTTGGCCACTAAGGCGGAAGCTGCCGCCGCCCTGAAGAAAATGGGCGCGGATAAGGCGCTGGACCAGACCGGCCGCAACGCACGTCGCTGGATCGAAAAGTGGGACGAACGCATCGCCAAGGGCGAGCAACCCACGCCCGCAATCGCGGCGATGCTGAAGCGCGCCAAGGGCGAAACCAGCGAGGCTTCGGCATGAGCGCTTTCATTTGGGTGGTGCTCACCTTCACCGTGATCGAGATCTTTTGCAAGCTGGTGCTGCTGGCGACCGACTCATGGCGTCGCCCCAGCAGGCTCACCGCGATCTTGGATATCGTGCTCAACATCACCATGTCGGGCTGGGCCTTTGCGCTGCTCGCAAAGGCGGCTGCATGAACCTCGACCGACTGACCATCCGCCTGCCTTGGCCAGACACCAGCCTGATGGCGAACCGCAAGAGCGGGAAGCACTGGGGCTCAACTCATGCGGCGAAGGTGCGCGCCCGCGAATCCGCATTCTTCGCCGCCAAGGAAGCACTGGGCCGGAACAGCCTGGCTTCTGCCGGTCGGCTTCCGGTGTCGATTACCTGGGTAGCGCCCAACCGGATCCGCCGAGATCTGGACGGCCTCCTGCATGCCGAGAAGCCCAGGCTGGACGGCATTGCCGCGGCGCTGGGCATCGATGACAGCCAGTTCAGACCAATGACGCTGGATGGCGCCTTGGACGTGGAGAAGAAGGGCTTCGTGCTCGTGGAGATCGGACGATGACAGTCGACCTGTGCAAATGGCAATTCCGAGATCCGATGCTTGTGCTGATGAGCAAGCAGCAGGCTGCACTGAATCGCTCGTGTACTGGCTGCGCGCACGCCAAGACGATAGAGACGCCTTTCGGCGACACGATCACGCGCTGCTTGAAGGGCAAGCCCTATGGGAAGAAATGCAACCGCTACGAGGTGGCCGATGAATAGCCTGACTGGCGATGACTTGCTTTGGAATTGGAGCCGCTGGGTATGGTCTGGCGCCACGGTCGGGAACATGACCCCCTATGTGTCCTGGGAGGACGACCACCGCCCCATCTTGGTGGATCACGCTCTGGTAGTGGATAGCATGCATGCGGCGTTGCCGTGGCATGAGCGCATGGTGATCATCGCCGAATACCCGCAGAAGCGCCCCATGTTCGGCCACCTTGACGCCCGGGGCCGGGTCAAGGCTGCGCGGGAATGGATCGCCAACACCACCGGCGTGGCGCTGACCGAAACCGAATACAAGCTGTATCTGGGGCTCTTCCGTAGCCGGGTCGAAAGGAGGCTGGCGTGAAGTACGCGCACGAGGTGATTGATCTACTGGGCTGCTACCCGGGTCGCGAATTCCGGATGGCGGAGATTTTGCGCCACGTCAGCAGAGGGATGGCGCAGTCGGAAACCGCGCAGATGGCAATGCGTCGCGGCGTTCTCCGGGTGCTGGACCAGCTCATAGATTCCGGACAGGTGGTCCGCTTGGGTGGATCAACCAAGGCCGCGTTGTATTCCTGGCACCTTCCAGCCAGTCAAATGTCGCAATCACGGCCAGAATTGCGACGGGATATGAGACACTACGTCCGACCTCTTGCGTCTTGAGGAAACGGAGCCCCGGCCATGCGCTGGGGCTTTTGCATTGGAGCTGCCATGTTCTATCGCTGCACCCATGCAGACGGACGAGCCGTCCTGACAGACGAGATCGAAGGCCATAGCGCCTCTCCTGTCCCGGGCGACACATGGCAGGAAGCCCGCGACCGAATTGATATGGGGCGGCTCACCTATGTTCCTGGCCACGGCTGGTACTGGGATTGCTTCCTTCCGCCCAAGTAATACCCCCCCATGAGTCGCCTCAGCAGGCCTGGCGCCCGAGCAGGGGCAAATGCGCGGGACACTTCTTCCGGTCTTGTCGCCGGCGGCCAGCACGACGAGAACCGCCGCGCCCAGCCCTGATGGGTAGCCGGATGAGCGCAACTCTTTCCGATCCAAAGGTGACAGATGGTTCGTCCGATTCAGCGCCCGCGCGGCCCAATGGGCTTCAGCCCGGCGTATGCCGGACTTGGGTGGCCTTCGGACACAACTGCCGAAGATCGTGCGCGCTGGCGCCAACAGTATGAAACGAACAATCTTGGGCCGCTGCCCAGGGCAAGGAATGACGATGGCGCTGACAGACAAACAGCGCCGCTTCGTGGATGAGTACCTCGTTGACCTCAACGCCACGCAAGCGGCGATAAGGGCGGGGTATAGCCAGAAGACTGCTGGCCAGATTGGCGAGCAGAACTTGAAGAAACTTGAAATCGCTGCGGCGGTTCAGGAAGCGCAAGCCGCTCGCGCAAGGCGGACCGAGATCACTCAGGACATGGTCCTGCGCGAGTTGGCCAAGATCGGCTTTAGCGACATCCGGAAGATCGTGCGCTGGGGCAAGACGGAGCTTCGGGTTACGGACGCCGGCGACGATGAGGGTGAGGTGACTGAGGCCTATCACGGCCTTGCACTGGTCAGCGCCGACGACATCGACGACGACACCGCGGCGGCCATCTCCGAAATCTCGGAGGGGCGGGAAGGCCTGAAGGTCAAGTTGCACGACAAGAAGGGCGCGCTGGTTGACATCGGCCGCCACCTTGGCATGTTCAAGGATCGGGTAGAACACTCCGGCCCTGACGGCGGTCCGATTCCCACGATGCCCACCACGATCCAATTGGTTGCTCCAGGTGACGACGGCTAGACTCGAAATCCCCCCGAAGCTGATCCCGGTGTTCTCCGGGCCAGCGCGATACCGGGGGGCTAAGGGTGGCCGTGGTTCAGCAAAGACACGCACTTTCGCCAAGATGACTGCCGTGCGGGCATACATGTTCGCCGAGGCTGGCGTCTCCGGCGTGATCCTTTGCGGCCGGGAGTACATGAACAGCCTGGAAGACTCCTCGATGGAGGAGGTCAAGCAGGCCATTCGCGCCGAGCCCTGGCTGGATGCCTATTTCGATATCGGCGAGCGGTTCATCCGTACCCGCAACCGCAGGGTGTCTTACACCTTCGCTGGTCTGCGCCACAACCTGGACAGCATCAAGTCGAAGGCTCGGATTCTGATCGCGTGGCTCGACGAAGCCGAGAACATCAGCGAGGTTGCATACCAGAAGCTGTTGCCGACTGTCCGGGAAAGCGACTCCGAAGTTTGGCTGACCTGGAACCCTGAGGTGGACGGCAGCCCGACGGATCAGCGATTCGTGAAGAGCCCGCCAGCCGGCGCCAAGATTGTCGAGCTGAACTATACGGACAACCCGTGGTTCCCGGACGTGCTCGAGCAAGAGCGTCTGGCGGACCGGGAGCGGTTGGACGACCAAACATATGCCTGGATCTGGGATGGCGCCTATCGCGAGAACAGCGAAGCCCAGATTCTGGCCAACAAGTACCGGGTCGCAGAGTTCGAGCCCGCGGCTGGGTGGGATGGCCCGTACTACGGTCTGGACTGGGGTTTCAGTCAAGACCCAACGGCCGGCGTCAAGCTATGGGTGCACGACAGCCGGCTATGGATTGAGTACGAGGCTGGCAAGGTAGGCCTTGAGAACGACGATATTGCGGATTTCATGATCGAACGCCTGCCAGGCATCGAGAGGCACGTTGTGCGTGCGGACTCGGCCAGGCCGGAGACGATCAGCCACGTCAAGAGCAGCGGAAACAGCGCGCGAGCCAATCTTCCCCGGATCGTCGGCGTAGATAAGTGGAAAGGGAGCGTGGAGGACGGCATCGCCCACCTGCGCTCCTACAAGGAAATAGTCATCCACCCCCGCTGTACGCAAACCCTACGCGAAGCAAGGCTCTACAGCTACAAGGTCGATCGCCTGAGTGGCGATGTGCTCACCGACATTGTGGACGCCAATAACCACTACATGGATGCGACCCGCTACGCGCTGGGACCGCTCATTAAGGGTAAGCGGCCGATGAAGATCAACCCCGAAGCTATGAGGCGTGCATGAAATTACTCGACTGGATCCTGCGCAGGAATGCCCCCGCGGCACCTGCGCCGGCCCCGGCCGCGCGCCGCGAGCCTGGGATGAAGATCAGCCTGGAAGCTCTGGGGAAAGCGAACATCGCGCCGGCCGAGCCTGTACCCGCGCCGGTGGGCGAGTTCAAGCGCCCCGCGGTCGCTCCCGGCGTAGTCCCCACCACGATGACAAAGGCCATGATGGCCCAGGACTCGGCCATGGAGCCGGTCTACGCCTACGTGAGCGAGGCCTACGCCGGGATGGGCTTCATCGGCTACCCCTACCTGGCCGAGCTGTCCCAGCGCCCCGAATACCGCAAGATGTCCGACGTCATTGCCAAGGAGATGACCCGGAAGTGGATCAAGCTGGAAGTCAAGGGCGAAGACGACAAGAGCGACAAGCTCGAGGTCATCGAGAAGGCCATGCGCCGGCATCGCCTGCGCGCCAAGTTCCGCCTCGCTGCGCTGCAGGACGGTCTGTTCGGCCGGTCGCAGATCTACATCGACGTGAAGACGCCCAGCGGCACGCTGGCCTGGGCTGACCCTGACGAACTGCAGTCGATCCTGGTCAAAAGCCCGGCGAAGATCACCAAGGGCGCCCTGGCGGGCTTCAAGGTCATCGACCCGGTCTGGACCACGCCGTACCTGTACAACAGCGACAACCCGATGCGCCCGGACTTCTACAAGCCGACCTCCTGGTTTGTGTTGGGGCGCCAGGTGCACAGCAGCCGGCTGCTGAACATCGTGTCGCGCGAGGTGCCGGACCTGCTGAAGCCGTCCTATAACTTCGGCGGCATGTCGCTGACGCAGCTGACGATTCCCTACGTCAACAACTGGCTGAAGACGCGCCAGGCGGTGGCCAACCTCATCGACGGGTTCTCGGTGGGGGTCTTCAAGACCAATCTGCAGTCGATACTTTCGGGTGACCCAGGCGACGACGTATTCGCGCGCATCGACGTGTTCAACCGGACGCGGACGAATCGCGGGGTCTTCGCCGTCAACAAGGATGACGAGGAATTCGGGTTCGAGAACGTGCCTCTGTCGGGCCTCGACGCCCTGCAGAACCAGTCGCTGGAGCAGCTGTGCGTGGTGCCTGGCATCCCGCTAGTGAAGTACACGGGCATCACGCCTAGCGGCCTGAACGCCACGGCCGAGGGCGAAATCCGCGTCTTCTACGACGAAATGCTGTCCGCCCAGGAGGCTGTATTCCGCGACCCGCTGCAGCAGTGCCTGGAGGTGATCCAGCTGAGCGAGTTCGGCGAGGTCGACCCCGACATCACATTCAGCTTCGTGCCTCTGTGGCAGATGAGCGAGAAGGAGCTGGCCGAGGTGCGCAAGCTGGACGCGGACACCGGCGCGGTGCTGATCGAGTCCGGCGCCATCAGCCCGCAGGAAGAGCGCGAGCGCGTGGCGGCGGACGAGACGAACGGCTATCACTCGCTGGACCTGGCCGATGACGACGGCGATGGTGTGCCCGACCCGGTGCCCGCCGCGCCGCCACCCCTGGACGACGAACCGGAGGAAAACGCCAATGCCTGACCTCGTTTCCCCTACCGGCCGCGAGGTGCCGCTGCGCCCCGTGCACGCCAACCAGGGGATCGAGGCGGCCTACCGCAAGCGCCTGGACCGCCTGATCGATGAGATGCAGGGGTCCCTGGTGTACTGGCTGACGGCGGCCTATCGGCGCAATGTGCCTGAGATAGCCCAGGACGAAAGCCCGGCCATGGCGCTGACCAAGATGATGCGCCGGTTGGCCAGACAGTGGCAGCGCCGCTTCGACGAGGCAGCCCAGCCGGTGGCCAGCGAGTTCGCCGAAACCTCGATGAGCGCGGCGGATATCTCGCTGCGCAATGCCCTGCGGCAGAAAGGGTTCAGCGTGCAGTTCCAGCTGACCCGAGCGGCCAACGACGTATTCCAGGCCACCGTGCAGGAGAACGTCGGACTCATCAAGTCGATCGCCGCCGAGCATCTGCAGGACGTGCAGGGCATGGTTATGCGGTCGGTTACCCAGGGTCGAGACCTGGAAGGGCTGGTCGAGGATTTGCAGAAGCGCTACGGGGTCACCAAGCGGCGCGCGGCGTTCATCGCCCGCGACCAGTCGAATAAAGCGACCGCCACCATTACAAGGGTCAGGCAAAAAGGCCTCGGCATCACCAAAGCGCGCTGGCTTCATAGCTCTGGCGGAAAGCATCCAAGGCCATCCCATGTCGCTGCCAGTGGGAAAACTTATGACATCGAAAAGGGAATGTATCTCGATGGAAAGTGGGTATTTCCGGGAACCGAGCCGAACTGCCGATGCGTGTCGATCAGCATCATCCCCGGATTCGAGGGCTGACCAGAAGAGATGCTTCAAGTGCGGAGAATCCAAGCCGCTTGAAAGCTTCAGCATAGATCGGTCCAGGAAAGACGGCCGGCATGCTCGCTGCAAAACATGCAGGAAGGCTCATTACGAAGCCGATAAGGACCGTGTAGCTGAGGCGTCGCGCGCGCACTACCTGGCCAACAAAGAGCGGCACGGCGATCTGTCCCGGGCGCACTATCGTGCCAACCGGGAGCATCGCTCCGCGAAGATGGCCGAATGGTATGAGGCCAATAAGGATGTGGTTTCAGCTTCTCAAAAGGCATGGCGCAGCGCGAATCTGCACAAAATTGCAGCTAAGCAGGCAAGGCGTAGGGCGGCAGAAACCAAAGCGACCCCGGCATGGGCAAACCAAGCCTTGATCAGCAGTTTCTACGAACTAGCGCGCGAGGCTACTCAACGAACTGGCATGCCACACCACGTAGACCACATCGTTCCTTTGCGCGGAAAGATAGTGTGCGGTCTGCACGTCGAATCAAACCTCCAGGTGCTGCCCGGCGCGGAGAACCTGTCGAAATCAAACCGGCAATGGCCGGATATGCCATGAACCAGAAGACACCCCACGGCCTGGCTTTCGATCGCGCCACCGTCCGCAAGATCGACGTGGACGGCCGGATGCACGTCGAGATCAGCAACATCAGCAAGGCCACGGTCAACCCTTACCGCGGCAACGAAATCCCGGACTGGGAGACCCTGGGGCTCGACGCCAACCGCATCTATTTCCTCCTGCGTGACCCGCAGGAACTGGAAAAGGCGGCGCCGACCTTCAACAACATCCCGCTGCTGTCCAAGCACATCCCCGTCTCGGCCGCCGAGCCGCAGAAAGAGTTTGTGGTCGGGGCCACGGGTTCGAACGCCACCTACCAGGCGCCGTACCTCAAGAATTCCCTCGTCGTGTGGGACGCCGTCGCGATCGCGCTCATCGAATCCGAAGAGCAAAAGGAGCTTTCGAGCGCCTATCGCTACCGGGCTGACATGACGGCCGGCGTCTATGAAGGCGTCGCACACGACGGGGTGATGCGAGACATTCGCGGCAATCACGTCGCGCTTGTCGAAGTGGGCCGTGCAGGCCCGGACGTCGTCGTAGGCGACAGCAGTACCCTCAACCCTTCGGAGATCCCGAAAATGAAACTGAGCAAAACCGCCGCCGTCGTCGCCGGGGCACTCGGGGCGCATATCCGGCCCCGGCTGGCCCAGGACGCGGCACTGGGCGACCTGACCCCCTTCCTGAAGGGCGTCAGCCGCAAGAACCTGAAGTCCGAGCAGCCGCGCATCATCCGCGCCATGCAGAACCACTTCAAGGGCAAGCTGGCGCAGGACGCCGACCTGGAAGACCTGAAAGAGGTCATCGAGGTGTTCACCGACCCGACCGTCGCGCCGATCGGCGAAGACGAGGACGACGACACCGCCGAACCCAAGCCGGTCGCCCTGGACGACGAGCTGATGGGCAAGATGCGCGAAATGCTCGGCGAGAAGCTGGGCCCGGAAGAAGCCGCGCGCGTCATGGCCGCCCTGGGCGAGCCCGCCGCCGGCGCATCCGACGAGCCGCCGCCCACGCCCAACACGCCGCCGGCGCCGGTGACCAAGCAGGCCATGGACCAGGCGCTGGCCAAGGCCCAGAAGGCCGGCGAGGAAGGCGCCATCGCGCGTATGACCGCGATCCGCACCGCCGAGCAGGAATGCCGGCCCATCCTCGGCGAAATCGTCGCCCAGGACTCGGCCGAGGCGGTCTACAAAATGGCCCTGGACGCCAAGGGCGTCGACCTGACCGATACGCCGCCCTCGGCGTACCGCGCGCTGGTCAAGATGGCCCTGGCACAAGACCAGGCTCCCCAAACCCCGCATGTGGCGATGGACTCGGCTTCGGTGCAGAGTTTCAACCAACGCTACCCCCATCAGCCGAAGGTGATCTAAATGGGCTTCCAGAAACAGGTCTACATCGAACCCGCCGCCGCGGTGGCGGGCGACTTCGCCAGCTCGAACCCGCGCTCGACCGTCCTGGCCGGCCCCGGCGCGCTGGTGGCGGACACCGCCGGCGTGACCGTCGGCCGCTTCGCCTGGGCTGACGCCAACGGCAAGGTCACGAATGCTGGCTCCGGCGTGCCCACGGGCTTCGTGCACCGTGAGCAGCAGGGCGTCATCACCATCTGGCTGGCCGAGGCCACCATGGTCATCCCGGCCGGGCTCGGCGTCACCCTGCACAACCTGGGCGATTTCTGGGCCGCCACCAAGACCGTGGCCACGATCGGCCAGAAGGTATTCGCCTCCAACACGGACGGCACCATCTCCACCGGTGCCGCTGGCGCCACCATCGCCGGTAGCACCGAAACCGACTGGTTCGTTGCCAGCGCGGGGGGCGTCGGCGCGCTGATCAAGATCACCTCCACCAACCTGGGGTAATGACATGAAACGACATCAAGACCTCGCGATGCTGGAGAAGCGCTTCGGCATCGTGTTCCCGGGCGCTCAGGATTACCTGCCCGACGGCTTCCGCGCTGACTACGGCCTGGCCATGGACGCCGCGGGCCCCCTGGTGACGGTCAGCAACTCGGGTATCCCGGGCTACCTGCTGAACTACATCGACCCCGAGCTGACCCGCGTGCTCACGACGCCGATGCAGGGCGCCGTGATCCTGGGCGAGTCGAAGAAAGGCGACTGGACCACCCTGACGGCCACCTTCCTGGTGGTGGAATCCACGGGTGAAGTGTCGTCCTATGGCGACTTCAACAACAACGGCCGCGCCGGCGCGAACACCAACTTCCCGCAGCGCCAGTCGTACCACTACCAGACCATGACGGAATGGGGTGAGCGCGAGCTGGACATGGCCGGCCAGGCGAAGATCAACTGGGCGTCGGAACTGAACATCGCGTCCGCCCTGGTGCTGAACAAGTTCCAGGACAACAGCTACTTCTTCGGCATCGCCGGCCTGCAGAACTACGGCCTGCTGAACGATCCGAACCTGTCGGCGCCGGTGGCCCCGATCTCGGTCGGCGGCGTGACCCTCTGGTCCGGCAAGGACGGCCAGGCGGTCTACGACGACATCGTGAAGATCTACGGCCAGCTGGTGGCGCAGACGCGCGGCCTGGTCACGCGGCGCGACAAGCTGAAGCTGTGCATGTCGCCCGAGATCGAAGTCAACCTGACGAAGACGAACCAGTACAACGTCAACGTCAGCGACATGCTGGCCAAGAACTTCCCCAACCTGACCGTCGAGACCGCCGTGCAGTACGCCACGGGCTCGGGCCAGCTGGTGCAGCTCATCGCCGACTCGATCGAAGGCCAGAACGTGGGCACCGCCGCCTTCACCGAGAAGATGCGCGCCCATGCCATCGTCCGCGACACCTCCAGCTTCAAGCAGAAGAAGTCGCAGGGCACCTGGGGCGCCGTCATCAAGGTCCCGATGGCCATTGCCAGCATGATCGGCGTGTAAGCCAAATCGTCAGTAACAAACAGGGGCGCCCAATCGGCGCCCCTTTTTTATTCGAGGAAGAGAAATGTCGACCGTTACCGTCGCGTGCAAATTGCCCAATGGGCTGATCCTGGACATCCCGGGCGCCAAAGAGCCGGTGCTGCTGAACGGCGCCAATCACCCGGACGCCATCGCAGGCCATGGCCTCACCGAAGTGCCCGCCGACTTCTGGGAAGCCTGGACGAAGCTGTACCCCGACTTCCAGCCGCTCAAGAAGGAACTGATCTTCGCCCAGGGCAGCGAGCGCAGCGCCGTCTCGAAGGCCAAGGAGCGCAAGGACGAGAAATCCGGACTGGAAGGCCTGGACCCCGAGGCGCCCGCGCCCGGCATCAAGCCCGAGAACTACGAAGGCAAGAAGAAATAGGAGCGGCCCATGGCTGTCGTCGTCTTTGATCCCGCTGAGTTCCGGCTGATCTATCCGTCCTTCGCGTCGCTCTCGAATGAGCAGCTCAACCACGCCTTCAGCATGGCCACGCTGTACCTGAGCAACAAGGACACCAGCGCGGTCTGTGACGTCGACGAGCGCAAGGTGCTCCTATACCTGCTGACGGCCCACGTCGCGGCGCTGACCTATGGCGAGAACGGCAAGGGCCCGAGGCCGCTGGTGGGCCGGATCAGTAGCGCCACCCAGGGCTCGGTTTCGGTCTCGGCGGAGTACAACGTCGCGCCGGGCTCGGCGCAGTGGTACGCGCAGACCGGCTATGGCGCCCAGTATTGGGAAGCCACGGCCAAGTACCGGGTGGGCCGCTACCGGCCCGCGCCGACCGGATTTGCTGTCCCTGTGGTGGCCCCATGGCGGCCATGACGTTCAAGGGCGGCGACGCCCTGATGGCGAGGCTGAAGGAGATCGCCGACAAGGCGGGCGACGGCGGCACGCTGCGGGTGGGGTTCCTGGAAGGCGCCACCTATCCGGACGGCACTCCGGTCGCGCTGGTGGCCGCTGTCAATGAGTTTGGCCGGCCGGAACGCAACCAGCCGCCGCGGCCGTTTTTCCGATCGATGATCGCCGAAAAGCAAAAGGACTGGCCGCGCGCGCTGGGCGCTGTGGCCAAGAACAACGACTACGACATCGACAAGACGCTGGGCCAGATGGGCGAAGGCATCAAGGGGCAGCTGCAGGAATCTATCCGAAGCCTGGATAGTCCGCCGCTTGCTCCGGTGACGGTGGCGCGGAAAGGTTTCGCCAAGCCGTTGATCGATTCGGGACATCTCATAGCGTCGGTCGATTATGAAACGGATACCTGACATGCCGAAGCCGATAGACATTACGGGCGAGCGCTATGGTCGCCTCGTGGCGCTGAAACTGCGCGGAACGGACAAGAATGGTGTGCGCCTTTGGCTTTGGCGTTGCGACTGCGGGAGGGAGATCGACCGAGTCGCAACGCCGATTCGATCGGGCCGAGTAGTGAGTTGTGGGTGCCACAAAGATGAGCAAAGCCGATCGCGCGCCAAGCATGGGATGTGGAAGACCCGAACCTACCGGGCTTGGATCGCGATGCGCGCGCGAGTGCGTGGAGTTGATCAGATTTCTATCGAATGTTACCGAGACCGCGGGATCACCGTAGACCCGCGCTGGAGGTGCAGCTTCGAGGCATTCTTGGCCGACATGGGAGAGTGTCCAGCCGGCAAGACGCTTGGGCGCATTGACAATGATGGCCACTATGAGCCGGCCAACTGTCGATGGGAAACTCAGGCGGAACAGTGCAGAAACACGCGGCGCACAGTACGTGTGACAGTCGCTGGAATCGAAATGTGCCTGAAGGATGCTTGTTCGGCGCTCTCGGTGAATTATGACCGCGTTCGGTCGCGTATCCGCTTGGGTGCGTCCGCCGACGCCGCGCTTGCCAGGGGATAACGATGAATCTTCACGGCTTGGCATCCCCGATCATCGCCGCGGTGAACCCGATGATCGACGGCACGCTGCGCGCCAGCGACGGCTATGAGATCGGCGCCGGCCGCAAGCAGGTGCCGAAGTACAAGCCGGATGCCGCCGCGCGGCTCCAGGTGCAGCCGCTGAGTGGCAAGGACGTGGCTCACCTGGAGGCGCAGAACATCCAGGGCGTGCAGCGCAGCGTGTATATGTACGGCGACACCCAGGGTGTCGTCCGTCCACTGGCCAAGGGTGGCGATCTGCTGGTTTTCGGCGGCCAGGTGTGGCTCGTGGAGGTGGTCTTCGAGACCTGGCCCGACTGGTGCAAGGTCGGTGTGACCCTTCAGATGGACGCGTCGCCATGAGCATTCCTGTTTCCCTCACCGAGGACGCGCTGGTCGATGCGCTGGGTGCGTTCGTCCAGGTAATCGTCGGCGACCAGGTCACGGTGGTGCGCGGGCAGCAGAACCGCGTGCCGCCGCCCGCCGGCCGCTACGTGTACATCACGCCTATTCTGGCGCCCGCGCTTTCGCTGCCGCACACAACCTACGCCGACGTGACGAACGCCGGCACCATGACCCTGACGCGGCCGACCCAGTGGACTGCGCAGGTCGACTGCTACGGCGACAGTGCGCAAGACATGGCCCTGGCCATCTGCATCGCGCTGCGCAGCTCCTACGGCTGCGATGCATTGAAGTCGAGCGGCGCCCAGCCGCTCTATACCGGTGATCCGCGGCAACTGCCGTTCATCACCGGCGAGGATCAATACCTGGAACGCTGGTCAGTCGACGCGGTCCTGCAGTTCAACCCATCCATCACCGTGCCGCAGCAGTTTGCGGACCAACTCCACGTAGACCTCACCGAGGTCGACACTACCTACCCTCCGGGAGCTTAAAGCTATGTCCATTCCCGCCAGTGAAATCGTCCAGGTGGTCCCTGGCGTGATCGGCGCCGGCGGATCGGCGCTCGACCTGAACGGCCTGATCCTGACCTCCGATACTGCCGTGCCGGTCGGCACCGTCCAAAGCTTCGCCACCGCGCGCGACGTGCAGCGCTTTTTCGGCCCCACGTCCACTGAAGCGACGTTGGCCGGCATCTACTTCAACGGCTTCGACAACTCGACGCGCAAGCCCGGGAATCTGCTGTTCTCGCAATACCCCACCGCTGCGGTGGCGGCGTACGTGCGCGGCGGCTCGATGGCTTCGATGACGCTGGAGCAGCTGCAAGCGCTGAGCGGCGTATTGACCGTCTCCGTCGATGGCACGCCGAAGACTTCCAGCGCCATCGACCTGTCTGGCGCCACCAGCTTCTCGAATGCCGCGTCGATCATCCAGGCCGCCTTCACGACCTTCGGTGCCTCGTGCACCTATGACGCCCAGCGCGCGGCTTTCATGATCACCTCGGGCACCGACGGCGCCGCCAGCACCATCACCTACGGCAGCGGCACGATTGCCGCGGGCCTGAAGCTGACGCAGGCCACGGGCGCGGTGTTGTCTCAGGGCGCGGTCGCCGGCGTGCCGGCCACGAACATGAGCGCTATCACCGACATCACCCAGAACTGGGCGTCGTTCATGACCACGTTCGAACCCGACACGGACGGCAAGGTGGCGTTTTCGGACTGGACGAACAGCCAGGGCAACCGCTACGTCTACGTCGGCTGGGACACCGATGTGCAGGCCACCACGCAGGGCAGCACCACGAGCTGGGCTGCTCGCATCGCGGCGAACGAATATTCGGGGTCGGTGCCCATCTACCAGGACATCCAGCATGCGGCCTTTGTGCTTGGCACGGTGGCGTCGATCGACTTCGCGCGCACGAACGGCCGGATCACACTGGCGTTCAAGGGCCAGTCCGGGCTGACGTTCTCGGTGACGGACGCCACGACCGCGCAGACGCTGATCGACAACGGCTACAACTTCTACGGCGACTACGCCACCAGCAACGACCAATTCCGCTTCTTCTACCCCGGGCAGATCAGCGGCAACTGGAAGTGGATCGACACCTATGTGAACCAGATCTGGCTCAACGCTGCCTTCCAGCAAGCGCTGATGACGCTGCTCACGCAGGTGAACTCCATCCCCTACAACCTGGACGGCTACACGCTGATCGATGCTGCCTGCCTGGACCCCATCAACGCGGGCGTGAACTTCGGCTCCATCCGCGCCGGCGTGACGCTGTCCGCGCAGCAGAAGGCCCAGGTGAACAACCAGGCGGGCGTGGATATCTCGGAGACGCTCCAGACCCGTGGCTGGTACTTGCAGATCAAGGACGCCACCCCGCAGGTGCGCGAGGCGCGCGGCACGCCGCCGATGACGTTCTGGTACATGGACGGCGGTTCCGTCCAACAGATCACCCTGGCCTCGCTGGCCGTCCTGTAAGGACCCAATGACATGTCTACTCTCACCAGTGCAAACTCCGTCCTCTATCTGGCGGTGGCCGGTGTGTTCCCCGTCGCCCAGAAAATCGAGGGGTACGCCACGGACGACGCCTTCGCGTTCGAGGCGGTTCAGCCCGCTCAGGCAGTGATGGGCGTCGATGGGCGGATGTCGGCCGGCTACACGCCGTTCATGAGCATCCAGACCATTTCCATTCAGGCGGATTCGCCTTCGCTCATCGTGTTCGAGGCGTATCTGGCTGCTATGAAGACCGCGCGCGAGGTCTTCTATTGCAACGGAACCCTGGGCATCCCCTCGACCAGCCGTAAATACGCCATGACCCGCGGCGTGCTCACCCAGATTTCGCCGGCGCCGACTGCCCGGACCATCCTGCAACCCCGGACGTTCCAGATCACCTGGCAAGACGTCTCTCCGGCTCTGGTGTGACATGGCGCGAAAACAGGAAACCGTGACCATCAGCGCCGAGGGGCGCGACAAGGGCAAGGTGTTCGTGCTGACCGAGCTCTCGGCCTACGAGGCCGAGGACTGGGCCGGACGAGCCCTTTTCGCCCTGATGAACGCCGGGGTTCAGATCCCGGACAACATCGCCGAGGCCGGCCTGGCAGGCGTAGCCGCGTTGGGCATGACTGCGCTGACCAAACTGCCCTATGACAGCGCCAAGCCGTTGCTGGACAAGATGATGGAGTGCGTGGAAATCCAGCCCAGCGCCAACGTCACGCGACGGCTTATCCCCGATGACATCGAGGAAGTCGCCACGCTTCTGACGCTGCGCAAGCACGTGCTGGGGCTGCACATGGATTTTTCTATGGCCGCCGCCAAATCGACTTCGGCCTCCAAGCCTGGCACGGCGGCGGCCCGCGGTTGATTCGGTACGGGAATATTCCACCCAACATCGGCGCAGTCATTTCTCGGCACCCGAGCCTATTGCATGATTTGCAAACGGTCTACGGTGCCGAGGATCTTTACAACCTGCTTGAGGTGTTCGCGGTCGACGCGCACAACCAAGAAGCGATAGCGAACGCGAGAAAATAGCATGGCCACCGTAATCGACGCCCTAGTCGTCACGCTCGGTCTGGATGCCAAGGCGTTCAAACGCGGCTCGGCCGAGGCCGACCAATCCCTGAAGAACACCAGGGAGGAAACTGCCCGTACCGCTCGCGACATGGAAGCCCGCGGCAAGCAGGCTGCCATGTTCTTCAGCAAGGTGCGCAACGAGGCGCTGGCGCTGCTGGCGGTGTTTACCGCCGGCATGGGCATCAAGAACTTCGTGTCCAGCACGGTGGAATCCACGGCCAGCCTCGCGCGCCTGTCTGGCAATCTGAACATGAGCGCCAAGGACCTTGCCGAATGGCAGCTGGCGGCAAAGAACGCAGGGGGCTCGGTCGAAGGGATCACGAACCAACTCAAGGAATCTGCCGACCAGGTCGCGAAGTTCAAGCGCGGCATGTCGGCGGAGACGCTGCCGGCGTTCTTCCAGTTCGGCGGCAAGACCGAGGATCTGAAGGACGGCAATACCTACTTGCAGGCTCGGGCCCGCATCGTCGCTGACCTCTACAAGACCGATCGGGCCCGCGCCGCGTTGGCGGCAAACATGATGGGCTTGGATCCCCAGCAGTTCAACCTGTACAAGGAGGGACCTGAAGGGATCGCTCGGCGCCGCCGCGAGCAGTCGGGAGCCGCCGGAGAGCTGGCCGCGGCGTCGGATCGTGCGGAGCAGCTCCGCCAACGGTACGACACCGCCATGAACAAGCTCTCTAGCATTGGCGTGAACGTGCTGACGGCGATGATGCCGGCGTTCGATTTCCTCGTTGAAAAGCTCATTGAGCTGGGCGATTGGATCATCCGCAACCGTGGCGCCATCAACGACGGGATCAAGAGCTTCATTTCCGGCTTCGAACAATTGCTCAAGGCGCTGACGTCGCTCATCGAGAAGCTGGTGCCGAAGGAGGTTCGAGACAAGATCAACAGTTCGAGCGATCCCGTCAAAGCATCAATGGACGCGGCTAAGGATGCGATTACCCCGGAGTGGCTGAAGAGAAAGCCCAAAGCCGACCTGACCCCCGATGCTAAAGACGCGATCGAGAAATTCGAGAAGATGGGCTGGTCGAGGAACCAGGCTATCGGCATCGTGAACAACCTGCAGGCCGAGAGCGGTGGCAGGCTCGACCACCGTGCCATTGGCGACAACGGTACGGCGTTCGGGGTTGCGCAATGGCGCAACGAGCGAGTGGAGATGTTCAAGCGCATTATGGGCGTGGACATCATGAACTCCACGCGCGATCAGCAGTATGCATTTGCTGACTGGGAACTGCGGAATACCCACAAGGGAGCCGGTGACCGCCTGCGCGCATCCAAGTCGGTGGAGGACGCAAGCCGCATCGTGACCACCGATTTCGAGATCCCGGCGAAAAAGGAGATGAGGGCGGATGAGCGTGCCGCCGTTGCGACCGAGCTGGCACGGCTTGCTCAGGCCGATGCGTTGAAGAACAGCGCCTTGGGGGCCGTGAACATGGCCCAGGCCGCGCAGGCCGCCCCTCTTGCTGCCCAGGCCAGCGCCAAGCCTTTCCCCCTCAATACCGAGAACAACCACGAAATCAATATTCATGGTGACGTCAATGTTCACACGCCGGCGACAGACGGCCGCGGTATCGCGAGAGAATTGGGCGCGCTTGGCGGAAGCCAGAACTTGGTGAGCCAAGCCAATACAGGAGCGTTTTGATGCCGCTCATTCCTTTCCCAAATGTGCCGCAGGTGCCTGGTGTCCCAGCGATTCTGCGCGAGACGACAATCCCATCGCTGGGTGAGCTGGCCAATCTCGGCCTCGGCGCCATCGCCGCGTTGATCTTTGGCATCCCGCGCTGGGGACTGTATGACCAGGACGGCCAGCAGGTGCTTCTGTTCGAGACGTTCCTGGGCATCCGCTTTCGCAACGGGTCGCGGATATCGAGCTTTCCGGTGGAGCAGGGCTCGTTCTCGTCGTTCAACAAGGTGGACACGCCGTTCGACGCCATGCTGCGGTTCGCCCTTAGCGGTGATACGGTGTCGCGCGGCACGCTGCTGAACACTCTGGAGGCGTTGAAAGGGAGCGTCGACCTGTTCTCGGTGGTGACGCCGGAGATCGTCTATCCGTCGGCCAACGTCGTGGCCTATTCCTACGAGCGGAATTCTCGTTCGGGGCCCAGCCAGCTGATTGTGGACCTGTACGTCGAGGAAGTGCGGGAGAAGGCGCAGGCGGTCTTCAGCAATACTGCGGAGCCGGACGGCGCTGGCGAGCAGAACAATGGGCAGGTTCAAACCTTCCCGGTGCCCGAGCCCGCCGCGATCGACGCCGCGCCTCTCAATGGGAGTATCCAATGAGGCAGATTCCGCTGCGCGCCGTGCCGGCGCAGGCCTGCAGCGTTGTGCTGGGCGGCCAGAATTGCCAGGTCAGCGTCTACCAGAAGGCCACGGGGGTATTCCTTGACCTGCAGGTGAATCACGAGCCTATCGCCATCGCGGTGCTTTGCCATGACCGCGTACGGCTCATTCGCGAGACCTACAGCGGCTTCGTGGGCGACCTGACCTTCATCGACACCCAAGGGCGCGATGACCCTGTCTACACCGGTTTCGGCGGCCGCTTCCAATTGATATACCGGGAAAGCACAGATCTATGAGCTTCGTCAAACGCCGGATCGACGTCACGATCAACCTGGCCGAGGGGCAGTTCGGCGACAACGCTGGGCCCGCTGTCACGCTGTCCGGCTACCGCGTTCAGGCGGCCGTCGTGGCCTACAACGGGGACTCGCAGGCCCAGCTGCAGTTGCGCATCTTCGGCCTGTCGCAGGACATGATCAACAAGCTGACAGTGATCGGGCCCATCCCGACCGAGAGGCGGAACAATCGCATTCTGGTCGCAGCCGGGGACGTCGGCGGCGATGCCCTGACGGTGGTTTATGAGGGCACCATCTCACAGGCCTGGGCCGACTACAACCAGGCGCCCGAGGTGGTCTTTAACGTCGTGGCGCTTGCGGCGGCATTCGAGGCGGTGAAGCCTACGAATGCCCGCAGTTACAGGGGAGCAATACAGGCGGCAGTCGTTGCGCAGGACCTGGCCAAGGAAATGAACCTTGCCTTCCAGAACAACGGCGTGGATGTGACGCTGTCGAACCCGTACTTCCCTGGAACTGCGTGGGACCAGATGAAAGCTTGCGCTCGGGCGGCACGGTTCAACTACACGGTCGACCGTGGGATTCTGGCAATTTGGCCGAAATCCGGTGCGCGCGCTGATGAGCCTGTTCTGATTCAGGCTGGCGACAACCTGGTGGGCTACCCGAGTTTCACCGGTTGGGGCGTGGAGTTTACCGTCCTGTACACCCCACAATTGGGTCTCGGATACCGCGTACAGGTGATTTCGGTCATCGAGGCGGCTCACGGAGAATGGACGGTAGTGAGCCTCGTGCATCAGCTTGAGGCGGAGGTCCCGGGCGGCGCCTGGGTGTCGAGAATCGTGTGTCAGAGGCCGGTAAATGGCTGATCCTCAATTCGGATATAGCGGACAGGCGACGGTCGCTGATGGCTCCCAGGACTTCGGCGCTATCAGCTTCCTGGTGACGCAGATGCTGAACCGCCTGAACACCTGCACGCTGGTTCGCGTGATCGCGGTGACGAACAGCGGCGGCGTTTCTCCGGTGGGCTTTGTTGACGTGCAGCCGCTGGTGAACCAGCTCGACGGAAATGGGAATGCGGTGCCGCATGGACAGTTGTTCCAGCTGCCGTATTTCCGACTGCAGGGCGGAGCCGACGCCGTGATCCTCGACCCCAAGGTGGGGGACATCGGCATGGCGGCGTTCGCGAGCCGGGACTTGTCGGCGGTCAAGGCCAGCAAGCAGCAAGCGAATCCTGGATCCTGGCGGACCCACGACATGGCGGATGGCCTCTACTTTGGCGGCCTGCTCAACGGCGCGCCAGCGCAGTATGTGCAGTTCACCGAGGGCGGGATCAACGTGGTATCGCCTTCCAAGGTGACAGTGGTGGCGCCCAACGTCGAAGTGAACGCCAGCGAGCGGTGCGCGCTGAATTCGCCGCAGATCGTGCTGAATGGCACTGTGCAACAGGGATCCGGCTCCTACGGCGGCACCTCGACCTGGAAGGGCGACATGGAAACACTCGGCACGCTCCGCAACAACGGCAAGGACGTCGGCTCGACGCACACCCATCCTGGGGTGCAGACGGGCCCCGCGAACACCGGGACACCGAACTGATGAATACCCTTTTGTTGGACCGGACCGTGTGGGATCTTGTCCTGAATGCGGCCGGGAACATCGCGATGGCGTCGAATCCCTACGCCGTGGCTCAGGACGTGGCCAGCGCCATCAAGCTCTTTCGTGGCGAGCTGTTCTATGACACGGGAAAAGGCATACCGTACTGGACCGAGGTGCTTGGCCAGTTGCCGCCGCTGGCACTGGTGCGCGAGCGGCTGCGCGCCGCGGCCTTGACCGTGCCGGACGTTGCCGACGCCGTACCGACTATCACCGCTTTCGAGAATCGCCGCCTGAGCGGCTATGTCGAAGTCACGCTGACCAACGGCACGACGTCGACTATCACTTTCTAGGGACCCCATGGCTACCTCCCAAGTACCGCGCGTGAAATTCACGCCGGAAGGCCTCGTATTGCCTCAAGAATCCGAGATCCTGGATGGCGTGCTGGCGGACATGGATAGCGCCTTCGGCGGCGGCCTGAACAAGAATCTGGAGACGCCCCAGGGCCAGCTGGCCAGCACCACCACGGCCATCATAGGCGACAAGAACAGCGAGTTCGCCTCGTACGTGAACCAGGTGGACCCGGCCTTTGCCGCTGGGCGGATGCAGGACGCCATCGGCCGCATTTATTTCCTGGACCGCAAGCCCGGCACGGCCACCACCGTGATCGGCACCTGCATGGGCCTGATGGGCGTCACGATCCCGGCGGGCGCGCGCGCGCAGGCGGTCGACGGAAATATCTACCTGTGCACGCAGGCCGGCACGATCCCAGCCTCGGGCAGCATTGATCTGCCGTTCTCCTGCTCGGTCAACGGACCGATCAGCTGCGCGGCGGGCACGCTGAACCAGATCTACCAAGCCATCCCCGGGTGGGACTCGGTCTTGAACGCTGACGCGGGTACCGTGGGCAGCAATGTCGAGTCGCGCGCTGAGTTCGAAGAGCGCCGCCGCCAGTCGGTGGCGATCAATGCCCGTAGCTCGCTGCAGTCCATCTACGCTGCGGTTGCAAACCTGGACGGGGTGATTGACGTCTACGTGACGGAAAACAACCTGTCCATCGCCCAGACCATCGGCGGTGTCTCGCTCGTTCCGCACTCCATCTGGGTGGCCGTCGTAGGAGGCGAGGCGGCGGATATCGCCATGGCCATCTGGCGAAAGAAGAGCAACGGGGCTGACTACAACGGCAACACGTCTTATACGGTTGAGGACAGGGACGGCTATGCCTACCCGTACCCATCCTACGTCGTGAAGTGGGAAACGCCCGTCGCACTGCCCGTGGAATTTGCGGTTCAGTTGGCCAACAATCCCTCGCTGCCATCGAACATTGTGGAATTGACGAAGCAGGCCATCGTCGACGCTTTCAACGGCTCCGACGGAGGTCAGCGCGCGCGCATAGGCTCAACCATCTATGCAAGCCGCTTTTACGCGCCCGTGTCGATGCTGGGCGCTTCGGTGTCAATCCTTTCATTGTTGCTGGGTGATGCCACCCCGACGGCGGCGAGCCTGACCGTGCCCATCAATCGGCGCCCGACTGTGTCGGCTGCTGATATCTCGGTGACCTTGGTATGAACGTGCAACCGAAGCCTGGTCTGGTGGCGCGGACCATCATCAGCCAGTACGCCAACAGCCCGACGCTCGTCCAGTTGATCAACAACATGGACGAATACATCAATCCGGACGCCGATTTTGATGCGTTCTACAGCTTCGTCTGGAATGTGGAGACGGCTCAGGGGTTCGGGCTGGATATCTGGGGAAGGATTGTCGATATCGGGAGAATGCTGACCGTTCCGGGCGATGCCAGCTATCTGGGTTACGAAGAGGCCATCAGTTGGCAGCCCTTCAACCAGGCTCCGTTCTTCGCAGGCGAGCAGGCCACCCAGACCTATCGGTTGGCTGACGATGCATATCGACGCTTGATTCTGGTGAAGGCCCTCGCAAATATCAGCGACTGCACTTCACCGAGCCTTAATCGTTTGCTGTCAAACCTGTTCGAAGGCCGTGGTCGCTGTTACGTGTCTGATACCGGAAACATGGAGTTTCGGTACGTGTTTGAGTTTGCGCTCGAGCCCTTCGAGATCGCCATCTTGACTCAGTCCGGTGCTATTCCGAAACCGGCGGCGGTATTGGCAAATGTTCTACAGGTCGATCGCTCCACCACTTTCGGTTTCCACGAAGGGCTTATGCAGCCATTCGGATCTGGCGTTTTCTTCACATCTTCGGGGCTTATAAATGCAAGCCAGTAATGCACCCAGCAAGTCTCCAGTTCCCTTTGCGGAAAGTGGCACCAAGAACACCATCCCGGTGAATTCGCAAATCGGCATTACGCCTGGGGCGGCATCGTTTACGGATGGATTTCCGCCTTTGACGATGACGCCTCTAGCCGCCGGTGGCGTGCCGCCATATGGTGCCGATTTCAATGGCATCTTGAACTTTCTTAGCGAAGGTCAGCGGTGGGCCAATGCGGGGGGGGGATATACATACGATGCGCCATTTGCAACCGCTATCGGCGGCTATCCGAAGGGCGCGTTGATTCTTGGTAATGATGGGGTGACAGTTTGGGTTAGCCAAGCCGACAACAATGCAGTTGATCCCAATGCGGGGGTGTCGGCGGCTTGGAAAGCTCTGGCCTCTCTGACTTCCCCCGCCTTCCTTGGGACACCGACCGCGCCAACGCCTGTCGTAGCGGACAACTCGACGAAGCTTGCGACCACAGCGTTTGTGCAATCCGTCGTCGCTGGCGTTGCCGCGGTTCCGGCAACAACATTGGTTTCTGGGATCTCTCGGCGCGCTACGACGCCGGAGGCTCAGGGGCTCACCAGTAGTGACACGACGCTCAGCCCCGCGTCGCTTCGCGCTGCGTTTCAGGGTACCAACTATTCGGCGACGTTCAATGGATATCAGGTTCTGCCGAGCGGCATCATTGAACAATGGGGAGTTGTTCCGCTCGTCACGTTGCCAGCGAACAGCACGTCAGACGCCGTTGTCACGTTTCCCATGGCATTCGCGGCCAATGCGCTGAGTATCGCTGTATCCGTGGAAACGCCTGCTCCGACGCAGGTTAGCTGCTCTGTGATGACTGATACTTTGACCGCCACCGGGGTGACACTAAGGAGAGGGAACTCGTCCACGTCGACTCCTTGGAATGTTGTGGTTAGGTATCGAGTTATCGGTCGATAGGGGAAGGATATGGATATGCACTACAGCGAGGAAAGAAAAGGCTTTTTTTCCCGGGGGGTTCACGGAGAGAAGGGCATGCCAACCGATGCAGTCAAGCTGGCTGAAGGTGTTTACGAAGGTTGGTGCGAAACCGGAGGAGAGATTGCTGGCGTGACGGCAGCAGGCGTCTTGATCATGGCCCCCCCGCCCGATCCTGTGCCGATTCCTTGACGATTCATCATCGGCCCGCTATCGCGGGCCTTTCTTTTTTGTACTGGAGGGGAAATGGCAGAACCGGCAAGCACGGGGGTAGTGGCGGTAGCTGCCGCGGGCGTGACGCTCGCGGGGCTGTTGCCGGGAATCGATGGAAATGCGCTGATCGGAGCCTTCGCCGGCGCGTCGCTGTTCGTGGTTTCGCGCAAGGAGGGCGGCGCACTGTCGCGCCTGGCTTATTGGGCAATCTCGGTCGTGATCGGCTACTTGGCGGCGCCCGATGTGGTGGGGCTGACGCCGATCAAAGAAACCGCGATTGCGGCGTTTGCCGCCGCCGCGCTTGTCGTCACCGTGGCGCTGACCGCGATCGAGAAGGTCAAGGCGTTGGACTTCTCGGTGTTCAGGAAGGGGAGCTGATATGCAAGCCGCAGCAGTGATCGATTCGGGCCACCACCTGTTGGTGGCCTTTCTTTTTGTCGTGGCGAATGTTGCCTCGGCTGTTCGCCTGCTTCTCTACCGGCGCAACGGCGCGCGGTTCCGGCGCGGTATGTCGTGGGTGGCCTACCTGCTGATCGTCTGCACCGGCGGGCAAGCGCTGGATGTGCTTGTACAGCATGAACAGGTGACTGTGTGGCAGGCCGTGGGGGCGCTACTGCTGGCGGTCCTCGTCTATCGCGCGCAAGGCAATGTCGCGTGCATCGTGAACGTGAGGCAATGATGGAATTGAAGACGATCATAACGAGCGCGATCGCGCCCGCATTGGCGCTGCTGCCGGCGCGCATGGACACGCCGGCGGCGCGCGTCATGCTGCTGGCCATCGGCCTGCAAGAAAGCCGCTTCGTGCACAGGCGCCAGATCGTCGGCCCGGCGCGAGGATTCTGGCAGTTCGAGAAGGGCACGCGCGCAAGCCGCGGCGGCGTGTGGGGCGTGTTCCTGCACGCGGCGAGCAAGGACCGCCTGGCGGCGCTGTGTAAGGCCCGCAGCGTGGCCTGCGACCCTGACGCCATCTATGCCGCGCTCGAGTATGACGACGTGCTGGCCGCCGGCGTCGCGCGGCTGCTGCTGTGGACCGATCCCAAGGCGCTACCGCCCGTGGGCGACGCCAGCGCCGGCTGGGAGCTGTACCTGCGCACCTGGCGGCCCGGCAAGCCGCATCCGCAAACCTGGCCGGACCTCTACCGCCAGGCGGCCGCACAGGTGCAGCCGTGAACCCGTTTTGGCGCATGGCCGCGCCCTGGGTCGGCGGCGCGCTGGTGGTGCTGGTGCTGGGAGCGGGCGTGGTGCTGTACGGCGCCAGCCGCTACAGCGATGGGGTGGCCAAGGCCAACGCCGACCACGCGCTGGCCGAGCTCAACGAGTTCAAGGCCCAGACCGGTCGCCTGGCTGGTATCGCTACGAGCTTCGAGGCGAACGTGGCTGCGCTGCGCGACGCCGAGCCCAAGATCATCGAGAGGTACACCCGTGTCGAAGTCCAAAGCCCTTTGCCTGCTGGCTGCCGTATTGACGCTGGCCGGCTGCAGCACATCAACGAAGCCGGCCGCCTGGCCAATACTGCCGGCCAACCTGGCCCAGCCGTGCCCTCGGGTGCTCGAGGTGACCAGCGATAGCTGGGACGACTTCGCGCGCAGCTACATGGCGCTGGCGGTGCAGTACGGACAATGTGCGGCGCGCCACCGGGCCACGGTTGACGCCTGGCCGAAGCCCTAAACCGCGTCCGCGCGCTGCGCCCGCCAGAACCAATGCGTCGTCTTGGCGCGCCTGGTCTTCTGGCGCTGGAAGGTGACGCGCACCCGGCCGGCGTGCCCGGCGTCGATCTCGACCGGGTAATCGCGGTCCTCGGCGGTGGCCGCCGGCGGTAGGGTTTGCTGGGCCTGGGCCACGTACTGGCCGGGCACCTGCTCCAGGATTCCGTTGTCGTCCATACGCCTTCCCCCCCAAAAAACCGTTCCGCAATGGAAAATCGGTGTTTGATTCTAAAGGGATTTTTCGGCGGTACGCCATTATGATTGCGGAATGGATACCAGCCCGGAACCCGCATAAAACCTAGATTCCTCGGCAGACTCATAATCCGTTGGTGCCGAGTTCGACTCTCGGGGGGCCTACCAAAAAATACCCGGTAAATCAGGTATTTACAGCCGCCAGCAATGGCGGCTGTTTCGTTTCCAGCTCCGACATTGACGTAATCTTGACGTTCTCGGCGTGGTGCGCGAGGTGCGTCGGGGCAAGGTGGGCGTACTTCTGCACCATCTCGATACGTTCCCAGCCCCCCAGTTCTTTCAAGACCATCAACGGCGTGCCAGCCTGCACATGCCACGACGCCCAGGTGTGTCGGAAGTCATGGAAGCGAAAGCCGGTGATTCCGACCTGCTTGCAAGCGCTGGCCAGGATCGACGAATCGATCTGGCTGATCTGGGCGGGTTCACGTCCAGGCCGCGGGCGCCGGCTGAAGACGAGGATGGGGTGAGTTCCGTGCCGGCGTTGCAGCACAGCCATCGCGTCGGAGTTGAGCGGGACGGCACGCGCCCGCTTGTTCTTGGCACGGCCGTGCGTGATCCAGGCGTGACGTTTGCCCATATCGACCTGCGACCACGATAGGGACAGCACTTCTGTTGCCCGCATCCCGGTGGCCACAGCAAATAGGCTGACTTCGCGCATCCAGTCCGTGGACATGGCTTGAATCAGCTGCACGATCACGGCCGGAGGCTCCCAGCGAACGCGTACATCCGGTTCGACGAATTTGCGGAGCTTGGGGGCGCGGTTGAGCCAGCCCCATTCGACACACAGCGACAACACGCGCTGGATGGTGGCAAGATAGCGATTCTTTGCTGCCGCAGTGAGAGGTTTTGCCTTGCGGTGAGCGTGGCTCGTGTGTGTCGGCAGGGCTTGTAGGATGGCCCCGCTTGTTAAAGAACTGACTGCAGTGCTGCCACCCAGGGCGCCACGCCAATATTTGACGTGGCGCACCTTGGTGTCGTAGTCCCGTTGACCTTCCGAAAGCCGGAGCATCTGCAGCGCGGCTTCGTCGAAAGTGTGGGTCGGTTCCTCCCCAAACTTCACCTTTCGCCATGCTTCAGCTTTCAGTCGGTCGTGGTATTCCTGCGCGGCCTTTTTTTCTGTGGTGCCAGAAGAGCATCTAATTCTCGGGATGCCTGGCGAGCAGATGTCGATCTGCCAAACCCCGGATGCTTTGTCTCTGCGGATTGACATGGTGAATCTCCGTCGACCTGCAGCGATAGCCGGGTCACATTGTTGCTTTTCTGCCCCAGCAGGGCAAGTTGGGATGGCCAGACGCGCCAGGCGCGACCGCCCGGCAGTCTGAAGCCGATCTGTTTTCGGCGGGCGAACACGGTTTGGTAGGACAGTCCCAACCGCTTCGCCGCCTCCCGTAGGGAAATGGCGATTTCTTCGGTCATGCCTCATCTGCCTTATTGAAGAGGCTTTCCAGACCGGCTCTCGCTGCCCGTGCGGCCACCGGGTCACGCCGGCCAGGTGGGCGGGCGGTCCGTGGGCCGTGCCCGCTATTTGCCGCAGCGACCGGGACGTCGCTGCCCTCCAGAGGGCTTGCAGCAGCCACGACTCGCCGTGCGTCGTCCATGGCCGCATTCCAACCGCGCACGTAGACCCGAATTTCTGCGTCTACGTGCTTAGGCAGCAACAGGCTCCAGACCACATCGTCCTGCTTCGTGAGCTGGTTGCGCTTCGTGTGGGCGCCGCAACCTGGCCACTGGCGCTCGAGTTCCTGGATGAGTAGGGGGCGCCGGCGTTGGTTGAGGAGTTCGATGATTGTGATCATGTAGTCCTCTCCGTTGCAGGCGGACGCCCAGCCGTGTCGAGCAGGCTTCGCGCCGCGGCGGCACCGGCCTTCAGTTGCGGGTCCGCCGAAGCGTCCAGAATGCGCGTCGTGATCTCGAGCGCGCTTGCCAGTGTGGCGCAGCGTTCACGCATGGCAGCTGCCTCCGCTTTGGCTTCGGAGAGTTCTGCTGTGGCCTTGTCGTACAGGCGCGTATACAGCGCGCGGCCGCGCACGGCCGCCGCCAATTGCTCGGTCGGGGTGCGGACCTTACTCATCGTCCACCTCCAGGGCGGCGAAGGTAGGCACTGCGCCGCCGCCGTCTCTCAAAAGGAGGGATTCGGGCAGGTAGTGTCCGGGGTTCCGCTTAACCTTTGCCTCGTATTCCTGCGCCCGCCGTGTTACTGCCGGCGAGACATCAGGCCCGATCCAGAGAGCCGCGTCGCTGCGTGCGAGCATGCGGAGCGGCACCGCGTGATATCGGCCCGGCTGTACATGGGGCCAGGGGTTGGCGTGGTTGCGCGGCCCTCCGGTGATCCCGTCCAGGTACGCGAGTTCCGCCGCCAGTGCCTCCTGGTGCTCCTGGCCGCGCGCAGTGAGGGGCATTGGCCGGTCGCATACCTGCGACCAAGCCCACCTATCCGCCAGCACTTCGTTGGCATATTCCATGCGGCGCAACGTATCGGCATAGAGCGGATCTTTCCCGAAATGCTTGAACTGATAGGACAGCGTGTTGTAGTTGTTCGCCTTGTGTCCGATCTCGTGGAACAGCCAGAAGCGATACATCTCGGCATCGGTCAGCTTGCTCAGATCGCACTCATAGCGATTTCGCCCGCGCCGACGGACCTCGCCAGCATTGACGCTCGAGCAGAGAAGCAGGAAGGGGGCCTCGACAAGCGATCCGATCTCGCTGCTGGATGTTGCGTCGATCGCAGCGGGGTCGAGGCCACCGACCAATCCGATGATGCGAGCCGGCTGCTCAAACAGGCGCAGCACCATGCCGTTGGCCTTGGCGATTTCCGCATATTCCCGGTATTGGGCCGGGGTGATATGCAGGACGGTATCGGTGCGCTTGCTCATGCGGCACCTCCAGCCTTCAGGGCGTCGATGGCGCCGTCGACTTCTTCCAGGTGCCGGCCGCACAGATCGCGTGCAGCACCAACGAGAATGTCCAGGTCGGCGATGTCGTTCACGGGCAAGTTGTTGGCCGCATCCAGGATGGCGAGTACGTGCAGCAGACCAAGCCGCGCGGACTGCAAGGGGGCGATTGCGTTGGGGGCGCTCATTCAGCACCTCCGTCCTGCGCTGCCAGCGTGGTCCCGGCCATGTGGTTGACTTCGACCATGAGCATGAAAACTTGATGGAGATACGCCTCCTGCAATTCGTCATCGAGCAGCGAAAAGTAGGCGAACCCGTCGCCGGTGACGGTCTCGAGCATCGCACGGCACCGCTGCGAAGTTTCGCGGATGTCGCTCAGAACGGCATTTGCGGCGGTCGACTGTTGGGCGGGGGTAAAGGAGGGGGTCATTGCGACACCCCTTCGGCGAGAGCAGCGATTTCGCGCGCGAGATCTTTGGCTTGGTGGACGTAGGCGTCTTGCAGCGAATCGCTCAGGGTTTGAAAGCTCTGGCGTTCGAGACCCATGAATTGGAGAAGCGCGTGGAGAGACTGCGCTTTGATGGCGATGGTGTTCAAGCCCTCGGCGACGGGCGGGCATTCTCCTGTTGGTATCACATGTGCGGGTGCGCTACTATTGCTCGAGAGCATCGAGCTAGTCTTCTGGGGCATGGCGTGACTCCTGTGCCTTAGGTTTTCGGTGGCGACTGTGTCGCCGTTTGCTCACACGGCCCCTTCCTGGCTGCAATCCAGGTCGGGGCCAAACTTTTTGGGACGTCTCGTACTGGCAAAAAGTTAGACGTATCTTACGTTTCGATTCTTAAGTAGTCAATTACGTCTTACGATTTGGGTGTCAGTTGTGCCGCGCCTGCGGGTTGTGTTTAGATCAGGGTTTGGCGTCCAACCTTGTTGGCGGCCTGCCATGCAACAGGATCAGCCAGCCATGCGCGCACGCGGCCATAGGCCAGGCGCTGTACGCGGTGATAGCTTGACGGGCTTGGGGGAACGGCCCTGGGCGGCCCAGGCGCAAATGGTGGACTTGGCGGCGACACCGCAGACCGCCGACGCGACAGGCAGTCGCAAATAGCCAGCGGCGGGCAATGCGGGGGTTAAGGTGTGTCCTGGCTCGGCAGAGGGTGCGGTACGACCCGATTTGAGAATGGCGGCTTGCATCGCTGCTGTGCTCCTGTGAAGTGTCTACAGGTGCAGTCTGGCGATGAGGGGAGCGGTCTGGGCCTAATTCGGGTTTGGCAAAACCTAATTCGGGTGCTGCTCTATGATTTTTCAGGCTTTTTTGGAAGATGCTCGGCCGCTTCCTGTAGCCGCTTGCGTATTGTGTCCTCTTTTACATCATCTATGCCTATGGTTTGAAAGTCTCGCAGCAATTCGGACACCGTCGACGTTCCTTTTTCTCCGGTGTAGGACTTATAGTTCGCGGCGGTTATCCCGGCAATGATCTTTAGGAGGTTGTTTTTTTCGCGTGAGGACAGGGGGGCTTCGTTCGTCGTGGGAGGGGGTGCTAATGCTTGCTCTAGGCAACGCAATGCTCTGGTCCGTACGACAATCTCGATATCCATCGACAGGCAATCACCATACGATTCAATCTGCCAAAGATCGCCGCTTTCCTCTTGGATGAGCAGTCTGTCTATATCGTACTGAGCAGGTTCTGCAAGTCCGCTCAATTCATCTAAACACTGCAGTAGAAACGCCCGCGAATCGCGAGTAATGGGCAGGTCCACGATCTCACGCCCCGGTTGGTCTCGTGGATACCCAATCGCACACGTTCCCAATTGCAGCACTTCCCCCTTTTCGCAAAATTCCGGTAGGTGCATTACCTTTCCCCCAACTGGTTCTCGCCTCGTGAAGGTCGGCAGTCCCGTGTTCACCCCTTCATTCAAGGGGTATGCGACTTCCTCGTACTCGATTTGGCTTTCCAATTTTTTGTACCACCGGAGCGCATAGACGTGGCTTGCTAACAGGCGGAGAGATAGTCGTAGATGACTGTCTAGCGCCAATTGAATTACATCGGCCTCAGTGACGTGCTCACCAAAAGAGACGGAAAGGTACTTAGCAGCATCGGCCAGCGTCACCCATTGCTTCAAGGTAAACAGCTTGCTCATGCTTTCTTCCTGGTTGCCAAGGCATCTGGGATCTGACTTAAGACCTTTCGCACAGTGTCATCCGAAACTGGCGTTCCGATATCGTGTGTCCGTTGCGCGACATTGGTGGTCGCGCTGCGTTCGTTAAGGTCGATTTCAGAATACTTGCAGAGTGACGCGATGATAATGAGTAGCGTATTGCGCTCGGTCGTCGCCAATTGCGAGGCGTTCTTTTTCAAGGCCTCCAACTCCTTGATTGCAGGTGCGGCCTGTTCCTTCCAGGCTGTTTCAGCTTTTTCAATCCGTGCTTTCAGCGCGTCGCGCTCCACCTGTAGCGCCCGAAAGCTGTCCGCGTTGATAGCCGTATGAGTCGTGCGCTCGATTTCATCAAAGAGGAACGCGGGCTTCTGGCCCGGATAGAAGCTCTCCATCCAGGATTTCAAGTCCGAGTGTCGGATCGTGATGCGATGCTTAGCCACTTGATCGCCCGCGCTAACGGTTCTTCCATCGCGTCCATAAGGAAGCTCGTTATTCAAAGTGGCCTCCAGTATCCGCTCTGCGTTTGCACGCAGGCAGGGCCATCGAGGGAACATGGCCGGACCGGGAACAAGGTCATTGCCTACGGTGGTCAGGATGAGCGCTTCTTGCTCGATCAATCCGCACCAGCGTAACGCTGCTTCTATTGGCCGGTAGTAAGGCTTTTCCAGGGCATTGCAGCTCTTTGTGTCGTATCCACTCATTAGCACTCGTCCGGCGCCGCCCAAGGAATAGGAGCCAGCACCAGGCCGGTGGACGTTCCGGCTTTTCGCCCCGTCGAGTTAGGCGCTGGCAAAAAAATGTCTGATCAAGCCGCTTTTGGATTTCTAGTCGTATCCACGCGCGACGATGCCTCCCACTCATCAATCAATGCGAGGGCACGCCCTTCAATCATTCTTTTTACGGCATCTGGCAGTTGGCTATACCGCGCAGGGTCTATCGCCAAAAACGGCCACTCCGCAGGCGACTGAGTACCCGGATCTTTTTGGGTTAGATCCCCTTGCCGCGGCTCGCCACGGCCGGTGGCCACCCATATCGCGTCCACGTTGCAAGCAGCAGCCAATCTGGACGCGACTTCCGCTGTCAATGTCTTGACGCTCCCATTCCGCCAATCTGAGACGGCCGCCCGACTCACGCCAGCCTGTCTGGCTAGCTCAGCGGCGCTCCAGTGATTCTCGGAGAGCAGGAGGTTAATGCGATCAGGAAGATTGGTCATGGTGTCAATTTATCCTAACAAATGTAAGATGAGGCTTGCATTCTAGTGCAAGGTGCGTCTAACATTACGCATGGAAAGAAATTTGACTCCGGAGCGCGACATGCGCCCCGTACTGCTTGCAATCCTCGCCGCAGGAGTTCGGCAAGCTGAGATCGCCCGAAAACTTGGCGTATCTCGCGCATGCATATCGGATGCCGCTAAGCCGAGCGATAGGCCATGGATGCCCTCATACGCGACGGGCGTGGCGCTGCTGTCCATGCTGGAGGCCAGACCTTGCGATGCCGGGGGAGCGCCAGCCCATGCCTAACGCCCTAATCATCGAACAGTACGAGGGCCTGCCCGTGCAATTCATGGGCGATGGCTGGTTCAACGCCACCGGCCCGGCAAAGCGGCACGGCAAGAAGCCCGCGCACTGGCTCGCGCTGCCCGGCACCAAAAGCTACATGGCGGCGCTTGGTAAGGCCCTCGGCTTTGAGGTCGGATTTCCCGACATCAAACTGATCCGCACATCCAAGGTGCGCGGCCAGGCCGGAACGTGGCTGCACCCGAAGCTGGCCGTGCCATTTGCCCGCTGGCTGTCGGATGACTTCGCCGTGTGGTGTGACCTGAAGATCGACGCCATCGCGCGCGGAGGGAGTGCCCAGCCCGACCCCAACGCCCTAAGCACGGTCGCCGACCGCGAGCCACTGTACCTGCTGGCGATCCAGATCATGGTCAAGCATGGCCTGTCGTTGCCGGTGATCTACCGGGCGCTGGCCCACTTCGCCGGCGTCGAGTCGTTCAAGGCGATGCTGCTGGGTCACATCGCCCAGGCCGGCGGCTTCGGCGGTGCAATCCTGGCCGGTACGGACTCGGGGGCGCAATGGCGCCAGCTCGAATCCAACCGCATCGCCATCACCGGCCATCCCTCCCAATCCAAACTCGACCTCGGGCCGCTGGTGCTCGGGTCTTATCGTGCCCGTGAGGCGGCCCATGCCTAACGCCGACACCACCCTTGTGCTGCGCTTTGACAGTGCCCAGGCTGACCAAGCCCTGGGCACTTTGATGCGCCGTCTACTTGAAGAATTTCCCCAGGCTTCGCTTGAGTTGGTCAGCGATCTGCTTCTTTGCGCTCTCGATAGCGGAGCCATACGTGCCGGCAGCTCCGCATCCCTTGCAGATGATGGTGTCGGTGGTCTTGAGATTTGCCTGGACACCGCCCGGGTAGTCGAATTCCTTGCTTCCACACTTCGCGCAGGACAGGGTAATCGTGTCGCTCATGGTCAGCCCCTTTCGGAATTGATGGATGTTGAGGAACGCCAATCATATCCGGCTGGGGTTGGCCGCCTCATTTCTTACCGCCACATTCCCGGCGACACCCGGACGCCTCCGGCGCCTGGTGCCGTCTGGATCGGCTCGGGGGATGCGTGACTATTGCAATGGTCAATCTGGGCTTAGCCGTGTCGTTCGGCTCGCATTTCGCGCGCTGTGGCAACTTGCGTCGGCAGGGTATAGACGTACGTCAGAGTGAATCGAGCCAATTCATAACCTTGGACGGCCTCTTCTTCGGGAATGCCGTCGACTTCGTGTACGGCGTCGTTACCCAGGAAGCGGAGGCTATGCGCCCAGTCCTTCAGGTTGGGCGTAAGCAGTCCTTCCGCCGCGAGCGCGTCAATACGTGCTGCCAAATTCTTGCCCGCATGCTGTGGCGCCAAGTCTTTCGTAGTGAGCTCGAGCGCCCGTCTAGTCATTGCTCCGGCGGCATCCCAATCGCTCCGTTTGATGGCATTGCTGGCTTGAACAAATGCGCGAGCTACGGATTCCGGGCAGTGGGGCGGGGCTTCAGAAGTCTCCGATTCAGGAATTACCCGCTTCAGTCTCACTCCTGTGGCTTCGGACATCAATCTGAGGTCGCCATGCAGTTTGTGTGGTGGTGTGCCTTTGTTGGACTCGAGCATCGCGATTACCGGCAGATGGCAGTTGTTGCACATGAAGAACGCGTGAAATCGGTACAGGGATTGTGGCAGCGCAATCTCCCCGACCAAAGTAAAGCCGGATTTCACAGTGAAGCAGTGTGGGCAATCAAAGGACAGGGTGGCGGCCATGAATAACTCCAAGGATATCGTGGTCCAAGATTTGGCAATCGTGCAGATTCTAACTGCCTCACGCGGGGCCGCTGCACCGCTGTTGTTTGAACGCTATCGGATATCGGGTCAGGGCCAAGACGCATTTGTTGCTGCCCTGATTGCGCGTCTGTGTATGGCTGAGATTCGCATGCGCCTTTCAAATATCGAGGAGGGCAGCCGATGAGCCATTTCAACGAGATGTCTCTAGCCTTGGTCACATCCCATCCGGCCATTCATGACGTAAGTCCTGTTTTATTGATCCTTCTTTGGATCGCCGCGTCGACGTGGCTTGTGGCGCTCATGGTTGGCATTGTCGTTGGTCTATGGCTGCTGTGGCACCGCCGCGGGCTGCGCAAGTGGATCGCCGACTTCGATCTGGGTCTGGAGCGCGAAGAGCGCATCCGGGCCGCCCTTCAACGCCGCCACCGGTTCAGGTCGTAGGCGGATAACGGTGTGCACACGGCTAGGGTAGCTCCCGAAAAGATGGACTCCTCCACCCATCCTGCCGCCGTGCCTTCCCCAGTGGAGCGATGGAGGTTCTATGACCCCCCGCATGATTGTCCCGCTGCTGCGCTACACGGACGCGCAGGGCAAAGAGCATGAAGTGACGTTGATCCAGGCACAGCACGACCAGCCGCCGCGCATCGTGTCCAGCCGTTGCGACGGCACGACACGGCAGGGCGTGGACGTGTCGCTGGGCGCGCTGTTCGATATCTCGCTTCGTGATGGTCCGATCCGCCAGGCGATCGGCGATGGGCCGGAGTATGCGGAACTGCCGGCCGAACGAGTACGCGACGCAGCCGAATTGGCCCTGCGAGCGCTGCCGCCCACGGCGGGGCGTTTTCGCGTGGTGTGGGTTCCGGACGACGGGCTGCCGTTCTGAGGCGCGCATTGACACACGACAACGCATCGCCGCAGGTCGAAGAGGGCCACACACGCCTCGCAAATGAGTTGCTGGAGGCAATGTGCCGTGCCGGCTTCTCAGCGCGCCAGTGGGCCGTCGTGATGGCCGTGGTGCGCAAGACCTATGGCTACGGAAAGAAGAGCGACGAGATCGGCCTTACTCAGTTGGAACAGATGACTGGAATCGCAAAGACCCACGTAGGAAAGACCGTCCGCGAACTGTGCGCCGCCGGCGTATTGCGCCGCGACACCGGCGTCCATGGCTACCGCTTGGGCGTCAACAAGCGATATGGCCAATGGCAACTCGCTGCCTTATCAGGGGTGACCAAAATGGTCACCGGAGTGACTGAATCAGTCACCCCCAATACAGTGACCAAAACAGTCACCCCAGTGACCGAATCGGTCACTACTAGCGGGGTGACCAAATCGGTCACTGGGGGTGACCAAAACAGTCACGGGGGTGACCAAATCGGTCACAGTGACCAAATTGGTTTTTTAGGGGTGACCGATTTGGTCACCACAAAAGGATATAAAACAAAAGAAAGAAAACACTCTCGTACCATCCTGTCGGATGGCACGTGTGATCAAGCCGTGCCGGCACGTCAAAGCGGTGGGGCAGATGAGCCTTCGCCGGAGTTCATGACGGCGTGGTCAGCCTACCCCAAGCGCGAAGGTGGAAACCCGCGTAAAGCGGCATGGACGGCATGGAAGGCTCGGGTTCGTGCCGGCGACGCTACGGCGCAGGAACTGGTCGAGGCAACTCGCGGCTATGCCAAGTTTTGCGATACCGGGAACAAGACCGGCACTCAATTCGTGCTCATGGCCAGCACGTTCTACGGCCCTGGTGAACACTGGCGCGAATGGTTGCCGTCGACGTCTGACACGGCCGCAAACGCACCTGGTGGGGTTAAGCCGTGGTACGCCGTGGTCGGGTTTTCCAACCAGTGGGAAGCGGAGAATGCCGGCTGCACCGAGGGCAACCGCTGGATGTGGGAAAACCGGCAGCGGGTGCGCACTGAGCAGGATTGGCCCGCTTGGAAGGCCAGCCAGGCTGCTGCACGGGGGGCGTCCGAATGAACGCGCAGGAACTGTCCCGCCGGCTGGCGGACTCGGCCGCAACCGTCGCCGCGTACCTGTTGCCCGGCGGCAAGAAGCACGGACGGGAATGGAAGATCGGCAACGTGTCGGGAGATGCTGGCGATTCGCTGTCCGTTAGCATCAGCGGTGCAAAGGCGGGAGTCTGGTCCGATTTCTCGGCAGGCATCGGCGGCGATCTGTTGGACCTGTGGATGGCGGTGCGGCGTTGTGACCTGCCCGAGGCAATGCGGGAAGCCAAGCAATACCTGGGCGTGCGCGACGACGTTCCGCTGAAACCGCCCAAGCGCGAGCCGTACAAGCTTCCGGCCAAGCCCCAATGTCGGACGCCGAAGGCGCGCGTGCGCGAATGGCTGATGGGCCGCGGCTTGACCGAGGAAACCATCACCGCATTCCGGATCGGCGAACAGGAGCGGCGCGACAAGGTCTACGCGATTTTTCCGTACCTGCGCGACGGCGAGCTGGTCAACACGAAATCCCGCAACCCGGACGAGAAGAAGGACATGCTGCAGGCCGGCGGCGCCGAGCCCTGCCTGTTTGGCTGGCACCTGATTGACCTGAACGCGCGAATGGTCGCGATCTTCGAAGGCGAGATCGACGCCATGACAGGTCACCAGGTCGGCATTCCGTCTCTGTCGGTCAACGCGGGAGCGGGCAATCACCAGTGGATCGAAAACGACTGGGAGCGCCTGCAGCAGTTTAGCGACATCGTGCTGTGCTACGACAACGACGAGGCTGGGCACAAGGGCGCGCGTGAGGTGGCCATGAGACTGGGTCTGGAGCGCTGTCGCATCGCCACCTTCGGCAAGGCCAAGGACGCCAATGAGTACCTGACCGAGTACAAGGCCAGCGGCGAAGACTTCGAACATTGCATCAAGCAGGCGCGAGGGCTGGACCCGGATGAACTCCAGCAACTGGCCGACTTCATGCCTGCCACGCAGGCGATGTTCTGGCCAGCTCACGACGCGCCGGCTTACCCCCAGCTTTCATTCTGTGGCCGGGCCATGGACTGGTGGGAATGGCTGCCGGCGCGCGTCAGCGTGTGGACCGGCATCAACGGCCACGGCAAGAGCCTGATGCTCAGCCAGGCCCTGATTCCCGTGATGCAGGGCGACGTCCCGGTGTGCATGTTTTCGGGCGAGCTGACGCCGGCTCAGCAGCTCAAGCGCCTGGCCAAGCAGATCACGGGCATCGACCGGCCCACACCGGCGTACCTGAGTGCCGTCCAGAACTGGTTGCAGGGCCGCATGTGGATCTTCAACGTGGTCGGCATCGCCGGCCTGGACCGGCTGCTGGAGGTTTTTGCCTACGCCGCGAGTCGCTACGGCTGCGGCCACTTCGTCATCGACAGCCTGATGATGCTCGACGTACCTGAGGACGGCCCGGGCTCCATGACGGCGCAGAAGACGGCGATGCGCAAGATCGTGTCCTTCGCACACGCCACCCAGAGCCACGTCCACCTCGTCGCTCACCCGCGCAAGGCGAGCGACGAAACCAAGGCGCCGGGCAAGCTGGACGTCGCCGGCAGTGGCCACATCACGAACGGCGCCGATAACGTGTTCTCGGTCTGGTCCGCCCAGAAGCCTCCCGGCGAAGACACCGATACGCCCGATGCGCGGCTGGAAGTGCTCAAGGATCGGGATGATGTCGGCCGCCGCAAGATCAGCCTGTACTTCAACCGCAGCACGGGCCAGTACACGCTGGATGATGCCCGCCGCTCATACCAATACCTCAAGTTCAGCCAGGAGGCACGATGAAAGACCTATGGGTGCTGGAATGGTCCCATGAGGCCAACACGTTCCACGTTCAGGAGCTGAAACGCTCGATCGACGGCTGGCGCCGCCATTTCCTTGCGAATTCGGCGCCGAATGACTGGGTGCCGATTTTCGTGGGCACCGAGCAAGAAGTCGATGCTGAGGCAGAACGGCTAGACCAAATCATGGTCGCGCGGGCGCAGATCCGACGAGAACAGAACGGCGCGTAAGTTCGAAGCATTTTTCAGGCCTTTGCCGAAGTGGTGAAAGGCCTACCGAAGTACAACGCCGCCACCCTCGCGGGCTTGGAAGGTGTTGCGCTTTACCGAGGGGGCCGTCCTGGACGGTTCCGCGGTTGAGCTTGTGGCGCGGCTGCTGCGCGTCCCTCCCTACAACCCTGGAATCGTTTGAAGGATAGATCATGCTCGATCAACAAATCGAAGAAGCCTGGATCGAATTGGCCCACCAGCAGCCCGCTGTCGCCCAGGCAATCACGCATTTCGAACGCCCGCGCACGATTGACGGCGCTCGTCCCGCTGCATACGGGTGCCAGTGCTGGCGGTGCCAAGGTGGCTGGATTGCCCTGGCTGATCGTCCGATTCTGGACAAGATCCTCGCCAAGCACCTGATGCGGATGAGCGAGTCCGCCCGCGGCGAGTGGCTTGTGGATTGGGCGGCGCAGCCCAAGCACCGCCTGGAGGATCAGGCCCAGCTGAACGCCTGGCTGCGCATCGTGAGCGGCAGCGGCGAGCCGGCGCCGGCGTATCCGGACCACGTGGGCCGGGGGCGGCATGACTGAACGGACGACACCTTTCCCCCGCCTTGCGGTAGCCCTGGCCTACGCTTTCAGCGACGAGCGGCACACCACCAACCGGCCGGCCATGGCGCGCGCCGCTGACGCCCGGCTGGGCGAGCCTGGTCCGCTGGCGGGTATCGACGGCGCGGCCGAGATTGCCAAGCTCAGGCAGTTCCTGGAGCGCGGATTGGAGCCGCTGCACTTGGCGGTGCTGTACGCCCGCTACGGCCAGCGCAAGACACACTGCAAATGCTGCGGCAGCGAGGGGGAACACCCCGAATGGTCGGGGGCGCTGCATCGTGTCTCGGTGGCGCTGGGTGCCTATCTCTCAATGCGGACCGCGCATAGCGAGCTTCTGCTGGCCCTGGTGCGGCGTCACTACGACACCGGAAACACTCGGACGCTGCAATATCTGGCCGACGAGTACGGGTGCAAGGTGCGCAGCGTCGAGCGCGCCAGCGCCAGGGCGGGAGACTGGCTGCGCGGTACGCGCGAAAAGAAGGGTGCCGAGCCGATCTATGGAGTCGAGCAGGCCGCCCATGCCGCGGCTGAAAAACTGCTACAGGACGGCGGCTTCATTCCTTGATCGTTGACTTGTGCGAAAACGACCGCCATAATCAGCGATAACGGATTTCCTCAGAAGTCCGCCCAATGAAACCCGCCCCGCGAAAGCCGGCGGGTTTTTGCATTTCTGCTCACCCTGTCCTGCGGAGTATGTTGCATCTGATCGACGGTGACACGGTCGACTCCTATATCGGCGCACATCCAGCTTGGAAATCTGTTACAAATGGCCAATGTGAACTATCGCACTCGCGAGAGGCCGAAGATGCCGTATTCGTATGGGGATCCTAGCAAACACTCCAAAAGCGCGGTGAGGCGCGCGGGGGATAACGTGGCGTTGAGGGGCGGAACGCCCGAAGATAAAGAAATAGTACGGAACTGGCGAAATTCGCATGCCTTTGTGCTGACCACGTTTCAAAACACGTTGAGGCGCTATATCAAGACCGAGGATAGGTTCAACGTCGTCTTTGCTCAACGGCTAAAGCGACTGAATACAATTCTCGACAAGCTTAGTTCCGGGCGGGCCAGGGATCTTTCAACAATGCACGACCTTGCCGGCTGCAGATTGATCTTCGATGATATCGACCATCTACGGCAATTTCGCGCTAGGTTCCACCAGACACGCGCAAAGCATAAGCGTGTAGATAACGACAAGTTTGACTACCTCGCCAGTCCTAAGCGAACGGGATACCGGGGCATCCACGATGTGTTCCAGTACAACGTGCCCGAGGGCTCCAGTGGTAGCGTCTATAACGGCCTGAAAGTCGAGATCCAATACAGGACGAAGGCGCAGCACGCATGGGCCACAGCTGTTGAGATTAGCGATTTGCTAGACGGAGCAAGAATCAAGTTTGACGAAGGTGCAAATCCAAAAAGGGAACGACTTTTTGTACTCGCAAGTGAGTTCATCGCAAGAGATCGCGAGGGTATGAATGGGTGTGCCTCGCAACTTTCAGATGCAGACTTGCGCCGAGAGATGCGAGAGCTTGAAGATGAACTGAACGTCATTCGCACGCTTGACGCGGCGCGCCGAAGTCAAATCGACATACCTCAGCAAAAACATGTGGTTCTTCGATTCCACGATGGAGAGTTGGTTGCGACTGGATTTACCAATCCTAAGGATGCGATTTCCTTTCGAGATTCGATGGAAGGCGCTAATCCCGAAGACGATATCGTGTATGTCAGTGCGTCTTCCCCACGAGCTGTAGCTGATGCCTTCAGAAACTACTTCCGTGATGCTGTGGATTTCGTCGAGATGATTCGGCCTGCGTTGATCGCCTAAGCCGACCGTCCTCATACCCCATCAGCCCTAGCCACGCGCTAGGGCTTTTTCATTGGCGGGCTTGGCCGAGTGGTCAGGCTGCGGCCTTCCAAGCCGCCAACGCGGGTTCGATCCCCGCAGCCCGCTCCATCCCTTCCCCCCATAGGGTCCCCGATGAGCGACACACATCAGGCTGCGCACCGCGTTACGCTACGCCTTAAAAAGCTGCTCGGCCCTGGTGGGTCGGAAACTTCCTTTGTACGTACATGTTGACGCCATAGGGCTCGGCGGGAAGCGCCGGAGGGTGCATAGCGAGCCGATTGGCGGATACCTCAGTGATTCGAGCTACGACCGGGTGATTTCGGTTTCGGTGGCCGAGGATTTCGAGCAAGTGTCGGGATTTGAACTGGCTTATCGTGCTGAGCCTGGCGCGAAGGTTGATGTTGCGCTGGTCAGAGACTAGGCTCGCAGGGCTACTATTTGGACTCCCTTAACACTGGAGGCCAAAATGGACTATGAGCTTGACGAAGACAACCCCGGATGGGTGAAGGGGTGGGCGGTGCTTCGGAACTCCCCTTGGGATCTTGCTGGATTCTTTCCCACCGAGGCGCAGGCTCGTGAGCTATTGCCAGAGAAAGGTGCGGGTTACGAGATTCGCTTCGGATCCAAGCGTTTGGCTACTAATGACTTTGTAAGCGAGTAGTCAATTCACATGCATAAATTCAAGCCCGCCGGGAATGCCGGCGGGGTTTTCTTTTCGCGGTGTAGCTCAGTGGCAGAGCGTCGGGTTCATACCCCGGTTGTCGCAGGTTCGATTCCTACCGCGCCATCCGAACTAGCCTGCGTTCATGTGTGCGGCCTCAATTGGAGTTTAGCGATTTCCAAATAGGCGCGCGCCATCGCCGATGTTGGCGATGACGACGTCTTTCCCGTCACGACCAAGTATCACCAGCTCAGCATCTACAGAATCCGCCTTGATACCGCTCGAAAACTCTGTTGCTAGCGCATCAAGGTCCGCACTCGCGGGAGCGTAGGCGCGGACAAGATGGACAAGTTCGTCAGGGTTAGACAGGGCTGCGCTTGCAGTAACGCCCGTGTGGGCTGGCCGCCCATCTTGGCTCTCTCGGTTGCGGTAGCGGATTTGGTAGTCTCGTACCCCGACTCGCTCGCTGAGTTTTAGGAAAGCGTCTTGTGCGTAGCGCGTCCAATCTAGGAGCATGCCGGCCGTGAGGGGCTTGCCATAGTGCCTGGCCGCATCGTATTCGCCGTAGAAGGCCACATTCCCCTGAAGGGCCTGCTCTTCGAATCGACCAGCTGTGTCGGACCGCATTACCAACAATGCGCGTGCACGACGGAAATCGTGTTCACGAAAAGGGCAAGTTGAAGGATCCGCGTGAAACGCGAAACGCAGGCGACCCACCTGGACCAATTTTCTAGAGTAGATATGGTCGAGTGCGGCTCGTCGAATCGCGGGCGGCTGGTCCGCGACACAGTAGCGCTGTAATGCGTCGTCGATATCATCGCCAAACGCTTTTATCAGGACTTTCTCGGGATTCGGGGCCGGCATGTATTCGTCCGATAGAGTTGGAAGTCGGCAGTTTATGCCCAAGCGCTTAACTTGGCGATAAACAACCTTGACATCCGGTCGCTACCGAGAATGTGCAAAGGTCTTACTATCTGGCGACACATCCATTGTTGTCGTTCGCAATAACCAAAAAATCCGCCCTTTCGCTATCAAGGGTCCGCGCGCTGGGCATGGCGCGCGGGATAGGGATCATCGCGCCGGGCGGTGTGCAGTTGGGGGGGGGCACCCGGCACCTTTTTACGTAGACCGAAAAAATAATCAAGGCCGCGTCGCGTCGCTCCTTGCTCAGAAGCCAAGACCGTAGTTGAGTAGGGGGAGATAGTCAAAATTCCCCTTGGTAGCTTTTTCTCTCCGATCTATATCAATTACCACCATACGGTCTTTAGTGGAGTCAAACTTCGTTTCCACATATAGAGTGGTGCACAGGCCGACGGCATTGTCGTCGGCTTGGAATGCGAAGAAAGAAGAGGTTTCATCCCAGGGCGAGAGCTCCGCAATTTCCTTGACCTTGTCGACGAAAGAGTCGTAGCGATCTTGATAGGTCGAGTCGTTCTTGAATCTGAAAGTGACGATGAAATGTGCCATGCGAAATTCCAAAGTGAGGTGAAAGTGAAAGCTCATGTACAACCACTGGTCGCCCCAGTTCTTGATGGTGACCGTGTCGCTCGAGACAACTGGGCCAATCTGCAGCGAATGATGCGACGAGGGCACAGTCCCTCAGTGACAAGTCAGGGTCTTGTTGAGGTTACGGATGATGTCGTTCCAGTGCAGGCTCTGGAAGAAGGCCTTCCATGGCGTGGGGGCAATGAACTTGAATCCATTTCCGTATCGCCAAACCGGGACGACTGTGCCGGCTAATCCTGCTGACTGAGCGCAAAGCTGAAGTTGCTCGATGATGTCTTGTTGGATGCTTGGCGGCTTAGTGCCGAAGGCTGGGTCAAGCGGAACAATGATCATGTCTTGTCCCTGTTGATTGATATGCGCGATCTCGTATTCACCCATATTGGCTCTCCAAGAAGTGGGGACGCTAGGCAACCGTAGCAAAGAATTCTTACAGACTTGTAAGTGATGGGTGTGGGTGAGGTGAGAGATGCTCGAGATAAAGATCACGTCCAACCTGAAAGACGTCCTGCGGCGCATGGATGCATTCACGACCAAGCAGCTGCCGTTTGCGATGGCGCAGGCCATCAACGCGACCGCGGCTCGCGTCCAGGCCGCCGAGCAGGCCAACATCAAGTCGACCTTCGACAACCCGACGCCATTCACGCAGAAGTCGGTCGGGGTCAGCAAGGCTCGCAAGTCGTCACCGGTGGCAGTGGTCTACATCAAGAAGATCGCGGCCGCCTACCTGCTGCCCTACGAGACCGGCGGCGTCCACAAGCTGAACAGCCGGGCGCTGCTGAATCCCAAAGGAGTGAAGCTGAATAGCTACGGCAACCTGCCTCGCGCCGCTATGGGGCGCCTGAAGGCAAGGCCGGACGTCTATGTAGGCTCGATACGCACGCGCAACGGCCAGGCCGTGAATGGGGTATGGCAGCGCGTTGCGCCCAAGCGGGCGCGTGGCGTGAAGGCAGGTGGGCGGCGCCAGGCGGTGACGACCGGTCAGCTGGCAAGCCAGCAGAACCGCGGCGGCCGTTTGAAGCTCCTGATCCGGTTCGGCGACGCCTTGCCCATCAAGAAGCAGCTGAACTTCGGCACGACCGCGCGCGAAGTGGTCGAGCGGCATTTCCCTGGGGACTTCGACGCCGCTTTGGCGCAGGCTCTGAAAACTGCGAAGTGAGAAACCACATGGAAGGTATGACCTCGATCACGACCGCCCAGTTGCGCGCTGCCGTGAATGCTTGGGAGCTGGACGTGCGCGCCGATCGCGACGCATTCGTGCAGGACAGCGAGGCCCGGGCACTCCCGCTTGCGGAGCAGGTGGACGGCGTCGTGACGGCGATCCTCGGATACGCCGCCCGCTTCAACCCCGACGGGTCCCCTCTGGAGGGGTAAGCACCGCGGGCATTGCGCGCTGCGTTTTGTGCCCAGCGCTGGGGTGTTAAAGGTGTTCGCACCCTGTTCGCACCACAGCATAAAACAGGCCTGGAGCGCGTATCTATGCGGCTGTGGCGCATTTTCGGAGTGCGAACACCTGTTTGCACTGGTGTTCGCATTTTGTTCGCGCCGTCCTGTTCGCGCAGGCGGCCGAGACGCAATAACCATGCGGGCTTGCGGTGAGTTTGGCCGTAGAAATTGCGTCTGAAATTGGGGCGCGAACAGATCAACAGGAGGTGTTCGCACCGTGGCAAAAGCGGAAAAGGGTCTGTCGATCCGGGAGTTCGCCCGACGGGAAGGCTGTTCCGACACACTGGTGCGGCGAGCGATCACGCAGGGGCGCCTGAAAGCGAAGAAGGATGGAACCCTTGATCCGGCTCTGATCGGCTCTCCATGGCGCCAGGCCAATGCGACGGCTTCGAAGGCCGCCGCGAAGCCGGCGCGGCCGTCGGCGAATCGACGGCCGAGCGAACCCGAGGTGGGGGCCGACGGAACGGCTGACGACAGCAATTCGCTGGAGGCCGAAGCCGCCCGGATGTTGAGCGAGGGTGAGGGGGTCGACTACGCCGAAGCCCTGCGACGAAAGGAGAACTGGCTGGCGCTACTGCGGCAGCTGGAATACGAACAGAAATCCGGGGCGCTGGTGGAGCTTGCCGTGGCCCAGGCCGTACTTTTCGAAGCCTCTCGGGGGCAGCGCGATGCGTGGCTGAACTGGCCCGCGAAGATTGGTCCGCTGCTGGCCGCCGAACTAGGGCTGGAAGAGGCCGACCGGGTCACCGAGGCTTTGACTGCGCATGTCCACAAACAAATCTCACAACTTGGCGAACCCGCCGCCGACTTCAGCACAGGATAAGCGGGCCGCCTTGCTGCGGGCTGCTCGCCAAGGCTGGACGCCGCCACCGCGGATCAGCGTGCCGGACTGGGCAGACCGCTATCGAAAGCTGGCGAAAGAGGCTGGCAGTACCTCGGGGAACTGGTCGACCAGCACGGTAGAGGTCGCGCGAGGTCCGATGCTCGCGCCCACCGAACCCGGCGTGCATGTCATCACGGCCATGGTCAGTACGCAGATGCTGAAGACAGCGCTGCTGGAGAACATCTTCGGGTACTTCGCGCACCTGGATCCATGCCCGATGCTGCTGTTGCAGCCGAAAGAAGATGCTGCGGAGCAGTTCAGCAAAGAGCGGATCAATCCGATGGTACGGGTGACGCCCGTGCTGCGCGAACTGGTCGGGTCCAGCAAGACGCGGACCGCCGACGAGACGCTGCTATTCAAGTCCTTCCCGGGCGGGTTCTTGGCGCTGGCAGGCGCCGGCAGCCCCGACAACCTGGCTCGCCGTCCGGTGCGGGTGATTCTCGCTGACGAAGTGGACAAGTACCCGGTCACCCGAGAGGGGGACCCGATTTCCTTGGCGGAAGAGCGTACCGCGAGCTTTGGCGCCAACTGGTTGTCGGTGCGGGCTTGCTCGCCGACTGTGCAGGACGAAAGCCGCATCGAGAAAAGCTATTTGGCGTCGGACCAGCGGCGCGCCTCGGTGTGCTGCCCCGGCTGCGGGCATCGCCAGTTCTTGGACTTTTTCCGACACGTCGACTGGAAGAAGCGCAAGGACGAAAAGGGCGTCGTCCAGGAACATTTCCCCAAGACAGCGCGAATTTTCTGTGAGGCGTGCGGAATGGGCTGGTCGGAAGGCGATCGGCTGCGGACTTTGCAGACTGTCCGGTGGCACCAGACGCGGCCATTCAGCTGCTGCGGTCACCGTCATGTCCCGCTCGAAATTTACGACCGAGCCTGGCGCGATGCTGAAGCCGCCGATCCTGGCAGTGGCGGCATCGCCGCGGTGGATGCGGTGTGGGATTGGTGGGCCAGCGATCGCCATGCTGTGTACAGGGTGAAGTGCCCGGAGTGCGGGACCTGGGCCGTTGATAACCAGCATGCCGGTTTCCAGGCCGGCAAGCTGTATTCCCCTTGGACCAAGGATAAGCCGGCGGACATTGCGGCAAAGTGGCTTGCAGCTAAGGATGACGAGGATCTGAAGCAGGCTTGGTGGAACACGCAGATGGGGCTGCCCTACCGTGCGCACAGCGGCAAGGATCTCGATCTGGAGACGCTGGCCGCTCGCGGCGAACTGTGGGCCGCGCAAGTGCCCTTTGGTGTTGGGATTATGACCGCCGGACTGGACGTCCAGCCCGACCGTGTCGAGTGCGAGACGGTTGGCTGGGGCCGGGATGAGGAAAGCTGGTCTATCGACTATGAGGTATTCGAGGGCGACCCGGAAACGCCTGAACTGTGGGCACGCGTCGACGCCTACCTGTTGAAGACGTGGTATCGCCACGATGGTCGGCCATACAACGTTTCGGCAGCATGTATCGACTCCGGTGGCCACAACACGCAGCGCGTGTATGAATTCGCCAAGGCCCGATTGGGGAGACGGATTTACGCCATCAAGGGGGAATCCGCCCGGAACGGGCAGCGCTCGCCGGTTTGGCCCACGAAGGTGCCCAGCCGACGAAACAAGGCCACGTATCGCCCAACCATCATCGGCGTCAACACGGCGAAAGACACGATTCGGAACCGGTTGAACAAGGACACCCCAGGGCCTGGATTCATGCACTTCCCGGCGGACCGCGATCTGAACTACTACGCGCAGCTCACATCCGAGCGGATCGTGGTCAAGGAAGCGAGCGGGCATAAGTTCCGCGTTTGGGAACTGCCGTCGGGTCGAGCCAACGAGGCGTTGGACTGTCGCGTTTATGCATATGCCGCGCTCTGCGCATTGATCCACTTCGGCCTCAAGCTAAATCGAACCGTCGAGGATCTGGCGGAAGTTCTACACGGGGCGCCGCCCTTGCCGGACGGCGAGGTGTCGGTCGCGCCGACGCCCGCGAATGGCTCGGGCCATAGCGGTCCTACGGTACGGGTCAAGTCGGCAGGCTCCGGGCGCTCGCGGGTGAGCAAACTTGCATAACGAGGTACGCCATGAGCGTTTATGACGGAATGAGCAGGGAGGATATGCAGGCGCGGCTGACCGCCCTGAAGGCCGCCTATTTTGAACTCCTGATGGGCAAGCAGGTGGCCGCCGCCAGCTACGCGCAATCCGATGGCTCGAAGTCGGTCACGTACAGGGCCACCGACTTGAGCCGTCTCCAGGGTGAAATCGCCCTCCTGCAGAAATTGCTCGGCATCGTCCCTCGGGCGCGCCGGCAGATTAACTTCGTGATGCGCTGATGGAAAACTCAATTTCTATCCTGGACAGGCACGGTAAGCCGTTGCCCGCGGTTCGCCGCCTTGGGACCATGTTGGCGCCAGGTGGCAACGCGCCATATGACGCGGCTGACCAGCACGGTGGCCACGTTCGCGATTGGCATCCTTATCTATCCTCGCCGGACGGTGAGGTCAATATGTACCGCGACCGCCTGGCGGCGCGGGCACGAGACCTGATCCGCAATGATGGCTGGGCGACAGCTGCGGTGATGCGAACCGTCGACAACGTCATCGGGCCGGATTTTCGACCGATCTCCAAGCCGGACTATCGCTGGCTGCGGACGGTGACCGGCATCAAGGCGTTCGATCACCGCTGGGCGGACGAGTTCGGCCAGGCGGTGGAAGCAAACTGGCGGTCGTGGGCGAATGATCCGTTCTTCTACTGCGATTCAGAGCGCATGCTCTCGTTCCCGCAAATGATGCAACTCGGATTCCGGCACCACCTCATTGACGGTGATGCGCTTTCGATGCTGCATTGGCTGCCTGATCGCATCGCGGTCGGGCGCGCCCGGTACGCGACAGCGGTGCAGATTATGGATCCGGATCGTCTCTCCAACCCGCAGCAGAATTTCGACCAGCAGGCTTTGCGTGGGGGCGTGGAGGTCGATAGCTACGGCGTGCCAACCTGGTATCACATCCGGCGCGCTCATCAGGGGGATTGGTTCAGCGCTGGCGATAGCGTGCGATGGGATCGCATCGCGCGCGAGACGAACTGGGGGCGTCCGATTGTGGTGCATAGTTTCGATCATGATCGGGCGTCGCAGCATCGAGGGGTCGGCTTTCTCACGCCGGTGATCCAGCGGTTCAAGATGCTGATCAAGTACGACAGCACCGAGCTGGATGCGGCCATCATCAACGCATTCTTTGCTGCCTACATTCAAAGCCCGTTCGATACGGATCTCGTCGAGGAAGCCCTGGCGGGGTCGGACAAGGTCAGCGCATACCAGCGCGAGCGCTCGGAATTCCACCAGGAGCGCCGCACTCGGTTGGGCGATGCCGGGGTTACACACCTGTACCCGGGCGAGACGATCGGCACTGTTGCCTCGAGCCGGCCGAGTGGCAACTTTGCTTCGTTTGAAAGCGCCATGTTGCGGCATTTTTCCGCAGGGACCGGACTGGCCGCGCAGCAGATCAGCCAGAACTGGGCGGAAGTGAACTACAGCGCGTATCGGTCTGCGATGCTGGAGGCGTGGAAGACCTTCGCCCGTCGGCGGATTGGCTTCGCGTCCGGTCAGGCCCACCCGATTTATTGCGCATGGCTGGAGGAATCCATGGACGTGGATGACTACCCGATGCCGAGAAACGCCCCGGAATTTATCGAAGCGCGTGCGGCGTATGCGCGCGCCAAGTGGATGGGGCCGGGCCGAGGGTTGGTCGACATCGTCAAAGAGCGTCAAGGCGCGTTGTTGGGCATCGACGGCGGCATGTCCTCGCTTGAGGATGAGTGCGCGGAGATATCCGGCACCGACTGGCGCGACGTGGCCGACCGGCGGGCTATCGAAATCGAACGCTACGAGCGACTGGGCTTGCCCGTCCCGGCAGTGCTTCAGGGGTTGGATTCGAAAGACGCCGCCCAACTACCGGAGGAAAAATAAATGCGTTTTGCGCACTTAGGCCAGCGGCTGTTCAACACGCCGCTGGCGATTCGTCAGGACAAGGCCGAGGTCATCATGGCCGCGCTCGCCGAGCGGCTCGGAGTCAGCCAGATCATGCGGTTGGACGGCGCGAATTTGCGTCCGATGGCCTGGGATGACTATGACGACGAGCTGGTGAAACCGGGTGAGACGATTCGCGACGCTGGTTACGACATGGTGGGAGAAGCCCCTGTTGCCTGCATCAAGGTGCAGGGCACGCTCGTGCAGAAGCTTGGGTCGCTCCGGCCCTATTCGGGCATGACTGGCTATGACGGCATCAGGCAGAGCATTCTGAGCGCCTATGCGGATCCGGCGGTCGAGGCGATCGTGTTGGATATCGACTCGCCCGGCGGCGAGGTCGCGGGCTGTTTCGACCTGGTCGACACCATCTACGGTCTGCGGGGCGATAAGCCCATCTGGGCCATCTTGACCGAGTCGGCCTATTCGGCGGGGTATGCGATCGCCAGCGCAGCTGACCGCATCATCGTGCCGCGCACCGGCGGGGTCGGCTCGATCGGCGTGATCGTGATGCATGTCGATCTGTCCAAGGCGCTGACCGCGTCAGGGGTAGCCGTGACGTTCATCACCTACGGCAGCCATAAGGCGGATTTCCGTCCCGAGCTGCCGCTATCCGAAGCGGCCCTGAGTAGTGTTCAGGCCGAGATCAACACGATGGGCGAGCTGTTCGTGGGAACCGTCGCCCGAAATCGAAATATCGCGCCGGATTCCGTGCGCGACACACAAGCCGCCTGCTTCATGGGGGCGGCCGGCGTCAGCCGCGGCTTGGCAGACGCAGTCATGGCGCCCGACGCCGCATTTCTCGAACTGCTGGACCTGCTGGGCCGGTAAACAACCTGTGAGACTACTGCAATGAAGAAACCTTTCTCTTCTTCCCCCTTTGCCTCGCTGTTGAGCCTGGGTCGCGCTCGTAGCGCCCGTGCCGAACAGGACGACGAGGACGACAAGGACAAGTCCGACGACGAGCGCAAGCAGCGGGAAGGCGAGTCCGACGACGACTATGCAAAACGCATGGAAGAACTCGACCGCGAAGACGACGAGCGTGACGATGTGCTGGAAAACGGGGAAGACCCGGACGCCGAATCCGAAGACGACGGCGACGACAAGGAAAAAGACCAGTCGAAGAAGGCGGCCCGCGCCGCCGAGCGGGTGCGTTGCGCCCGCATCGTGGCCCATGGCCTGCGCCTGGGCGTCGCCCGCCAAGCCTGCGTGTTCGCTTTCGACACGGGCATGTCGTCCAAGGCCGCGATCGCGGCGCTGGACGCTGGCCGAGCGGATCAGGCGCCGCCGGCACGCCGCACCCTGTCCGAGCGCATGCAAGGCACGACCATCCCCAACCCGGGTTCGGGTGGCGGCGACGGCCAGATGACCATGGCGCAGAAGATCGTCGCGGCGGGCAAGAAGCGCCGCGGCGAAGCTTGAACCCCGCAATTCAGATAATCAGGAGCAATACTCATGACGCTTCCCGTCAATCCCGTGGGGAACAGCCCCCAGAAGCCCGGCGTCCGGGCGGATGTCTTCGTCCCCGATCAACTGATTGCGGGCGGTTTGCAGATCGTCTCGCAGCCCATCATCCTCGCGTCCGGCAAGCTGCCGCGCGGGGCGGTGCTGGGCATGATCACGAGCAGCACCGCTGTCGCTACGGCATCCGGCACCAATACGGGCAATGGCACGATCGGCGCCGTCACCGTGGGCGCAGGCGCCAAGCTGGGTAATTACCAGCTGACCGCCACTGCCGCGACCACGTTCAAGGTGGTGGACCCGGAAGGCACCGCGCTCGCAAACGCGGCCGTGGGAACTGCCTACACGCAAGGTGGCCTCGGCTTCACCATCACCGCAGGCGCCACGGCATTTGCTGCGGGCGACACGTTCGTTATCGACGTCAACGACGCCGTCGGCCAGTTCGTCCTGTCGGTGAAAGGCGCGACCGATGGCAGTCAGGTGCCTTCGGCCATCCTCGCTGACTATTCGGACGCTACGAGCGGCCCGGTCAACGCCGGTGCCTATGTGCAGGTCGAGGTCAACGGTCGTGCGCTGTACTACGACCCGAGCTGGACGCTGCCCGCGCTGACCGCGGCCTTGCGCCAGTACGCGATCCACGTCAAGTCCTCGGTGTCGGCGGCCGACCCGACTTAAAGCCGCGCGCAACACGCAGAAGAGGCCCCGCCGAGCGGGGCTTTTTTACGTCCGCCAGAATATTGCTACGGAGATGACGAATGTCTTCCAATTTGGTTTACACCACCATCGACCTGATCCAGGTCGTTCCGAATCTGAAAACCGCTCAGTCCTTCCTGTTGGACCGGTTCTTCCCCAACCTCGTGACCTCGGATAGCGAAGAAGTCGCGATCGACGTTGACATCGGCATGCGCCGCATGGCGCCGTTCGTTTCGCCGCTGGTCGAAGGCAAGCTGGTCGAACAGCGCCGCTTCCAGACCAACACCTTCAAGCCCGCCTACATCAAGGACAAGCGCGCGCCGGATCTGCTCAAGCCGGTGCGACGCATGATCGGCGAGCGCATCGGTGGCGACCTGAAGGGCATCGAGCGCGAAATGGCCAACCTGGAAGCCGAAATGACGGACCAGATTGACATTCTGACGCGCCGCCTGGAATGGATGGCCGCCAGCGCGCTGCGTCTGGGCCAGGTCACCATCGAAGGCGAGGGTTTCGAAACCGTGATCGTGGACTTCGGCCGGGCGCCGGACCTGACGGTTGGGTTGACGCTGGGACGGAAGTGGACTGCCAGCAACATCGCGGCGGGCACTGCCTCTCCCTCCCGCGATATCGACGCCTGGGCGACCCGTGTCCTCAAGCGCTCGGGCGCGACGGTATCGGAGCTGGTGTTCACGCCCAGCTCGTGGGCGGGGTTCATCCTCGATCCGGCGCTGAAGGGGGCAATCGTCTGGCCGGCACAAGCGCCGTTCGGCAACGCGATTAACCCCGGCTCCGAGATCAAGCATGGCGCGGTCTACAAGGGCAAGTGGGGGCAGTTCGACCTGTGGCTGTACAACGACTGGTTCGTGGACGAGAACAACGTCGAGCGGCCGATGCTGTACGACGGTGACCTGATCATGTCTGCCGGGCGTCTTCACCGACGCCTACAAGACGGCATTCCAGGACGGCCAGGGCGGCGTCGGTTGGGTGACGACCGCACCGAGTGCGGGCTTTCGCCTGGCCGATCTGCCGCGGCCGCCTGCGAAGGATGACCACATCACCCGGAAGAAGACGGGCGAATCGTTCCTCGTTTTCGAACAGCAGCCGGATGGAATGGGCTGGGTACATCTGAAATTGAAAAAGCTATGACGACGACAAACCAGCTGCGCGCGTTGGCCGTGCAGGCGCTCACGAACACCACCGACGCAGGTTCGAGGGCATATTCGCCACGCGATCAGGCCACCTGGGATGGAGAGTATCCCGTCCTGTTCGTGCGAACGAACGATGAGGACGGCGTGTCGTTCGGTCGAAGCGGTGCCCCGGCCTTCACAGTGACCTCGGCGCTCGTGGTCGAGGCCCGGGCGAGTCATCCCGGGGAACTGGACAACGCCGGTGCTGCAGCCCTGCAGGTCGCGTTGGAAACCCTCCGGGATCAGATTAAGGCCGCGGTCATCAACTACCCGCCGCTGATGCAGGAACTCAATCAGTTTTCCTACTTCCGCACGCGCATTACGCGGGGACCGGAAGACGCCGGGGATCACCTGGGCGCCGTCCTGGTTGAACTGGGCCTGGAGTTTGTGCAGGGTCCGGAGGACTTCTTCCCCGTTCCCACCAATCCGCTGGAAGGGGTGGATACCCGTGTTCAGGTGCCGGACGGCACAGCTGTGCCCGGCTTGGATCTTGACCTTCCGCAATAGGAGCTTTGCATGTACATCAAACCTCGCCCGGGACTGACGGTGTTCGACCCGGTACGCAAACAATTCATGCCTGAAGAGGGCATGCCCGTGGACGGAAACGACCTGTACTGGGCCGCGCGCTTGCGCGACGGCGACGTGGTCGAAGCGGTCGCCCCTGGCGCCCAAAAGTCGGCCACCAACGAGGTGCCGCCGGCACCGCCCAATAAGGGGGGAAAGTAAATGATCCAGTTTCCCAACATCCCGCAGAATCTGCGGGTGCCGCTGTTCTACGCCGATATCGACCCGAGTCGCGCGAACACCGGTCAGATCAACCAACGGGCGCTGATCATCGGTCAGATCACGGCCGCCGGCACCGCGGTTCCCGGCAAGCCGGCGATTTCCCAGGGCGCCAACGAGGCGAAGGTGCTCGGCGGCCAGGGCTCGATGCTGGCGCTGATGACGGCCGTCTATCGTGCGCGTGATAGCTTCGGTGAGGTCTGGTATCTGCCAGTGGCAGACGATGCCTCGGCCACCGCAGCCACGGGCGCAATCAGCTTCACTTCGGCGGCGACGGCCACCGGTGTGCTGTCCCTGTACGTCGCAGCATTCTCCGGTTCGCCGGTTGTGTCGCTGGTCTGCACGCCGAACATGACGACCGCTCAACTGGCGACGGCGCTGGCGGCGCAGATCAACGCCGCTGCAGATCTGCCGGTTTCGGCCGCGGTGGATGCGGTGTCCACCACGAAGGTGAACCTGACGGCCAAGAACAAGGGGCTGGCGGGCAACGACATCGACGTGCGCCTGAACTTCTACGGCGCACTGAGCGGCGAAGCTCTCCCTGCGGGGCTGGGCGTCACGATCACGCCGATGTCCGGCGGGCAGGTCAATCCGACGCTGACCACTGCGCTGGCGAATCTGGGCGACATGACCTTCGACTTCATCGCCATGCCGTACAACGACGCCGCGTCGCTGAATGCCGTCAAGGCGTTTCTGTCCACGACGACCGGCCGCTGGAGCTGGTCCAAGGGCCTGTATGGGCACGCCTATGGCGGATTCCGCGGCACGCTGGGCGAATGCCATACCTTTGGCGCCACCCGCAACGATGAACATGTGTCGGTCATGGGGTTCAACAATTCGCCGACGCCTTCGTGGATCTTGGCCGCCGATCTGACGGCTGCGGCGGCGATATCGTGCCGCGCAGATCCGGCCCAGCCGATGCAGACCGTGCCGCTGGCGAGCTTCCTGCCGCCGCCGCTGGAATCGCGGTTCCAGCTGACCGACCGCAACACGCTGCTCTACACCGGCATCAGCACCTTCACGGTGGCGGACGACGGCACGGTGGCAATCGAAAACCTCATCACGACGTACCAGCTGAACGCGTTCGGCCAGCCGGACAACAGTTATCTGGAAGTCGAGACGATGAACACGTTGGCGGCGGTCCTGCGGCGCCTGAAGCTGGTGGTGACTTCCAAGTACGCCCGCAAGAAGCTGGCGGCCAACGGCACGCGCCCGGCGCCCGGATCCAACATCGTGACGCCCAGCACCATCCGGGCCGACCTGACCGCGGACTATCAGTCCATGCAGGACGACAGCGGCTGGGTGCAGGGGGCTGACGTGTTCGCCAAGGGCCTGATCGTGGAGCAGAACCGCACCAACCCCAACCGGGTGGACGTGTTGTATCCGGCAATCCTGATCAACCAGCTGCGCATCTTCGCCCTGCTCATGCAATTCAGCAACATCGTGCCGGCCAGCGAGGCCGCCAGCGCGTAGACGCGCGTGGGCTGTGGCATAGCGCCGCCTTCGGGCGGCGTTTTCATTTATAGGAGCCGATTATGGCGAATCTGTTGGCCGGCACCGCGCAAATCACGGTGGACGGCAATTCCTACATGTTGGAAGGGGCGGCGAAGTACAGCCCCTCCACCGTTACCCGCACCAGCCTGGTGGGCCAGGACGGATACCACGGCGTCAAGGAAATGCCGGTCGCTGGCTCGATTTCCTTCACTGCCCGCGATGCGGGGAGTCTGACGGTTTACGACTTCAACCGTATGCGCAATGCGACGGTGGTGCTGCAGCTCGCCAACGGCAAGACCGTGGTGGGCCGCAGCATGGCCTGCGTCGATGCGCAGGAGGTCGACACCACTGAAGCCACCTTCGATGTCAAGTTCGAAGGTCCCCTCGTTTCCGAACAGACTGTGAGCTGATATGCCGAAGAAAGAGATTCCCGACGAACTGACCATCGCCCTGCGCAAGCCTGTCACCCTGGGCCAGGGGGGCGATGCCGAAACCTTCACCGAGTTGGTTCTCCGCGAACCGATCGTGGAGGAAGTCCTGTCTTTCAACAAGGACAGTTCGAAAGACGCCGGCGATGCGCTGCGCAAGCTCATCGGCAAGGTGTCGGGGGTTCCGATTGCGGTGATCAACCGCATCGGGGCGCGCGACTTCACCACGGCGGCCAACTACCTGACTTCGTTCATGGCTGGCGACGAAGACGAGGTCGACGCCGGAGACGAGGATTCCAGCGTGGGAAAGTAGTCCGGCCAGTGCCTGATTGGGGCCTTATGGCGGCGGCTACGGCGAAGTTTTACGCCTGGCCGCCGCGTGACGTCCTGGGGCTACGGCTGAGTGAACTGCGGTGGTGGCACGACATGGCAGAGCGCTTGGAGGCACAACATGGCCAATGAACTGGCATTCCGAATCTCGGCGATAGATAACGCGTCGAAGGTGAGCAACAAGGTCGGGGACTCATTCTCGCGTATCGGGGATAGAGCTGCCCGGATGTCGGGGCGCCTAACGAGTATCGGCAAGACTGGCGCTACCGCGCTTGGAAAGATCACGTCAGGCCTGAATTCGATTTCGCAGGGCGCGCGAGCTGCCGCTGATCGCATTTCCTCGATCATCCCCGGCATGTCGGCGCTTGTCGGCCTGGCGGGCGCGGCCGGCGTGGGAGCGTTAGCACAACGATGGGGCGACTTGGGATCGAGCCTGCAGAGAACCTCGCGCCAGGTGGGCATGTCGACGCGGGGCCTGCAGGCTTGGCACTACGCCGCCAAGCGTGCCGGTGTGACCGCCGAGCAGTTCGACCAGAGCATGCTGTCGTCGCAAAACACTATTCGAGAGGCCGCGTTTGGGGCCAATCCTCAAGCCATGATGCTGTTGTCGCGGCTGGGCGTGAGGATATCCCGGGGGAAGGACGGCCAGATTGACTACGAGCGCACCCAGCGCGACATCATGACCGCCCTGGGGAAGATCAAGAACCCCGCTGGTCAACGTACCGCTGCGGATGCACTGGGTATGGGGTCGTTGTTGCCCATGATCCAGCGGGGAACGTTCGACGCTGATCGGGCCGAGGCCGGAAAGAGGGGTTACATCTTCGGAGAGGAAGCGATCGAGCGCGCCTCGGCCTTCCAGGACAAGATCAACGGTTTGAAGGCCAGCACGGGCGCCCTTGCCAACACGATTGGCGACAAGCTCATTCCAGTCCTGACGCCAATGATCGAGAAGCTGACCTCATGGCTGGATGAGAACCGCGTGAACATCGCGGACCGACTGGCCGAGGCGGTCGGGAAGCTGACCTCGTGGATCACCAGTATCGACTGGGGGGCGTGGTACGACCGCGTGAACAAGATCGCCGACACCTTTGGCGGGTGGGGCAATGTCTTGGCGGGTATTGTGGCAATCAAGTTCGCGGCGACTATGGCCGAATGGGGTGTTTCCCTGGCGGCCTTGGTGGCAAGCCTGACGGCCGCCAAGGCGGCCGCCACCGCCCTCCAGGCGACGGCGGCTGCCGGTGCAGCGGGTGCGGCCGGGGCTGGTGCAGCGGCGGCTGGTGCGCCCTGGTACGCCCGGATCCTGAACCCGTATGCAGTCGGCGCTGGCGCATTGTTCTACAGCAAGGACCTGAACGCGGGTGAAGACGCTACGCTGGCAAGCGCAGGGCGAGCGCAGGGCAAGAGCTATCTGACCCCCGGGGAGTATGCGCCCGGTGGAACGAACGATCCGAAGATCCTGGATATCGCTCAAAAGTTCATGGGCATGGGATGGAGCAAAGAGCAGGCCGCCGGTATCGCCGCGAACATTCTTCAGGAGTCCGGCGGCAATCCCTACAGCGTCGGGGATGGCGGCAAGGCCTACGGGATCGGTCAGTGGCACCCGGACCGTCAGGAAGATTTCAAGCGAGTATTCAAGCGCGATATCCGCGACTCGACACTGGAAGACCAGCTGAAGTTCTTCGACTGGGAGCTGCGCAACGGTCCGGGCCAGCAGCGGGTAGCTGGCGACCTGTTGGCGCGTGCGACCAGCGCCAACAGGGCTGCGGCCATCGTGTCCCAATACCACGAGCGTCCTGCTGACGTGGAAGGGGAAAAGTACAAGCGCGGAATCATGGCAGACCGGATTCTTGGGGCCATGGGCGGCGGCGCCGCAGGATCTACCCAAGCGGCCAATCCCGCACTGGGCGCGGCTGCCGGAGCGCCGGGCATGGGCAACGGTCCGGGCTTCGATGGCCTCAAGGATGCGCTGGATGCTTCTCTGCAGAAGCTGACTTTGCAGGTCAACGTATCGGCGCCACCGGGTACACGCGTCGACACAAACAGTGGTGATGGCGCGGGCATGTCAGCGCGCGTGAACTATTCAATGGGCCTGGGGGCTATGCCATGAAAATCTCGGACGTCGTACAGGTCGCAGGCAGCATTGGCGGCGTTGCGAACGCCGTTGGCGACCTGCTGGGGCCTGGCGCCGGCAGCTGGGAGGCTTCGCTGCAGCAAGCTTCCTATGGGGGCGTTCCGTTCGGTGTGAACGGGGCGCGCCTGCACGCTGGTCGCCGTCAGGCTGTCCATGTGTATCCATATCGGGATGAGGTATGGGCAGAGGATCAGGGGAAGCTTCCCAGGCAGTTCCGGATCCACGGGTTCCTCATCGAGGACAGCGCCATCTATGGGGGAGGCGGCGTAGTCGGCCAGCGTGCAGCCTTTTTGACGGTCTGCGAGACCGCCGGGCCGAAGACGCTGGTTCATCCGACTCTGGGGACTGTCGCGAACGTTGTGTGTCTGGATCTGGAGCTGGAGGAGCGGAAGGATCTGGGGCGCGTATTCGAGTTCACGATGTCGCTGATCGTCAGCGGCGAACGGAAGTATCCGCAAGCCGGTGAATCGACGGGCGACCAGGTGAACAAGGCTGCGGATGCCGTTCGAAAGGGTAGCCTGCTGGACATGGCGCGCAAGGTCGCTGCGGCGATCAGGCAGGGCGTTGCAGTGGTTCGCCAGGTCGTCAACACCGCGGTGCGCTACTACCAGATGACGGTTGGAATTGTCAACGGCGTCCGACGCGTATTCAATGCAGTGTCGAGCCTGCGCGGCAATTTCGGTCGCCTCTTTGGCGGCGGAAATTCGGGCTTCCTGACCTCCAATCGGAAGGCTTCCGGCAGCGCGTCGGCGGCCGATCTGCTAACCGCCAATGTGGCCGCCAGTGCGGCCGTGGTTGCTGCAGGCGTCAAGTTGCAACAGGCGGCCGCGAATATCGTCGATACGTCGGCATATGGCGATGCTGCGAATGCATTTGTGCAGTCTGTTGCCGCGACGGCCGTTGACCCGGCGGATGGCATGGCGATGCTTGGCCGCCTGGCCGTGTTCCAACCCGCCGGCGAATCTACCGAGTCGCCTATCGGGCAGGCCATTGCAACGGCCAACGTCGCATGTTCTGCCCATCTTCGACGCGTGGCAATCGCAGCATTGGCCCAGGCGGCGGCGGACTATCAGCCGTTCTCGCAAGAGGATGCCGCGAGGGTGCAGACGGACGTTGTCGGAATTTTGGATTCCGAGATCCTGATTGCTGGCGATAGTGGTGACGACGCCAGCTATGACGCATTGCGTCAGCTCAGGAAGGCCGTCGTTTCCGACCTTCAGGCAAGGGGGGGCAATCTGGCACAGATGGGGGCGTTTTCCTTCAACGCCTCCCAGCCTGCGCTGGCGCTGGCAAATCGAATCTACCGGGATCCGGCGAGAGCCGGAGAACTTGTGCGCCAGGTCAATCCTATCCACCCGGCGTTTATGCCGCCCCAGTTTGAGGCACTGTCGAAATGAATGGTGATGATCTGACGCTGCGTGTGTCCACTTCGACCCGTGTCGGACGGGGCTATGAGCTGTCCAATACGCGCGTTCTCGGAGGGTGGCAGGAGGTGCGGTTCACGAGAGGAATCGAGCGATGCCCCTCTGATTTCCTGGTGAAGATGACTGATCGCTATCCCATCGCGACGCGGCCGGATATGCAGGTACAGCCCGGGGATTACTGCGAAGTGTTCCTCGGAGAGGACCGCGTTTCCACTGGCTGGGTCGATCGCTTCGTGCCATCGTTCACCGACGGGGCGCATTCGGTCACGTTGGTTGGCCGTAGCAAGTGTCAGGACATCGTGGATTGCGCGGCAGTTTTCGATGGCTTCCAACTCACCAATGCGAGCGCGCTGTATATCGCTCAGACGCTTTGCGCACCGTTCGGGATCAAGGCGAGCGTGGCCGAAGGTACGAACCAAGGCGCACCGATCGAGCAGGTGGTAATCATCGCGGGCGAGAGCGCGTATGACATCCTGGAGCGGGTTTGCCGATACCGTGGCCTCCTGCTGTACGACACGCCATCGGGTGATCTGCTGCTGTCGGGCATTGGGCTACAGGCCGCGGCCAGCGGATTCCAGGAGGGCGTGAACATTGGCTCGGCCGTCGCCTCGTACTCGATGGATCAGAAGTTCAGCGACTACTACGCGATCTATCAGGGGCTGGATCAGTTCAGCGATGTTGGCGGCGCTCCCAACCAGATCGCGCATCTGGTGGATGAAAGCGTGCCTCGATACCGGCCGCGGGTTGTGCTGTCGGAGAACCTCCTGGGCGGAAGCATGGTGGCTGAAGACAGGGCCAAGTGGGAAATGTCTCGGCGGCAGGGGCGGTCCTTCTTTGTTCGGCTGAACACCGACAGTTGGCGGGATTCGGCGGGGGCGCTGTACACGCCCAACACGATGGCTTCCCTTGCGATCCCGTCCTTGAAGTTGGGATCCGAGGCCACGCCTGTTTCGTGGTTGATCGCCGAGACGACCTACAACCGTGGACGCGCAGGTACGACCTGCGACGTGGTGCTGATGCCGCCGCAGGCCTTCTATCAGCAGCCCTTCATCTGGGCTCAATTCGCACCGGATCAAGTGGTGGGGTGATATGGAACAAGCAATCGAAAGGCTGTGGCGCCGGCTTCAGATGATGGTTGGGCGCGGTGTTGTCACGGCCGTGGATGACAGCGGGCCGGTGCAGCTGATGCAAGTGAGGGCCAGCGGGTTGGAAGTGGCGGACAGGCGGGTGCGTCCGCAGGAATTCGGCCTTACGTCGAATCCGCCGGTGGGGTCTGACGCTGCTCTGGCAGCGGTGTCGGGCGACCGATCATCCACCATGGTGGTCGGCGTCAACCATCAAGGGAGCCGGCCGCGCGGCCTGCTGGCCGGTGAAACGAAGCTGTACAGCCAAGACGGAAAGTATGTCTACCTTACCGCCGATGGCGGGATCGTCGTCGAGGTCAAGGGCCAGGATGTGGTCGTGAACAACGCGAACAACGTGACCTGGAACCTGAGCGGAAAGTTGACCATCGTCGCGCCTGGCGGGATCGACCTGCAGACGCCCATGGTGAAGTCGACGGGCGACATGCAGGACAACTACGAGTCGAACAGTCGAACCATGAAGGGCATGCGGGACGTGTTTAACGTCCACCAGCATCCCGTCAAGAACGTCCAGTCGGGCGGATCGACCGTGACCTCTGACAAGCCCGAGGTGCCGCAATGAGCGATATCCGAACAGTTTGGGATGCTGCCGTTGCCCACGGTGATTGGATGTTGTCGGAAGGCGCGCTGCTCACCGGGGCGGATCTTGCAACTGCCATGCTGGTCAGCGTCTTCACCGACGCGATGGCAGCCCCGGATGACGTCATCCCGGATGGAACAGGAGATCCTCGGGGGTGGTGGGGAGACCAGTTCGATCCCGATGCACCCGTGGGCAGCAAGCTCTGGCTCCTGCAGCGCGAAAAGCAGACCCAGACGACGCTCAATCGTGCCTACGACTATCTGGCCGAGGCGTTGAGGTGGCTGATTGATGATGGGGTTGTGGCGCGCTTCGACATCCGCGTGGAGTGGGTTCGAGAGTCTTTTCTCGGCGCCCAGATCATTGCCTATTCGCCTGGCGGTGATTCCCTGCACACAGGGAAGTACCTCTGGGCATGGAACGGAATCAACTGATATGCCATTTTCTCGTCCTACGCTGTCAGAACTGAGAAATCAGGTTCTGGCGGATATCAACGCCACTCTGGATGGCGCGAATGCACTCCTGCGCAAGGCTGTCCTGCGCGTGCTGGGCGTCGCTCAAGCCGGACTTGCCCACCTGCACTTCGGCTATATCGACTGGATCTCCAAGCAAGCCGTCCCATGGACCGCGACAGACGAGTACCTGGCGGGCTGGGGGGCGATGAAGAATGTATTCCGGAAGGACGCCGTAGCGGCCGTGATTTCGGCCCAGTTCACTGGGACGGCTGGAGTCGTCATCAGCGCCGGAATCGAAGTCAAGCGGTCGGATGGTACGGCCTACACGGTCGATGCGACTCAAGCGGTCGGTGAGGACGGCAAGGCGGTTGTCGTCCTGCGAGCGGCAGGGGCTGGAGCTGCGGGGAATTGTCCGGCCGGCACGCCTGTGACACTTTCCTCGACCATCACGGGCCTGCAATCCACTGGCACAGTCGTGGGCGCGATCGCTACCGGGGCGGATGTGGAGTCCCCGGACGCATACAGCGAGCGCGTCATTGCCGCTTATCAGGAGACGCCACACGGTGGCAATGCGGATGACTACGTTCGTTGGGCGCTGGCCGTTCCAGGGGTAAGCCGGGCCTGGTGCTCGCCCAATGGCATGGGGGCGGGGACGGTCGTTCTGCGGTTCATGATGGATACAGCGCAGTCCCAACACGGTGGATTCCCCCAGGGCGCTGATGGGGTGTCGCAGCACGATCAGGGGCCTGATGCCTTGCCGCGCGCCGCAGTGGCAACCGGCGACCAGCTGGTGTTGGCTGACGCGCTGATTGGCCTGCAGCCCGTTACCGCCCTCGTATTTGCGTGCGCGCCGCTGGACAACAGCCTGCATTTCAAGATATCCGGGCTGTCGGGCGCCGGCACGGCGACGCGAAACGCAATCTCTGCCGCGTTGGCTGACGTGCTATTTCGTACAGGAGATGCCCGCGGCGGGACGATCAACCGCAACGATATCGAGGGCGCAATTAACAGCGTTTCTGGCGCTTCAGGCTGGCTTTTGGTCGAGGTGGCCGGGACAGTTAATGGCGTTGTGACGGTATACCCGGGCAACGTCACGAACCTGATCGGGCAGCTGCCAACGCTTGGCGGCGTCACGTACCTATAGGGGCGAGGAATGGGCTTGAAACTACGCGCGGGAGACTTCCTCCAGGCGTTCATGAGCCTCTTGCCGCGGGGGAGGGCCTGGTCGCGGGATGCAAGCAGCGTCCAAAGTCGCGCTTTGCTTGGCTTGGTGACGGTTTACGAGGTCAACACGGCTCGCGCAAATCAACTTCTGGTTGACGCCTTTCCTGGCTCAACCTACGAACTCCTTCCGGAGTGGGAATTGACGCTGGGGCTGCCGGACCCTTGTGCAGGACCGGCGCCGACGATCCAAGCCCGCCGGGCGCAGGTCGTCGCGCGGCTTACGGCCACTGGGGGCCAGTCGATACCGTACTTCACTGGATTGGCGAAGCGTCTTGGCTATGACGTGGCGGTGAGGCAATTCATGCCATCCCGATTCGGAAAGCGCTTCGGCACGCCTTTTGGTGGGGAGGACTGGGCGCACGCCTGGCAGGTGAACGCTCCTACCTTCACCGTAAACCGGCTTCACTTCGGCGACTCGTTTGGCGGCCCCTTCGCCTACTGGAGTAACAACGTTCTGCAATGTGAGCTGCTGGCTTCAAAGCCCGCGCACACATTGCTCAATTTCTCGTATTCGGAGCAGACCTGAATGGACCTTCTGATTGCACCCTACACCGTCACCAAGGAGCAGGCCGATGCGGCTCCTGCCACCGGCACGCCCGGCTGGGCAACCGATGGCAATCCCTCGACGAACAAGCCTGCAACGCAGTGGCCCGCCTACGCATTCAACGCGATGCAGGAAGAACTGGTCGCTTTAATTCAAGGCGGGGGCCAGACATTAAATCGTAACGACAACACCCTGTTGTTCAAGGCGGTGAAGGCACTCATTGAGTCTAATTTGGAGCGCTTCGCACCGTTGGAGTCGCCAGAGTTCACTGGTACACCAACTGCGCCCACGCCTGTTGTTACAGATAACTCGACGAAGCTCTCCACCACTGCGTTTGTGAAATCTGTCGTCGCTGGCGTCGCCGCGGTTCCGGCAACAACATTGGTTTCTGGGATCTCTCGGCGCGCTACGACGCCGGAGGCTCAGGGGCTCACCAGTAGTGACACGACGCTCAGCCCCGCGTCGTTGAGAGCGGCATTTCAGGGTACTAACTATTCGGCCACGTTCAACGGTTTCCAGATCCTGCCGAGTGGGATCATTGAGCAGTGGGGGGTTGTCGCGCTCGTCACGTTACCTGCGAACAGCACGTCAGATGCTGTGGTGACCTTTCCTATGGCATTCACGGCTAATGCACTGAGTATCGCTATATCCGTGGAAACGCCTGCTCCGACACAGGTTAGCTGCTCCGTGATGACGGACACATTGACCACCACTGGGGTGACGCTGCGGCGTGGGAATTCGTCCACGTCGACGCCGTGGAATGTCGTGGTCAGGTATCGAGTTATAGGGCGATAGGGGAAGAAGATGGATATGTACTACAGCGAGGAAAAGAAGGGGTTCTATTCACTGGAGGTGCACGGCCAGGGCGGCATGCCATCCGACGCTGTGAAGCTGGCGCCAGGCGAATACGAGGCGTGGGGCGAGAGTGGCGGCGAGATTGCGGGGGTCACGCCCAATGGCGTCATCCTCATGGCAGAGCCTCGGCCGCCGGTCTCTCTCTGATCGGTTTGATTTGCAAATAGATGCCCGCTTCGGCGGGTTTTTTTTCGTCCACACAACGGGAGGCAGCAATGCAGACCGGCAATAGGAGCAACACGATGCACGAAGACCAGGCAGCGATGGTCAAGATGGGGATTGGCGCAGGAGGGGCGGTGTTTTATGGCCTGACGCTCAACGAATGGGTGGCGATGGCCACGCTGGTGTATCTCGCCATGCAGATCGGGCTGCTGGTGCCGAAATACTGGCGTTTGGTGCGAGATTGGTGGATGGGCAAGGGGGTGTGATGAAACTCGGAACCAAGATCACGGGCGGCGCTGCCGCCCTTGTCGCTTCTGGCTACCTGGCGCTGTTCTCGCCCACGCTGCAATCTTTCCTCGGCAAGTGGGAAGGCGAGGGGCAAAACGTCGTCTATGCCGACAAGCTGGCCGGCGGGTTGCCCACCGTTTGTAAGGGCATCACCAAGCACACCAGCCCCGAACCGCTGGTGGTGGGCGACTACTGGTCGCCCGAACGCTGCGAGCAGGTTGAGCGCTTGGTGGTGAGTAAGGGGCAGCTGCAGCTTGCCGACTGCATCGACGTGGTGGTCAGCCAGCCGGTCTTTGACGCCTTGAGCAGCCACGCTCACAACTTCGGCACGCCAGCTACCTGCGCGAGTCGGGCGGTGGGCCTGATCAACGCCGGCCGGCTGCGTGAGGGCTGCAACGCCCTAGCGCATGCGCCGAATGGATCGCCGGTCTGGTCCTATGTCACCGATGCGAAGGGCGCCAAGGTCTTCGTGCCGGGCCTGTACAACCGGCGCCTGGATGAGGAACGGCTATGTCTTTCGGGTCTGCGCTGATCGGGTGGCGGGGGTACGCTGCCGCGGCGCTGGCCGGCGGGCTTGCGTTTGGGGTAGCTGCATGGACGGCGCAGGGCTGGCGCTATGGCGAGCAGTTGGCGGTCCAGCGCGCGGCCCGAGCAGAGGAAGTGGCTGACGGCCAGCGGCAGGCCCGCGAGATCCTGGCACAGCGGCATGCTGCCGTCGCCGATATCAACGAACGGAATGCGCGTGCCGAGTGGGCCGCCTATGGAGGGTTGCGCAATGCGCAGATACAAGACGAGGGTTTGCGGGCTGATGTTGATGCTGGGCGCCAGCGGCTGCACGTCCGTGCCGCCTGCCCCGCTGCCGGCGGTGGAGTGTCCGAAACCGGCGTCGCCACCCGCGTGGATCATGGAGCCCGCGCCGAACTTGATCCAGCTGCTAGATCGGATTATTTCGCCCTCCGGGCTGGAATCCAGCGAGTGACCGCGCAGCTTGAAGCGTGCCAGGCGAGGCAGCGCTAGGGTTGCCCGTAGTGTTTTTCACGCGAGAACATCGGCCAACCAAAAAGCCACCCGGATGTGGCTGGGGTGGGGCGGATGGTTACTCAGTCCTCGGTATCTGAGGCTTCGTTCCCGGCGGCGGCAAATTGAAACTGAAGCTGTTCCGCCTTGGGAGCGCAAATCTTCAGACGATGGCCCGCAACGTTGCCGTCCAGAGTGATGAGACCGCCCGAGTTACCGCCTTGCCGAGCGCCATCGAATGTATGGAATTCGGTAGCCTCATAATGGACAGCCGTGGCCAGGTGGATGGCGTCTGGAACCCGGACATTTTGTAGGACGCCCTTCTTCGCTGCTGCTTTGTGGAAATTGCGAATTTCGCCAGCTAGCGCCATAACTTTGCTGCCCGCCTCCAATTCGACTATTGATCGTCCTTCGAAGGCCAGCTCCAACTGCTTTTTCTGAGCAGCCGTTAGTCTGAGGTCGAGAATTTCAGCTCGCCACAGTACGGAGATCATAACTATGGCTCGTCCTCGATCAACCATATCGAGGACTTCAGCCAACCCTGCCATTTCTGCGGGGTCTTCCCGCTTCTCGCCGGTGATCCATGCGATCAGCGGTGCCGTGTCCCAATAGAAGCGCGGTTTACCAGTCGCCATTTCTGACCTTGTTTACGTAGTCCTCTGACTTCATACCTTCGCAAGCGCCGGGCGCGAGCCCGCGCAGGCTGGACAGAGAGGGAACCTCAGATCTCTCGGGGAGCACCTCGATGCTGCGGACTTTGATCAGGTGCGGGTGCTTTTCGGCTTTTTTGAAGTGTAGTTGCCCGGAAATGCGGACGGAGCGGTTAATTCCCGCGAGAGCCTCTGCCAACATTCCACTAGGGAAAAAACACTTGACACTGCGCGGCCCGACTATCGGGTATACCTTGAAGTAGTTACGTTGATTGTGTACATCGATCACGTCCAAACTGCCGACAACAGACCCCTCTTCGACTTGATCAGGCCCCAGTATTTCATCAACTCTGACGTTCAGATTTCGAGGCAAATCTATTGGTTGGCCACTGTCGAACTGGAGAATGACCTCAGCGACGTGTTTGCGGAGCGGACCTGATAAGGAGCCATAAGACTCCATCAAATCTAGGCTTGCGCCGGTCGGGCGCTTTCCAGAGATCACCTTTCGGATATCCCTGTCTAACCTCGAGACAACCCGGCGAGCGTAAGAGGGGCCGCTAGTCTTGGAAACCGCCTCTAGCTCAAAAGTTGCCGGGCTATTCATCGTGATTTTCGTTACACGGTAGTACAGGGAAGGGGCCCTGCTGCCGGAGACAGACATGTCGATTTGGTTGAGCGTCTGCTTGAGGGCATTCAATTGGTCGATAAGATCACTGAGGCGAAGGCTGTCACCAGCTTCTTCCCCTTTCATCGTAATCTTGAATTTGCTCGACTTCATGGTGTTCCTCGCCGTCCGTGGCTGTCTCCGATTGTCGTGATCCAGCCGCGGAAGGTCAACCTCTATCACCCAGCACGCAGCGCTAACGGGCCAGTGGCGACCGGCAGCACCAGGTACACGGCGGAGGAACGTTGGGGGAGGAATGTCGCAGCCCCTAATCCACTGCCCGCCTCATCGCCCTGCAGCTTGCCACCTCACTAAAACGAAAACGCCCCAACCCGTGAGGGGGCTGGGGCGAATGCTCTGCGGCGGCCGGCATGGGCGTCGCGAGCGTGATAAAGCTATTGCGCATTAATTACAGCCGTCCATTGCAGTTCGCTGCTTCGCTTCTGCCGGCCCATTTACAGTATTGGTCGCCAACTTTGTACCAGTCTGCCTGAGCGGTGCCCGCGGTGACCAGCGGTAGCTGGGACGACTTCGCCCATAGCTACATGGCACTGTATGGGGAGCGTCCCGCGTCGCAGGGGGGGCTATGGTGCAGGCTTGGCCAAATAAAAAGCCACCGCTTGGGTGGCTCTTGTCTTGTCAACATTATGACGCGGTAGCGGTCGCTTCCGTTAAAGCATGTGGAAAGATGACTTCGTCGCGAAGCCCTTTTGGAGCGGCCAGGACTAGTCGCATCAGCTTCTTAAAACGAGAAACGCAGGCCACTGCCCAGATAACGGGCAGAATGTAGATCCACCAACCAGCCGCGTCAATTGCTGCTGCCTTGATAGACAGTCTGGTCATTCGTTTGCGCAATTGGATAACAGCATCCAATTTGCAGCTATCAAGAGAGTCTAATTTGTCCTGCACGCGCCTTTCCACCTCGGGGTGAGAATCGAGTGCTCGTCTTGCTGCGATCAAATTAAATACCGTGATGCGCCACATATCGGCAATAATAAAATTAACCGAATCTTGTAGGCTATGGAACACTTGATCTGGTAATTCAGTGCCGTATCGCACTTTTAGTTCGCGTAGCTCGTCTCGAAGAGCGAATGCCTGATATCGCAGATGACTGCGCAGCGATGGGATAATCGCTGACTGCAGTACATAGTGATACACGGCGAGGACTCCCATAGCAATTACGATATATTCCATTCAAACCTCACTTGATCGGACATGCTGGCCCAGTTTTGCTTGCTGTGCGGCGGTCTTTGCATCGGCCACACGCTGCATTTCGGTTGCATTGATTCGGCGCAAGAATCGCGCATTGATGCCCCAGCCTATAGCAGTCAGGCCGAACAGGCCCCACCCCAGATACGAGCCGTTGGCCAATCCGTCCATGATGCGGAATACGAAGGCGGACAACTGATCCGGCGGAAGGCGGATGACAACGACGAACAGTACAAGGAATGCACACATTAGCAGGAGCTGACCTCGGGCCATAGCGGCTATAAGGACGTCTCTGACCGCATGATAGAACCCAATTTTGACTATCGGCTTCCCGTTTGCGTTCCCACTCGACTTGCTGGCCATATCTTATTGCTCTCCGGTCTTTTTGTTGTGACAACAAGAAACATTTTGATCAAATCATAGCTCATTGACTTACAGAGTGAATTGTTTTTTTCTATCGGGTAGCATTTGGCCAACAGTCGAGTGCAAGGGTTGCTCCAAAGGTTGTCTTTTGCCGGGATCTGCTGCTTCGGATACAACAGCTATCTTCGGCCGCGTAGCATCTTGGCGCGACGCCTTTTCGCAGCTCGCGCGCGGCTCGTTAGGTAGTTCTAGGCGCCCTTGAGCGCGATCAATCCCCAGGGGCTGGCTGGCCCGCGTCGCTCGTCGCACCTATCCGAGATCAGACCCGGTTTGCCGTTGTCGCCTGACTTTGCTGAATGCACCAGCACCAGATGCTAGTCCATCAATGCGCAAGAGCACTTCACTTCGGAAAGAATCGTCCCTATTATCCACTGCTCAACGGGTAAGCAACGAGGTCGAGCGGTGGCACCGGGCTGTGATGTTGATGTGATGTTTGATAAGTTTCTTCGTAGTTGTCGTGGGGCGTTACGGCGTATTGCTGCTCACACGCGCGGTGAGCACAGCGTGTCAGATGTTGAGGGAGAGGCTTGGCTGTTGGCCGAGGAGCTCAGGTTGGAAAAGGGGCTCACTCCCGAATTCGGAAACCTTGACTATCAAGAGAAGATCCTCAGCTTTCTGTATCACAAGCTCGTGCGGCGGTCAGAACTCAACGTCCGCTACGCCGTTCGGCTTGATCATGCGCCCGCCGGAGCGCCTGACGATGCTGCCCATCCGCTGCTAGAGAAGCTGGCGGCAGACGAAGGGCTTGAGCCGCTTGCCGTGTTGATCCAACGAGAAGAGTCATCGGCCGATAGCGAAGCAGAGCCCGCTTCCTACGAATCACCTGCTGCAGCGTACTTGCAATTGCTGAGGCGCTTCGATAACAAGATGCTCGATGTGGCGACCCATCTGTTGATCTCCCGATCATGGTGCTACCGTCGATTCAACCAAGCCTTGAACCTAGCAAAACTGCAATGGCCGTTGGCCAAAGAGGCGTTTTCCACTGCCGAAGGACTTGAGCCCAGCCCGTGGCGGAAGTTCCGGGCGATACATGTTAGGCGACAGCTTGAGCTGGATATCGACGTGCCAATGCTGATCTAGGCACGGCTTGATCTGCTATGCCTTGAAGCTGTGCTGGTTGGCCAGGATCTTGACGTAATCTTGACGTAAACCAGTCGAATCTCTGGTGAAAAGGTACTAGATCACGATCAAATTGAGGGATGGCTATCTCTGCAAGTCATTGATTTTGAAGTGATCTCTATTTATGCCTTTTTCTAAAACGCCCGACTCATAATCCGTTGGTGCCGAGTTCGACTCTCGGGGGGCCTACCAAAGAAACTCAAGCGGGTCTCGGAGCAATCCGAGGCCCGCTTTGTTTTGCGCGTCGTTTGCGTGGCGCGTGTCGTTCATTCCGCTCCCAGCGGCAATGATGCAGAATGCTTCTCAAGCGACGATCGCAATCGTGTAGCGCGGCGCGTCGTTTGAGACGGATCGGCGCGTCATTTGATACTGCTGGAGCGCGCGAGAACGGCCAGGACGCGGAATCGGGCAATAGGGCGGCCTACCTGCCCGTCGCCTCGGGGCGGGTCTGCGGCAAGGCCGTAAATAGGGGATACTGCCCGGTCTTAACGCTCCTCCCTCCGAGCCATGAAACGCGGGACCCGCCGCCAGCTCCGCCGTAAACCTGCACCGATCCTTGCCGAGGCACTGGACCGCTACCTGGTCGAGGTGTCTGCGACAAAAAAGGGGCGGGCGGGCGAACAGTCGATTGCGCGCATCTAGCGTGCGACCAGGCTGGCCATTCGCCCCGTCGACTGGATACGCAGCTCGGACCTGAAGGAGCTGCGTGACGAATGGCTCAAAGACCGAGCGCCGGCCACGGTTGCACGCCGTATTGCGTTCCTCTCCCATGTTTTCACGGTCATTCGGAAAGGTTGGGGTTTGAGCAGTTGGCCAACCCGGTCCAGCTCGTCCGCCGGCCGGCGGTCGATGACGCACGCGACCGCAGATTGTTCGACCGATTACCCTGCGGGGCATATCCGGCGACGAATGCCCACGGGGTGAGCTTGAATGGATCATCCGGGCGACCAGGTCGGCCGAGCTTCCCACCGTCCTCACCGTTGCCAAGGAAACCGGCAGGCGCCGATCCGAGGTCGTAGGCATTCAGCGGGAGAACCTGGACCTAATGCATGGCGTGGTGCATTTGCCACATACCAAGAACGGCCGCGCGCGGGATGTCCCGTTGACGCCGCTTGCCCGTGAAGCGCTACGCCGTTGGGTCACGGGAAAGCCTATGCGTGGCCGGATATTCACGATGCAGCCAGGCTCTGTTACGCGGGCCTTCATTCGCGCTCGTCGTCGTGCTCGCCAGCGCTACGAAGGTATGTGCTGGCACTACGGTCGCCGCCCCAGTGCCGCGTACTTCCGTGATCTGCGCTTCCATGATCTACGCCACGAGGGCACGTCACAGATTGCCACGGTGTTTGAAATTCATGAGCAGGCCAAGGTAAACGGCAATGTCGATACCCGCATGCTCCTGCGCTACTTCCATCCACATGGCCGCGAGCTGGCCCAAAAGCTGGCGCGCAGCCCGCTGGGCAGGCGGCAGCAAGACCAACTGCGCCGCGCACGGGAAGAAGCGGCCCCTACCCCGGGTAGCTGACCGGACCATCCGCCCCTGGATGCTCGCTGCCAACCGAATACGGCATGCCCGTTTCCACCACCAAAGCGGCGTGGTGCGGTAGTCGTCGACCAGGGCCCAGGCATTGCCTAAGCGCTGCGGCCATTTCCCGACCGGGCCGGGGGGGGGGCATATCCTTGTATGGGCCATAGGGGAAGTTGAATGCGCCAGGCGTCAACGCCAGCTCGTTCGCCATGGACTCGTACAGGAACAAACCATCATCATTGGTTTGAAATACTGCTCTCCTAAAAAATGAAATTTGCACTGCAAGGGAGAAGTTCATGCGTAAGGCCTATCCCATATCGTGTAGACAATTTTTTAAAGCATCCTTATCATATAAATCGGCATTATTAAGTGTTTCCGCTGGAGGTGGCTGCCATGCTAACTGTACGTAACGCAACAATTGGAGATGCAACGATGCTTTATGAGTGGCGAAACGACCCTGCCACTCGTTTTAGTAGCCGCAATTCTGATCAAATATTGCTCGAGTCCCACATCGCATGGCTTACTGCCACCTTGGCCAATCCTGTTCGCCAGTTGCTAATTGCTGAAATTAACGGTGTGCCGGTCGGGACTGTGAGAGTTGATGAAGAGTTAAGCGGAAACGCAGAACTGTCTTGGACTGTGGCGCCTTCCGCTCGCGGACGTGGAATTGCAAAAAAAATGGTGCGACTTGTAGCAGATCAAGTATCCGAGACCTTATCCCTAAGAGCAGAAGTAAAAGCCGGTAATGAGTCATCTATCAAAGTGGCTTTGGCCGCAAACATGCAGCTAATGCGGGAAGTTGATGGTGTCCTGCACTTTTTTCGCCCATCATCACGCCTCCCGAAAATTTTATAAACACCGCATCCCAGCCGAGACGTTACCGCAACCGATGAATGCCCTGGATTGGATAGTTAAGGGGGCATCGCCGCACCCTAAAGGTAATCGTCCAATCGTCCGGCCCTGACCGTGTAGACGCTGGAGGTCCGAAGGGCGAAGATCGCGATTGTGTTGGGCATCTTAAATTTGAGCCCACAAATAGAATTTTTTGGGCACAGCCGATCAAAAGCCCGGCGCATTGCGGCGCAGTCGCCTGCATTCTGGCGTATTCAAGCTCGGTCTGGTCGATTGGGCGGGGCAATCCGGGATATCGGAGCGCAGGTGGCCCGCTAAGCGGGCGTGAACGCCAATCAGGTGTTCGCCTGGATCAAGCAGCACCGTGAAGGAACACTGCGGGTGCAGGGTGAGGTCGGCCCGACGCTATTGGCGGTGCGCGTGGTGGAGTCGGAAGTGGCCTCTGTTACCGCCTCGCCACTTGCTCCGATCCGGCCGGCCGTGGAGGTGTCGAAAGTCCCCGCGGCTGGGGTGGCCATCATGACGAGGCCTTCAGGCACGCTGGCTCTCCAGCAGAAACACGGGGAGCTGAAGATCGAAGGTTCCCCCGATCGGCAGGCGCTGGAGGCGGCGCTGCGATGGCTGACGCGTTGATGGGGCCGTCGATTAACACGCGCGTGTGGGCCGCAGCAGGGGTGACCGACATGTGGTGTGGCTTCGATACCCTGGCGGCTTAGGTGCAGATGGCGTTGGCTGGGGATCCGTTCTCGGGCCGGATTTTCTTATTCCGCGGGGGCGAGTCCACGCCATTGACAGAGACGCATCCAAAGAGGGCCAACACAGTTGGAATTGACGAAATTAACGAATAAATGGGAGTGCCAGAAATGAGATCTATACAGAAATCGGTATTTACAGACGGCCAAGAGGGGGGGTATTCCATCCGTAACGAAGACGCATATGCTCCCATGGAAGAGGGGGGCAGAGTTAAGTGTGCCGAATGCTCTGTACGCAAAATATATTACAGCTGGAACTTCAGTTCTTGAAATTGGAAGTTCCAACGGTAGAAAATTAGAAGCTCTACGCATGGCCACTGCGTGTGTCTGAATTGGTATCGACCCGTCAGTAGAAGCGATCTCTCGGGGTTCCAAGCTATATCCAGATCTGACACTCCGCGTAGGGACCGCTGGCAATCTGGAATTCGATGACAACTCCCGTGGCTTCATACTCTTTGGATTCTGCCTCTATCTTGTGGATAGAGACTTGCTAAGTCGTGTGGTAACAGAGGCAGATCGATGCCTAAAAAATGGCGGGTTCATAGGAATCACAGACTTCGTTCCCGACTTGCCCACAAAGCAGCAATATATACACCGAAAAGATGTCTTCACTTATAAATTTCAGTATGAGCAGATGTTCGTTGCTTTCCCCATTTTTTCATGATTGAAAGGCAGCCCTTTAGCCATTCTGCATCTGGCTTCCATTTAGACCCTCAGGAGCGATTGGCCGCCACTGTTATCTACAAGAATCTCGAAATGCCGAGCTCGACTCTCGGGGGGGCTGCCAAAGAAACTCTCGCGGGTCTCGGAGCAATCCGAGGCCCGCTTTGTTTTGCGTGTCGTTTGCGTGGCGGGCGTCGTTCATTCCGCTTCCATCGGCAATGATGCAGAATGTGCTCCTCAAGCGCCGATCGCGATCGGGGCTGGGGAGGCCCATCTCCCTTACTGCGGATCCCTGTTTCCCGGAAAACGACATCCATGACCGGCTCCCCCTCCATCAAGCCCGGCAATCGCCTGACGATCCTCATCTTCGTGATTCTCGCGGCAGTTGTGCTGTTGCTGATGCGGGTTGACTGGCTGACGGTGGGGCTGGGACCGTATTTCCCGGCGTATTGGACCGCCGTGCTGGTCTGGCTCGTCTGCGTCGTGCTCGTCATCCGGCGGCAGCGACGCTGGTGGGTGCTGGTGACCGCGCTGGTCGTGCTCTATCCGGCGGTCATGGTGGGATACTTCTTGATCGAGTGTTCGCGCAAGGCCTGCATTTTCTGAGCCAGGTTTGCTGTTCCGCCGGATGATCTGATCCGGCGCTTCCGGCGCGCGCATCCGAGCCGCCCATTTCCCTTTCTTCATTTCGCACCATCCGACGGTGGGCGGTCGTTCGCGCGCGTCGGCGTCCTGTCGGTCGGTCAGGCGTCGGCGCGCCCGTTGTTTGTCCGTGACATGAAAGCGGCTTCTGAAGCGCCTTCGAGGCGCTGGCGCGAGTGCCGTTTCGATGGGGGGTGGGCTGGCGTCATTGGTTTGACTTATTTAGTTACATAAATAGTAAAGAAATTAACAATGGTTAAAAGATTTCTCCAACTCTGGTCGTACCGCACGCCTATATTTCTGACTCGTAGCTAAAATTCACAAAAATGGCGTTTCAGTCGGTTTCGACGATGCAACAGCCTCGTCCGGCAAACAATTAGAACCCATCTATTAAGCCGCCGCCCCTGCGATGCTGCCCATTTTTGTTTCCTCGCCGCTCCTGCCGCTGCGCGCCGCTCCCGATATGACTCGGATCCGGCTTCCCATGCATGTCGTTGTCGCCTGCCTGGCGGGCCGGTTTGTGCTTCTCAGTACCTGATTCCCATGCAAATTCTGCACACGCTTTCTGGCCTCAATCTGGGCGGATTGGAGTTTCGCGTCCTGGATCAGTCGCGATGGCTCCAGAAACAAGGCCATTCCGTGGCAATTGCCGCACCGCCCGGGAGCGACACCCTGAAGCTGGCGCGTAGTTGGGGGTTGGCCACGATCGGCATGGATTTCAGTTCCCCCTACTCGTGGTCGGGCGTGCTCACGCTGCGGCAACTCGTGAAGGATCTGCGCATCCAGGTCATTGACGCGCACGGCACGCCTGACGCGAAAGCCAGCGCGCTTTGCCGCGATCTGTGTTCGCTGGTGCGGACCTGGCACTTCTCCAGGCCCCTGCGCACGTCGTGGCGGCGGCGGCTGGAGTGGCGCCTGGGTTGCCATCGCGTCATCACCACCAGCCAGGGCGGCGCCCAGGATATCGTCACGGCGGGTTTTGCCGGGCAGAAGCGTATCAGCGTGGTGGGCGAGTGGGCCGACCACGGATTCTTCGCCGACGTGGACAAGCAGGCGATACGCCATGCCATGCGGCAGGAGCTGAGGCTGGATCCGGCCGCGTTCGTGGTGGCCACCATCGGTATGCTGCGGCCCGACAAGCGGCAGGAGGATCTGTTGCGCGTGGTGCAGGTGCTGCGCCAGCGTGGCGTGCCCGCGCACGCGCTGGTGGTCGGCATGCCAACGCGCGCGACGGCCGCCTATGGCCAAAAGCTGCATGACCTGGTCGCGGAACTGGGGATTGGCGACTACGTGACCTTTGCCGGGCACCGGGAAGATATCTCGAACATCATCCACGCCGCCGATGCGGTGCTGGTGCCGTCGATCAACGAGGCTTGGTCGCGCGTTGTGCCGGAAGCCTACGCGTCGCGTTGCCCGGTGGTGGCCAGCGCGGTCGGCGGGCTGCCCGAGATCGTGCAGCCGGGCGACACCGGCTGGCTGGCGCCGGCGCAGGATGTCGCGAGTTTCGCCGATCACCTGGCCTGGATCTGGTCGCATCCCGAGCAGGCTGCCAGGATCGCCGAGCGGGCTCGCATGTTCGCCGACCGGCACTTGATGCTGTCCCAGAAAATGGCGGAGACGCTCAGCGCGTACCAGGCAGCGATGGAGGATGCGCGCTCGGCCGGGAACGTGGAAGCGATGGCCTGATATTGCGCGCGATCACGCGCGTCGGGAGGGCGGCCCCGGCCGCCACCGCCGTTTCCTGTGGACGGGCCGGTTGCCGATAGGTCGGTAGCCGGCCCGCGTCGTTTCCAGTCCGGGGATATTCCGGTCAGCGATCGCGTCGCCGCACCATGCGGCTGAAGCAGCGCATGACCGCCGCGACCGTGGTGGCTTCGCGCCAGTATTTGCGGCGCAGCGAGCGCAGCGGCAGCCACCAGGGCTGGACCACCACGTTGTCGGCCCAGGCCGGGCGCCAGCGGGGCATGTTGCGGGGGCGGTCGACGATGGTGACCGTCGACAGGCCGCAGCAGGAGGCCAGGTGGCCGATGCCGGAGTCGGTGCCGATGAACCAGCCGGACTCGTAGACCTCGGCGGCGACGCCATCGATGGATGGCGCCTCGACCAGGCCGACATGGGCCTGTTCCAGCAGCGGCAGCCAGTGGGCGCGTTCAGCGGGCGCCAGCACGAAGACCGGCTCGTAGCCCATGGCGCGCAGGCGGCGGGCGACGATCACGTATTTGCCGGGCGTCCAGCAGCGCTCGGCTTCGCTCGAGGTCGGATGCAGGATCACGCGCTTGTCATGGCGGCGGGCTTTGAAGCGGGCAGGGGCCCGCAGGCCGTTGTCGTTGCTCCATTCGGTCAGGCCGAAGGCGTCGACCGAGAAACGGCGGAATTCGTCCAGGATGCCGTTGGGCGAAGCGTGCCTGCGTGGCGCCGCGTGGATCTGGCCCCACTCCTTGGTGCTCAGGAAACGTGGGCAGACGCGGGTGAGGCCGTCGAAGGGGCTGTCCGGATCCATCTGCACGATGGTGTCGTATCCCGCCAGGCTGGCCGTGTCCGCCGGCAGGGGCTGGATGTCGAAATCGGGAAACCATTCGCGCAGGGCGTAGCCATGCACGCCGTACACGGTGATGTCGCGGCCGGCCTTGCGCAGATTGTTGGCGAGCGTCATCTGGTACAGCGAGTCGCCAAGACGGTTGGAGAGGACCAGCGCCACTTTGCCGGTCTGGAAGGAATGAGCGGTGCTCACGTTCGATTCATCCTCGTAGCTTTTGCAGCGGAGAATAACCGATTGTTTCTCCGGTTTTCGGAGGCCGCCTGCTGGCAGGCCTGTCAGCGGCGCGTGGGCTGGCCGGGAGTACGATTTCGGCATGCCTACGCCACCTTCTCAGCGAGCCCTGCTCTGGGTCGTCGCCGCCTGTTTCTTCATGCAGACGCTGGACACCACCATCGTCAATACCGCCTTGCCCGCGATGGCGCGCAGCCTGGGCGAAGACGTGCTGGCCCTCAAGCCCGTGGTGGTGGCCTATACGTTGACGATGGCGATGCTGACGCCCGCGTCGGGCTGGCTGGCGGACCGGTATGGCACGCGCCGCGTCTACCTGGCCGCGATCCTGGTGTTCGCGGTCGGCTCCGTGTTCTGCGGGCTGGCGCAGACCCTGACGCAATTGACGATCGCGCGCGTGGTGCAGGGCGTGGGCGGCTCGATGCTGCTGCCGATCGGACGCCTGGCGGTGCTGCGGCGGGTGCCGGGCGACCAGTACATCTCGGCCCTGGCGTTCGTCTCGATCGCGGGGCAGGTCGGGCCGATCTTCGGGCCGACGCTGGGCGGACTGTTGGTGCAGGTGGCCAGTTGGCACTGGATCTTCATGATCAACGTGCCGATCGGCCTGTTGGGATTGATTGCGGTGCGCCGCTACCTGCCCGAGGATGCGCTGGCCGATGTGGCGCCGTTCGACGTGCTCGGTTGCGGGCTGCTGTCGTTGTGCATGGTGTCCTTTTCCCTGGCGCTGGACCTGCCCGCCGGCGAGGGCCGCATGGCCTGGTCGTCGGCGCTGTTCGCGTTGAGCGCGCTGACCGTGCTGCTGTATGTGGCGCATGCCCGGCGGCGCGACAACCCGCTGTTTCAGCTGCGCCTGTTCCGCGAGCCCAATTTCAGCGTCGGGCTGGTCGGCAACCTGGTGTGCCGGGTCGGCAGCAGCGCGGTGCCTTTCCTGCTGCCGCTGCTGTTGCAGTTGCAGCTGGGCTATACGCCGTTGCAGTCCGGCCTGATGATGCTGCCGGCCGCCATCGCGGGCACCATCTCGAAACCCTGGATCGCGCCGCTGGTGCGGCGCTTCGGCTACGACACCTTCCTGCTGGCCAACACCGTGCTGGTGGGCGCCGCCATCATGTCATTCGCCGCGATCTCGCATGATTGGCCATTGCCGCTGCAGATCGCGCAGCTGGCGCTGTTCGGCGCGGCCAATTCCATGCAGTTCGCGGCCATGAACAGCGTCACCCTCAAAGGCCTGAGCACGCGCGATGCGGGCAGCGGCAATAGCTTGTTCTCGATGGTGCAGATGCTGGCCATCGGGTTGGGGGTGACCATCGGCGGCGGGCTGGTCGGCGTGTTCTCGGGCGCAGACAATGCCATGCTGGGGCGCGCGTTCATGCTGACGTTCCTGTGCGTGGGCGCCATCACACTGCTGTCGGCGCTGGTGTTCCGGCGCCTGGACGCCGAGAGCTTGAACGGCGCCGGCCGGCGCGCGGTTGGCTAGCGCGGCCAGGCCGTTCATCGCGCCCCGGCTCCTATCAGCCAACGGCGCAGGGGCGTCGAGTAATAACGCGCCACCAGTCCGCCCAGCATGGCCGACAGCAGGATCGCCAGCACGCTGGCGGCGGTCAGCGCGCCGGCGCGCCACCAGGTCGAGACGACGCCGCCGGAATTGCGGCAGGACGCGGCGGCCAGCAGCAGGACCGGGAACATGTGCGTCAGGTAGATCTCGTAGCTGTTGTGGCCGGCCCATCGCAACGCGGCGAGCAGCGGGTTGGGGCGGGCCGGGCGAGGGTGGCGGCTCCAGCCGATCAGCAGGCAGGCCACGCCGATTTCCAGCACCGTCACGTTCAGTCCCAGCGCGGTCAGCCCCAGCATGCTGGTGGCCTTGCGCAGGAAGAACACCAGCACGAACAGCGCGGCGCCGACCAGCAGCAGCTTGCGGCCTGCCTGGCCGCAGGCGGGCCGCGCGGCATACAGCGCGGCATACAGCGCGGCCAGACAACCGATGGCGATGCCGTCCATGCCGGCCAGGTAGGCGTGGTCGGCCCAGATCTCGTTGCGGGTGAAAGCGACGCGGGCGAACGGCCCGAGCGCGACGAACAGCAGCAGGGCCAGGAGCAGCGCGCGCTGGCCGGCTGCCAGCGACAACAGGCAGATCAGGGGGAATGCCAGGTAGAAGGCTTCCTCGATGGACAGCGACCACAGCACGTTCCAGGCCGCCGGCAGATAACCGACCTGGGCTTCCAGCCAGTTCAGATGCAGCGTCAGCGCGCTGATGGTGGCGTGCGCCAGGCTGGTGTTCTCGAGGACGAAGCCGGGCATCTCGATCGCGTGCAGCGTGGCCAGGATCGCCAGCAGCAACAGCAGGCAGGGATAGATGCGGGCGAAACGGCGGCGCAGGAACTGGCCCCAGGGCACGGCCTCTAGGCTGCCCCAGCGCTCGATGGCCGCGCGGGTGATGAGAAAGCCCGAGATCACGAAGAAGATGATGACGCCGTAGTAGCCGCTGCGATAGACGATATTGAAGAGGGCGGCGGGCAGCACCTTGCCCAGCAGGCTTTGCTCCTGCGGAATGTGGATCTGCACGTGCAGCAGCACGACACACAGGATCGAGATGCCGCGCAGGGCATCGATGGCGGGGTTGCGGTGGGCGCCCTGCACGGGGCGCGCGGCCCTGGGTGGTGGGGCGAAAGCAGGCATCGGTCAGTCCGGGTATGGAAAGACGCCATGCTAGCCAGCGCCCTGTTAGGGGATTGGGCGACTGTGTATAGATTTTGTAATGCCAGGGGCGAAATCCATCCGGCCCGCCGCGGCCCGCAAATGGAAGAGCGCCCCAGCTCGAGATGAGTCTGGGGCGCTCCTGCCCGGCTTCGCACGCGATGGGTGTCAGACAGCCCGGCAAGTCCAATCTACTGCCGCCCCAGAGGGTCGGCAATAGGGAAAACCCGATAGAAATTAGGGGGTTACAACATTTTCCAGCGTGCCGCTCCCGCTGGGGGCGGCGCGGCGATGACCGCTGCCAGGCGCATCGTCAAGGCCTTGGGATGAATTCATCCAGCTCGGCATCTGCGAATTGTGGCGTTTTTCCCGTGCGCTGACACTGGATCCCTCATTTCATCGCGAGCGGAGATCGGCAGTGTTGGGATACCTGAAGCGTCAAGCCGGACAAGGCATGACGGAATACATCGTGGTCGTGGCGCTGGTGGCGGTTGCGGCGATCGCCGTCTACCAGGCCCTTGGCCAAGTGGTGCGGTCGCAGACGGCGGCCATGGCGCGCGAGCTGGCGGGCGAGGATGGCAGCGCCCAGTCGAACGCCGCGAGACTGGCGGTGCAGAAGGCAGCGGGCCAGACCAAGGCGCGTTCGCTCAAGTCCTTTACCGGCAACGCGGCGGCCGATCAATGACGGGCCCGGTAACGCGCGCCCGGCCGCGCATCACCCAACGCGGCCAGGCGCTGGTGCTGGGCATGATGCTGGCGGCCACGGTCTCGGCGGCGCTGGCCATGCTGTACGCGCTGGGGCGCACGGTCGAGGCGCGGGCGCGGCTGATCCACGCGGCGGATGCCGCGGCCTACAGCGGTGCGCTGGAGCAGGCCCGTCAGTTGAATTTCCTGGCTTATGCGAATCGCACGCAGATCGCCCATCAGATCGCGATGGCGCATCTGGTCACGCTGGGGGCGTCGTTGTCGTTCGAGCGCACACTCGCCGGCCAGCGCCGACGCAACAATCCGCCCGCGCGCTTGCTGTCCTCGCTGTTTGGCCGTGACGTCGCGCTGGCCTATGGCGCGGCGCGCACCGAGCCCGGAGCGCAGGTCGAGTTGATGCGCGCCTACGCGGAACATGATCGTGTCGTGCATGAGGTGCTCGAGGCGGGTGCGGATTCCGCGGTGGCGGGGTTGCCGGCCGCGCGGGAGCGTCTCATGCGGGCAGTGCTGCGGGCAAACTATCCGGCCACCGGCGCGTCGAGGCGGACAGATTCAGCGGCCGCGGCGGCCAACGCGCCGACGATCCGTCTGCTGAGCGATGGCTGGCCGGAATTCCTCCTGCACCGTGCGGCGTTGCCCGGTAGCGCCCTGCGCCTGGCCGTCGAGCGGGCCGCCGGGCGCTACGGCTTTCTCGGCAACCGTGATGGGACGCGCGCCAATCCCACGACCGTCAATGCGCAGTGTCCGCTCGCGCGGCATCGACTGCGTCGCCGTGGCGCGACCTGGCTCGGCGCGGACGGGCGTTGGGGGGCGCTGGATACGCAGTCGTTCCATTCCCAGCGCTTCAACCGTTGGGCGGGATGCTACTACCGGGAATATGCGATGGGTTGGGGCGTGGTGTCGGGGCCGGGATCCGCAGGCCCGGATGGCCTGGAATATGTCGAGAATCCCCCTGGTGATTTCACTTCCCAGGACTTCTGGCAGTGGGTGCGGCGGTCCACCGCCTGGGATGTCCGTGACGGCACGGGCAATCCTCTGGCCAATTCCTACGCCATGGCGCAGGTGCAGCCTTGGCCCGGCTTGGGCTTGCCCGGCTACTACGACGTGGCGAGCGTGCATGGCGCCGATCCGCTGCGATTCGCCTTGGCGGTCAGCGTGGCGCACGATGGGCTTGGCGATACGGTGGCTGCGGGCGCTGCCGCGTCTGTACGCGGGCCTCGCGGCGGGGAAGCGGGTCTGGGCGGGCCGTTGGTGGTCACCAGTGCTGCCGAGACCTACTACGCGCGGCCCGAGCCGCGTGCCGACGGTCGCGAGGAACTGCCGACGTTGTTTCGTCCGTACTGGCAGGCCCGGCTGGCCGCGGTAAGGCCAGAGGAAGCCCTGCGGGCCTGGGAGGCGCCATGAGCATCCTCCGTGCATGGCAACGCGGCCAGGCGCTGGTCGAGGCGTTGGTGCTATTGCCCTTGTTGATCTTGTCCTGCATGGCTGTGGCGTGGCTGGGCCAGTTGCTGTTCATCGCGCAGGCGGCCGGCGTGGCCAGCCGCTCGGCCGCGATGGTCGCTGCTGCGGGTGGGGGCATCCCCGCACGATCTGGCGCGCTGGTGTTGGCTCGGTCGTCCGTCGATGCGGAGGACTCTCGCCTGGCGCCCCGGCTGGCGGAGTGGCTGGGCGCCGATGTCCGTCAGGTGTCGGTCACGGCGCATGCCGAGGTGGCGGGCGCCGGACCTTGGGGGGCATTGCGTATCGAGCGGCGTACCTGCGTCGCGGCCGGCGCCGGCAACGCGGATGGCGATGAGGATGTGAGCCGCCGTATCGGGGCGGCGGCGATTTCCTGGGCGCAAACGGCGCAACGTTCCTTGTCGCTGGCGCGCGAGATCAGCGGTCGAGTGATGGTCGCGGATAGACCCTGGAATCGGCCGGCGCTTTCTCAGGACTGGTTGTCTTCATGGGCCGACGTGGCGCCAGAGCAAGGATTGGCGCGAAACGGGAGGGCGGCGCGATGAATGCGCGGTCATTCTTCGGCGGGCTGCGGCAGAGCCCCTCAGTCCACGGACAGCCGCGCGCGGCGCAGCGGGGCTCTGCATCGCGCGTGCTGGCCGCTTCGGCATTGACCGTGTGGGTGGCGCTGGCCTGGCCGGCGGCCTTGGCTGGAGCTGCCACGCAGGCCTCCCGCGCATCGTCGAGCCCGGTATCTCCGGCCGGATTGCGGTTTCCTCCCGGCTCTCGGGTCGAACCCTTGGCGGATCGCATGTGGCTGAATGGCGCCGCGATGCAGGCATTGATGTTCGATGCGCCCGTCGATGTGCCGGAACTGATCCGGGTTCTGTCGCGCCAGCAGTCCGCGTTCAGCGATCTCCAGATATTGCCGGGGCAGGCGATCCTGTCCGGTTGGGTTGGCGATGCCTTGTGGGTGGCGCGCATGGCCAGCCCCGGGGGCGGCCGTAGCGTCGGCAGCGTGTCGTCGATCACGCCTGCGGCCAAAGCCGTTACCGACATGTCCGCCTGGTTGCCGGCCGATGCGCGGCTGATGCTGGACTTCGCGGTCGAGCAGGCAAGCGGGACCGTGGCCGAGTCGATCTGGTGGCATCTTCTTGCGCCGTCGCGGTTGGCGCCGTTGCTGCGGCAAGGATTGCTGCGCGCGGGTTGGCGGGATCTCGACAGTGATCGGGCCGTGGCCTGGCAATCATGGCGGCGGCGCGACGAGCGCCTGCAATGGATGTTGACGCCGCTCGATGCCGGCAGTGGCCTGTGGATCCGGCGGTGGACGCCATGACGCGCAGGCTCGTCCCCGGCCCACGGCAGATTGCCGTCTTCCTGCTGGCTCTGGCGGCCGGCCTGTTGTCCGCATGGGCGGTGCGTGAGCATGTGCGGCAGCGTGTCGAGACCCTGGAAGCCGAGGGGCGTGTGCCGCTGGTCAGCCGTCTGGTCGCCGCTCACGACCTGGCGGCCGGTACGGTGCTGGAAGACCGACATTTGGCGGTGCGCGACGTGCCCGCGCAATGGGCGCCGGCGAGCAGTCTCGAGCCGGGGGCCGTCGACAGTGTGTTGGGCATGCGACTGGCGGCGGCGCTGCCTGGCGGCGAACTGGTGCTCAATGCCTGCCTCGCGGCCGCTGATCCCATGGCCAAGCCGTCGTTGGCGTCGCGGCTCGAGGCGGGACAGCGCGCCTTCGTGGTGCCGGCCGCCGACCTTGGGAGCCTGGCCGCGGCGTTGCGGGTGGGAGATGCCATTGATGTCTATCTGACGCTGCCGCGTCATGGCCAGGACGCTGTTGTGCCCGTGTTGCGAGGCGTGCGGGTGCTGACCGCGGCCGATGGGCTCCTTCCGATCACATTGGCGGCATCGGTGGATCAGATCACCAGCTATCTCATGGCCAGGCGGGCAGGCGCGTTGACCGCCGTGTTGCGTGATGCTGCAGACGTCTCGGATAGCGCTGCCCTGGCGCCCGCTGAATTGATGTCGTTGCTGAATGGCGATCGCCAGTCCCGGCCCGCGCCGCGGGTGGTCATCCTGTACGGCGACCGGCTGGGTGATCAGGCGCAGGCATCGAGTCTGCCCCCGACGGATCCTGAATCGGAGTTTCCATGAACATCGGAATGATCGCGGCGTGGTCCGCAATGTGCCTGGGGGCAGCCGCGTTACCCGCATGGTCCGCGGGGCAGACGCTCGACATGCAGGTCGGAGAGAGCCGCGTGTTGGCGGCGCCGGGCGTGACGCAGGTGGCCATCGGCAACGGCGAGGTGCTCAGCGCCGTCGCCACCGAGGGCCGCGAGGTCGTGGTCTTCGCGCGCGCCGAAGGCATGTCGTCGGTGCAGGTGTGGGCCGACGGCGGCGTCAGGACCTACTCGGTCGAAGTGGCGCCGGCGGGCGCCCCGCGGTTGCGGGCGGAAATCGAATCCTTGCTGGCGCGCATTCCCGGGGCGCGCAGTTCGGCGGTGGGCGGACGCATCGTGATCGAGGGCGATGACCTGTCCGATGACGACCGCGACCGGATCGCCGCGCTGGCGCAACGTTATCCCGAGGTCGTCGATTTCACGGGCCAGGTGGGCTGGGACAGCATGGTGCTGCTGGATGTGCAGGTGGTGGAAATCCCCTCGTCGAGGTTGCGCGAGATCGGGGTGCGGTGGGATGGCATGACGCAGGGCGGCCTCAATGCGGCGCTGGCATGGGATGCCGGGTCGCTTGGCCGCATCGCGCGGCCGGGTGAACAGGGGGTCGATGCGCCGGGGGCGCTGTCGTCCGCCGCCGGCTATTTCGGCGTCAATGCCCTGTTGTCCGCCCGCATTGCGGCGCTGGCCCAGAGCGGCGAGGCCGTCATGCTGGCGCAGCCGCAATTGCTGGCCCGCAGCGGCGCCAGCGCGACGTTCCTGGCTGGCGGAGAAGTGCCCTATGTCTCGACCGATTCGCGCGGCAATCCCACGACGCTGTTCAAGCCCTACGGCGTATCGCTGCGGATCACGCCGCGCATCGATCGCAACGGCGTCATCCGCTCGCTGATCGAGGTCGAGGCCAGTTCCGTCGACATGGCGCTGACAGCGGCCGGCGGGCCGGCGCTGCGCACGCGCCGGGCATCCACCGAATTCAACGTGCGCTCCGGTGACACGCTGGTCATCGGCGGCTTCCTGTCGCGCGAGCGCGCCGACGATGCCAGCGGCATTCCCGGCTTGAAAGACATCCCCATTCTCGGCGCGCTGTTCTCGTCGCGGCGCTACCAGCTGCGTGAGACCGAGCTGGCCATCTTCGTGACCCCGCGGATCGTGTCGCGTAACGAGTCCGCGATGGCGGATCGGGTGCGGCGCGCGCGCGCCGTGGTCGACGCCGCATTTCCGCAACCGTCCCGGTTGGGAACCTCTTCACTCATGGACGCGGGTTGGAGCACCCGCGCCGGGGCGGGTTCGCAATGGGACAACGACAGGTCGGCGTCGGCGCCGGCCAACCAGGAGTAGCGCCATGCTTGAAATCCAGATGACCCTTGAAGATGCCGCCGTGCGGACCATTGTGGCTGCGATGCCGGTGTTGATCGGCCGCGGCGTCCATTGCGACCTGCGTATCGCCAATTGGCGCGTGGGCCGCCAGCATGCGCGGCTGCGGCGCGAGGCGTCGGCGATCGTGCTCGAGGACCTCGGCGCGCTTGGCGGCACCTTTGTCAACGGCTTGCGGGTGGCGCGCCATGTGCCGGTGGGGCCGGATGACGAGATCCTGATCGGTCCCTGCCGCCTGAAGGTGGCGCCCGCGCGGCGGGACGGCGGGAGCAACGCGGCGCTGCCGGCCGCGCCACCGTCGTTTCCCGTGCAGGAGGTGGCGGCGACCCCGCAGCCTGTCTCGTCGTTGCCCTCCCTGCAATGGCGTCGCCGGCTGCATGCCGCGCTGCTGGGCGCGCTGGACCTGCGCCGGCGCGACGTGGCGGGCATGAGCGACGCGATGCTGCGCGCCGAGGCCGCGCGCCTGTTGTCGCTGATCGTGGCCGACGATGCTGGCTTACCGCTGGCCGTCGACCGGGAGGCCCTGTGCCGCGAGGTGCTGGACGAAGCGGTCGGGCTGGGGCCGTTGGAACCGTTGCTGGCGGCGGCGGACGTCAGCGAGATCATGGTCAACCGGCATGACGAAATCTACGTCGAGCGCGACGGCCGGCTGTGGCGCCATGCCGGCGCCTTCACCGGTGAACAGTCGGTGCGCCGGGTCATCGAGCGCATCGTCACCCCGCTGGGACGCCGCATCGATGAAAGCTCGCCCATGGTGGACGCGCGGCTGCCCGACGGTTCCCGGGTGCACGCCATCATTCCCCCGATCGCGTTGAAAGGCGCGAGCCTGACCATCCGCAAATTTCCGACGCGCCGGCCCGGGATGCCGGATCTATTGGCGACGGGCGTGCTCAGCGATGCCATGGCGCGGTTCCTGACCCGATGCGTGCGCCTGCGCAAGAACCTGGTGATCTCGGGCGGCACGGGGACGGGCAAGACCACGTTGCTGAACGTCCTGTCCAACGAAATCCCGGAAGGCGAGCGCATCGTCACCATCGAGGATGCGGCGGAACTACGGTTGAGCCACGAGCATCTGGTGTCGCTCGAGGCCAGGCCGTCCAACCAGGAGGGGCGCGGGCGGATCGATATCCGCGAATTGGTGCGCAATGCGCTGCGCATGCGGCCGGACCGGATCGTGGTGGGGGAATGCCGCGGCGCCGAGGCCTTCGACATGTTGACGGCCATGAATACCGGGCACGAAGGCTCATTGACCACGTTGCACGCCAACTCCACCAGGGATGCGCTGGCGCGCCTGGAGTCGATGGTGCTGATGGCGGGGCTGGACCTGCCGCTGGCCGTCGTGCGCGAGCACATCGCGGCCAGTATCGACATCATCGTGCAGCAGGCGCGATTGTCCGACGGGCGGCGCGTGGTGGCGTCCGTCGCGGAAGTCACCGGCATGGAGAGCGGGCGCATCCAGCTGCAGGAGCTGTTCCGGCATGAGCGCCATGGCGGATTCGCCGGGTGCGGCGTCGTGCCCAGCTTCGCGCAGGCATGGCAGGAGGCGGGCCAGGGCCTGGATGTGTCCTGGTTCGCCGTTGATCACGTGGCCGCGGGCGCCGGTTGCGCGGCGAGACCGGCGTGATCTGGCTCGCCGCGCTTGCCGCCACGGTGTGCGTCACGGCATTGGCCTGGGGCGCGCAAAGCTGGCTCGCGCCCGCGCTGCGGCGCTACCGCGAGCATTACACGCACGAGGCGGAGGGGCGCCTCGGAGAGTTGTTCCTGTTTGTCGATCCGGCATGGCTGTGGGCGGGGCCGATGGCGCTGTCGGTCCTCGCGGCGGCGTTGGCCTTTATCGCCACATCCAGCGCCGCTGGCGCGGTACTGGCGGTCGCCTTGGCTCTGCGGACGCCACGCGTGCTGATGAACGCCTGGCGGCGACGGCGCATCCGGCGCTTCGAGCGCCAGCTGCCGATGGCCTTGCTGATGCTGGCGTCAGCCCTGCGCGCGGGCATCGCCCTGACGCCCGCGCTGCGGCAGGTGGTGGCGCAGGGCGATTCGCCGCTGGCGCAGGAATTTGAACTGGTGCTGCGCGAGCAGCGGCTGGGGGTGCCCTGGGACGAGGCGCTGGAGCATCTGAACACGCGGATGGCGGCCGACTCGACCACGCTCGTGGTGGTGGCGATGCGTGTCGCCGCGCAATCGGGCGGCGGTCTGGCCGAGGCGCTCGACGGCATCGCGCGGGCGGTGCGGGCGCGGCTGCAGTGGCAGGCGAAGGTGCAGGCCCTGACCTCGCAGGGCCGCATGCAGGCCTGGATCGTTGGCGGGCTGCCGGTGTTGCTGTTGGCGGTGCTGAGCCGCCTGGAGCCGGACGGCATGGCGTTGCTGTGGCATACGAGGCAAGGCTGGATGGTGCTGGCGTTGCTGGCAACGCTGGAAATCGCCGGCATCCTGCTGATCCGGCGCATCGTCCGGATCGATTTCTGAGGGAGGACGGCGATGGGGCTGTATCCGCAAGCCTGGCGCATGCGTCTTGCGGCGACGGCCGCCAGGGCGGGGTTGCCCGCGACCATGCTCGGCGAGGGCATCGTGATACTGAGTCTGTTGGCCGCGATGGCGGGCACCGCACTCGCGGGCCTGGCCGTGTCGTTGTTGCGAGGCAGCGGCATGTTGACCGGGCCATCGCCGACGGATTCAGGGGCCGCTGGCTACGTCGCGTGGGGCGTCGTCGGCGCGCTGATGGCGGGCGCTTTGCCGGGAATATGGCTGCGAGGCCGGATACGGAAACGTCGGCGGCGGATCGAACAGGGCTTGCCGTTCGTCCTCGATCTGATGACCTTGTGCGTCGAGGCTGGCCTGAGCACGCATGGCGCCCTGCGAATGGCCGCCACGAATGGCCCTCCCGGACCGTTGCGCGACGTTCTGGGCGAGGCGCTGGCGGACATGCGGGCCGGCCTGTCCAGGGCCGCCGCCCTGCAGGCCCTGGCGGATCGTTGCGGCAGTCCTCTGGTGCGTCAGTGGACCGCGGCCCTGGCCCAGGCGGACGCCCTGGGTATCAGCCTGGGGCCGGTATTGCGGGAGCAGGGCAGGCTATGCCGCAGCGAACGCGCGTGGCGCGCCGAACGGCTGGCGTTGCAGGCGCCGGTGAAGATGCTGTTGCCGTTGATCGGCTGCATCTTCCCATGCACTTTCATCGTGCTGGCGTTTCCGATTGCCGTGCGATTGCTGCAGGGGGGCTGGTGAGCGCCCGCCTGCCTTTGCCGCGGGCGCGATTGCGGCTGCTGCGGGTCCGGAGCTGGCCGGGCCGGATGCGCGGATTGCTGGGACGCCGGCCGCCGGGACCGCGTTCGGGCCTGTTGCTGGCACCTTGCCGGGCGGTGCATACCTTTGGCATGCGCCATGCCATCGACGTGGTGTTCGTGGCGCGCGACCGGCGGGTGGTGAAGGTGTGCAGGGCGCTGGCGCCCTGCCGGGTGGCGTTATGCCTGGGCGCCGTGGCCGTTGTCGAGGTTCGGGCTGGGGCTGTTGATGCCGAACACGGAGGTATACGACGGATAGAAGCTGCAATAGAACACGCCTGCCGCGGCGATCGTGAACGGGATCTGCAGCGTGCTGGCCAATTGCGGCGACAGGCCGAGAGCGACCAGCAGCCCGGAGCACAGGTCCAGGAACAGGGCGATCAGGACCCAGGTGGCGGCGTAGACCAGGAACGCCCACTTGTTGCGCCAGCAGGCGATGCCGGAAAAGAACAGCGCCTGCGTCAGCCGCAAGCCATGCCAGGCGACCAGCACCGGCGCATACCAGAACAGCGCCGCGATCACGATATAGAGAATCGTGAAAATGATGAGCGGCGCGCGCAAGGCCATCAGGATGGGTTCCATGCTGTTCTCGATGGACGCGATGCGCATGCCTTCGTTGAACGCGGCCGAGAACGGCAGGAAGGTGGCGAGCCCGGCCGCCAGGCTGACGGCCGCGTACAACAGGCCCATCAGGAACAGTTTGCGGAACACCCCAGGCTGCTTGAGTGGCTTGGCCCACATGGAGGGCAGCATGACCCGGTCCGCCTCGACATGCTTGCAGGCCGCCAGGCTCATCAACGTGATCGACGGCATCAGCGCGATGAACAGGATCGGGCCGACGATCTGTGCGGCGAAGGCGAAAATGACCAGGAGACTGTTGACCAGCGCCCAGGTGTACATGGCCAGGGGTTGCTTGCGGAACAGACGGAAGCCGTCTCGGACCCATTGCCAGCCGGAAGACGCGGGTAGGAATGCTGCTTGCATGGCTCTCTTGGGGAGTGATCTCTCAATAAGGGACGTGCTACCCCCAATTATGGGGGGCGTAACGATTACGGCAATACCGGCAGGCCCGGGCGGTGGCGCGCTTGCAACACTCTTTCGAAATGGCGGGGGTCGTGCGGCTTGAGCGTCTGGGCCGGGCGCGGCAGGAAAAAGTCGTACAGGCGCGACAGCCAGAAGCGCAGGGCGGCCGCGCGCAGCATCAGCGGCCAGGCCTGGCGCTCGGCGTCGGTGAACGGGCGCACGCGGGCATAGGCGTCGAGCCAGGAGTCGACCAGTTCGGGGACGAATTCACCGGTGTCGCGTTCGATGCACCAGTCGTTGACGCTGACCGCGACGTCGAACAGCCAGGTGTCGCAGCCGGCGAAGTAGAAGTCGATGATGCCGCCCATGAGCGGATCCTCGAAGGTGCCGGCGAACAGCACGTTGTCGCGGAACAGGTCGCAGTGGGCCGGACCGGCGGGCAGCGTTTGCCAGGCGGGGCTGGCGGCCGCGGCCTGCTGGGCGGCCAGTTCGGATTGCAGCAGCTGCGCCTGGCTGGCTTCGAGGAAGGGCAGGACCTTGGGCGCGGTCTCGGTCCACCAGGACAGGCCGCGCAGGTTGGGCTGCTGGATCGGGAAGTCCCGCGCCGCCAGGTGGGCGCGGGCCAGGGTGGCGCCGGCCAGCGCGCAATGGGCGGCCCCCGGGGCGGGTTCGTAGCCGCCGGGCAGGCGCGAGACGATGGCGCAGGGCTTGCCGTGCAGCGTGGTCAGGCGGGTGCCGTCGCGCAGCGTTTGCGGTTGCGGCACGGGGATGCCGCGGCTGGCCAGGTGGTACATCAGTTCGATGTAGAACGGCAGCTGGGCGTGCGTCAGCACTTCGAACAGCGTCAGCACGTACTCGCCGCGGCTGGTGTACAGGAAGTAGTTGGTGTTCTCGATACCGGCCGTAATCCCGCGCAGCGAGACGAACTCGCCCAGGTCGAAATGCGCCAGCAGGGCGCGTGCGTCGTCATCGGATACGGGGGTGAATACGGCCATTGATCTACGAGAAGAGGGGAGTTGACGGACGTGTGCCACGGACGCGGGCGCGTGCTTGCGCGCGGCGGCGGCGCAATTTTAGACCACATGGCCCGGGGCGGTGGCGCCGTCGTTGGCCAGCTTGCCGGGCAGAATCCCGCCAAGCACCGTAAAATACCGCATCCCCTTGTTTTGACGAGTGATTCTTGGACTCCCCCGACTGGCGGCTGTGCGTCGCCCCGATGATCGATGTGACCGACCGGCATTGCCGCTATTTCCACCGGCTGCTGGCGCCGCGCGCGCGTCTGTATACCGAAATGATCACCACCGGCGCCTTGCTGTACGGCAACGTCGCGCGCCACCTGGACTTCGACGAGGCCGAGCATCCGGTCGCGTTGCAGCTGGGCGGCAGCGAGCCGGATGCGCTGGCGCAGTCGGCCAGGCTGGGGCGGCAGTGGGGCTATGACGAAATCAACCTGAACTGCGGTTGTCCGTCGGAACGGGTGCAGAAGGGCGCGTTCGGCGCCTGCCTGATGGCCGAGCCCGACCTGGTCGCCGACTGCATCAAGGCGATGCAGGACGCGGTCGACATCCCGGTGACGGTCAAGCACCGCCTGGGGCTGGACTATGACGAGTCCTACGCCTTCGTGCGCGATTTCGTCGGCAAGATCTACGACACCGGCTGCCGGGTGTTCATCGCCCATGCGCGCAATGCCGTGCTCAAGGGCCTGTCGCCCAAGGACAACCGCGAGATTCCGCCGCTGCGCTACGACGTGGTGCGCCAGCTCAAACAGGATTTCCCGGACTGCGTCTTCGTGCTGAACGGCGGGCTGGCCGATGCCGGGCAGTCGGTGCGCGCGGCCGCCGATTTCGACGGCGTGATGCTGGGCCGCGCGGCCTGGCATACGCCCCGGGTGCTGTCCGAAGTGTCGCTGCAGCTGTGGCCGTCGGTGCGCCTGCCCAGCGATGCCCAGGTGGTCGACGCGATGATGGAATACGCCGCGCGCCAGGTGGCGCAGGGCGTGCCGCTGCGGGTCATGACGCGGCCGATGCTGGGCCTGGTGAATGGCCAGTCGGGCGCCCGGCGCTGGCGTCGCATGTTGTCGGATCCGGCGCTGCTGGCCGCGAACGATCCTGCCCTGATCTATGACGCCTGGCGCAGCCAGCGGCATGCGCCGCCGGAACGCGGCGCCGCGCTGACGGCGGCGCCGGCGGGCGCCTGAACGCGCATCGTCCCTGAACGCGTATCGCCCCTGAATGCAACAACGCCCAGACGGCCGCGAGGCCGCCTGGGCGTTGTCCATTGGTCGATCGCCGGGCTCCGGCGATGACGCCGCCGCCCGGCAACCGCCGGTGGCTCAGGACTGGGTCGATTCCGCGCTTTCGGCGGGCCAGTCGCGGATGTAGGCCTTGAGCATGTTGTTTTCGAACTGCTGCGCGGCCACGATGGCCTGGGCCATGTCGTAGAACGAAATCACGCCCATCAGCGTCGGGCCGTCCATGACGGGGATGTAGCGCGCGTGCTTTTCGAGCATCAGGCGCTGCACTTCGTCGGCGCTGGTGTTGGGCGACACGCTGACCGGCGCGTCGTCCATGATGGAACGGATGGTGGTTTCGCCCGCGCCGCCATGCGCGTGCATGTGGCGGATGATCTCGCGGAACGTCAGCATGCCGACCAGCGTGCCGAATTCCATGATGACGAGCGAGCCGATATCCTGCTCGCTCATGGTTTGCACGGCCTGGGACACGGGCATGTCCGGCGATGCCGTGTAAAGCGTGTCTCCCTTGACGCGCAGAATCTCGCTGACCTTCAACATCGGTTTCTCCTGGGCGGTGGTGCCCTGATTGCTATTTCTTGTTCGCTTCCAGCTGCAATACCGGGGCGACGCCATTTCCGGTATTTTGCGCTTCTCCGCAGAGTTCTTCCAGCACGGGCGTATTTTCCCGGGAAATCACGGCCGCCGCGACCCGCAGGATTTCGCCGTCGTCGCGCACCCGCGGCTGGCCGCGATCCAGCAGGAAACGGTCGACCACCGGCGCCAGCGAGGTCTCGCGGGCGTCGCAGGTCAGGACCCAGAGGTCGTCCGGGGTGCGTGTGACGAGGTTCATGTCACACAGGGTTTCCAGGACGTCGTTCAATTCATCCTGGTGCAGTTTCAGCTTCGAGGCCAATTGGCTGGCCGGCAGGCCGGGGGGCGTGCGGGACTGGGCGCGGCGCAACGTGCGCAGGACCTCCACCGCGTCGACGAAGGGGGCGCCCGCATAGCGGTTGAATTCCCAGCGTCCCAGGCGGATCAGCGGGGCGCTGGCGGCCAGGGTGGCGCCCAGCAGCACCGCCAGCCAGGACAGGTAGATCCACAAGAGGAAGATCGGCAGCGTGGCGAACGCGCCGTAGATGACGGTATAGGTGGGGAACCGCGTCAGGTAATAGGCGAAGGCGGACTTCATGACCTCCAGCGCGAGCGCCGTCACGCAGCCGCCGATGAGGGCATCGCGCCACAGCACTTGGCGGTTCGGGACCACCACGAACAGGGCGGCGAAGCCCAGGGCCGTCAGCACCAGCGGAATGAACGAAATGGCGACACTGACGATCTCGGGCACGTCGCGCACCAGTCCCAGCGATTCGCGCGCCACGAACGAGGTGGCCCAGAGGCTGGCGCCCGCCACCACCGGCCCCAGCGTGATGACGGCCCAGTAGACCAGCGCCCGCTGCGGCAGCGGCCGCTGCCGCGTGACATGCCAGATGTCATTGAAGGCCGTGTCGATCGTCATGATCAGCAGCAGCGAGGTCACCAGCAGGAACGCGCCGCCGATCGCGGTCAGGCGCGAGGCCTGGCGGGCGAACTGGTTCAGGTATTCCATGATGTTGTCCGAGACGGACGGCGGCATCAGGCTGTTGGCGAGGAAGTCCTCGAGCGCGACCCGGAATTCCTGGAACACGGGAAACGCGGTGAACAGCGACAGCACCACGGCCAGCATCGGCACGATCGCCAGCACCGTGGTGAAGGTGAGGCTGGAGGCGACCTGCAGCAGCTTTTCTTCGTCGGCGCGCTGCGCGGTGAAGACAAAGGCACGCCCGACCCGCACCGCCCACGATGCGCGCGGGGGCGGGGGCTCGGGGGCCGCCGTCGCGGCGGCGGCGGGCTCGGCGGGGCGGTTCATCAGGCGATAATAGCAGCATGAACCCTGAACTCAACCCCCGCTTGCGCCTGGCGGCCTCGCTGTCGCTGTTCGCCCTGATCGTGCTGTGCGTCACCTGGGAAACGCTGGTGGCGCCGCTGCGCCCGGGCGGCTCCTGGATGCTGCTCAAGGCGCTGCCGCTGGCGCTGCCGCTGCGCGGCATCGTGCGCGGCAACCTCTATACGTATCAGTGGGCCTCGATGCTGTCGCTGCTCTACCTGATGGAGGGCGTGGTGCGCGCCATGTCGGATCCGGCGCCGCTGTCGGTGCTGATGGCGTGGGGCGAGATCCTGCTGTCGACGGTGTTCTTCGTCAGCGCCATTTTCTACGTGCGGCCGGCCAAGCGGGCCGCCAGGAGCCAACGCGCATGAGCGCCCATTCCCTGTCCGAACTGCAAGCCGTCAATTCGTTCGCGGCGCTGCCGGCCGCGTTCTACACGCGGCTCGAGCCGCAACCGTTGAACCAGCCGCGGCTGTTGCACGCCAACGCCGAGGCCGCCGCCTTGATCGGGCTGGACCCGGCCGTGCTGCGGACGCCGGAATTCCTGCGGGTATTTTCCGGCGCGCAGCCGCTGCCCGGCGGCGATACGCTGGCCGCGGTCTACAGCGGCCACCAGTTCGGCGTGTGGGCCGGACAACTGGGCGATGGCCGCGCCCATCTGCTGGGCGAAATCCAGGGGCCGGCGGGCGCCTGGGAATTGCAGCTCAAGGGCGCCGGCAAGACGCCGTATTCGCGCATGGGAGACGGCCGCGCGGTGCTGCGCTCGTCGGTGCGCGAATACCTGGCCAGCGAAGCGATGCACGGCCTGGGCATCCCGACGACCCGCGCGCTCGCGCTGGTGGCCTCGGACGATCCGGTGTGGCGCGAAACCGTGGAAACGGCCGCCATCGTGACGCGCATGTCGCCCAGCTTCGTGCGCTTCGGTTCGTTCGAACACTGGTCTTCACGCCGCCAGCCGGACCTGCTCAAGACGCTGGCCGACTACGTGATCGACCACTATTACCCCGAATGCCGGGCCGTGCCCGCCGGCGAAGCGCCGAGCGACACCGCGCCCTACGTGCGCCTGCTGCGCGAGGTCACCCGCCGCACCGCATTGCTGATGGCGGACTGGCAGGCGGTGGGGTTCTGCCATGGCGTCATGAACACCGACAACATGTCGATCCTGGGTCTGACCCTGGATTACGGCCCCTATGGTTTCATGGACGGTTTCCGGCTCGGCCATGTCTGCAACCATTCCGACTCCGAAGGCCGCTATTCCTGGAACCGCCAGCCTTCCGTGGCGCTGTGGAACCTCTACCGCCTGGGCGGCAGCCTGCATACGCTGGTGCAGGATGTCGATGCCCTGCGCGCGGTGCTGGACGAATTCGAGGGCGTGTTCACGCGCGCCTTCCATGACCGCATGGGCGCCAAGATGGGCCTGGCGGCCTGGCTCCCGGCGGATGAACCGCTGCTGGATGACCTGCTCAAGCTGATGGACGCCAATCAGGCCGATTTCACCCTGACCTGGCGGCGGCTGGCGGACGCCGTGTCGGGCAACCGCGCGCCGTTCCAGGACCTGTTCATCGACCGCGAGGCCGCCGCGGCCTGGCTCGACCGCCTGCTGGCGCGCCAGGCGCAGGACGGACGTCCGGCGGCCGAGGTGGCCGAGGCCATGAACCGGGTCAACCCCCTATATGTATTGCGCAACCACCTGGCCGAAGAGGCGATCCGCGCCGCCAAGGCCGGCGACGCCAGCGAAATCGAGACGCTGATGACGTTGCTGCGCGCGCCGTTCACGGCCCGGACTGGCTACGAAAAGTACGCCAGCCTGCCGCCGGACTGGGCCAATGGCATCGAGGTCAGTTGTTCGTCCTGATGTTCGTTGTGCGCGCGTATTGATGGCAAAGCGGCATTTTGAGTGCGGAAAATACGGAAAATTGGCGCATTGAGACGAAAAATCGCGGTTTTTTTCTCTGCAATCATTCGTTTCCATTGTAAAAGTCGTAAGATTGTCGCCTGCGGGACACTCAGGATGGCATGCCTGTCACTGGGGCATTTGTCGACAATTTTCAATATAAAAGCACTCTGAATATGCCTGGCGCAGATGGTTTGCTGTGTATCGGCCTGCTTGAGGATGATGCGGACTTCCGGGAGGAGTTGGCGTTGGGCCTGGGCGGGTACGGTTTCCGTGTGGCGTTCGCCTGTGACAATGCCGCGGCGTTCTACCGCCGCTTGCAGGAACAACCCTGCGATATCGTCATACTCGACGCCCATCTTCCTGGAGAGGACGGTTTTTCCGTGGCGACGCGCCTGCGCGCGCTGAGTCCGGTGGGGATCGTCATGCTGACGGGCCGCAGCGCGCTCGAGGACCGGGTGCGCGGCCTGGAAGGCGGCGCCGATGTCTACATGACCAAGCCCGTCGACCTGCTGGAACTCAGTTCCGTCATCCGCAGCCTGGCGCGCCGCATGCGCTTGGCCAAGTCGCCGCGTCCGGCCGATGCCGAGACCCGCGCGGCGGCGGCCGACACCTCCTGGTCGTTGCAGGATGGCGGCTGGATCCTGGTGGCGCCGGATGGCGCGTCGCTGCACCTGAGCGCCCAGGAACGGACCTTCCTCATGGCGTTGATGGACGCGGCCGGTTCGGCGGTCAGCCGCCAGGCCCTGGCCGAGCTGTTCCTGCCGGATAGTCCGGGCGGGTTCGAATTGCGCCGGATCGACGTGTTGGTCAGCCGGCTGCGCGCCAAGGCGCAGAGCGCGGGCCTGAAACTGCCGGTGCTGTCAGTGCGCGGCCAGGGTTACGTGTTCGCGGCCTGAGCCTGCGTGTCCGGCCCGGGAGGCCGGGCGGGCAGGGTGATGACGAAACGCGTCCCCACGCCCACTTCGCTGTGCATCGCCAGCGAGCCGCCCTGGCTCTGGCAGATGCGCCGCGCCAGATACAGGCCGATGCCCATGCCCTGGGTTTCACGATGGGCCGCGCGGCGAAAGCGCGGCTCGAAGATGCGCGCCTGTTCCTCCACGCCAATGCCGGGGCCGCGATCGGTCACGGCCACCCACGCCATCGGCACACCCTGCTCCTCGGCCTGGCCGGTTTCGATCCGGATCGGCTCGCTGGCGGGCGAGTATTTGACGGCGTTGTGGATCAGGTTGCGCACCACCACGCTGGTCAGCGCGCGGTCGCAATAGACCGGCAGCGCCGCGCCGCTGGTCTGCAGCCGCAACGCGTGGGCGGTATCGGGTTGCATGGCCGCGACGACGTCGCCGGCCAGCTCGGACATGTCGGTCTGTTCGCCGCGCGGGGTCCAGGCCTGCTCGCCGAGCCGGTCCTGGTTGAGCAATTGTTCCATCAGTTCCGTCATGCGGGTCACCGACCGGTGGATCCGCGCCAGCCGGTTGTCGACGGCCTCGCCGCTGCCGGACAGGATCATGTCGAGCGATTGCGCCGCGGCGCTGATGGTGGCGAGCGGGGCGCGCAGTTCGTGTGAGATCAGCGCGTTCATTTGGCGTTGCGCGTCCAGCGCGCCGGTCATTTCCACCAGCCGCAATTCGCCCTGGACCAGTTGCTGGGCGTCATCCGCTTCCTGGCGCGCGGGCTCCGTCTGAACCCGCCGTTCCAGTCCCGCCAGCAGCAGGGTGGCCAGCGCCAGCAGCAGCCGCGCCAGCGGCACCAGCGGACCGCCCTCGGCGGGGGCCGACCAGGCGTCGTGGGCCAGGATCCAGACCGATGACAGATGCACCGCGCCCAGCGCCAGCGTCGCGGCGCGGCGCGGGGAGGGGCGGGCGGCGGCGGCCAGGAACCAGGCCGCCAGCACCGCGCTGGCGGTCGCGCCGGCGCCGGCGATCAGCGTGGGCATCAGGCCGCCATCGGTGTCATAGACGAAGATCAGCGCCAGCGCGGCCAGGCCGGTCAGCCCGATGCAGGCCCAGCGGCAGGCGGTGGCCAGCCGCGCCGCGGCCGGTTGGCCGGCCGTGATGAGGGGCACGGAAAGGGCCAGCAGCGCCGCGTACGAGCCCGCCTGCAGCGCGCCCGCGGGGAACAGCGTGGGTTGGGTGCGCAGGATGCCCTCGACCAGCGCGAAGGCCAGGCCGGCGCCGTAGATCGCGGCGCGGGTGTAGAACCAGGCGATGAGGCAGGCCACGGCGCAGGCCAGCGCGATGCCGGCCGTGAGGCCGATCAGCAGATCGGCGGATGCGTGACCGGGCGCGTCGGCCAGTGCGGCGCCGGGCCACGCCAGCAGGCCTGCCAGCGATCCGGGCCATGCGCGGCGCGCCGCGCGCGGGGCGGCCGCGCGGTCGGCGCGGCGTTGGCGCGAGCGCCAAAGGGTGCGAAGAAACAATCCTTCCGTCAACTAGGAACCCATTGTTGGTCAGGCGCGTGGTCGTGCGCGCGGGCGAAGTTTACGACAGCGCCGCGAATCGCGTGGACCCCGATCTTCTCCAGGGTGGCGCGGGTGGCGTCGTCGGGGACGTCTTCAGCGTACACCGACATGCCGAGCGAGGCGGCGGTCGCCACGACGGTCGCGGCCAGGTGCTGGCTGCCCGGGCTGTGCAGGATGCCGGTAATGAAACCGCCACACAGCTTGACGTATGACAGGGGATATTCGTGCAGGTGTTCCATCGCGCCGAATTGCCGCGACAGGCGCGACAGGCCGACACGGCCGCCGGCGGCGGTGACGATGCGGCACAGCTGGCGCATCTCGTCGCCAAGCTCGACCAGCGCGGCCGCGTCCATCTCGACGATCAGGCGCGGGGACAGGGCCGGCCGGTCGGCCAGCATGCGTTCCAGCCGCGACAGGAACGCGCCCTGCGCCAGGGAAGCGCGCGACACGTGGACCGTCAGCCCGGCGTCGTGGGTGTACAGCCAGTCCAGCCCCAGGCGGATGGCCTGGATGTCGCATTCGGCGGACAGGCCCAGGCGCACCGCGGGCGGCATGAAGATCGCGGCCGGCACCGGATCGGCGCCGCGGCTGTCGTGCAGCGTCAGGCTGGCTTCGTAATGCAACAATGCCCCGCGCACGTCCGCCAGCGCCTGCACCGTCAGCGAGAACCGGTGTTGTTCCAGCGCCGTGGACAGCGCGTCGTGCCAGCTGTATTCGCCGATGCGGGTGCTGTCGGGCGCCTGGCTGGCCGGCGCGATCTGGTCGTCGTCGGCGCTTTCGGCGCACATCAGGGCGTGGTCGAGCCGCGCCAGCGTGTCGCTGACGTTGTCGCCCGGCGTGAAGGCCGCCATCGCCAGCGCCCAGCGGCACCAGCCGTGCTTGTCCATCGGCACGCGCAGCGAGCGCAGTTCATGCCGGATCCGCTCGGCCAGCAAGCCCGCCTGGGGGGCGGAGGTGCGCGGCATCAGCAGGGCAAAGTCGGAACCGCCGATGCGCGCCAGCGTCATGTCGGCGCCGCCGTTGGCGTCCACCAGTTTGCGCAGCCGGTCGGCGGACGAGCGCAGCCACTGGTCGGTGAAGGCGCGCGACAGGTGCCGGTTGATCTGGGCCAGGTCGCGTTGCCGGAACATCAGGATGTGGCCGCCGGTGTCGGCCACCCGGCCGGTCAGCGCCTGGCGGAAATGGTCGATGAAATACTTGCGGTTGGGCAGCCGGGTGACGGCGTCGCGCTGGATTTCGCTTTCGAGCGATTCGATGCGCGCGTTCTGCTGCTGTACCGTGGCGGCGGCCTGGCGCTGGGCGTCGGCCAGCGCCGCGTCGACGCCGTCCGGTTCACGCGCGCGCCGGGCGTTCGCGCCGTCCTCTGCCCGCGCGCGGTCGCGGCCCAGGCCGTCGCGGCTGGTTCGCGCCTCCAGCCAGCGCATCAGGTTGGCGGCGAACAGCGTCCAGAACACGCCGGCGGCCAGGGTCAGGCCGATGACGCGGACGCCGCCTTGCCACAGGGTGTCGCGCGCCAGCCGGGCGTCGGCCTGCACGGTGACCGTGCCCATCCGCCGCCCATCCGGCCCCAGATAGGGGCGGGTGGCGGCCGGCGCGTCCATGGAGAGCCAGGCGTCACGCCAGTCGCGCGGCGCGCCCGCCTGCCTGTTTTGGGCGGGCTCGCGGCGTTCGGCCTGCGTGTCCCCGTTTTCACCGGCGATGCGCACCAATGCATACATGCCGGCCCCGAACAGATCGTCGGCCAACTGCCGCTTGTCCTGCACGCCGCCCGGGTCGTGCGACAGGACCCAGGCCAGCGCGCTGGCGCCAGCCTGGCCCTGCTGGGCCAGCTGGGTGTTCAGATAACGGTGGGCGGCCAGCATCCCCAAGGCCTGTGCGCCAAGCAGGATGAAGGCAATCAGGAGAGCGGTACAGAGGATCAGCCGGCGTAATGTGGACATGGATTAGAGGTTCCCTTCGTGGCCCGCACCGTTGCCGGTGCCGTGCAATGCCGGCCTGCCAGTGAAAGGGGAGACGTCGGGCAGCGCAAGTGCCCTGACGGGAAAAATGCTGGATAAGAAACGTGACACACGTTACTAATACCTCAGTGTCGCCGCGTACGCTGTAATTCCGCATGTCACAGAACATACAGAATATTACGAAATCACCTGCGATATCAGACAACCTGTGCAATTATTTCGTTCGTGATAATTGCCCGGATGATAACTATTGAGACAGGCCGTATTAATTTTCCGGTTCCGGCTGTCGTAGTAAGGGCACGGCATGGCGCAAAGGACCGGCCAGCGACTGCTATCCAAGGACCGTCATGACCCCCAACGAGCAACCAGATCAGGGCAGGAATCGAAGGAAAGGGAGCGCGTTGCTCCTGAAGTGTGGCGTTTTTTTGCGAAAATAATGCATAATTTAAAAAATGTTACAGCCCTTGGGTTTCTTTCCGGACCACAACGCCAAGGGTTTCTAGATAGGGGGCTCCGTGCGTGAGAGTTACCTGCTCGCACTGTGCCTGACGCTCGTGGGCGCACTTGCAGCGATAAGTTTGTTTTTCGTCCGCCGGGAACGCGTCCTGCGCGGGCGATTGACGCGTGATGAATTGACCGGCGTCCTGAGCCAGCGGGAGCTGCATCGCCGCGCGCGCGCGTGGTTGAACCAGGCTGAACGACAGTCCGGCAGGGGCGCGTTCGGTCCTGGCGGACCGGTGCAGGATAACCAGGAATCCCTGGGCATTGCGCGCGCCCGCTCGGGCACGCGCGGCATTGGCGCGTTTTTCCTGGTCAGTTTTGACCAGTACGCCGAGATCAGCGCGATGCTGCGGGCCGGCGAAGACCAGACCTTGCTGGTGATGGTGGCCGACCGCCTCAGCCTGCTGACCCGCGCGCTGGGCGGCATGGTCGCCCGCACCGGCACCGACACCTTCACCGTGTGCATTCCGGACGTGGACGAGGAGGGCGCCGCCCAGGTCTCGGCCAAGCTGCTCGAAGACCTGTCCGTGCCCTACGAACTGGGCGGCCGGCCCCTGATCGCGGTGTTCCGCGTGGGCGCGGCGTTGTATCCGGACCACGGTCGCAGCGTCGAGGAACTGCAGCGTTGCGTGCAGGTGGCCATGGTGCCGCTCAAGGAGCGCGGCGGCCCCGGCTGGAACATGTTCGACTTCCGCATGCTGGCGCGCCAGCGCGACCAGCAGGGCCTGGAAAACGACCTGCGGCTGGCCCTGACGACCGCGTCGATGGACCAGTTCGAGTTGTACTACCAGCCGGTCTGCGACAGCGGCACGGGCGTGGTGCAGGGCTGCGAGGCGCTGTTGCGCTGGCACCATCCCGAACTGGGCAGCGTGTCGCCGGCCGTGACCATCGAGCTGGCCGAACGCAGCGGCCTGATCGTGCCGCTGGGCGCCTGGATCCTGGAGCGCGCCTGCTCGCAGGCGGCCTTGTGGCCGGCGGCGTGGCGCGTGCACGTGAACCTGTCGGTCAAGCAGATGAACGAGGACGGCCTGGTGCAACTGGTCTCCGACGTGCTTGCCTCGACCAAGCTGGCGCCGCGCAAGCTGGTGCTGGAGATCACCGAATCGATCTTCATCCTGCACTACGAGCGCCACGTGAAGATCCTGAACACCCTGCGGGCCAAGGGCATCGGCGTGGCGCTGGACGATTTCGGCTGCGGCTATTCCAGCCTGAACCATCTGCGGCACCTGCCCATCGACTGGGTCAAGATCGACCGCAGCTTCATTTCCGCGCTCGAGTCCGACGCCGGCAGCCGCGAGGTGGTGTCGGCGCTGTTCGGGCTGTGCCAGGCGATGCACCTGCCGGTGGTGGCCGAAGGCGTCGAGACCGAAGGGCAGCGCGAGATCCTCAAGTCGCTGGGCTGCCGCGTGATGCAGGGTTTCCTGCTGGGACGTCCCGCGCCCGCCGCGGAAATTCAGGCTTTGGCGTCGGCGGTGTCATAATCGGGGTTGCTCGCAAACCCCCACCTGTTGACTTCCTATGCCCGGCAATACCCTTGGTACTCTGTTCACCGTCACGAATTTTGGCGAATCCCACGGGCCGGCCATCGGTTGCGTCATCGATGGCTGTCCGCCCGGGCTGCCGCTGGAAGCGGCCGACATCCAGCACGAGCTGGACCGCCGCCGTCCCGGCACCTCGCGCCACGTCACCCAGCGCCAGGAAGCCGACCAGGTCGAGATCCTGTCCGGCGTGTACGAGGGCCTGACCACGGGCACCCCCATCGGGCTGCTGATCCGCAACACCGATGCGCGCAGCAAGGACTACTCCAACATTGCCGACACCTTCCGGCCGGGCCACGCCGACTACGCCTACTGGCGCAAGTTCGGCCTGCGCGACCCGCGCGGCGGCGGCCGGTCGTCGGCGCGCCTGACCGCGCCAACGGTGGCCGCGGGCGCCGTGGCCAAGAAATGGCTGGCCGAGCAGTACGGCGTGAAGGTGCGCGGCTACATGAGCCAGCTGGGCCCGATCCCGATTCCCTTCGTCTCGTGGGACGAGGTGCCGAACAACCCGTTCTACGCGCCGAATGCCGACGTCGTGCCCGAACTGGAAGCCTACATGGACCAGTTGCGCCGCGATGGCGATTCGGTCGGCGCGCGCATCGAGGTGGTGGCCGAGAACCTGCCGGCCGGCTGGGGCGAGCCCATCTATGACCGCCTGGACGCCGACATCGCGCACGTGATGATGGGCCTGAACGCGGTCAAGGGCGTTTCCATCGGCGCCGGTTTCGACTGCATCGCGCAGCGCGGCTCCGAACATGGCGATGAACTCACCCCCGACGGCTTCCTCACCAATCACGCCGGCGGCGTGCTGGGCGGCATTTCGACCGGCCAGCCGGTGACGGTGTCGCTGGCCATCAAGCCGACCTCCAGCATCCGGGTCGAGCGCCGTTCCGTGAACCGCGCTAACGAGCCGGTGATGGTGCAGACGCTGGGCCGCCACGATCCCTGCGTCGGCATCCGCGCCACGCCGATCGCCGAAGCCATGCTGGCCCTGGTGCTGATCGACCACGCCCTGCGCCACCGCGGCCAGTGCGGCGATCCGGCCTGAGACCCGCGCACGTCCCGTTGTTCCTGACTGTTGGAGGCTGGCATGAGCCGTAATCGCTATCCCTTGCGCCGCGTTGTGGCCGTCCTGTCCCTGGCCGCCCTGGCGGGCTGCACCGGGATGAACACCACCCAGTCGGGCGCCATCGGCGTCAACCGGACGCAGTACATGTCCAGCATGGTGCCGTCGCAGGCGCTGGAGCAGGAAGCGAACCAGCAGTACGCCGACATCCTCAAGCAGGCCCAGGCCAAGAACCTGCTGGACCGCGACGCCCAGCTCGTGTCGCGGGTGCGCGCGATCTCGCAGCGCCTGATCGCGCAGACCGGCGTGTTCCGCCCCGACGCGTCCAACTGGAAGTGGGAAGTGCACGTCCTGACCAGCGACGAGGTCAACGCCTGGTGCATGCCGGGCGGCAAGATCGCCGTCTACACCGGCCTGGTCAACAAGATCAAGCCGACGGATGACGAGCTGGCGGCGGTGCTGGGCCACGAGATCTCCCACGCGCTGCGCGAGCACGCGCGTGAACGCGTATCGCAGCAGATGGCCACCAATCTGGGGCTGCAGGTGCTGTCGATCGCGACCGGTTCGAGCGCCGCGTCGGACCTGGGCGGCAAGCTCAGCGACGTGATGTTCACGCTGCCCAACAGCCGCACCCACGAAACCGAGGCCGACCGCATGGGCGTGGAACTGGCCGCGCGCGCCGGCTTCGATCCGCGCGCCGCGGTCACGCTGTGGCAGAAGATGGGGGCCGCCGACAACGGCAACGCGCCGCCCGAGATCCTGTCTACCCACCCGTCGGCCGCCTCGCGCATCACCGACCTGCAGGCGGCGGCGCAACAGGTGCTGCCGCTGTACGAGCAATCCAAGGGCCGCGCGGCGCGCTAGGCGGGGCCGCCCCGGGTCCAGCCGCACGCCGTCCGTGGCGCAGCTCCCTTTTTGAGACCGTCTTCCTGCCTCGATGCCGCGGCCGCTTGCGGCCATTCCAGCCGTTCACCATGGTAGTGGTAGTACTAGTATATTGGGTGTAGTTGTACTAGGTTCAGAGGCTGGGCATAATCCTTCACATGCCGCAGCGGCCGGCGTGGAAGCGATGGATTCGCCCCACGCGAGGCACGAGCCGGATTGTCTATTTGCAGAGCGCATCCATGGCCCAAACCCTTTACGACAAACTCTGGGACGCCCACATCGTCCACCAGGAATCAGACGGCACCTGTCTGCTCTATATCGACCGCCACCTGCTGCACGAAGTGACCAGCCCGCAGGCGTTCGAAGGCCTGGCCATCGCCCAGCGCAAGCCGTGGCGCAACGGCGCCAACCTGGCGGTTGCCGACCACAACGTGCCGACGATGAATCGCGCCCAGGGCATCGATGATCCGATCTCGCGCCTGCAGGTCGACACGCTCGACGCCAACTGCGACAAGTACGGCATCACCGAATTCCGCATGAACGACCTGCGCCAGGGCATCGTCCACGTGATCGGACCGGAACAGGGCGCGACCCTGCCGGGCATGACCGTGGTCTGTGGCGACTCGCACACCAGCACGCACGGCGCGCTGGGCGCGCTGGCGTTCGGCATCGGCACCTCGGAAGTCGAACACGTGCTGGCCACGCAGACGCTGCTCATGAAGAAAGCCAAGAGCATGCTGATCAAGGTCGAAGGCGAACTGCCGTTCGGCTGTACGGCCAAGGACGTCGTCCTGCACATCATCGGCATCATCGGCACCGCCGGCGGCACCGGCCACGCCATCGAATTCGCCGGCAGCACCATCCGCGCGCTGTCCGTGGAAGGCCGCATGACGGTCTGCAACATGGCCATCGAAGCCGGCGCCCGCTCCGGCATGGTCGCGGTTGACGACAAGACCATCGAATACTTCCGCGGCCGTCCGTTCGCGCCGTCCGGCGTGCTGTGGGACCACGCCGTGGCCTACTGGCGCACGCTGCGCACCGACGAAGGCGCCAAGTTCGACACCGTGGTCGAAGTCAATGCCCGCGACATCAAGCCGCAGGTCACCTGGGGCACCTCGCCCGAAATGGTGCTGCCGGTCGACTCGCGCGTGCCGGACCCCGACCGCGAAAAAGACGACGTGCGCCGCAGCGGCATGGAACGCGCGCTGGAATACATGGGCCTCAAGCCCAACACCCCGCTGACCGACATCCGCGTGGACCGCGTCTTCATCGGCTCCTGCACCAACTCGCGCATCGAGGACCTGCGCGCCGCCGCCGTCGTGGCGCGCGGCAAGCACGTGGCCTCCAACGTGCGCCAGGCCATGGTGGTGCCGGGCTCCGGCCTGGTCAAGCAGCAGGCCGAGCGCGAAGGCCTGGACAAGATCTTCATCGAGGCCGGTTTCGAATGGCGCGAGCCGGGCTGCTCGATGTGCCTGGCCATGAACGCCGACCGGCTCGAGCCGGGCGAGCGTTGCGCCTCGACCTCGAACCGCAACTTCGAAGGCCGCCAGGGCCAGGGTGGCCGCACCCACCTGGTGAGCCCGGCGATGGCCGCCGCCGCCGCCGTGGCCGGCCATTTCGTCGACGTCCGCACGTTCCGTTAAGCGCCCACCGAGTACCGACATCATGCAAGCATTCACCACTCACGAAGGCCTGGTGGCTCCGCTCGACCGCGAAAACGTCGACACGGACCTCATCATCCCCAAGCAGTTCCTCAAGTCCATCAAGCGCACCGGCTTCGGCCCGAACCTGTTCGACGAGCTGCGCTACCTGGATCATGGCGAACCGGGCATGGACAACAGCAAGCGTCCGCTCAACCCCGATTTCGTGCTGAACCAGCCGCGTTACCAGGGCGCCTCGGTGCTGCTGGCGCGCAAGAACTTCGGCTGCGGTTCGAGCCGCGAGCACGCGCCCTGGGCGCTGACGCAGTTCGGCTTTCGCGCCATCATCGCGCCGTCCTACGCCGACATCTTCTTCAACAACAGCTTCAAGAACGGTCTGCTGCCGATCGTGCTGTCCGAGCTCGAAGTGGCGCGCCTGTTCGACGAAGTGAAGGCGTTCCCGGCCTACAAGCTCAACATCGACCTGGACCGCCAGGTGGTGGTGGCGGCCGACGGCCGCGCCATGAAGTTCGACATCGAGCCGTTCCGCAAGTACTGCCTGCTCAACGGCTTCGACGACATCGGCCTGACGCTGCGCCACGCCGACAAGATCCGCGCCTTTGAAGCCGAGCGCCTGGCCCGCCATCCCTGGCTGGAAAGCCGGCCGATCGCCTGACCCGACCTTTCCTATCGACCACAGGACCGTTTTTTCCATGACTCACAACATCGCAGTCTTGCCGGGTGACGGCATCGGCCCCGAAATCATCGAACAGGCCGTGCGCGTCCTGAAGGCGCTGGACGTGCCGTTCGACATCAAGCAGGCCGCCGTTGGCGGCGCCGCGTTCGACGCGTTCGAGCATCCGCTGCCCCCGGCCACGCTGAAGCTGGCCAAGGAATCGCACGCCGTGCTGTTCGGCGCCGTCGGCGACTGGAAGTACGACAGCCTGCCGCGCGAGTTCCGCCCCGAGCAGGCCATCCTGGGCCTGCGCAAGGCGCTCGGCCTGTTCGCCAACCTGCGTCCCGCCATCCTGTATCCCGAGCTGGCCAGCGCCTCGTCGCTCAAGCCCGAGATCGTGTCCGGCCTGGACATCCTGATCATCCGCGAGCTGACCGGCGACATCTATTTCGGCACGCCGCGCGGCGTGCGCTCGTCGCCGGACGGCGCCTTCAGCGGCGAACGCGAAGGCTACGACACGATGCGCTATGCTGAATCGGAAGTGCGCCGCATCGCCCGCATCGGCTTCGAATCCGCCCGGAAGCGCAACAAGAAGCTGTGCAGCGTCGACAAGGCCAACGTGCTGGAGACCTCGCAGTTCTGGCGCGACATCGTCATCGAAGTGGCGCGCGAGTACCCGGACGTCGAGCTGTCGCACATGTATGTCGACAACGCCGCCATGCAGCTGGTGCGCAACCCGCGCCAGTTCGACGTGATCGTCACCGGCAACCTGTTTGGCGACATCCTGTCGGACGAAGCCGCCATGCTGACGGGTTCCATCGGCATGCTGCCGTCGGCCTCGCTGAACGCCGGCGGCCAGGGCCTGTACGAGCCCAGCCACGGTTCGGCGCCCGACATCGCCGGCCAGGGCATCGCCAATCCGCTGGCGACCATCCTGTCGGCCGCCATGCTGCTGCGCTACTCGCTGAATTTGGCGCCGCAGGCCGACCGCATCGAAGCCGCCGTGCGCCGCGTGCTGGCCGATGGCCTGCGCACCGCCGACATCTTCGAACCCGGCACCACCAAGGTCAGCACTTCGGGCATGGGCGACGCCGTCCTCAAAGCCCTGGCCTGATGCCTGCAAGGGACGCGCCCTTGCGGCGCGGTCCCGCTTCCAGGGGGCCGCCCGCAGGGCGGCCCTTTTTCATGCCGATGTTGCCGCGGCGCCGCGAAAGCGGGGCGGCTTTGATTGTGGCCCCGTTTTTTCAAGGTGCGCCGCAACATCTATGCGTGCATTCTGATAAATTGTTGGGTTCTTGCACGTTTTTTCACCACACCTTGTCCCCACCTTTAAAGAGCGATTGAAATGAATCAAGCAGTAGGCCTTGTCGGCTGGCGCGGTATGGTCGGCTCGGTGCTCATGCAACGCATGCGCGACGAGAACGACTTCGCACTGATCGAACCGGTGTTTTTCTCCACCAGCAACGCTGGCGGCGCCGCCCCCACTTGGGCGACTGGCGCGGGCCCGCTGCAAGATGCCTACAACATTGACGCTCTGAAAAAACTGCCGATCATCGTGACGGCGCAAGGGGGCGACTACACCTCCGAGGTCTACCCGAAGCTGCGCGGCGCGGGCTGGAACGGCATCTGGATCGACGCCGCCAGCACGCTGCGCATGGCCGATGACGCCATCATCGTGCTGGACCCGGTCAACCGTCCCGTGATCGACGCGGCGCTCAAGCGCGGCGTGCGCAACTTCATCGGCGGCAACTGCACGGTCAGCTGCATGCTGATGGGCCTGGCCGGCCTGTTCAACAACGACCTGGTCGAGTGGATGACCACCATGACCTACCAGGCCGCTTCCGGCGGCGGCGCGCAGCACATGCGCGAACTGCTGACCCAGTTCGGCGAGCTGAACCACGCCGTCAAGCCGCTGCTGGACGACCCGGCCTCGGCCATCCTGGAAATCGACCGCGGCATCCTGGCCAAGCAGAAGGACGCGGCGCTGCCCCACGAGCACTTCGGCGTGCCGCTGGGCGGCAGCCTGATCCCCTGGATCGACAAGGACCTGGGCAACGGCATGTCCAAGGAAGAGTGGAAGGGCGAGGTCGAGACCAACAAGATCCTCGGCCGCGGCGCCGCCTTCGGCACCGCCGCCACCCCGATCGACGGCCTGTGCGTGCGCATCGGCGCGATGCGCTGCCACAGCCAGGCGCTGACCATCAAGCTCAAGCGCGACCTGCCGCTGGACGAGATCGAAGCGCTGATCGCGCAAGGCACGCAATGGGCCAAGGTGATCCCCAACACCAAGGAAGAGACCATCCGTGAACTGACCCCGGTCGCGGTCACGGGCACGCTGGACATTCCGGTGGGCCGCCTGCGCAAGATGTCGATGGGTCCGCAATACCTCAGCGCCTTCACCGTCGGCGACCAGCTGCTGTGGGGCGCCGCCGAACCGCTGCGCCGCATGCTGCGCATCGCGCTGGCCGAAGCCTGAGGCCCGGCGGGCGGCGCAGGCCGCCCGGTCGCGAAGGCAGGTTGGACAAAGGCACCCGCGGGTGCCTTTGTCGTTTGCAGCGTGTCGGACTGGGCGCCAATGTGCCCGCCAGCCAACGCCGATGCGCCTTTCAGGTTTGTGAAACGCGCTCGATCCATTACACTTTTCGGGTGAATTGAGGCTTGTTCTCACGTGATCGCCACGAACAGGCCCCCGCCCGAAAATCGACGATAAGAACGGAATTCCAGCTTATGACCCAGCGTTCGCGCCAAGTGAAGCATGCCCGCCGTTTGAAGGCCCTCCAATGGGCGATCGCGCTGGCGATCGGCGCGGGCGCTTGCAGTCCGGCGTTGGCGATGCGGGTGGGGCATTCGCGGGTGGTGTCGGCGCCGGGCACGCCGCTGCAGGCGTTGGTCGGGCTGCAGGAGCTCACGCCCGACGAAGTGTCGTCGCTGCGCGTGTCGGTGGCCGACGAGGCCGCCTGGCAGCGCGCCGGCCTGAAACCGCCGGCGCCGCTGGCCAGCCTGGTGGTGCGGGTCGAGGACGGCATGGATCCGACCCGCAAGAACCTGCGGGTGCGGTCGACGCAGGCGCCGGTCAGCGGCGCGGTCGATCTGCTGCTCGACATCAGTTCCAGTTCGGGCCAGCGCCAGGTGCAGGTCAGCATCCTGGTGCCGCTGCGCGGCGCGGGCGCCGACGTCACGCCGGCCGCGGTGGGTACGCCCGGCCGCGCGGGGGGCGTCGCCGGGTCGGTCAACGTCAAGTCGGGCGACACGCTGTTCGCCATCGCCCAGCGCAATGCCGTGCCGAACGCCTCGATCTACCAGATGCTGGTGGCGCTGTGGCGCGCCAACCCCGAGGCCTTCATCCAGAACAACATGAATCTGGTGCGCGCGGGGCAGAAGCTGGTGATTCCTGATGCGGCCACGGTCCGCGCGGTGGATCCGGCCGAGGCGCGCCGCATCTTCAACGAACATGCCGAGGCGTTTGCCCGCTACCGCGCGCGCATCGGCGCGGCGGCCGGCGCCAATCCGTCGGTGGTCAAGGGCCAGGACGCGGCGTCCGGCACGGTGACCAAGCCTGGCGACGCCGGCGTGGCCAGCGCCTCGCAGCCGCAGGACCGGGTGCGCCTGTCCTCGGGCCAGGCCCAGGATGGCGCGGCGGCGCAGGCCGACGCGCAGGCGGATCAGCGCACGTCCAACCAGCGCGCCATGGCGGATGCCGAAGGGCGCGTGAACCAGTTGCAGAGCAACGTCGATGAATTGAACAAGGCCGTGGGCGGGCAGGGCGCGTCCGGGTCGGGCGCCGGTGCAGCTGGGGCCTCTGGCGCTGCGGGTGCATCGGGCGCCGCCGGGGCGACCGGCGCTTCCGGGGCCACGGGTGGCGCCGGAGCGGCTGGCGCTGCGGGTTCGCCGGGTGCAACAGGCGCAGCGGG
>NZ_CADIJR010000001.1 GCF_902859645.1 Achromobacter insuavis | reverse complement strand
CGGCGCGGCGCCAGCCCGCGGGAATGGTCATCTCGGCGGCGTAGGCGTCCCAGGCGTCACCCGCCAGCAGCGCCTGCAGCGGCCGCCCGGCGGCGCGCGACCAGGCCGGCAGGTGGTGCGCCGTCCAGGGCGCCACTTCGGCGGCCGCGATCAGCAGCGGCGCCTGCAGGGTGTCCCAGACGGGCTCGCCCGTCGGGCCGGCGCCCTGGCGGTAGACCGCCAGATAGACTTCGTTCATGCGGGCGTCCAGCGCCACCACGATGGCGTCGTCCGGCCCGCCGCCCGCCTGGGCGGCCACGGCCTGATGCGAGACCACCGGCAATACCGGGATGCCCAGGCCCATGGCCATGCCCTGGGCCACGCCGCAGGCCACGCGCAGCCCGGTGAAGCCGCCCGGCCCCTGGCCGAACGCCACCGCCTGCAGGGCGTCAGGCGCCAGGCCGGCCTCGGCCAGCAGTTCATTGGCCATCGGCAAGAGGCGTTCCGCGTGCTCCTGGGAGCCCTCGTGTTCGCGGACGGCGACCTCCAGCCGCCCGTCGGAGACGCGCAAAAGGGCCACGCCGCACCGCGACGAAGAGGTTTCCAGAGCCAGCAGGTTTAGTTCCATAGATGCAGATTGTACGAAATGCCGGGGGATTCCCCCCGTATGTAAGGGGGATTTCAACCATGGTTCGCAATGTGTAATATCTTGTGAACGCCCACTAGCCGCTGGTTCTTGTCACTGTTACATTTCCGGCCATGAACACGCAAAACACCACCCCCACCCGAAAAATCCTCGTCGTCGACGATGATCCGCGCTTGCGCGATTTGCTGCGTCGGTATCTGTCCGAGCAGGGATTCAACGTTTTCGTTGCCGAAGACGCCAAAGAGATGGGCAAACTCTGGCAACGCGAGCACTTCGACCTGCTCGTGCTGGATCTGATGCTGCCCGGCGAAGATGGCCTGTCCATCTGCCGCCGGCTGCGCGGTGGCCACGACAATACTCCCATCATCATGCTGACGGCCAAGGCGGAAGAAATCGACCGCATCGTCGGCCTGGAGATGGGCGCGGACGACTACCTGTCCAAACCGTTCAATCCCCGTGAGCTGCTGGCCCGGATCAACGCGATCCTGCGCCGCCGCGGCACCGAGGAACATCCCGGCGCCCCCAGCCAGGAAAACGAATCCATCGCCTTCGGCCCCTACGTGCTGAACCTGTCGACCCGCACGCTCACGCGCAACGGCGAACAGGTGCCCATCACGACCGGCGAATTCTCGGTGCTCAAGGTGTTTGCCCGCCACCCGAAGATTCCGCTGTCGCGCGACAAGCTCATGGAACTGGCCCGCGGCCGCGAATACGAAGCCTTCGACCGCAGCCTCGACGTGCAGATCTCGCGCCTGCGCAAGCTGATCGAGCCGAATCCGTCCAAGCCCGTATTCATCCAGACCGTCTGGGGTCTCGGATACGTGTTTGTGCCGGACGGTGGTAGTTGATCGATACGCCCGCCCCGGGCAGGAGCGCAGCCTCGTGCCCCGCTTGCGCAAAACCTTCAGGAACCTGACTTCACGTCTGCGGCTTGGCTTGTTCGGCCGCACGTTCCTGCTGCTGGCCGCCTTGATGCTGGTCAGTCTTGGGGCGTGGCTACAAGTCTTCTTCAGCATGGAGCTGGGACCGCGCGCCAATCAGATGGCGCAGCGGGTGATCACGGCCGTCAATATCACGCGCACCGCGCTGATCTATTCCCATAACGGCGAACGCAGCAAGCTCCTGCTCGACCTGGCCACCAATGAAGGCATCCAGGTCTATCCGCGCGAGGTCACCGACTTCGCCGAAGCCCTTCCCGACGACGATTACTGGCAGCGCGTGGCGCAGCACATCCGCACGCGCTTCGGCCCGGAAACCCAGATCGCCTGGGGCGTGAACCAGGTGCCCGGATTCTGGGTCAGCTTCCAGATCGAAAAGGATCTTTACTGGCTGGTGTTCGAGCGCGAGCAGATCGGACTGACCGGCGGCATCGAATGGCTGGGATGGGGCGCCACGGCGCTACTGCTGTCCCTGGTGGGCGCGGCGGTCAGCGTCGGCTTTGTCAACCGGCCGCTGTCGCGGCTGGCGCGCGCGGCCCAGGTGCTGTCGCGCGGCGAGACCCCGGCGCCCCTGCCCGAGCAGGGCCCGCTGGAGATCCGCGACCTGAACGCCTCGTTCAACCGCATGGCCAAGGACTTGCGGCAGGCCGAGGCCGACCGCGAGCTGATGCTGGCGGGCATTTCCCATGACCTGCGAACGCCGCTGGCGCGCATGCGCCTGGAAATCGAACTGAGCGGCGTGTCGGAAGACGCGCGCCAGGCGATCGACGAGGACCTCGGCCAGATCGACCACAGCATCGGCCAGCTGATGGAGTACGCCCGTCCCGCCGGCACCCTGCCGCAACTGGCCACCGACATTTCCGCCGTGCTGGCCGAGCTGTACGAGCGCGAGCGCAGCCACACCTCGTCGCTGGGCGGCGAGCTGGACGCCACGCTCGAACCCGGCCTGCGCGCCCGCATCACCGCGCTGGACCTGAAGCGCATCGTCAGCAACCTGATCGAGAACGCGCGCCGCTATGGCCGCTCGACCGACGGCATGGCCCATCTGGTCATGACACTGCAAGCTGAGGGCGGCATGATCGTGATCGAGGTGTCCGACCGCGGTCCCGGCATCGCCCCCGAGGACGTCGACCGCCTGTTGCGTCCCTTCTCGCGCGGCGAAGCCGCCCGCACCGGCGTCAGCGGCGCCGGCCTGGGCCTGGCGATCGTCGAACGCCTGCTCAAGCACGTCGGCGGCGCCCTGCGCATGCTGCCGCGCGAGGGCGGCGGACTGACCGCCCGCATAGAGTTGCCCAAAGCGAAGTTTAGGAATTATCAATTAGACAACGATAATCCATAGCGTAGAATTTATGGTTTGAGGCACCGCCTTAATTCCACCAACAACTACTGGGAGTAAACATGAAAACTGTTGGCGACAAACTCGAGCCCTTCAAGGTTACCGGCGTCAAGCCCGGCTTCAACCAGCACGAAGAAAACGGCGTCTCGGCTTTCGAAGACATCACCGAAAGCTCGTTCCCCGGCAAGTGGAAGGTGATCTACTTCTACCCGAAGGACTTCACGTTCGTGTGCCCGACCGAAATCGTCGGCTTCAACAAGCTGGCCAAGGATTTCGAAGACCGCGACGCCGTCCTGCTGGGTGGCTCGAGCGACAACGAATTCGTCAAGCTGGCCTGGCGCCGTGAGCACCCGGACCTGAACAAGCTGGGTCACTACCAGTTCGGCGACACCACCGGCGCCCTGATCGACCAGCTGGGCGTGCGTGAAAAGGGCGCTGGCGTTGCCCTGCGCGCCACCTTCATCGTCGACCCGGACAACACGATCCAGCACGTTTCGGTGAACAACCTGAACGTCGGCCGTAACCCGGAAGAAGTCCTGCGTCTGCTCGACGGTCTGCAGACCGACGAGCTGTGCCCGTGCAACCGTACGGTTGGCGGCGCCACGCTGTAATTTCCAGCCCGGCCGGGGACCTGTCCGCAGGTCCTTCGCCGGGCTTTAACTGCGCTAGATTATAGGTAAAAACTATGGAATTTCTGACGACCATTAAGGAACAGCTGCCGGATTGGGCCAAGGACATCCGCCTGAATCTGGACGCCGTGATCGCCCGCTCGACCCTGGCCCCGGAAGACGCCGTCGGCGCCGCCCTGTCGGCCGCCTACGCCGCGCGCAGCCCGGTGCTGGTCGAAGCCTTCAAGAGCGGCCTGTCGGAAGCCGACGCCAATGCCGCGCTGACCGCCTCGGCGCTGATGGGCATGAACAACACCTGGTACCCGTATGTCGAGATGACCGGCGACGCCCAGCTCAAGAGCCTGCCGGCCCAGCTGCGCATGAACGCCTACGCCACCCATGGCGGCGTCGACAAGAAGCGCTTCGAGCTGTTCGCGCTGGTGGCTTCGATCATCGGCAAGTGCCACTTCTGCGTCGCCTCGCACTACGAGAACCTGAAGAAGGACGGCCTGTCGACGGAACAGCTGCGCGATGCCGGCCGCATCGCCTCCGTGGTCAATGCCGCCGCCCTGGCGCTGGCCGCCCAGGGCAAGTAAGCCCCGGCTGACGAAAAAAAACCCGCCTGCGCGAGCAGGCGGGTTTTTTATTGGGCGCGTGGCGCCGCGGCGCTTATTTGTCCTGGGCGGTCTTGACCTTCACCATCGGCAGGCCGTTGGCGACCCAGGCCTCGATCCCGCCGCGGTACCAGTAGGCCGGCCAGCCCAGCGTGCCGGCGCGCAGCGCGGCGTTGTAGGACGAGCGGTCGTTCATGCTGGCGCCCACGAACACCAGGGGAACGTTATGTTCCTTTTCGGTGCCCGTCTTCTTGTGCAGCCAGCCGTCGAAGGCGTTCTGCATCTGGTCTGCGACGCTGCCGTCCGAGCCCGCGTCGATCAGCGGGAAGGCATCGGGCAGCGTCTCGTTCGAGCCGCTGGTGTCGATCACCAGCAGGTTCTTTTCGTTCTTGTACAGGGCCACCAGGTCGCGCGTCGTGATGACCTTGGCGCGCGGGTGGCTGCTCGGCGTCGGGCCCTTGTAGGGCGACGAGAACAGCAAGGTGGTCGGCGGCACGCCGAGGTCGCGCAGTTCGTCGAAGCCGCCGCTGGGCGCGGCGCCGCCGGATTGCTGACGCGGCTGTTGCTGCGGTTGCTGCTGCGGCTGTTGCTGTTGCTGTTGGGGCGCGGCCGCGCCGCCCTGCTTGGGTTCGCCGCCGACCGTGCCCATCTCGATGTCGGACACCATCACCGCGATATTCTCGATCAGCTCGTAGCACATGGTGATCGTGCCTTCGCGCGGGCTGTACCAGGCGTTGAGCTTGCCGCAATCCTTGAACACCACATTGACCGGCCGCGGCAGGACGTAGGTCTTGCCCAGTTCCTTGATGTTGTTGCCGATCGGCTGGGACAGGTTGATGGCGAACAGGTTGCCGACGCGGCGCGACGACGGCTCGAACACCACGTTGACCGGCGCGCCGGGCGCGTTGGCCGGCTGCTCGCCGTCCGGCGTCCAGGCGCCGACGCGGGTGTGGGGCGCCAGGATCCTGCGCCAGGCGCGGTTCTGCTTGGAGTACTCATCCGCGCAGCGCGCCTTGGTCCGGTCCTCGAAGCCGACCTGCTGGACCAGGGATTCGAACACGCCGGGGTTGCCGCCGTACATGATGCACAGCATGTTGCGAAAGCGCTTGAGGTCGCCGGTGTGCTCGTCCTGCCAGGGCGAGTTGCCCGCGCCCTTGGCTTCGGCCAGCTTGCCGCTGTAGTACCACTGCAGCGCGGCGTAGGTCGCGCCGCCGTTAACCATGGCGTTGGCTTCCTTGTCCTTGGACGGGTACATGGTCGGCTCGACGATCTGCAGCGCCGAATAGATGTCGACCGCGTCTTCCTCGGCGCCGGTCGACGGCAATTCGAGTTCGCCGATCAGGGCATGGCCGAACTCGTGCAGGAAGATGCTGCGCATGATGCCGGCATAGACCGACACCATGCGCACGGTATCGCCACCGAAGGTCGGCAGCGGTCCGGAACCCGGCACGCCGCTGTTCGCGCCGGATTGCGGCTGTTGCTGGGGCGCGCGCGGCGGCTGCTGCTGGGGCGCCCCGCCCTGTTGCGGCGCGCCGCCGGCCGGCTTGTTGGAATTCAGGCTCGAATTGATGGTGAAGTCGGCGATCCCGAAGGTGCCGACGTCATACGCCATGATGCCCAGTTCGGAACCCAGCGCCGGCTCGTCTTCGATGTCGCCGATCTTCTGGCCGTTGACGATGAAGCGCGCCGCGCCCGGGACTTCGACGACCTTGATGCGGTCGGAGCCGTCCAGCTTGGCCACGTTGGGCACGTTGGCGATATCGCGGCGCTTGTCGCCGTTCAGACAGAACAGGATGGTCTGCTTGGCGGCCGTGAGTTCGAGCAGGCAAAGGGCCTTGCGCGCGCGGTTGTTCAGCACCAGGCCGATCGAGGCCTTGGGGTTGGTCGAGTTCAGGACCACGTTGACGTCGGTGATGCGGCCGCTTTCCGGCGCCTCGCCCACGTTGAGATACAGCGTCTGTTCGCTGCCGGCGGCCGCCCGGTTGCGCAAGGTGAACCAGCCATCCTCGACGCCCGCGGTCCAGCCCTGCAGCATCTGGGATCGGACAGCCCCGGAAAGCGGGCCGAGCTGCTGCTCGAATTCTGCATGTGCAGGCGAACCAAAGGCGACCAGGGCCAAAAACAAGGCAGCGCCACGTACATGCATTTCTAGTGTCCCTATTATCCAGACGTTAAGTAGCGGCAGAGTATTCCAGTTCAAATGCACCCGCAAGACGAAAGCAGGCGGCGTTTCCGGCGCCGACGGCCGAAATCACGCGCAATCCCGCCAAACCTCAGCAAGGGCGCGGCTCGCGGCTTTTTTTGCGTTTTGTTAATTTATTATGGACATGTATCCGTACGAATATCCGTGCGAATAAAACAACGCATGCGCGCAAAAACAATGGCGCGGAGAAATCCGCGCCATGCGTTCAAAAACGGGTTGGCCTGGCGGCTGTCAGGTCCGCGCCAGCAATGTCACCACGGTCGCCGCGATGCCTTCCTTGCGCCCCAGGTAACCCAGGCCTTCGTTGGTCTTGGCCTTGATGTTGACCTCGGTTTCGGCCAGGCCGGTGTCGGCCGCGATGTTCCTGACCATGGCCGGCGCATGCGGGCCGATCTTGGGCGCCTGCGCATGCAGGGTCGCGTCGATGTTCACCGGCGTCCAGCCGGCCTGGCGCACCCGCGCCATGGCCTCGCGCAAGAGCACGCGGCTGTCCGCGCCCTTGAAGGCCGGATCGGTGTCGGGGAAATGGCGGCCGATGTCGCCGAGGCCGGCCGCGCCCAGCAGGGCGTCGGTGATCGCGTGCAGCAGCACATCGGCGTCGGAATGACCCAGCAGGCCGTGGCTGTGGGGAATGGTCACGCCGCCGATGATCAGCGGCCGGCCCTCGACCAGCGCATGCACGTCAAAACCCTGTCCAACGCGGAAAGGAATACTCATAGCCATTTTTCCATCAGTTCGAAATCGTCCGGCCAGGTCACTTTGAAATTGCGCATCGCGCCGGGCACCAGCAGCGGCGCGTAGCCGGCGGCCTCGATCGCCGAGGCCTCGTCGGTCACCGCCACGCCGTTCACCGCGGCGGCCGTCAGCGCGTCGCGCAGGGCGCCGGCGCGGAACATCTGCGGCGTCTGCGCCAGCCACAGGCCGTTGCGGTCGAGCGTGCGCTCGACCCGCTCGTGGCCACCCTTGACGGTGTCGGCCACCGGCAGCGCCAGCAGGCCGCCGACCGGATCCGCCAGGCAGGCGTCGATCAGGCGCGCCAGCGCCGCGGCCGGCAGGCCGGGGCGGGCCGCGTCGTGCACCAGCACCCAGGTATCGTCGGAGACGCCGCTGTCGGCCAGCGCCCCCGCCACGGTATCGGCGCGGGTGGCGCCGCCGCAGGCGCGCCAGACGGTGCGGGGCAGGCCGGCCACGGCCTGGTCGACCCAGCCGTCGCCCGGCGTCACCGCCACCCGCACCTGCGACACGCGGTCGTCGGCGAGCAAAGCGGCCACCGCGTGGCGCAGCATGGGCTGTCCGGCCAACGGACGGTATTGTTTGGGCACGCTCTCGGCGCCGGGGCGGCTGGCGCGGGCGCCGACGCCGGCGGCGGGAACGATGGCAATGATTGAGTCAGACATGGTTCGGTGATTTTATAATCTTCCGCTTGATGCCTGCTCCCAGCCTGATGCCCGCTCCCACCTCCTCCGCCACGGCAGCGCCGCCCGTTCCCGCGACCGCCCCCACCCTTGCCGCGCTCAAAGCCGGCGCGCGCTATGCGCAGCCTCGCCCGCCGGGCTCCGGCGACGCCTGGCTGCTGGCCGACCTGGCCCGGCAGGCGGCCGCGCCGCTGGTGGTGCTGACCGCCGAGCCGCTCGAAGCCCAGCGCCTGGCCGAGGAAATCGCGCTGTTCGCGCCCGGCCTGCGCGTGCGCCAGCTGCCCGACTGGGAAACGCTGCCGTACGACGCCTTCTCGCCGCACCAGGATCTGATCTCCGAGCGCCTGCACACCCTGCATTCGCTGATGATGAAGACGGTGGACGTGCTGACGGTGCCGGTCACCACCGCGCTGTACCGGCTGGCGCCGCCCTCCTTCCTGGCGGCCTACACCTTCTCCTTCAAGCAGAAGGACAAGCTCAACGAGGCGGCGCTGCGCGCGCAGCTGACGCTGGCGAACTACAACCACGTCACCCAGGTCACCGCGCCCGGCGAGTTCTGTCTGCGCGGCGGCCTGATCGACCTGTTCCCGATGGGATCGGCGCTGCCCTACCGGCTGGACCTGTTCGATGACGAGATCGAGACCATCCGCAGCTTCGACGTCGACACCCAGCGCAGCCTGTATCCGGTGCGCGAGGTGCAGCTGCTGCCGGGCCGCGAGTTTCCGATGGACGAGGACTCGCGCAACCGCTTCCGCGCGCGCTTCCGCGAAGAGTTCGAAGGCGATCCCTCGCGCGCCCTGCCCTACAAGGACATCGGCAACGGCATCCCCTTCGCCGGGGTCGAGTACTACCTGCCGCTGTTCTTCGACGAAACCGCGACGCTGTTCGACTACCTGGCGGAAGGCACCATCACCGTCACCGTCGGCGACATCGACGACGCCATGATGCGTTTCAGCCAGGACACCGGCAGCCGCTACGGCTTCCTCAAGAGCGACCGCGAGCGCCCGGTGCTGCCGCCGTCCGCGCTGTTCCTGGACGAACAGGCGCTGTACGCCCGCCTGAAGGATTTCCGCCGCCTGGCGCTGGCCGCCGGCCAGCCGCACCCCGACTTTCGCGCCGCGCCCGACGTCAGCGTGGCGCGCCGCGCCGAGGACCCGATCGCCAAGCTGCGCACGCATGTCGGCAAGCCGCAAGGCCGCGTGCTGCTGTGCGCCGACTCGGCCGGCCGCCGCGAGACGCTGGTGCAGATGCTCAACGAGTTCGGCGTCACGCCCGACGCGCAGCCGGACAGCATCGAGGCTTTCCTGGCCTCCGACGCCCACTTCGGCATCGTCGCCGCGCCACTGGCCACCGGCTTCGAACTGCCGCAGGCCAACCTGGCGTTCCTGACCGAGAACGACCTCTATCCGGGGCTGACCAGCACCGGCCGGCGCGGCAAGCGCGACCAGGAGCGTGCCAGCAACGTCGAAGCGATGGTGCGCGACCTGTCCGAACTGCGCGCCGGCGACCCCGTGGTGCACGCGCAGCACGGCATCGGCCGCTACCACGGCCTGGTCAACATGGACATGGGCGAAGGCGAGATGGAGTTCCTGCATCTCGAATACGCCAACGGCAGCACGCTGTATGTGCCGGTATCGCAACTGCACGTGATCGCCCGCTACAGCGGCGCCGATCCGGAAGCCGCGCCGCTGCACCAGCTGGGCTCGGGCCAGTGGGACAAGGCGCGCCGCAAGGCCGCCAGGCAGGTGCGCGACACCGCCGCCGAACTGCTGGCGCTGTATGCGCAGCGCGCCGCGCGCGAGGGCTTCGCCTTCAACCTGCCGCTCAACGACTACCAGGCCTTCGCCGAAGGCTTCGGCTTCGAGGAGACCGCTGACCAGGCCGCCGCCATCGAGGCCGTGATCGCCGACATGACCTCGGGCCGCCCGATGGACCGCCTGGTGTGCGGCGACGTCGGCTTCGGCAAGACCGAGGTGGCGCTGCGCGCCGCGTTCCTGGCCGTGGCCAACGGCAAGCAGGTCGCCCTGCTCTGCCCCACCACGCTGCTGGCCGAACAGCATGCGCAGACCTTCTCCGACCGCTTCGCCGACTGGCCGGTGCGGGTGGTGGAGCTGTCGCGCTTCCGCTCGGCCAAGGAAGTGTCCGCGGCCATCGAGGGCATCAACGACGGCCGCGTCGACATCGTCATCGGCACCCACAAGATCCTGTCCAAGGACGTGAAGTTCAAGCGCCTCGGGCTGGTCATCATCGACGAGGAACACCGCTTCGGCGTGCGCCAGAAGGAGGCGCTCAAGGCGCTGCGCGCCGAGGTCGACGTGCTGACGCTGACGGCCACGCCGATCCCGCGCACGCTCGGCATGTCGCTGGAAGGCATCCGCGATTTTTCGGTCATCGCCACGGCGCCGCAAAAGCGGCTGGCCATCAAGACCTTCGTGCGGCGCGAAGACGGCAGCACGCTGCGCGAAGCGCTGCTGCGCGAGCTCAAGCGCGGCGGCCAATGCTACTTCCTGCACAACGAGGTCGAGACCATCCACAACCGCCGCGCCCGCCTCGAAGAGCTGGTGCCCGAGGCCCGCATCGCGGTGGCCCACGGCCAGATGCCCGAGCGCGAGCTGGAACAGGTGATGAAGGGCTTCTACCAGCAGCGCTACAACGTGCTGCTGTGCACCACCATCATCGAGACCGGTATCGACGTGCCCAGCGCCAACACCATCGTGATCCACCGCGCCGACCGTTTCGGCCTGGCGCAGCTGCACCAGCTGCGCGGCCGCGTCGGCCGTTCGCACCACCAGGCCTACGCCTACCTGCTGACGCCGGGCGAGGACGCCATCACCAGCAACGCCAAGAAGCGGCTGGAGGCGATCCAGGCCATGGAGGAACTGGGCTCGGGCTTCTACCTGGCCATGCACGACCTGGAGATCCGCGGCACCGGCGAGGTGCTGGGCGACTCGCAGTCCGGCAACATCCAGGAAGTGGGCTTCTCGATGTACAACGAGATGCTGAACGAGGCGGTGCGCGCCCTGCGCGCCGGCGAGGAGCCGGACCTGGACGCGCCCTTCAACCTCGCCTGCGAGGTCAACCTGCATGCGCCGGCGCTGCTGCCGTCCGACTACTGCGCCGACGTGCACGCGCGCCTGAGCGTCTACAAGCGCCTGGCCCACGCCGCCGATGAAGACGACCTGATCCAGATCCAGGAAGAACTGATCGACCGCTTCGGCAAGCTGCCCGAAGCGGCGCAGACGCTGCTGACCACGCACCGCCTGCGCCTGGCCGCGCAACCGCTGGGCATCGTCAAGATCGACGCCAGCGAAACCCAGGCGCTGCTGCAGTTCGGCCCCAAGACCAGCGTCGATCCGGCGAAAATCATCGAGCTGGTGCAGCGACAACGCCACATCAAACTCGCCGGACAGGATAAATTGCGGGTTGAGATCAAGGCCGCGCAGATCCCGGCCCGCGCCGACGCCGTGCGCGCCGTGCTGCGCGCCTTGAAGTAACCCGCCCCGACCTTCGCATTTTTATGACTATCCATCACCTCGTCGTTCAATCCCCCGGCCTGACGGTCGAACACGCCGAACAGATCGCCGCCCTGGCGCAGGCGCAGGGCGTGGCCCGCATCAGCGCCACCGCGGCCCGCCTGCTCGACGTGCAGCACGATGACGCGACCCGCGCCCAGGTGGTGTCGTGGGCCGAGCGCCACGGCGTCGATACCGCCTTCGTGCCGGCCGGCCTGAAGCTGTCGCACTGCAAGGTGCTGGCGATGGACATGGACTCGACGCTCATCAACATCGAGTGCATCGACGAGATCGCCGGCGTGGCGGGCGTCAAGGACAAGGTCTCGGAGATCACCGAGGCGGCGATGCGCGGCGAGATCAAGGACTTCTCCGACAGCCTGCGCCGCCGCGTCGCGCTGCTCAAGGACGTGCCGGCCGAGGCCCTGGAGCAGGTCTACACCGAGAAGCTGCGCCTGAACCCGGGCGCCGAGCGCCTGATCACCACCGCCCAGGCGGCCGGCATCAAGGTGCTGCTGGTGTCGGGCGGCTTCACTTTCTTCACCGACCGCCTGCGCGAGCGCCTGCGGCTGGACAGCGCCCACGCCAATACGCTGGAGATCGACAACGGCGTGCTGACGGGCCGCGTGCTCGGCGACATCCTGGACGCCGACGCCAAGGCCGTGTACCTGCGCGAGTTCGCCCGCACCCATGGCGCGACCAAGGAACAGATCATCGCCATGGGCGATGGCGCCAACGACCTGAAGATGCTGGGCGCCGCCGGCTTCCCGGTGGCCTACCACGCCAAGCCGCTGGTGCGGCAGCAGACGCGCTACGCGCTGAACGTCTCTGGCCTGGACGGCGTGCTGAACTGGTTCGAAAGCTGATCGCGCCGCATCCGCCCAAGAAAAAAGCCACCGTCGAGGTGGCTTTTTCTTGGGCTGAACCCGCCCGGGAACCGCATGCGCGGCGCCCGGACTCGCGAATCAATAGCGCATGTTCACGCTCAGGATCGCCGAGCGGCCCGGCGCGATGTTGGCGTAGTGCGCCGGATAGGCCTTGTCGTAGTAGGTCTTGTCGAACAGGTTGAAGACGTTCAGCTGCACGTTCCAGTTCTTGTTGAAGCGGTAGCCGGCCATCGCGTCGAAGCGCCAGTACGACGGAATGTAGGTGGTGTTGGTGGTGTTGCCGTACTGCTTGCCCACGTAATAGGCGCCGCCGCCCAGCGTGAAGTCCGGCGTCACCGCGTAGGTCGACCACAGGCTGAAGCTGTTCTCGGGCGTGTTGGGGAAATCGTTGCCCTCGTCGGCGCCCGAACCGTCCTTGAGCTTGCTCTTCATGAACGTGTAGCCGCCGAACACCTGCCAGGCCGGCGTGATGCTGCCCGAGAAACCCAGCTCCAGGCCGTTCACTTCCTTCTTGCCGGCCATGGCGTAGTCGCCGGACGGCAGCGTGACGCGGGCGTTGGTGGTCTCGGTGCGGAACAGCGCGGCCGTCAGCGTCATGCGGCGGTCGAGCACATCCCACTTGGTGCCGATCTCGTAGGTCTTGTTCTTTTCCGGCGCCATGTCGGCCGCGTTCAGGCCGACGTTGCCGCGACCCGGCGTCAGGGCCAGGCTTTCGCTGCCTTCGCCCAGCGTGGCGTTGGACGGCGTCGACGAGGTCGCGTACGACACGTACACGCTGCCGTTGTCGGTCGGCTTGAACACCAGGCCCAGCTGGTAGTTCAGCAGCGTGTCGTCGCGCTTGATGACCTGGTAGTTGTTGGCCGGGGTATTGGTGAACTTGGTCTCGTAGCGGTCCAGGCGCAGGCCGCCGTTGACCAGCCATTGCGGCGACAGTTCAACGGTGTCGAAAGCGTAGATCGACTTGGTGATGGTGCGCGAGCGGGTCGGCTGGCCGAGGCGGTCGCCGTCCAGCGTGTTGACCCAGGGATCGTGCGGATCCGGGTCGTACAGGCTGGTGCAGTTGTAGTTCGATGCCGCGCCCAGTGCATTGCACGCGTTCGCCGGGCCCGAGCCCGAGCCGCGGTTGACCGCCAGCGTGTCCTTCTTGCCTTCTTCCTTGGACAGCTCGATGCCGACGTTAAAGCTGTGCTTGAGCGAGCCGGTCTCGAACTTGCCCGTCAGCTCGGTCTGGTTGGCCAGACTGTCGACGCGGCTGGCGCGGGTGTTGGCGCGGCGCCAGACGCGGCCGTTGAGCACGTTGCCCTGGCTGTCGTCGGGCTGCGTCCAGACGTAGTCCTGGGTCGAGTAGGTGTAGCGCGTCATGTTGCGCAGGGTCAGGCGGTTCGAGAAATCGTGCTCGATGCCGATCGTGCCCATGTCGGACGTGGTCTTGCGGTAGTCGCTGGACAGGCCGTAGAAGTTGTTGCGGTTGACGCTGGCCGGGCCGGTTTCCGTGACGCCCATGTAGCTGCCGTTGCGCTGCACCTTGGTGCTCGGGTAGGCGTACGGGATGCCGCTGTCGGGCAGGTCGTCCGACTGCATGTGGTAGTAGCTCAGCGTCACGCGGGTCGGCGTGTTGACGCCGAAGGTGATGGTGGGCGCCACGCCCCAGCGGCTGTTGTTGACCATGTCGCGGCCGGCCACGTCGGCGTCATGGTACATGGCGTTCAGGCGGAAGGCGGTCTTCTCGCCCAGCAGCCAGTTGCTGTCGATCGTGCCGCGATAGTAGTTGTCGGTGCCGATGCCCAGGCTGGCCGCGGTGAAGTTCTCGGCCTTGGCCGTCTTGCTGATCAGGTTGATGCTGCCGCCGGCGCCGCCACGGCCGCCAAAGGCGCCGTCGGAGCCCTTGATGACCTCGATCTGCTCCAGGTTGAACACTTCGCGCGAGGTCGCGCCGATGTCGCGCATGCCATCCACGTAGGTGCTGGCCTGGGCGTCGTAGCCGCGGATGATCGGACGGTCGCCGAGCGGATTGCCGCCCTCGCCCGCGCCGAACGTGATGCCGGGCGAGTTGCGCAGCGCTTCCGTCAGGGTGGAGGCGGCCTGGTTCTGGATCACTTCCTGCGGGATCACCTGCACCGATTTGGGCGTGTCCAGCAAGGGCGCGGTGAACTTGGTGGAGGCGGAATCCTTGACGTCGTACGGCACCAGCGTGTCGCCCTGCACCTGCACGGGCGATAACTGCGTCACGCCCTGGCCGCCCGATTGCGCCTGCGCGCCGGATGCCAGGAACAGCGCCGGGGTCGCCAGCACCGCGGCCAGCGATCCGCTGAGCGAGGTGACGGCAAAAGTGTCTTCGGATTTCAACGCTTTCTCCAGAATATGAATAACAACGATTCTTGTTTTTTTGAAGGTTGCGATTCTGGACGCCGAACCTGAAAGGTTCCTGAAAGAAAGGTGAATACCTCGTAAAGTCGGGAAAAAAACAACACAAGTTAAGTAAACATTCGCGATATATAACAACTCATAACGCGGGTATTCCCTGAATAAAAACTGAACCATTGCGCCGTGCCGCGTCGACAGCCTCCCGGCGTTCTCAAGGCTCGCCCGTCAACGTCCCCGCCCGACGGCTCCATGAAAAAAAGGCCACCTCGAAAGGTGGCCTTCTTCATGCCGCGCGCCGATCAGTAGCGCACTTTCACCGACAGCAAGGCCGCCCGCCCCGTGCCGAGCGCGGCATGGTTGCTCGGCCTGGCCCGCGTGTAGAACGTCTCGTCGAACACGTTCAACACATTGAGCTGGACCGAGAGATTCGGGCTGAAGCGGTACTTGGCCATGGCGTCGAAGCGCCAGTACGACGGCACCCAGCGCGTCTTGGGCGCGCCGTGGGCATCGACATCCGTATTCGTGTTGCCGTAGACCTTGTCGACGTAATAGGCGCCCGCGCCCAGCGTCAGTTCAGGCAGCACCTTGTAGGAGGTCCAGAGGCTGAATGCGTTGCGCGGCGTGTTCGGCAGGTCCCGGCCCTCGGCGCCGATATCCTTGCGGCCGCCCCGGATCAGCTTGCTGTCCAGGAAGGTGTAGCCGCCATAGACGTTCCAGGCGGGCGTGATGGCACCCGAGAAACCCAGTTCGATCCCGCGCACCCGGGTCTCGCCCGCCTGCTCGTACTCGTTCGGCATCACCTCGATGTTGGTGTGCTTGCGCGTGTCCTGGAACACCGCGCCCGAGAGCGTCAGGCGTTCGTCCAGCACCTGCCATTTGACGCCCGCCTCGACCGAGCGGCTCTTTTCCGGCGCCGCCGCCTCGTCCGAGCTTTTCCTCAGGATGTCGGACGCCGTGGCGCCCGCCACCGCGGACGGCGTCGACGACGTGCCATAGGAGGCGTAGAGCGTGCCTTCGGGCACCGGCTTGTACGCCAGGCCCAGCTGATAGTTCAGCAGATTGTCGGTGCGGCGGTAGCCCTGCTCTTTCTTGTCGTGGCCGCTGGCGCGGTAGTTATCCCAGCGCAGGCCGACGCTGGCCTGCCACTGCTCGTCGAACTTGAGCGTGTCGAAGCCGTACAGCGCCAGCGTGTCGGTGGCATAGGGCGCCGGCCAGCTGCGGACGGTGCGGCACGGATAGGACACGCTCGGATCGGGATCGCGCAGCGAGGTCTGCGCCAGGTCGGCCGGGCATTTGGTGACGCCATCCGACGCCAGGACCTGGTCGTTGTTGTAGGCCATGGTCTGCTCGACGCTGGTGTATTCGAAACCCAGGTCGAAGCCATGCTTGACGCCGCCCGACTCGAACTCGCCGCTCAGGTCGGTCTGGTTCGCGAAGGCCTTGGTGGTGTAGTACCTGCCATAGGCCGGCCGGTTCACGATCCCCGCGGGCAGGTTGGCGAGCGTGAGGTCGGGTTGGGTGGCCAGATAGTCGGCGGTCTCGTGGCCATATCGCACCACGCTGCGCAGCTTGAGCCTGTCGGAGAAATCATGCTGGAAATCGACCGTGGCCAGGTCATCGCGCGTCTTCATGAAATCGCGCCCGGCCAGGCCATAGAAGTTCTTGCGGCTGATGCCCAGGGTCTCCGTCACCGGCAGGCCCACTCGCGGGTCATAGGGGATGGAGTAATCCGGCATGCTGTCGTTCTGGTAGTGGTAGTAGCTGAGCGTGATACGGGTTGGCGTGCCCATGCCCAGCGCCAGCGACGGCGCCACGCCCCAGCGCTCGAAGTCCACCGCCTTGTCACGGCCCGGCACATCGCCCTTGTTGCCCATGACGTTCAGACGGAAGGCCGACTTCTCGCCCAGCCGCCAGTTGCTGTCGAGCGTGCCCCGGTAGTTACTGTCGGTGCCGATCTGGCCCGTGACCTCGATGGCGTCCTTGGCCTTGGGCGCCTTGCTGACCAGGTTGATGCTGCCGCCCGCGCCGCCGCGGCCGGCGTAGACCGAATCGGGGCCCTTGATGATCTCGACCTGTTCCAGGTTGAAGGTGTCGCGCGCCTGCATGCTGACGTCGCGCATGCCGTCCAGGAACAGGCTGCTGGCGGCGTTCTGGCCGCGGATGACGGGCAGGTCGCCGCCGGCGCGTCCGCCTTCGCCCGCGGCGAAGGTGATGCCCGGCGAGTTCTGCAGCACGTCCTGCAGCGAGGTCGCGGACTGGTCGGAGATGACCTGCTTGGGCACCACCTGCACCGAGCGCGGCGTATCCAGCAGCGGCGCGGTCATCTTGGACGACTGCACGCTGTCCGGCTGGTAGGGCGAGGCCTCGCCCTCCACCTGCACCGGCGCCAGCTGGGGAATGTGGCTGGCGCCCGCTTGCGCCATCGCATAGGGACTGGCGAACAGCGCGGGCATCGCCACGGCGGCGGCCAGCGACCCGGCCAGTGAATTCAGCGCGCATGCATCTTCGCGTTTCACGATCAAGCCCTCCAGGTTGTGAATGACAACCATTTCTGTTTATGAAAGGTTGCGATTCTGAACGGGAAAGCCGATCGGGTTCAGTTCGACGAGGGAAATCGGACGCGGTAACGCGGAAATGCCGTGATTTGACGATATTTCGCCACGGAATCGGCAATCAGCGGAGACACCGAGGCATCAAAGCAAAACGCCCCTTGCGGGGCGTTTCAAAGGTACTGCTCGGCGCGGCCGGCTCAGGTCCGCAGCCGCGGGTGCCGCTTGAACAGATAGCGATACACGAAACCGGGATAAGCCAGCACCAGGTACAGGCTCAGCGTGATGGCGTAGAACTCCCAGGTCTGCGCGAAGCGGTTGCCCAGCACGGACTCGAACGTGAAGCCCAGGGCCCCCACGATCAGGTAGAACACCAGCACTTCGACCAGGCGCATCCAGAACGGCTTGACGGCATCCGCCCCGCCCCGCTTCCACGGCAGCACGGCGAACACGCGTTCCGTCAGGAAGGGCAGATTCGCGCTGACCAGGGCCAGCGCGATCAGGAGCCATACCGCCAGGGTCTGGTTCATGGCCCGGTCCGCTTACAGGCTGAGCGAGCTGCGGATGGCCTGCACGCACAGGGCCATCAGGCCGCCGGGCAACAGGCCCAGCACCAGGATCAGCAGGCCGTTGACCGACAGCACGCCGCGCTGGCCGCAGGTGGCCGACATCGGGGCGGCATCGGCCGCCGGCTCGTCGAAGTACACGACCTTGACCACGCGCAGGTAGTAGAACGCGCCGATCAGCGAGAACAGCACCGCGATCACGGCCAGCGTGACGTGACCGGCGCTGACCAGCGCCTGCAGCACCGCCAGCTTGGCGTAGAAGCCCACCAGCGGCGGGATGCCGGCCAGCGAGAACATCAGCAGCAGCACGATGGCGGCATGCCACGGGCTGCGACGGTTCAGGCCCTTCAGGTCATCGATGTGCTCGCACTCGAAACCCTGGCGCGACAGCAGCAGCACGATGCCGAAGCTGGCCAGCGTGGTCAGCACGTAGGTCAGCATGTAGAACAGCGACGCGCCGTAGGCGGACGAGGCCAGTTCCGGCTTGCCGACCACCGAGCCCGACATCAGGCCCAGCAGCACGAAGCCCATGTGCGAGATGGTCGAGTAGGCCAGCATGCGCTTGAAGTTGGTCTGCGCGATGGCGGTCAGGTTGCCGATGGCCAGCGACAGCACCGCCAGGATCATCAGCATCGGCTGCCAGTCGGCCGCCAGGCCGTGCAGGCCGTCGACCAGCAGGCGCAGCGTGATGGCGAAGGCCGCCAGCTTGGGCGCGCCGCCCAGGATCAGCGTGACCGCGGTCGGCGAACCCTGGTAGACGTCCGGCACCCACATGTGGAACGGCACGGCGCCGAGCTTGAACGCCAGGCCCGAGACCAGGAACACGATACCGAACACCAGGGCCAGCTTCTCGGCCTTGCCGGCGGCGATGACCTTGGAGACTTCAGCCAGGTCGAGGTGACCGGTGGCGCCGTAGACCATCGACATGCCGTACAGCAGGAAGCCCGAGGCCAGCGCGCCCAGCACGAAGTACTTCATGGCGGCTTCGGTGGCGACGACGTTGTCGCGACGCAGCGCGATCAGCGCGTACAGCGCCAGCGACATCAGTTCCAGGCCCAGGTAGATCGAGATCAGGTTGCCCGACGAGATCATCACCATCTGGCCCAGCAGGGCGAACAGCGTCAGCACGTACAGTTCGCCGCCGCGCATCATGTCGCGCAGCTGGGCGTAGACGCGGCCGTAGACCAGCGTGACCGCCACCGCGATGTACGAGGCGATCTTGAGCAGGTGCGACAGTTCGTCGGTGACGTACAGGCCGTTGAAGGTCGAACCCGTGACGCCGTTCTTCCACTGCAGCACCGACACCACGGTCAGCACGCCCAGCGCAAGCATGGTCAGCAGGAACGTCGGCTTGCGCTCGGGGTGATTGCTGACCGCGTCGACGAGCAGGATAGCCAGGCCGAAAACCAGCAGGAGGATTTCCGGTGTCGCCAGGGCGAAATCGATTTGGGATTGCATCATTGTCTTGTCTTACAGTTTCGAGACGGCAACGTGTTGCAGCAGGGCCTCGACCGACACGTGCATCACGTCGGTGAAGGGCTTGGGATAGATCCCCATGTACAGCACGGCGATCGCCATCACGCCAAGAATCACGAATTCGCGGCGGTTGATATCGGTCAGTTCGCGGACGTGGTCGTTGGCGATGTCGCCCAGGACCACGCGCTTGACCATCCACAGCGAATACGAAGCGCCCAGGATCAGCGCGGTGGCCGCCAGCAGGCCGATCCAGAAGTTGTGCTCGACCGCGCCCATGATCACCATGAACTCGCCGACGAAACCGCTGGTGGCCGGCAGGCCGCTGTTGGCCATCGAGAACAGGATGAAGAACGTGGCGAAGCGCGGCATCACGTTGACCACGCCGCCGTAGTCGGCGATGCGGCGCGAGTGCATGCGGTCATAGAGCACGCCGATACACATGAACATGGCGCCCGAGACGAAGCCGTGGGAGATCATCTGCACGATGGCGCCTTCGACGCCGGCCGTGTTGAAGATGAAGAAACCCAGGGTGACGAAGCCCATGTGGGCGACCGACGAATAGGCCACCAGCTTTTTCATGTCGTCCTGCACGATCGCGACCAGGCCGATGTAGATCACGGCGATCAGCGACAGCGTGATCATCAGGCCGGCCAGGCTGTGCGAGGCGTCGGGCGCGATCGGCAGCGAGAAGCGCAGGAAGCCGTAGGCGCCCAGCTTCAGCATGATCGCGGCCAGCACGATGGAGCCGCCCGTGGGCGCCTCGACGTGGGCGTCCGGCAGCCAGGTGTGCACCGGCCACATCGGCACCTTGACGGCGAAGGCCGCCAGCAGCGCCACGAAGATCAGGATCTGCGGGGTGTAGCCCAGCTTGGTCTGCTGCCAGGTCAGGATGTCGAACGAACCGCCCGAGGCGTGCCACAGGTAGACGAACGCGACCAGCGTCAGCAGCGAGCCCATCAGGGTGTAGAGGAAGAACTTGAAGGCCGCGTAGACCCGGTTCGGTCCGCCCCAGACGCCGATGATGATGTACATCGGGATCAGCGTGGCTTCGAAGAACACGTAGAACAGCATGCCGTCCAGCGCGCAGAACACGCCGACCATCAGACCCGACAGGATCAGGAAGGCGGCCATGTACTGGGACACGCGGCTGGTGATGACTTCCCAGCCGGCCAGCACCACGATGATGGTGATGAACGCGGTCAGGAGCACGAACCACAGCGAAATGCCGTCGACGCCCAGGTGGTAGTTGACGTTGAAGGCTTCGATCCAGGAGGTCTTCTCGACGAACTGCATGGCAGCCGTCTTGGAGTCGAACCCGGTGTACAGCGGGATCGTGACGAGGAAGCCGGCGATCGAGCCGACCAGCGACAGGCCGCGCGTCAGACCGGGACGGTCGTCACGGCCCACCGCCAGCACCAGCAGGCCGAATACGATCGGGACAAAGATCGCAAGCGTGAGCCAGGGGAAAGTGTTGGATGCCATCTCGCTTGCCATCATTGGGGAATCAGCACAAAGAAAGTCACCAGCGCCATGATGCCGATGATCATCGCGAACGCGTAGTGATAGATGAAGCCGGACTGCAGGTGGCGGCTGATCGCCGACACCCAGCCCACCACGCGGGCGCTGCCGTTGATCAGGAAGCCGTCGATGATGCCGCGGTCGCCGGTCTGCCACAGGCCACGGCCCAGGCAGCGCAGGCCGCGGGCGATGATCTGCTCGTTGACCCAGTCGACGTAGTACTTGTTCTCAAGCACCTTGTTGACGCCCGACAGGCTCGACTTGATCGCGGCCGGGACCTTCGGGTTGATCAGGTAGCAGTACCAGGCGATGACCGCGCCGGCCACGACCAGCCAGAACGGCAGGGTCTGGAAGGCGTGCAGGCCGAAGGCGACCCAGCCGTGCCACTCTTCGTGCAGCTCGTGCATGGCGGGATGCTGCGGCAGCACCGTGATCACGCCGTTGAAGAACTTGCCGAACAGCATCGGATCCACCGCCCAGGCGCCGATCAGCACCGACGGGATCGCCAGCAGGATCAGCGGCAGGGTCACGACCCAGGGCGACTCGTGCGGCTTGCCGCCGTGGTGGCCGTGGCCATGGTCGTCGTGACCGTGGTCGTCATGGCCATGCGCGTCGTGGCCGTGGCCATGACCGTGGTCGCTGGTGTCGAAGCGTTCCTTGCCGTGGAAGACCAGGAAGTACACGCGGAACGAGTACAGCGAGGTCACGAACACGCCGATCAGCGTGGCGTAGTAGGCGAAGCTGGCGCCCCAGACGTGGGCGGCGCCGGCGGCCTCGATGATGTGTTCCTTCGAGTAGAAACCCGAGAAGAACGGCGTGCCGACCAGGGCCAGCGTGCCCAAGAGGAAGGTGATCCAGGTGATGGGCATGTACTTGCGCAGGCCGCCCATGTTGCGGATGTCCTGGTCGTGGTGCATGCCGATGATGACCGAGCCCGCGCCCAGGAACAGCAGCGCCTTGAAGAACGCGTGCGTCATCAGGTGGAAGATCGCCACCGAGTAGGCCGAGGCGCCCAGCGCGACGGTCATGTAGCCCAGCTGCGACAGCGTCGAATACGCCACCACGCGCTTGATATCGTTCTGGATGATGCCCAGGATGCCCAGGAACAGCGCGCCGATGGCGCCGATCACGATGATGAACGACAGCGCGGTGTCCGACAGCTCGAACAGCGGCGAGAAACGCGCGACCATGAAGATGCCGGCCGTCACCATGGTGGCGGCGTGGATCAGCGCGGAGATCGGGGTCGGGCCTTCCATCGAGTCGGGCAGCCAGGCGTGCAGGGGCACCTGCGCCGACTTGCCCATGGCGCCGATGAACAGGCAGATGCAGGCCACGGTCAGCAGCATCCAGTCCGAACCGGGCAGCGTCAGCTTGGACAGCTTGTCGGCCTGGGCGAACACTTCACCGTAGTGCATGGTGCCGGCGTAGGCGAACAGCAGGCCGATGCCGAGGACGAAACCGAAGTCGCCGACGCGGTTGATCAGGAACGCCTTCATGTTGGCGAAGATCGCGGTCGGGCGGGTGTACCAGAAACCGATCAGCAGGTACGAGACCAGGCCCACCGCTTCCCAGCCGAAGAACAGCTGCACCATGTTGTTCGACATCACCAGCATCAGCATGGAGAACGTGAACAGCGAGATGTACGAGAAGAAGCGCTGGTAGCCGGGATCGTCGGCCATGTAGCCGATGGTGTAGATGTGCACCATCAGCGACACCGAGGTCACCACGACCATCATCATGGCCGACAGCGGATCGATCAGGAAGCCGATTTCCAGCTTGGTCTGGCCGATCAGGCTCCAGGTGTAGACCGCGCCGTCGAAGCGCAGGCCGTTGAGCACGTCGCCCAGCACCACCACCGAACCGATGGCGGAGATGAGCACGCCCAGGATGGTGATGACGTGCGAGGCGCGGCGGCCGATCGGACGGCCCAGGAACCCGGTGCCGAAAAGGCCCGCGAGGATTGCTCCGGCCAGCGGCGCCAGCGCGATGAGCAGGTAGAGATTGGGTGAGCTAGACATTTTCTTCCAATACCCCGTCAGCCCTTCAGGCGATCGAGTTCGTCAACGTTGATCGTGTTCAGGTTGCGGAACAGCAGCACCAGAATGGCCAGACCGATCGCCGCCTCGGCGGCGGCCACGGTCAGGATGAAGAACACGAACACCTGGCCGGCGGTGTCGCCGAACCAGCTGGAGAACGCCACGAAGTTCATGTTGACGGCCAGGAGCACCAGCTCGATGGACATCAGCAGGATGATCAGGTTGCGGCGGTTCAGGAAGATGCCGAAGATCCCGATGGCGAACAGGATCGCCCCCAGGATCAGATAATGGGCCAGCGTCAGCGTCATTGTTTTTCTCCTTGGGGCGCGGCGGTACCGTTCTGGGCCTGGGCGCGCTCGCTCTGGGCGGGCATGCTCACCATGCGGAAACGGTCCTTCGAGCGCACGCGAACCGCGGCGACCGGGTCGTTGTACTTCACGTCGCGGCGGCGGCGCAGGGTCAGCGCGATGGCGGCGACCATGCCGACCAGCAGCAGCGCGGCGCCGACTTCGATGGCGTAGATGTAGTGCGTGTACATCGCTTCACCGAGCGCGCGGGCGTTGTTGTAGTCGCCGGCGACCGGGGCTTGCGGGCCCGAGCCGTACCAGGTCGAGCCCAGCACGAAGGCCATTTCCAGCACCATCACCAGGCCGATCACCAGGCCCAGCGGCAGGTAGGTCTTCATGCCTTGGCGCAGGGCATCCATGCGGATGTCCAGCATCATGACGACGAACAGGAACAGCACCATCACGGCGCCCACGTACACCAGCACCAGCAGCAGCGCGAGGAACTCGGCGCCCAGCAGCATCCACAGCATGGCCGCGTTGGCGAACGCCAGGATCAGGTGCAGGACGGCGGTGACCGGGCTGCGCGCGGTGATCACGCGGAACGCCGCGATCACCAGCACGGCGGCCAGTATGTAAAACAGGACAGTGGTAAAAGTCATGGATCAGGACCCTGGGCTCAACGGTAGGGAGCGTCTTCGGCCCGGCGGCGGGCGATTTCGGCTTCGTAGCGGTCGCCCACGGCGAGCAGCATGTCTTTGGTGAAATACAGGTCGCCGCGCTTTTCACCGTGGTATTCGTGGATGTGCGTTTCCACGATCGAGTCCACGGGGCAGCTTTCCTCACAGAAGCCGCAGAAAATGCACTTGGTCAGGTCGATGTCGTAGCGCGTGGTGCGGCGGGTGCCGTCGTCACGCTGGTCCGACTCGATGGTGATGGCCAGCGCGGGGCACACGGCTTCACACAGTTTGCACGCGATGCAGCGCTCTTCCCCGTTGGGGTAGCGACGCAGCGCGTGCAGGCCGCGGAAACGCGCCGAGGTCGGCGTCTTTTCCTGCGGGTAGCGCAAGGTGACCTTGCGCTTGAAGAAATACTTGCCCGTCAGGCGCATGCCCTTGAGCAGTTCGGCCAGCATCAAGCTGCCGAAGAAATCTTTGATCGCTTCCATATCCTGCCTCTGCCTGGCGGCTTAGCGCCAAATGTTCCAGGGCGTCTGCATCCAGATCGCCACAACGACCAGCCAAACGCCGGTCAGCGGGATGAAGATCTTCCAACCCAAACGCATGATCTGGTCGTAGCGGTAACGCGGGAACGACGCACGGAACCACACGAACAACGAAACCACGACGAACGTCTTGAGACCGAGCCAGATCCAGCCCGGGATCCAGGTCAGCGGCGCGATGTCGATCGGCGAAGCCCAGCCGCCCAGGAACATGATCGACGCCATGCACGACAGCAGGATCATGTTGGCGTATTCGCCCAGGAAGAACAGCGCGAAGGCCATGCCCGAGTATTCGACCATGTGGCCGGCCACGATTTCCGATTCGCCTTCCACCACGTCGAACGGGTGGCGGTTGGTTTCGGCCACGGCCGAGATCACGTAGATCACGAACAGCGGCAAGAGCGGCAGCCAGTTCCAGGACAGGAACGTCAGGCCCTTGTCGGCGAACCAGCCGCGGTTCTGCACATGCACGATCTCGGACATGTTCAGGCTGCCGGACACCAGCAGCACCGTCACCAGCACGAAGCCGATGGCCAGTTCATACGACAGCATCTGGGCCGAGGCGCGCAGCGCGCCCAGGAACGCGTACTTCGAGTTCGAGGCCCAGCCGGCGACGATCACGCCGTACACGCCGATCGACGTGATGGCCATGATGTACAGCAGGCCGGCGTTGACGTTGGCCAGGACCACGTCCGGGCCGAACGGCACCACCGCCCAGGCGGCCAGCGCCGGCATCAGCGTGACCACGGGGGCCACGATGAACAGCACCTTGTTGGCCTGGCTGGGGACCACGACTTCCTTGGTCAGCAGCTTGAACACGTCGGCGAACGGCTGCAGCAGCCCCTTGAAACCGACGCGGTTCGGACCCATGCGCACGTGCATGGCGCCGATCATCTTGCGCTCCCAGTACGTCAGGTAGGCGACGCACAGGATGATGGGCACGGCGATGACCACGATCTTGATGAGGGTCCAGAGGACCATCCAGACCGTCGGGCCCAGCAATGCCGTGCCGTGGCTTTCAAGAACATTGAGCCATTCCATCAGGCACGCTCCACGCTGAGTTGACCAAATGCGCCACCCAGGGCTGCGGTATTTTCAAAGGCTGCGGCGATGCGCACGGCGCGATCGGCCACGGCGTCATCCTGCACGGTTTCGAGCTCGACAGCGCCCTGCCCGCCCGTCACGCGCACCTTGACGCCGGCGGTCAGGCCGAGGCTGGTCAGCGTGTTGCCGTTCATGCGCGCGGCGGGCAGCTTCGAGGCCGGCGCGGCCTGCAGCGGCTCCGAGCGGCGCACCATGGCGTCGGTACGGTAGATCGGCACGTCGGCGACGCGTTCCAGGCCGGTCAGGGCCTGGCCCAGGCCCAGCGGCGCCTTGATGTCGTTGGACAGGCGGCCTTCGACGCCACCGGCCAGCGCGGTGTCGCGCACGGACTCGGAGGTTTCGTCATCGAAGCCGGCCAGGTGCAGGACGTTGCCCAGCACGCGCAGGACCTTCCAGGCCGGACGGGTCTGGCCGAACGGCGCGACCGTGCCCTTGAAGCTCTGGGCCAGGCCCTGGGCGTTGACGAACGTGCCCGAGGTTTCGGTGAACGGCGCCACCGGCAGCATGACGTCGGCCCATTCGGCGGCGGCCGAACGGTAAGGCGTCAGGGCCACGGCGAATTGCGCGCCGCGCAGCGCGGCGATGGCTTGCTGGCCGTTGTCGGCATCCAGCAGCGGCTCGGCGTGCAGCACCACGTAGGCCTTGAGCGGCTCGGCCAGCATGGCGGCGGCGTTCTTGCCGCCCTTGCCCGGGATGGCGCCGGCCAGGTAACCGCCGACGGTGTTGCCGCCGGAGGTCAGGAAGCCGAACTTGCCGCCGGCCAGGTCGGCCACGGCGCGGCCGTTGGCTGCCAGGGTCGAGGCCTGGGCGCTGGCCACGGCCAGGTTGCCCATCAGCACGGCGGTGTTGGAACCCGACGCCAGGCTGGCGGCGATGATCTTGGCGTTCTCGCCCGGGGTGACCGAGGCGAACTCGGCCGGCACCGCGGCTTCCTTGGCTTGCGCCAGGGCCACGGCCACTTCGGCCAGGGCGCGCGGCAGCTCGGACGGAGCCACGGTGAGGCGGCCGGCGACCGGCATCAAGGGATCGTCGGCGGCGCTGTCGACCATCAGGATCTGCGTGCCGCGCTTGGCGGCCTGGCGCAGGCGCTGGGCCATCAGCGGGTGATCCTTGCGCAGGAACGAGCCGACCACCAGGACGCGGTCCAGGTTGTCGAGTTCGGCGATCGGCATGCCCAGCCACGGCGCGCCGGTCAGGGCGGCGTCGAAGGCGGCATCGGTCTGGCGCAGACGGAAGTCGATGTTCTCGGAACCCAGCGCGCGGACCAGGCGGCCCAGCAGCGCGTATTCCTCGGTGGTGGCGTATTCGGACGCCAGGGCGCCGATCTGGCCGGCGCCGAAGCTGTCACGCACGCGCGACAGGCCTTGGGCCACGGCGGCCAGGGCGTCGGCCCAGGAGGCTTCCTGCCACTTGCCGTCGGCGCCCTTGATCATCGGGGCGGACAGGCGGTCTTCGCTGTTCAGGCCTTCGTACGAGAAGCGGTCGCGGTCGCTGATCCAGCATTCGTTGACGGCTTCGTCTTCGAACGGCACCACGCGCATGACGCGGTCGCCCTTGACCTGGACCACCAGGTTGGCGCCCAGGCTGTCGTGCGGGCTGACCGAACGGCGACGGGCCAGTTCCCAGGTGCGGGCGCTGTAGCGGAAGGGCTTGGAGGTCAGCGCGCCCACCGGACAGATGTCGATCATGTTGCCCGAGAGCTCGGACTCGATCGAGCGGCCCACGAACGAGGTGATCTCGGAGTGCTCGCCACGGCCCAGCATGCCCAGTTCCATGACGCCGGCGATTTCCTGGCCGAAGCGCACGCAGCGGGTGCAGTGGATGCAGCGGCTCATTTCCTCGGCGGAAACCAGCGGGCCCAGGTCCTTGTGGAACACCACGCGCTTTTCTTCCTGGTAACGCGAGGAAGAGCCGCCGTAGCCCACGGCCAGGTCCTGCAGCTGGCATTCGCCGCCCTGATCGCAGATCGGGCAGTCGAGCGGGTGATTGATGAGCAAGAATTCCATCACCGACTTCTGAGCGGCGCGAGCCTTCTCGGAGCAGGTGTGCACGACCATGCCGTTCGTCACGGGGGTGGCGCAGGCGGGCAGCGCCTTGGGCGCCTTTTCCACTTCGACCAGGCACATGCGGCAGTTGGCCGCGATGGACAGTTTCTTGTGGTAGCAGAAATGCGGCACGTAAAGCCCGACTTTCTGGGCCGCATGCATCACCATGCTGCCCTCGGGCACTTCTACCGTATTGCCGTCGACGGTTAGTTCAACCATTGCTGTTCCTGAGACCTACAGATATTGCGGAACCACACACGACTTGTGCTCGATGTGGTGCGCGAATTCGTCGCGAAAATGCTTGAGGAAGCCACGCACGGGCATGGCGGCGGCGTCACCCAGGGCGCAGATGGTGCGGCCCATGATGTTGCCCGCCACGTTGTCCAGCATGTCCAGATCTTCCGGACGGCCGTGGCCGTTTTCGATGCGGTGCACCATGCGGTACAGCCAGCCGGTGCCTTCGCGGCACGGCGTGCACTGGCCGCAGCTTTCCTCGAAATAGAAATACGACAGGCGCAGCAGCGACTTGACCATGCAGCGCGTCTCGTCCATGACGATCACGGCGCCCGAACCCAACATGGAACCCGCCTTGGCGATGGCGTCGTAGTCCATCGTGGTTTCCATCATGATGTCGGCCGGCAGCACCGGGGCGCTCGAGCCGCCGGGGATCACGGCCTTGAGCTTCTTGCCGCCGCGCATGCCGCCCGCCAGTTCCAGCAGGGTCGAGAACGGGGTGCCCAGCGGGATCTCGTAGTTGCCGGGACGCTCGACGTCGCCGGTGATCGAGAACAGCTTGGTGCCGCCGTTGTTGGGCTTGCCGACTTCGAGGTAGGCCTGGCCGCTGTTGCGGATGATCCAGGGCACCGCCGCGAAGGTTTCGGTGTTGTTGATCGTGGTGGGCTTGCCGTACAGGCCGAAGCTGGCCGGGAACGGCGGCTTGAAGCGCGGCTGGCCCTTCTTGCCTTCCAGCGATTCCAGCAGCGCGGTTTCCTCGCCACAGATGTAGGCGCCGTAGCCGTGGAATGCGTGCAGCTGGAAGTTGTATTCCGAACCCAGGATCTTGTCGCCCAGGAAGCCGGCGGCGCGCGCCTCTTCCAGGGCCTCTTCGAAGCGCTCGTAGACTTCGAAGATTTCACCGTGGATGTAGTTGTAGCCGACGCTGATGCCCATCGCGTAGGCGGCAATCGCCATGCCTTCGATCACGATGTGCGGATTGAAGCGCAGGATGTCGCGATCCTTGAACGTGCCGGGTTCGCCTTCGTCCGAGTTGCAGACGAGGTACTTCTGGCCCGGGAAGGCGCGCGGCATGAAGCTCCACTTCAGGCCGGTCGGGAAGCCCGCGCCGCCACGGCCGCGCAGGCCCGACGCCTTGACTTCGGCGATCACGTCTTCCGGCTTCATACCGGTGGTGAGGATCTTGCGCAGGGCTTCGTAGCCGCCGCGCTTGACGTAGTCGGCCAGGCGCCAGTTGGCGCCGTCGACGTCGGCCATGATCTGCGGCTTGATGTGGCGGCCGTGCAGGCACATCGAATTGGACAGGTCGTTCAGCGGGTTGGGCTCCAGGCCCTGCGCGAACTGCTTGTAGATGTCCGGCGCGTTCATGCCGACTCTCCTTGCGCCTTGAGGGTCGCGACCAGCGCGTCCAGCTTCTCTTCGGTCATGCGCACGCACATATGCTTGTTGTTCACGATCAGCACGGGGGAATCGCCGCAGGCGCCCATGCACTCGCCCTCGACCAGGGTGAACTGGCCGTCGGCGGTGGTCTCGCGATAGTCCACGCCCAGCTTGCGCTTGAGGTAGTCGCCGGCACGTTCGCCGTCGCGCAAGGCACAGGGCAGGTTGGTGCAGACCGCGATCTTGGTCTTGCCGACGGGCTTGACGTCGAACATGTTGTAGAAGGTGGCGACTTCCTGCACCGCGATGGGCGGAACGCCGATGTAGTTGGCCACATCTTCGATGATGTCGGTAGCCAACCAGCCCTTCTCTTCTTGCGCGATCGCAAGAGAGGCCATGATGGCGGACTGCCGCTGGTCGGCCGGGAACTTGGCGAGTTCTCGGTCGATTTTCTGGTAGGCCTGTTCGGAAAGCAGCATAGTTTGAATCCGGGTTAAGCGGGCGTGCTCGTGACTGTCTCTGGGCGGATCAGCGATCGATCTCGCCGAAAACGATGTCCTGCGTACCAATGATGGTGACGGCGTCGGCGATCATGTGACCGCGCGACATTTCGTCCAGCGATTGCAGGTGGACGAAGCCGGGCGCCCGAATCTTCAGGCGGTACGGCTTGTTGGCGCCGTCCGACACCAGGTAGATGCCGAACTCGCCCTTCGGGTGTTCCACCGAGGCGAACGCTTCGCCCGGAGGCACGTGGAAACCTTCGGTGAAGAGCTTGAAGTGGTGAATCAGCTCTTCCATGTTGGTCTTCATGGCGGTGCGCTTGGGCGGGGCGATCTTGTGGTTCTCGATCATGACCGGGCCCGGGTTGTTGCGCAGCCATTCCACGCACTGGCGGATGATGCGGTTGCTCTCGCGCATTTCGGCGATGCGGACCAGGTAGCGGTCGTAGCAGTCGCCGTTGACGCCGACGGGGATGTCGAAATCGAGCAGGTCGTAGACTTCGTAGGGCTGCATCTTGCGCAGGTCCCAGGCCACGCCCGAGCCGCGCAGCATCGGGCCGGTGAAGCCCAGCGCCTTGGCGCGTTCGGGATCGACCACGCCGATGCCGACCAGACGCTGCTTCCAGATGCGGTTATCGGTGAGCAGGGTTTCGTACTCGTCGACGCACGCGGGGAAGCGGTTGGTGAAGTCTTCGATGAAGTCCAGCAGCGAGCCCGAACGCGCGTCGTTCATGACGCGCATTTCCTTCTCGCCGCGGTATTTGCTGGTGTCGCCGTACTGCGGCATGGTGTCCGGCAGGTCGCGGTAGACGCCGCCCGGACGGTAGTAGGCCGCGTGCATGCGCGCGCCCGAGACCGCTTCGTAGCAGTCCATCAGGTCTTCGCGCTCACGGAAGGCGTACAGGAACACCGCCATGGCGCCCACGTCCAGCGCGTGCGAACCGAGCGACATCAGGTGGTTCAGGAGACGCGTGATCTCGTCGAACATCACGCGGATGTACTGCGCGCGCAGCGGGGCTTCGACGCCCAGCAACTTCTCGATGGCCATGACGTAGGCGTGCTCGTTGCACATCATGGACACGTAGTCCAGGCGGTCCATGTAGGGCAGCGCCTGGATGTAGGTCTTGTGCTCGGCCAGCTTTTCAGTGGCGCGGTGCAGCAGGCCGATGTGCGGGTCGGCGCGCTGGATGACTTCGCCGTCCAGCTCGAGCACCAGGCGCAGCACGCCGTGGGCGGCCGGGTGCTGCGGGCCGAAGTTGAGCGTGTAGTTCTTGATTTCTGCCATGATTCAACGTCCCAAGCCGTAGGTGTCTTCGCGCACCACGCGCGGCGTGATCTCGCGCGGGTCGATCGTGACGGGCTGGTAAATGACGCGCTTCTGTTCCGGGTCGTAGCGCATTTCGACGGTGCCGGAAAGCGGGAAGTCCTTGCGGAACGGGTGGCCGATGAAGCCGTAATCGGTCAGGATGCGGCGCAGGTCCGGGTGGCCTTCGAAGACGATGCCGTACAGGTCGAACGCCTCGCGCTCGAACCAGCCCACGGCCGGCCAGCATTCCATCAGCGACGCGACCATCGGGAACTCGTCGTCCGGCGCCCAGGTGCGCACGCGCAGGCGCCAGTTGTTCTCGACCGACAGCAGGTGCGCGACCACGGCGAAACGCGCGCGGTGCACCTTGGCGTTGGTTTCCTCGGGCAGCTGGCGCGTGCCGTTGCCCCAGGTCAGGTAATCGACGCCACAGAGGTCGATACAGATTTCGAAGCGCAGGCCGGCTTCGGTGCGCAGCTTGTTGCAGACGGAGAACCACTGCTCCGCGGGCACTTCGAGCGTCAGCTCGCCCAGCGCCTCGGTCAGCGCGATGTCCGCGCCGAGGGTGGTCTGCAAATTGTTTTTCAGGGTTTCGAGCCTGGTCATCATCTTGTACGCTTAGGTGAACCGATACGCTGTTTCGCGGGGTCCTGCGGCGGCGTTTGCGGCGGCCGCGGACCGGAGCGCAAACTCAGCGCGCAATCGTGTTGGTCAGACGGATCTTGTTCTGCATCTGCAGCAAGCCGTAGACCAGCGCCTCGGCCGTGGGCGGGCAGCCCGGCACGTAGACGTCTACCGGTACGATGCGATCGCAGCCGCGCACCACGGAATACGAGTAGTGGTAGTAACCGCCACCATTGGCACAGGAGCCCATGGAGACCACCCAACGCGGTTCGGGCATCTGGTCGTAGACCTTGCGCAGCGCCGGCGCCATCTTGTTGCACAGCGTGCCGGCGACGATCATCAGATCGGACTGGCGCGGGCTGGGGCGGAAGATGATGCCGAACTGGTCCAGGTCGTAGCGGGCCGCGCCCGCGTGCATCATCTCGACCGCGCAACAGGCCAGGCCGAAGGTCATGGGCCACATGGAGCCGGTTTTCGCCCAGTTAAGGAACTTGTCGGCGCTGGTTGTGATGAACCCTTGCTTGAGAATGCCGTCTATAGCCATATTCGTCTCTGATAGCGTGCGGTGATGAAATAACCCGGCGGGTTATTCCCAGTCCAGCGCGCCCTTTTTCCATTCGTAGATGAAGCCGACGGTCAACACGGCGAGGAAAACCATGACCGTCCAGAAGCCGACGAGCCCGACCGTACCTTGGGCGATGGCCCACGGGAACAGGAACGCGATTTCCAGGTCGAAAAGAATGAACAGAATCGCCACCAGGTAGTAGCGCACGTCAAACTTCATGCGCGCGTCTTCGAACGCTTCGAAGCCGCACTCATAGGGGGATAGCTTCTCGGCGTAGGGACGCCGCGGGCCAAGGAGGGAGCCGGCCGTCAGAAGCGCGAACCCGATAAGGGTGGCCACTACGATAAACAGCAGGACGGGGAAATACTGTTGCAGGTTCATTCAGGCGTCCGTCAAATGCGCAAACCTTAGGATTGTAGCATTCGCGCGGTTACTTCCGGCTGAACTCTGTAGCGTGAACAGCGGGTGAAAGACTGCATTTCTCCAGTGGAACAATCGCAGTATTCAAGGGGGGACACGCAAGCTTACCGCCACGCGCGCCGATATGTCGCGCCGGCAGGGCAAAACGCCCGCACAGCGGTCGCGAATTACCGTAAAAACAGACTGACCGCAAACAAAAAACCACCCCGAAGGGTGGTTTCATATGAGCGGGCCGAAGCCCGCTCATGCACTAAGAATCTAGGCAGGACTTACGCCCTGCTTTCGATTAGAAGCGGTGACGCAGGCCCACGCCAACAGCGGTCGCCTTGACGCCGTCGTTGAACGCGTAGTTCTTCGAGTACGAACCGTAGGCGTACAGGTTGGTACGCTTGGACAGGTCGTAGGTGTAGCCGGCCGAGAACACGTTCATCGTGGCATCGTCGCCAGTCAGCTTGTTGTTCGACGGGTCAACGCGCTGCCACGAACCGAACAGGCTCGAAGCGCCGCCGATCGGAGCCGACAGACCCAGCAGGTACGAGTTGGCCTTGAAGCCATCAGCGAACTGGTTGGTGCCGAAGCCGAGCTTGCGCGACGTACCGTCAACGGTAATCGAGCCCGAAGCGCCAGCCGGGTTGGACGTGGCGAACCAGCCGTCGGTGGTGCGAGCGTAGGCCAGGGCCAGCTTGACCACTTCGAAGTCATACGAACCGCCGATCATGTACGAACGGGGCGTCGCGTCGACTTCGCCTTGGGCTTGGTTGTGCGAAGCGTTCAGCTGGTCGTACGACAGAGCGACGTTCAGGGGGCCGTTGACGTAACGCAGGCCGGTCGTGATGGCGCGGACGTTGTCGGCGGTCTTGAAGCCAACGCGAGCCGGATCAGCCTTGGTCGAACCGTCAGCATTGCCGTCATCGGCGCTGAACGAGTAGCCAACGCCGAACTGGAAGCCGCTGAACGACGGGGTTTGGTACATGACCATGTTGTCGTAGCGTTGCGTGTTGGCAGCGCTCATGCCGGTACCGATGTTGGCGACGTTGAAGCCGGCGCCGAACGGATCGATCGAGCCGAAGTACTTCGACGCGATGTTGGTTTGGCGACCGAAGTCCAGTTGACCCCAGGCGTCGCTGGCCAGACCGACGGTGGCTTGACGGCCGAACAGACGGCCGTTTTGGCCCGACTTGCCGTTACCCGAGTCGAAACCCGATTCCAGTTGGAAAACAGCGCGCAGGCCGTCACCCAGATCTTCCGAGCCACGCAGACCCCAGCGCGAACCGTTCTGGACGCCGTTGATCATGCCGATCTTGCTGCCGTTCTTGGCATCGCCAGCACCGCTGATCTTGTTGTAGCCGATACCCGTGTCGATGATGCCGTACAGGGTGACAGACGTTTCTGCCTGGGCGACACCGGCGAAACCGGCGAGCAGGGCGGCAGCGAGCAGAGTCTTTTTCATTTAAGAAATCTCCGTTGATTTGAGTGACAAGAGCAGCAATCCAGCAAACCAGCCTGCCGCCCCCCTAACTCCGCGAAGGGAAGTTGACGCTATTGCATCAAAAATCAGGGGGGCTGGCTATGGTCGACACCAGAAAAGTGCAGGTTTGCGACAGCCCTGTTGGGATATTGCAACATCAGACCGATCCCACTAGGGCTAACCCTGCATTTTCCCGACGACCACGTATTCACGCGACTTTCAGCCCTGGCCCCAATAAACAACGAATCGCCACGATCTTTCTTTCAGACTCCTTCCGCACTCCCCGCAGGCCGGTTGGGCGCATTTTCGCGGCGACCGCCGGGGACGCCCGCCAAGCCGGCATCCGTCAGTTTCGATAACATTGTTATTTAAATAAACCGCCGATATTATTTCGGAACAATGCAATGGTCCTGATCCCCGCCCATGCCCACGCCCACCCAGCGCGCCGACCGCAATGAACGCCTGAGCGCCCTGCGCCGCCAGATGATCCTGGACGCCGCCCAGCGCGTCTTCGAGCGCGACGGCCTGGAAAAGACCACGCTGCGCGCCATCGCCAAGGAAGCCGGCTGCACCACGGGCGCGATCTACCCCTGGTTCGCGGGCAAGGAAGTCCTGTACGGCGCCCTGCTGGACGAATCGCTGCAGCGCCTGCACACCCACCTCTTGAGCGCCACGTCGGGCGGCAGCCCCGCGGCGGCGGCCCGCCAGGCGATCCAGGCGTTCTTCGGCTACTACGCCGAGCGTCCAACCGATTTCTCGCTGGGGCTGTATCTGTTCCAGGGGCTGGGGCCGCGCGGCCTGGGCCGCGACATGGACGAGCGGCTGAACCAGCGCCTGCGGCTGTGCGTCGACGTGCTGGGCCAGGCCCTGGCCCGGACCAAGTCCTGGCCGCCCGAGGCGGCGCAGGTCGAGCAGATGAACGTCTTCACCTATCTGATCGGGCTGTTGCTGCTGCTGCACACCCGCCGCCTGAAATCCCTGGGCCAGCAGGCCGATGTCCTGCTGGATCATTATTGCCTCGCGCTGGAACAACGATGACGCCCTCCCCCCTGCCCCGCGACGACGCCGATGCGTCGCTGATCAGCCTGGCCGACTTCCGGCTGCTGCTGGCCGAGCAGCATCCGTTTTCCCTGCTGTTGGGGATCGAGGTGGAGCGGATCGGCCGCGGCACCGCCCTGGCCGTCCTGCCCGCGCGCGACAGCCATCAGCGGCTCGGCGGCATCGTCGCCGGGCCGATGCTGATGGGGCTGGCCGACCTGGCGATGTACGCCGCGGTGGTCGGCGCCACGGGCCAGGCCCACGCGGTAACCGCCAGCCTGACCATCAATTTCCTGCGCAAGAGCCCGGCCGGCGCGATCCACGCCGACGCCCGGTTGCTGAAGGTCGGCCGCCTGTCCGCCGGCGAGGTCATCCTGACCGCCGCCGGCGCCGCTGAGCCGCTGGCGCACATCGTCAGCACCTGGTCGGTACCCAAATCATGAGCCTGCGCATCAGCATCGTCGGGATGGGCCACACCGGCACCCAGGCGGCGCGCCGCCTGCTGGCGGCCGAACCCGATATCGCCCTGACCGTTTACGACATCGATCCGGACCGTTGCGAGGACTTTCGCGGCAGCGCCACGCTGGCGACCTCGGCGCGCGAGGCGCTGGCGGAGTCCGACACCATCGTGCTGGCCCTGCCGCGCGAGCGCGAGATCGACCGCACGCTGGAACGGTTCAGCGATGGCGAGGTCAGCGCGCCGGTGGCCGGCAAGCTGATCGTGGATCTGGAGCCGCCGCCGCCCGAGCGCGCGCGGCGCCTGGACCAGGCCATCGCCAGCGCCGGCGGCCGTTATGCCTGCGCGCCGCTGCGGCCGGCGGGCGCGGGCGAGCCGGGCGCGCGGCTATTGAACGCCTTGATCGCGCCGCGCTGAACGCGCCAGGCCTTCAGTGGCCGCCACGCATAGCGACAGCCAGACGAAGGTGATGGCGAAGCCGGCCGCCACGTCGCTGGCGAAGTGCACCTGCAGCAGCACGCGGCTCAGGCCGATCGCCATCACCAGCCCCGCCGCCAGCGCCACGCCGGGCAGCCGCCAGGAAACCGGCGCCAGGCGCCAGGCCAGGTAGCAGGCCCCGCCGTACACCGCCATGGCGGCCGAGGCATGGCCGCTCGGAAAGCTCCAGCCCAGCGCGGTGGCGAATCCATGGTCATGCTCGGGCCGCACGCGCTCGAAACCCAGCTTGAGCATCCGGTTGAGCAGGCCGCCACCAGCGGTGGCCACCGCATAGAACGCCGCCAGCCGCCACTGCCGCCGCCACAGCAGCGCGGCGGTCGCCAGGACGGCGAGGACCGTGAGGAACATCCGGTCGCCGAGCGTGGTGAACCACGACAGCAGCCACAGCACGGAATCCCCCAGCGACATGCTGAGGGCGCCCGCCAGGGCGCTGTCGAACTCGACCACCACGCCGGGACGGGTCACCGCCGCGGCCAGCGCCAGGAACGCCGCGGCCGACAGGGCCACCGCCCCGATCCAGCCGGCCATGCGCAGGGCCGGCGCGGCCTGCGCATAGGCGCGCGTCAGCGCCACCGCGATGGCGGCGGCGCCCAGCGGCAGCAGCGTGAACAGGAGCAACGCATGGGAGGCCACCCAGGCCGCATCGGCATCGATCATCGCGCCCCCTTCATGATGGCCCCGTCACCGCTAGCCGGCGACCAGGGTCTTGTCGACCGGCGCGAAGGCGTGGGTGGCGGCGGCATAGTCCCACCGCTCGACATGGCAGACCCGCGTATCGCCGTCCGCTTCGCAGGTGATCACGTTGACCGAATTGGGAATGTTGCCGCGCACCCGGCGCGAGCACGTGGTGCCGGCCTGCACCACCCAGCCGGCCGCCACCGCCGGATTGGCGCTGGCGGGCAGGACATAGGGCAGGTGGATGTGGCCGCCCAGGATCAGGTCGACGCCGGCCTGGCCCCAGGCCGACAGCGCCCGTTCGCGGCCGATCAGCAGGTTGAAGCGGTCGGATTCCACCTTGGCGCGCACCGGATGGTGCGCCACCACCACGCGCAACTGGCCCGGCCTGGCCTGGCGCAGGCGCTGCGCCACCCGCGCGATCTGCGCGTCGGAAATCTCGCCGTCCTTGCGCCGCCGGGGCCGCGTGGTGTTGACGCCGATGGCCAGCAGGCCCGGCGTCTCGTAGATCGGCTCCAGCACGGCGCCGAGCGCGCGCTTGTAGTTGCCGTAGGGATTGAGCGCGCGCGCGAAAAGATTGAACAGGGGGATGTCGTGGTTGCCCGGCACCGCCAGCACGGGCAGCGACAAGCGCTCGATGAACTTGCGGGCGGCGGCGAACTGGCCGCGCCGGGCGCGCTGGGTGATGTCGCCGCTGATCACCACCAAGTCCGGCGCCAGCGCGCGGGCCAGGTCCAGGGCGGCCTCGACCACCGGCTTGCGCTCGGTGCCGAAATGCGTGTCGGAGAATTGCAGGATGCGGGTCATGGGCGCGCTCCGTCCGGCGCATCGACCGGCACGACCAACGGCAGCGGCGTTTCGGACACCTTGAATTCCAGCGGGGCATCCATCCAGGAAATCTCTCCATCCATGGCGACCTTGACCCGGCGGCGTCCGCGGATGGACACCGCCAGGCGGTCAAAAGCAAAATTGACGACGTGTTCGGCATCGCCCAGGCGGCTGAACAGCCCGCGCAGCAACAGGCCATACAGCGCCAGCGTGCCGACCGGCCGGGTCGCCATGGCCACCAGGCGGTTGCGGTCCAGTTCGGTCGGGTCGATGCCGATGTGTTCCAGCTGCAGGCGGTTGTTGCCCACCACCAGCGTCGGCGCGCGCAGGTCGCGCACCCGGCCTTCGTATTCCAGGCGCAGGCCGAGCTGGCGCGGCGCGCGCAGCAGGGTCACCAGTCCGGACCACAACGCCACCAGGCGGCTGCGGCCGAAGCGCTGCTTGTAGGCTTCGCGATCTTCCAGCAACTGGGGATACAGGCCGAGGCTGGCGTTCACCAGGAACAGGCGGCCGTTGAGCAGGCCGACCTGCACCGGCCGCAGCTCGCCGCCGAGCAGGCCGCGCAGCGCCGCTTCGGTGTCCTGCGAAATGCCGTAGCGGCGGCCGAAGTAATTGAAGGTGCCTTGCGGCAGGATGCCGAAGGGCACGCCCTGCCCCAGCACCTGGCTGGCGACGGCGTTGAGGGTGCCGTCGCCGCCCGCGGCGACCACGATGCCGTCCGCCTGGCGCGCCTGCGCCACGGCGTCGCGGGCGGTGGCGGTCAGGCGCGACGGGTCGTCGACCGGCATCAACTGGTAGCGCCGGCCCGCTTCGTCGAGCACGCGGCGGATGATGTCCTGCAGCGCTTGCGCGTCGCCGCGCCCGGAGCCGGTGTTCAGGACGATGAAGAGAGGTTCGTGTCCCGTCAGGGGACGAGCCCCTGTCGCCGGGCTCTGCTGGATAGGCGTCATGGGCAAAAGATAGCCCATGCCGGCAAATCGTCGCAACCGTGCCGGCGCGCGCCTCGCGGGCGCGCCGGCACGCGGCTCACCGGCCGACCGCGTAAGCCTGCATCAGGCGCGGCGTGGCGGCCGCGTGCAGCAGGCCGTCGGCGTCGCGCGAGGCCGCGGTCAGGCGGCCGACCGACCATTGCGGCACCTCCTCGATCTGGTGGCCGCGGGCGCGCAGGGCGGCGATGGTCTCGGCGCCGAAGCCGCTCTCCACCGCCAGATGGCCCGGCTTGCGGTCGCGCGGGTAGAACGACGAGGGGAAGTGCATGGTGTGCGACATCGGCAGGTCGATGGCTTCCTGCAGGTTCAGGCCATGGTGCGCGTGACGCAGGAAGAACAGCAGCTGCCATTGCTCCTGCTGGTCGCCGCCCGGCGTGCCGAACGCCAGGTAGGGCCGGCCCTCGCGCAGCGCCAGCGATGGCGTCAGCGTGGTGCGCGGACGCTTGCCCGGCGCCAGCGTGCCCGGCAGGCCCTCTTCCAGCCAGAACATCTGGGCGCGGGTGTTCAGGCCGAAACCCAGTTCCGGGATCACCGGCGAGGACTGGAACCAGCCGCCCGACGGCGTGGCCGAGATCATGTTGCCCCAGCGGTCGATGACGTCGACGTGGGTGGTGTCGCCGCGCTTGACCGAGGCGCGCATGTCGGCCATCGTCGGCTCGTTGGTCGCGCTGCCGGGGGCCGAGACCTTGGACAGGCGCTGCAGCGTGTCCATCACCCGCGCCACCTGCGCCTCGAAACCGGGGATCTGGCCGGGCCGCAGGTCCTGCGAGGCCTGTTCGCCGATGAGGGCGCGGCGCGCGTCGTTGTACTCGTCGGACAGCAGCTGGGCCAGCGGCACGTCGACGAAGGCGGGATCGCCGTAGTAGGCCTCGCGGTCGGCGAAGGCCAGCTTCATGGCCTCGGTGACGCGGTGCACGAACTCGGCGCTGGTCGGGCCGACGCCGGCCAGGTCCATGTCCTTGAGCAGCGCCAGGGTCTGCAGGAACACCGGCCCCTGGCTCCAGGCGCCCGCCTTGGCCACGGTATAGCCGTGGTAGTCATAGGTGGCGGGCTGGTCGTAGCTGGCGGACCAGCCGGCCAGGTCGTCGGCGGTGATCACGCCGCGATGGCGTTCGCCGCTTTCGTCCATGACCTCGTTGCCGCGCGCGAACTTGTCGATCGCCTCGGCGACGAAGCCGCGGTAGAAGGCGTCGCGGGCCGCCTCGATCTGGCGCTCGCGGTCGCCGCCGGCCTGTTCGGCGGCCTGCAGCACGCGGGTCCAGGTGGCGGCCAGCGCCGGGTTGCGGAACAGCTTGCGGGCCTCGGGCACGTTGCCGCCAGGCAGGTAGACCTGCGCGGTGGTGGGCCAGTGGGCCTGGAAGAAGTCCTTCAGGCCGGCGATGGTGTTGGAGATGCGCGGCATCAGCGCGTGGCCGTGCTCGGCGTAGTAGATGGCGGGTTCCAGCACGTCGCGCACGCGCATCGTGCCGTGGTCGCGCAGCAATTGCATCCAGGCGTCGAAGGCGCCGGGAATGACGGTGGCCAGCAGGCCGTTGCCGGGAATCAGCTTGAGGCCTTCGGCGCGGTAGCGCTCGAGCGTGGCGGCCGCCGGGGTGGTGCCCTGGCCACACAGCACTTCGACGCGGCCGGTGCGGGCCGAGTAGAACACCGCCGGCACTTCGCCGGCCGGGCCGACCAGGTGGGGCTCGACCACCTGCAGCACGAAGGCCGAGGCGACACAGGCGTCGAATGCGTTGCCGCCGCGCTCCAGCAGCGACATGCCGGCCGAGCTGGCCAGCCAATGGGTGGAGGTCACGACACCGAAGGTGCCGAGGATTTCCGGGCGAGTCGTAAACATGGTGCGATCCTGTTGCGGACGGCGCGCAGGCCGGTGGCCGCAAGATAAGTAAAAACGGGACCCGCAACCGGGTCCCGCGTCTGGCTTGATGCCTACTTCCTGGCGAGGCTGACGCCCTTCAGGCGGATCAGGCCATCGGGATACGGCACGAAGCCTTCCAGCTTCTTCTGCGTGCCGAAGGTCCACGGCAGGTAGAACAGGTAGACGATGGGACGCTGGTCCTGCATCACCGACAGCACCTTGTCGTACATGGCGCGGCGCTTGGCGGTGTCCGGCTCGGCGCGGGCGTCGTTGAGCAGCTTGTCGGCCTCGGGGTCGCAGAACTTGCCGTCGTTCAGGTTGCCCTTGCAGCTGAGGTACTGGTGGATGTTGCCGCTGGGATCGACCCGGCCCGACCAGCCGCTCTGGCCGACTTCGAAGTCACCACGCGCCAGCGACGATTGCAGCGAGGCGAACTCGACGGGACGCAGGGTGATGTCGAAACCGGCCTCGGCGCCCATGGCCTGCACCAGTTCGAAGACCTGCTGCATGGTGGTGTTGTTGCCGAAGGTGATCTCGAACTTGACGCGGTCGAAGCCCGCTTCCTTGAGCAGGGCCTGGGCCTTCTTGGGATCGCGGCCGGCGTGCTCGAACGACTTGTTGTAGGCGAAGCTGGCCGGCGGGAACGGCTGGTAGGCCGGCTGGTACTGGCCTTCGCCGATGACCTGGTTGAGCACGTCGCGGTCGATGGCGAGGTCGAGCGCCTGGCGCACGCGCTTGTCCTTGGCCAGCGGATTGTTGGCGCGCGCGCCGTTGCCCAGGTTGACCGAGATCGACTGGAAGCCCAGGCCGGTGACCGGGGCCAGGCGCAGGTTGGCGTCGTCCTTGACCGCCTTGGCGTCGCTGGGCGCCACGCGCTCGATGATGTCGAGGTCGCCGGCGCGCAGGTTGTTCAGGCGCACGGTGTTGTCGGGGATCGGCGTGAAGACGACACGGTCGAAGTGATAGTTGGCGGCGTCCCAATACTTGGGAAATTTCTCAAGCACGATGCGGTCGTTCTGCACCCGTTCCTTGAACTGGTACGGGCCGGAGCACACCGGCTTGCCGCCGGGATCCTTGTCGAACGAGGCGGGCGAGATCATCATGCCGGCGCGGTCGGACAGCTGCGACAGCAGCGAGGCGTCGGGCTCGGACAGGTGCAGCACCACGGTGCTGGCGTCGGGCGCGTCGACGCTGGCCACGGTGGCCAGTTCGCTCTTGCGGTTGCTGTCGGGCAGCGTGCGGGCGCGATCCAGGTTGGCCTTGACCGCGGCGGCGTCGATCGGCGTGCCGTCATGGAACACGGCGTCGGTGCGCAGCTTGAAGGTCAGCGTCTTGTTGTCCGGGCTGGTGCTCCAGGACTGGGCCAGCTGCGGCACGAACTTCAGGTCCGGCGTGATGTCGACCAGCTTGTCGCACAGCGAAGCGAACACGATGCGGCCGACGAAGGTGCGGGCGCGGGTCGGATCGAGCACGTCCGGGTCGTCCTGCAGGCCGACCCGCAGGGTCGATTGGGCGTGGGCCAGCCCGCTGGCCAGCATTCCCGCCATGGCCATGGCGAGGCAAAGTTTACGCATGAATGATCTCCGTCGATTCAGGCGGCCTGCTTCCCCGCGCGCCGGGCGGCGCGCCGCCTGGCAGTGAGGGAACAGACCCCGAGCCGTGCTGCATCGCCGGGCCCATCCCCCCGTTGCGCACGTTCTTGTTTGGATTCTGCGCCAGGCGCGGCACGATTGTATAGAGCGGCGGCTGTCAGCGACCCAAACGCCCCCGCGGCGACCGCCTTGCGGACAGGTCGCCCGCGCGCCGTTGCGCGGCGGGCCCGACGCGCGGTCTCAAGGCAGGCGGCAAGGCGCCGAGAAGTCGACCGCCGCCAGCACGGCTTCGCGCAGCTTGCCGACCAGCGGCCGGGTGTCGTCGCGGCGGTACTGGAAGGAATACGGCAAGGCCGCCGGCGCCGGGTCGCACGCCAGCACCCGCAGGCTGCCCTCGTCCTGCAACGCCCGCGCCCAGTGGCTGGGCAGCAGCCCCACGCCGGTGCCCTCGATCAGCAGGCCGGCGATGGCGCCCCAGTTGTTGCAGCAGAGCCGTTCGCCGGCCACGTCGCGTCCGGCCAGCCAGTCGTCGACGATGCGGGTGGTGCCCGCGCCCGCCGGCAGGGTCACCAGCGGCAGCCGCGCCAGCAGGCCGGGCGCCATGCGGGTCGCGCCCGCCAGCGCGGCCGGCGCCGCGGCCCAGGCGAACGCGGCTTCGCCGATCGGCGTGGAAGCGATGTTGGGGCGCGAGGAGCGCCCGGCGATGACGGCGAAGTCCAGTTCGCCGTCGGCCACGCGCTGCTCCAGCACCTGGCCGATATCCACATAGGGCTCCAGCACCAGGTCGGGATAGGCGGCGCGCACCACGCCGATCAGGCGCGGCAGCCAGGTCAGCGCGGTCAGCTCGCCCACGCCGAAACGGCAGCGGCCGCGCAGGCCCGGCGTCTCGGCCAGCGAGGCGCGGATCCGGTCGGCGGCGGCCAGCAGCTCGCGCGCCTGCGGCAGCAGCCGCTGGCCAGCGTCGGTCAGGACCGCCTTGTGGCCGCTGCGGTCGAACAGCGGCTGGCCCAGCGCGTCCTCGAGTTCGGCGATGCGCTTGGACAGCGACGACACCGACAGGTGCAGCCGCTCGGCCGCCACGGCGAAACTGGCGCAGGTGGCGGCCCAATAGAAGGCTTCGAGTTGCTTGAGGGTCATGCCCGGATTGTAGGGGCGCGCGGATCCCCCCGGCGCGGCATGGCCACGCGGACGGCCATGGCGGCGGCGTCCGCGTCGACGGGGTCAGGCGGCCTGCGGCAAGCGCAGTTGCGGCGACAGGCGCAGCGTGTCGATGGCGGCGCGGAGCATGCGCTCGACGCGCGGCCAGATATCGCCCTTGAGGCGATCGGACCAGCAGATCGTGCCGAACACGCCCTCGACCAGGGAGTGCAGGTAGACATTGGACAGGCGCACGTCGAGCGCGGGCGGCAGGTCCTCGCGGCTGACGGCGGCGCGCAGCAGTTTTTCCGAAGTACGCAGGGCGTGGCGCTCCCACAGGTCGCGGCGGCGCAGCAGCGGCGCGTTCTCGTCGCTGCGCTCGCATTTCAGGTAGAGGATTTCCAGCACGCGCTGCACCGAGCCTTCCTCTGCGTAGATCTGCACGTACTGGCGCATCGAGGCATAGAGCGCTTCCAGCGCCTCGCCATCGGTCGACACGCGGGTCAGCGACACCGCTTCCCCCAGGGCCCGGTCGCACATGGCGATGCAGACGTCGATCTTGTTCTTGTAGTGGCCGTAGACGGCGCCCCGGGACACGCCCGCGAAATCGGCGATATCGCTCATGGTGGTGCTGGCCACGCCCCTGGACAGGAACACGTGCTCGGCGGCGTCCAGGATGCGGTCGCGGGTGCGTTGGGATTCTTCTTTCGTCTTGCGGGCCATACAGGGATCTCCTTGGGGAAACAGGGGTTGAGGGAACGGGAACAGGCGATATGAAAACGGCGGCCCGTCTTGCGGGGGCCGCCGGCTGCGCACTGTAAAGAAGTATGCAGACGCCAGCATACTTTCGAACAAAACAATTAATCAAGCATGACGGATTAAATGATAGACTGCCGACCCCACAGGGAAAACCCGCGACTTTCCCTCTCTCGCCCGCAACGGGCGCCTCACAATAATTTTTAAAAAAATGACGCACCGAGTTCCCCTCAGAACGCTCGCATTCGCATCCGTACTGGTTCTCGTTTCCGCATGCTCGAAGCAGGAAACCCCCGAAGCCGCCAAGGCCCCCGCCGAAGTCGGTGTCATCGTGGCCAAGGCCACGCCCACCGCCGTCGCCAGCGAACTGCCCGGCCGGCTGGAGCCCTATCGCGAAGCCGAGGTCCGCGCCCGCGTGGCCGGCATCGTGACCCGCCGCCTGTATGAGGAAGGCCAGGAAGTGACGCGCGGCACGCCGCTGTTCCAGATCGACCCGGCGCCGCTGCAGGCCGCCTACGATTCCGAGGCCGCCTCGCTGGCGCGCGCCCAGGCCAACCTGTCGGCCGCCGCCGACAAGCTGCGCCGCTATGCCGATCTGGTGTCGGACCGCGCCATCAGCGAACGCGACCATGCCGAAAGCGTGGCCGAGGAGCGTCAGGCCCGCGCCGAAGTGGCGCTGGCCAAGGCCAACCTGCAAAGCGCCAGGCTGCGGCTGGAATACGCCCGCGTCACCTCGCCGATCGACGGCCGCGCGCGCCGCGCGCTGGTCACCGAGGGCGCGCTGGTGGGCGAAGGCCAGGCCACGCCGCTGACGGTGGTGCAGCAGCTCGACCCGATCTACGTCAACTTCTCGCAGCCCGCGGCCGAAGTCATGCAGCTGCAGAAGCAGATCCGCGCCGGCGCCCTGCAAGGCGTCGCGCCCGACAAGATGCGGGTGCGCCTGCTGCTGCCGGACGGTTCCGAGTACGGCCAGGGCGGCACGCTGTCGTTCGCCGACCTGGCGGTCGATCCCGGCACCGACAACGTGACCATGCGCGCGCTGTTCGACAACCCGGGACGCGAACTGCTGCCGGGCATGTACGTGCGGGTGCGGCTGGAGCAAGCGGTCAACCGCGACACCTACCTGGTGCCGCGCAACGCCCTGCTGCGCAACGCCGACGGCGCGCACCTGCTGGTGGCCGGCGATGACGGCGAGCTGCGCAGCGTGCCGGTGGCGGCGCATCGGCTGCTGGGCCCGAACTGGGTCGTCACCGAGGGGCTGACGGGCGGCGAACGCGTGGTGGTGGAAAACGCCGCGCAGCTGGCCCCGGGCCAGAAAATCAAACCGGTCGAGCGGGCCGCGCCGAGCGCGCCCGCGGCGACCGCGGGAAATCACGAAAAAAGGTAAACCGCCATGGCGCGTTTCTTTATCGATCGCCCCGTTTTCGCGTGGGTGATCTCGCTGCTCATCGCGCTGGTCGGCCTGTTGTCGATCCGCGCGCTGCCGGTGGCGCAGTATCCGGACATCGCTCCGCCCGTCGTCAACATCGGCGCCAGCTATCCCGGCGCTTCGGCCAAGGTGGTCGAGGAAGCCGTCACCGCCATCATCGAACGCGAGATGAACGGCGCCCCGGGCCTGATGTACACCTCGTCCAGCAGCGATTCGACCGGCTGGGCCAGCATCAACCTGACCTTCAAGCAGGGCACCAACCCCGACATCGCGGCGGTGGAAGTACAGAACCGGCTGAAGGCGGTCGAGCCGCGCCTGCCCGAATCGGTGCGGCGCGACGGCGTGCGGGTGGAAAAGGCGGCCGACAACATCCAGCTGGTGGTGTCGCTGAAGTCCGACGGCAGCCTGGACGACATGCAGCTGGGCGAACTGGCCGCCTCCAACGTGCTGCAGGCGCTGCGGCGGGTCGAGGGCGTGGGCAAGGTGCAGCTGTTCGGCGCGGAAGCCGCGATGCGCATCTGGCCCGACCCGGTCAAGCTCACCGCCCTGTCGCTGACGCCGGGCGACATCGTCTCGGCCCTGCGCAGCCACAACGCGCGCGTCACCATCGGCGAACTGGGCAACCAGGCCGTGCCGAAGGACGCGCCGCTGAACGCCAGCATCGTGGCGGGGGAATCGCTGCACACGCCGGAGCAGTTCGCCAACATTCCACTGCGGGCGCTGCCGGGCGGCGCCACGCTGCGCCTGAAGGACGTGGCGCGGGTGGAGCTGGGCGGCACCGACTACATGTACCTGTCGCGCGTCAACGGCCTGACCGGCACCGGCCTGGGCATCAAGCTGGCGCCCGGCTCGAACGCGGTCGAGACCACCCGCCGCATCCGCGAGACCATGCGCGAGCTGGCGCAGTACTTCCCGCCGGGCGTGAGCTGGGACATTCCGTATGAAACGTCCACCTTCGTCGAGATCTCGATCAAGAAGGTGCTGATGACGCTGCTGGAGGCGGTGGCGCTGGTGTTCTGCGTGATGTACCTGTTCATGCAGAACCTGCGCGCCACGCTGATCCCGACGCTGGTGGTGCCGGTGGCGCTGCTGGGCACGCTGGGGGTGATGCTGGGACTGGGCTATTCGATCAACGTGCTGACGATGTTCGGCATGGTGCTGGCCATCGGCATTCTGGTGGACGACGCCATCGTGGTGGTCGAGAACGTCGAGCGCATCATGGCCGAGGAAGGCCTGTCGCCGCATGACGCCACGGTCAAGGCCATGGGCCAGATCAGCGGCGCCATCGTCGGCATCACGGTGGTGCTGGTGTCGGTGTTCGTGCCGATGGCGTTCTTCGACGGCGCGGTGGGCAACATCTACCGCCAGTTCGCCGTGACGCTGGCGGTGTCGATCGCCTTCTCGGCCTTCCTGGCGCTGTCGCTGACGCCGGCGCTGTGCGCCAGCCTGCTCAAGCCGATCCCGGCGGGCCACCACGAGAAGCGCGGCTTCTTCGGCTGGTTCAACCGCGCCTTCGCGCGCCTGACCACGCGCTATACGGCGCGCGTGGCCGGCGTGCTGGCGCGGCCGGTGCGCTTCGGGCTGGCCTACGCGCTGGTGATCGGCGTGGCGGCGCTGCTGTTCGCGCGCCTGCCGTCGTCGTTCCTGCCGGACGAGGACCAGGGCAGCTTCATGGCCATGGTGATCCTGCCGCAGGGCTCGCCGCAGGCCGAGACCATGGCGGTGGTCAAGGACGTCGAGCGCTACATGATGGAGCACGAGCCGGTGCAGTACGTGTACTCGGTCAACGGCTTCAGCCAGTACGGCAGCGGGCCGAACTCCGCCATGTTCTTCGTCACGCTCAAGGACTGGCAGGAGCGGCGCGACGCTTCGCTGCACGTCGATGCGGTGGTCAAGCGCATCAACAAGGCATTCGCGGATCGCAAGAACCTGATGGTGTTCGCGCTCAACTCGCCGCCGCTGCCGGACCTGGGCTCGACCTCGGGCTTCGACTTCCGGCTGCAGGATCGCGGCGGCCTCGGCTACGAAGCCCTGACACAGGCGCGCCAGAAGCTGCTGGCCAAGGCCGCCGAGCATCCCGCGCTGACCGAAGTGGTGTTCGCCGGCCAGGAAGAGGCGCCGCAACTGCAATTGCGCGTCGACCGCGACAAGGCGCAGGCCATGGGCGTGCCGATCGACGAGATCAACACCGCGCTGGCGGTGATGTATGGCTCGGAGTACATCGGCGACTTCATGCTCAACGGCCAGGTGCGGCGCGTGACGGTGCAGGCCGACGGCAAGCGCCGCGTGGACGTGGACGACATCTCGCGCCTGCACGTGCGCAACCTGCAGGGCCAGATGGTGCCCCTGTCGGCGTTCGCCACGCTGAAATGGTCGATGGGCCCGCCGCAGCTGAACCGCTACAACGGCTTCCCGTCGTTCACCATCAACGGCTCGGCGGCGCCGGGCCACAGCAGCGGCGAGGCCATGCGCGCCATGGAAACGCTGGCGGCCGAGCTGCCGCGCGGCATCGGCTTCGACTGGTCGGGCCAGTCGTACGAAGAGCGGCTGTCCGGCAACCAGGCGCCGGTGCTGTTCGCGCTGTCGGTGCTGATCGTGTTCCTGGCGCTGGCGGCGCTGTATGAAAGCTGGTCGATTCCGCTGGCGGTGATCCTGGTGGTGCCGCTGGGCGTGATCGGCGCGCTGTTGGGCGTGACGGTGCGCGGCATGCCCAACGACATCTACTTCAAGGTCGGCCTGATCGCCACCATCGGCCTGTCGGCCAAGAACGCGATCCTGATCGTGGAAGTGGCCAAGGACCTGGTGCGCGACGGCCAGGGCGTCCTGTCGGCCACGCTGGAAGCGGCGCGGCTGCGGCTGCGGCCGATCGTGATGACCTCGCTGGCGTTCGGCGTGGGCGTGCTGCCGCTGGCGCTGGCCAGCGGCGCCGCCTCGGGCGCGCAGGCCGCCATCGGCACCGGCGTGCTGGGCGGGATCATCACCGCGACCGTGCTGGCGGTGTTCCTGGTGCCGCTGTTCTTTCTCATCGTGGGGCGCATGGTCGGCATGCGCGCCCGCCCCGCGCGCCCCGAGGGCCGCGAATCGCTGGAGACGACGCCATGAAACCCGTGGCAATGACCCTGCTGGCGCTGGCCCTGTCCGGCTGCTCGCTGGCGCCCACCCATGAGCGCCCCGCGGCGCCGGTGCCGGCGCAGTACGACACGCCGGCGCAGCCCGGCCAGGCGGCCGCGCCGCCGGACTGGCGCGCCTATTTCAACGACCCGGCGCTGCAGACCTGGATCGCGGCCGCGCTGGCCAACAACCGCGACCTGCGGGTGGCGGCGCTGCGCATCGAGGAGGCGCGCGCGCTGTATGGCGTGCAGCAATCGGAACGCCTGCCGTCGATCGACGCCAGCGGCGAATTCAGCCGCGGCCGCGCCGCCGAACCGGGCCAGCCGCGCATGCCGGTGGCCAACCGCTACCGCGCCGCGGTCGGCATCACCGCGTTCGAGCTGGATTTCTTCGGCCGGGTGCGGAGCCTGTCGGATGCGGCGTTGGCGCGCTACCTGGCGAGCGAAGAGGCGCACCGCGCCGCGACGCTGGCGCTGGTGGCGGAAACCGCCACCGCCTACTTCAACCAGCGTTCGCTGGCCGAGCAGTTGCGCCTGACCGACAGCACCCTGGCGCTGCGCGAGGCCTCGCTCAAGCTGACCCAGCGCCGTTATGACGCCGGGCTGGAGACCGCCATCGGCCTGCGCACCGCGCAGATGCTGGTGGAAAGCTCGCGCGCCACGCGCGCCGAGCTGACCCGCGAGGCCAGCCTGGCGCGGCATGCGCTGGGCCTGCTGGCGGGCGACTTCACCCTGCCGGTCGGCGTCGATGCGACGCCGCTCGAAAGCCAGGCGCTGACGCCGCTGGCGGCTGGCCTGCCGTCCGAGCTGCTGACGCGCCGCCCCGACCTGCGCCAGGCGGAACAGGCGCTGCGCGCGGCCAACGCCGACATCGGCGCGGCGCGCGCGGCGTTCTTCCCGTCGGTGCAGCTGACCACGGACATCGGCACCACCGCCGACCGCTTCTCTGACCTGTTCAGCGGCGGCACCGGCGGCTGGAGCTTCGCGCCGCGCCTGACGCTGCCGATCTTCAACGCCGGCCGCAACCGCGCCAACCTGTCGCTGGCCGAGACCCGCAAACACATCGCGGTGGCGCAGTACGAGGGCAGCATCCAGGCGGCGTTCCGCGACGTGGCCGACGCCCTGTCGGCGCGCGACGCGCTGCGCGACCAGATCGAGGCCCAGCGCAAGGTGCGCGACGCCGACCGCGAGCGCCAGCGGCTGGCCGAGCGGCGCTATGCGCGCGGGGTGGCGAACTACCTGGAGATGCTGGAGGCCCAGCGCAGCCTGTTCGAGTCGGAGCAGGAATACATCCGGCTGCAGCAGCGCCGGCTGGTCAATGCGGTGGATCTGTACAAGGCCCTGGGCGGCTGGGACGACGGCGCATCGCCAGCGTCCTGACGCCACCGGGCCATTGGGCGGTGATGCGGGACGCGCCGCCCTGGCGGGTCAGGCGCGCGCGCTGACGCGGTAGGCGCAGCGGCGCGCGCCCAGCAGGATGTGCTCTTCGCGCTCGACCCGCACGCCCTCGCCCAGCACCTGCCGGAACAGTTCCAGCTCGCTGCGGCAAAAGCCCATACAGGCCTGGGCCGCCGCACAGATGGGGCAGTGGTTCTCGATGAACAGGAAGTCGTCGCCGTCGCGGCGCATCTCGGCCATGTAGCCCTCGGCCGAGCGCACCCGCGCCAGGCATTCGAGCCGCTGCGGCAGATCGCTGGCGCCTTCCAGCGCCTGCCGGTAGGTGGCCAGCATGGCGGCCTCGCGCACCGAGATCAGCTTGTCCACGCCATCGTCGCCGAACACCTGGCGCACGGCGTTGATCATCTGCACCGTCATGTCGGCGTGCGTGTCGGGGAAGCGCCGGTTGCCGGCATCGGTCAGGAACCAGATCTGCGTGGGCCGGCCGCGCCCGGCGCTGCGGCTTTCCGAATCCACCAGGCCGTCCGCGTGCAGGCGCGCCATCTGCTGGCGCACCGCCTCGGCCGTGACGTCGAGCGCCTTGGCGATGACCGCGACCGACTGCGGGCCGCGCGTCTTGAGCGTCATGAGCACGCGGTCCGCCGGCTGGTGCGGTTGCCAGGAAATGGGATGGGACAGGCTGTCGTCGGACATGGAAAGTGGGAAAGGCGCCAAGCCCCTATGGTGCCACGGATTGCGCCTCCCAGCCGCCGCCCAGCGCCTTGTAGAGGGCGACCAGGCTGGTATAGGAAGCCGTTTCGGCCTGCGCCACCGCATCCTGCGCCCGCAGTTGCGTGCGCTGCGCGTCCAGCACCGTCAGGTACGGCGCGCTGCCTTCACGGTAGCGCAGGCGCGCCAGCTCCGCCGCGCGGCCGCTGTGGCCGGCCGCCTGCGCCAGGTTGCCGAGCCGCTGCTGGGTCTGGCCGTACTGCGTCAGCGCCCCCTCCAGTTCCTCGACCGCCTGCAGCACGGTCTGCTCATAGCGCGCCACCTCGCCCTGCGAACGCGCCTGGGCGGCGCGCTTGCGGGCCAGCGCGGTCGGCAGGTGGAAGGCCGGCCAGTTGACGCCGGGCGCCACGCTGAAGGCGCGGCTGGAGGCGCTGCCGAAATCGGCCCCGCGCAAGGCCACGAAGCCGAGGAAACCGCCCAGGTCGATGCGGGGATACAGCTCGGCGGTGGCCACGCCCACGTCGGCATTGGCCGCCGCCATGTTGCGCTCGGCCGCCCGGATGTCGGGACGGCGCGACAGCAAGGCGCCGACGTCGCCGATCGGCAGGCGCGCCGCCAGCGGCGGCTGCGGCGTGGCCGCGTCCAGTTCGCCCAGTTCCACCGGGCGCAGGCCGGCCAGCACCGCCAGGCGGTACAGCGCCAGGCGCCGGGCGGTTTCCTGCAGCGGCACGCTGGCCTGCACGGTTTCGAGTTCGGCGCGGGCGCTGGCCAGGTCGCCCTCGTCGCCGCGGCCGGCCGACACCATGGCCTGGATCACGCGCAGGCTGTCGCGCTGGCTGTCCAAGTTGGCGCGCGCCACCGCCAGGCGTTGCTCGGCGCCGCGCAGCTCGAAGTAGTTGCGCGCCACCTCGGCCACCACCACGATGCGGGCCTGCGCCAGGTCGGCGGCCTGGGCTTCGCTGCGCGCCGCCGCGCCCTCGGCCGCGCGGCGCAGGCGGCCAAACAGGTCGATCTCCCAGGCGGCGTCGAAGCCGGCGCGATAACTCTTGGCCAGGTTGCGCTCGCCCGCCACGCCGGGATTGGCCTGCGACAGGCTGCGCTCGAAGCGCCCGCCCAGCGTCACGGTGGGGAACTGGTCGAGTTCCTTCTCGTCCAGCACCGCGCGCGACTCGGCCAGGCGGGCCTGGGCGATACGGATGTCATGGTTGCGTTGCAGCGCCAGCGTGATCAGCCGGTCCAGTTGCGGGTCCTGCAGCTGCTTCCACCAGTCCTGCTGCAGCCGGTCGGTGGAGAACAGCGCCTGCTCGGGGCTGGCCAGCGCCACCGGCGCGGCCTGGGGTTTCTGGTAGTCGGGGCCCACGGCGCAGCCGGCGGTGGCCAGCGCGGCCAGCAGCACCGCGGCGCCGCGGCGCAGGCGTTTGGAAAGGTCGGGATGATTCATGAGATTCCTCAATGCGTGGCGGCCGGCTGCGACGTCGCGAGCGGCGGCGCGTCCTCGGCCTGCGCCTGCGCCAGTTCGCGGGCGCGCGGCGTGTCGTTGGCGGCGCGGTGATCGCGCGCCAGCACGGTGTAGACGGTGGGCAGCACGAACAGCGTGAAGAGCGTGCCGACCAGCATGCCGACCACGATCACCAGCCCCAGGCTGTAGCGGCTGTGGGCGCCGGCGCCGCTGGCGAACAACAGCGGAATCAGGCCCACCACCATGGCGGCGGTGGTCATCAGGATGGGGCGCAGGCGGATGCGGGCGGCGTGCTCCATGGCGCTGCGCCGGTCCAGGCCGTGGCTGACCTGCATCTCGTTGGCGAACTCCACCATCAGGATGCCGTGCTTGCTGATCAGCCCGATCAGCGTCACCAGCCCGATCTGGGTGTAGATGTTGATGGTCGCCATGCCCAGCGCCAGCGGGATCAGCGCGCCGCAGATCGACAGCGGCACGCTCACCAGGATGATGAACGGGTCGCGCAGGCTTTCGTACTGCGCCGCCAGCACCAGGTAGATGACGATGATGGCGAAGATGAAGGTGATCATCAGCGCCGAACCTTCCTGGCTGAACTGGCGCGCGTCCGATTGCCAGTCATAGCTGAAGCCGGCCGGCAGCTGCTGCGCCTGGCGCGTCAGGAACTGCACCGCGTCGCCCATGGTCACGCCCGGCATCGGGATGGCCTGGAAGGTGGCGGCGTTGAGCTGGTTGAACTGGGTCAGCTTGTTGGGCTCGACGCCCATCGACACCGACACGATGTTCGACAGCGACACCTGCGCGCCGCTGGCGCTCTTGACGTAGTACCGCGCCAGCGATTCGGGCGAGATGCGCTGCTCGCGCAGGCTCTGCGGGATCACGTCGTACGAGCGGCCATCCATGCCGAAGCGGTTGATGTAGTTCTCGCCCACCAGCACCGCCAGTGTGTCCCCCACCGCCTTCATGGTGACGCCCAGGCTGTTGGCCTTGGCGCGGTCCACCTTCAGCTGCACCACCGGGTTGTTGTAGTCCAGGTCGCTGTCGACCACCATGAACAGGCCGCTGGCGCGCGCCGCCTGCTTCAGGTTTTCCATGGCCTCGTAGACCACCGGGTAGTCGGCCGCGCTCATGATGACCATCTGCACCGGCAGGCCGCCGGTCGAGCCGGGCAGCGGCGGCAGCTGGAAGGCGAAGATGTTGCTGCCCTCGATCTGGTTGACCATCGACTGCATGTCGGCCTGGATCTGGTCGGCCGAGCGCTTGCGCTCGTGCCAGTCGACGAAGTCGACGCCGCCGATGCTGTTGGACACGCCGTCCGAGCCGTTGATCAGCCAGCGGCCCTTCTGTTCGGGCAGCGTCGCCATCACGTCGTCCCACTTCTTGCCGAATTTCTCGACGTAGTCGATGTTGGCGTGCTGCGGCGACTTGATCGCGGTGAGCACGGTGGACTGGTCCTCGACCGGCGCCAGCTCGCGCTGGGCGGCGTTGTACAGGAACGGCAGGCTGGCCATCACCGCCACCGCCAGCAGGCCGGTGACCCAGCGATGGTGCAGCGACACATCCAGCAGCCGGCCGTAGGCCTCGCCCAGGCGGCCGAAGAAATGCTCGGCGCGGCGCGCCATCCAGCCTTCGGACACCTGGCTGTTGAGCAGGAACGAACTCATCACCGGCGACAGCGTCAGCGCGATCACGCCCGACACCACCACCGCCCCCGCCAGCGTGAAGGCGAATTCCTTGAACAGCGAACCGGTCAGCCCGCCCATCAGCCCGATCGGCGCGTACACCGCAGCCAGCGTGATGGTCATGGCGATCACCGGGCCGGCCACTTCGCGCGCGCCGATCAGGGCCGCGCGCACCGGCGACTTGCCTTCCTCGATATGGCGGTGCACGTTCTCGACCACCACGATGGCGTCGTCCACCACCAGGCCGATGGCCAGCACCATGGCCAGCAGCGTCAGCAGGTTCACGCTGAAGCCGAACAGCGCCATGATGGCCGCGCCGCCCAGCATCGACAGCGGAATGGTGACCACCGGGATCAGCACCGCGCGCAGCGAGCCCAGGCACAGGAAAATCACCGCCACCACGATGACGATGGCTTCCATCAGCGTGTGCACCACGCCGTCGATCGAGGCGCTGATGAAGCGCGCCAGCTCGAACGGCACTTGCACGCTGGTGCCGGGCGGCAGGTTCTGCTTGATGTTGGGCAGCAGTTCGTTCAGGCGCTTGACGATCACCAGCGGGTTGCCGACCGGCGTGGCGTTCAGGCCGAAATACACGGCCGGCTCGCCATCCATCAGGCCGCTGGAGTCGGTCGAGGCCGCGCCCAGTTCAACCGTGGCCACGTCACCCAGGCGCACGATGGCGTCGCCCTCGCGCTTGATGACCATGTCGCGGAACTCGGCCACGTTGACCAGGTCGGTGTTGACCTTGATGTTGGACACCACGTACAGGCCCTTGGCCTGGCCGGGCGCCGCCTGCACGTTGTTCTGGCGCAGGGCCTCGGCCAGTTCGCCGGCCGAGATGCCGCGCGCGGCCAGCCGGTCGGGGTCGAGCCAGACGCGCATCGCCAGCTTCTGGCCGCCATACAGCTCCACGCTGGCCACGCCGTCGATGGACGACAGCTGCGGCTGCACCACGCGCGACAGGTAGTCGGTCAGCGCCGGCAGCGACATGGTGGAACTGGAGAACCCCACGTAGGCCACGGCGGTGGCCTCGCCGGCGGACTTGACCAACACCGGGTCGTAGGCGTCCTGCGGCAGGCGGTATTTGACTTCGTTGACCTTGGCCATGACCTCGGTCATGGCCTTGTTGGAATCGGCATTGAGCTTCATGCGCACCGTGATCACGCTGCGCCCCTGGGTCGAGGACGACGACAGGTAGTCGATGCCCTCGACGGTGGCGACGGATTGCGCGATGGGCTGGGTGACGAAGCCCTGCATCAGGTCGGGCGAGGCGCCCGGGTACTGCGTGGTGATGGTGATGGTGGTGCTTTCGGTCAGCGGGTACTGGCGGATCGGCAGGCCGCTCAGGGCGCGCAACCCGAGCAACAGCAGCAGCGTGCTGACCACCAGCGCCAGCACCGGCCGGCGGACGAACAGATCGGTGAACTTCATGATCGGCTCCGCGGGTTCAGCGGGCTTGCGCCACGGATTGCGGCGCGGCGTCCAGCGCCACGGTGTCCTGGGCGCTGATCTCGACGGGTGCGCCGTTGTGCAGGCGCAGCTGGCCCGAGGTCACCACGCGGTCGCCCGGCTTGAGGCCCTTGGTCACCACCACCCGGCCGCGCACGCGCTCGGCGGTCCGCACGTAGGCCTGGGTCACGGTCGGCGGCGCCGACGCCTCGCCGCCCTTGGGCGGCGTCACCACGTAGACCGAGTCGCCATAGGCGCTGTAGCTGATGGCGGTTTCTGGCACGGTCAGCACGCCGGGCCGCGGCGGCAGCACCACCTGGCCATGGGCGAACATGCCGGCCGCGAGCGCGCCGTCGGCGTTGGCCAGCGTGGCCTGCACCCGCACGGTGCGCGAGCCCGGGTCGACCTGCGGTTCGATGGTGGTGACGGTGCCGTCGAAGACCCGGCCGGCGTGGGCGTCGACCGTCACGGTCACCGGCTGGCCGGCGCGCAGCGCGCCCAGCGCCTGCTCGGGCAGCGTGATGTTGGCGTAGACGCTGGCCGCGTCGGTCAGCGACACCAGCGGATCGCCGGCGCGGGCGAACTGGCCCAGGTTGACCCGGCGCACGCCGAGCACGCCGTCGAACGGGGCCTTGATGCGCTTCTGCTCGATCAGGGCCTGGACCCGCTTGATCTCGCCGGCGGCCTGGTCGTAGTCGGCCTGGGCCTGGTCCAGCTGCTCGCGCGTGGCCGCCTGCTGCGGCACCAGGCGGCGGGTGCGTTCCAGCAGCGCCCGGGCGTTCCTGGCCTGGGCCTGCAGCCGCGCCAGTTCGCCCTGCTCGGGCGCGTCGTTCAGCTGCACCAGCAGCTGCCCGGCGCGCACCCGCTCGCCGGGGGTGAACAGGATCTGCGCCACCCGGCCGTCGACTTCGGCCGGCACCAGCACCTGCCGGGTCGCCTCGAGCGAGGCGATGCCCGACAGCGCCGCCGGGAAATCCGCCTGCAACACGGGCGCCACCGCCACCTTGGCCGGCGCCATGGCCCAGCCGCCCTTGTGCGACGCGCCGCCGAATTTCCAGTACAGCCCGCCCCCCGCCACTACCGCCAGGGCCAGCACCCCGGCCGCCCATGCGCCTGATTTCGCCTTCATGACTCTCTCACTATTTATCAAAGGAATTGCTTGGATAATCCTTGAAAAATCGGACGAAGTCAAAAAACCTAAAGTAATGTTTAGGATTAAGAAAACCTATCGGCGGGAAATGGCCAAAAAAAACGCCGGCGAAGGCCGGCGGTTTGCGGGGAAACAGGCTTGCGCCCAGGGCGCAACGCCAGGGCTACGTGCGCACCATGTGCAGGTAGTGGCGGTGGCGTTCGTACTGGTCGAGGATGTCGCCGATGACGGCGTCGCGGCTCCAGCCCATGATGTCGTAGTCCTGTCCGCCCTCGCGCAGGTGGACCTCGGCGCGGAAGTACTTGCGCTCTTCCTCGTCGGCGGCCTCTTCGGGCGTCAGGCTGGGCCGCACGAAGGCCTGCGGCCGCACCGAATAGAAGAAGTCCAGGTGTTCGCCGTGGTTCACCTCCAGCACCACCCCGCCCTCGCCGTCGCTTTCCTTGACCGCGACGGCGTAGCCCTGCTTGCGCAGTTCATCGGCCACGTCCTCCAGCGCCGGGGTCACCACATCCGCGATGAAGCGCAGCACGTGGGCGCGGCGCGGCATCATGACCATGTTGCGCAGCCGCCGCTCCCACGACTGGCCACCGCGCGCGGGGCGCGACAGCGTCAGCGACTGGTAGCGGATGCCACGCTTGGTGGCGTCGAGCCTGAGCGCCTTGAACAGCCCCCACAACGACAGCAGCAGGATGATCGAGAACGGCAGCGCGCTGGCGATGGTGGCCGTCTGCAACGCCGTCAGGCCGTCGGCCAGCAGCAGCGCGATGGCCACCGCGCCCATCGACAGCGACCAGAAGATGCGCTGCCACACCGGCGTGCGGTCGGCGCCGCCCGAGGCCAGCAGGTCCACCACCAGCGCGCCCGAGTCGGCCGAGGTGACGAAGAACACCGCCACCATCGCGATGGCGAAGATCGAGATCACGCTGCTCCAGGGCAGCAGCTCGAAGAACGCGAACAGCGCCAGCGAATTGTCTTGTTTGACCGTATCGGCGAACCCCTTGATGCCGTCGACCAGGATGAAGTGGATGGCGGTATCGCCGAACACCGTCATCCAGAACAGCGTGAAGCCGGCCGGCACCAGCAGCACGCCGCTGACGAATTCGCGGATGGTGCGCCCGCGCGAGATGCGGGCGATGAACAGGCCGACGAACGGCGACCAGGCGATCCACCAGCCCCAGTAGAACAGGGTCCAGCCGCCGATCCAGTCGGTCGGCTCGTAGGCGTACAGGTTGAAGGTCTTGTTGACGATGTCCGACAGGTAGGCGCCGGTGTTCTGCACGAAGGTCTGCAGCAGGAACACGGTGGGGCCGGCCACCAGCACGAACAGCAGCAGGATCACCGCCAGCACCATGTTGGCCTCGGACAGGATGCGGATGCCCTTGTCCAGGCCGCTGGCCACCGACAGCGTGGCCAGCCCGCAGGTGATGACGATCAGGATGATCTGCGGCATCACGCCCACGGGAATGCCGAACAGATGGTTCAGCCCGCTGTTCATCTGCGCCACGCCCAGTCCCAGCGAAGTCGCCACGCCCAGCACGGTGCCGATGATGGCGAACACGTCGACCGCGTGGCCGATGGGGCCGTGGATGCGATTGCCGATCAGCGGATACAGGGCCGAGCGCAGGGTCAGCGGCAGGCCGTGGCGGAAGCTGAAGAATGCCAGCGTCAGCGCCACCACCGCGTAGATGGCCCAGGCGTGCAGGCCCCAATGGAAGAAGGTGATCTTCATGGATTCGCGCGCGGCGGCCGCGGTGGCGCCCTCACCCACCGGCGGCGACATGAAGTGCATGACCGGCTCGGCCACGCCGAAGAACATCAGGCCGATGCCCATGCCCGCCGAGAACAGCATGGCGAACCAGGTGAAGTTGCGGTAGTCGGGCTCGCTGTGATCGGGCCCCAGCTTGATGTCGCCATAGCGGCTGATGGCCAGGAACGCCACCGACAGCAGGATGATGGCGACCACCAGGATGTAGAACCAGCTGGCGTTGCCCAGGATCCAGGCCTGGATCGATTCGAACAGATTCTGCGCGGTCCTGGGCGCCGTGATGGCAAAGCCCACCAGCAGCAGCGTGAACAGCGCCGCCGAATAGAAGACCGGGCGGTTGATGGTGGATGGTCGGGTTTCTGAAGACATGCTGCCGCTCCTTTCGCCCGAGGGATGCCAAAGGCTGCGGCGCTGGCCCCCTCAGTCCAGCCGGCGCGCCGCCGTTATTACTATCATGCCGCCGCTGGCCGTGACAATGCCCGCGTCGCATGGCCGCACCGCGCCCGGCATCCGGGCCCGGGCCGGCCGCGCGGGTCGCCGTCGGGCCGGGCGGCCCTAGCCGGGGTCGCGTTCGCCGAATACCACGCGGCGGAAGAACCCCGCCAGCACCGATTCGGTGGTCTCGGCGCTGACGTTCTGCGGGTCGAAGGCGAAGCTGAATTGCATGCCGTCGGACAGCGCCAGCAGGCCGATGGCCAGCTCGCGCGCGGGCAGCGGCAGGGGCGTGCCGACGCGCTCGGAGAACTGGCGGATGTATTCGGTGGTGGCTTCGCGCAGCTCGCCCATACAGGCGATGAAGCCGACGCGGAATTCGGGATCGCGGGCGGCCTGCAGCTTGGCTTCCATCCACAGCAGGAAGCACTCGTTGTCGCGGAAATGGTTGCTGTAGTAGTGCAGCACGCTGTCTTCCATCTGCTGGCGGGTCTCGCCGGCCTCGAAGATGGCGCGCATGTCGCTCATCACGTTTTCATGGTCGCGCTTGAGCAGCTGCAGGAACAGTTCGGACTTGCTGGCGAAATTGGAATAGAAGGCGCCGCGGGTATAGCCGGCCAGTTCGGCGATGTCCTCGACGCTGGCGGCGACGAAACCCTTGGTCAGGAAGATCGATTGCGCGGCATCGAGCAGACGCTGGCGCGTCTGGTCGCGGCTTTGCTCTCGGGTAAGGCGGACTTTTGACATGGGGCGATTCTATCATCTGGAACGATTTCAGATTCACACTTGTATTTGAATACACACCCGAATTAGAATCCATCCCGTATCGGATTGCCAGGGTGCCGCGCGCCGGCCTGCAAGGGCCTGCCGCCTCGCGTCCCGTTTCCCCCTCCTGCCCGCGTCGCGAGGTGTTTCGTGAATTCTTCAGGTTCTTGCGCGCCCGTCGCCGCGCGCAATCCCGCCGCCCATGCCGCGGCGCTTTCCCATCCTGTCCTGCGCCGCCCCTGGCCCGCGCTCGCCCTGGCGCTGACGCTGGCGCTGGCCGGCTGCGGCAGCAAGGAGGCCGAGCCGCCGCCGCCGCGTCCAGTGGTGGCCATGCCGGCCAAGGCCGATTCGGCGCTGCCGGCCTGGACCCTGCCCGGCGAAGTGCAGGCGCGCTACAGCACGCCGCTGTCGTTCCGGGTGGGCGGCAAGATCATCGAACGCAAGGTCCGGCTGGGCGACACGGTCAAGCCGGGCCAGGTGGTCGCCAGGCTCGACCCCGCCGACGCCACCAAGAACGCCGCCGCCGCCCGCGCCCAGCTGTCGGCCGCCCAGCACCAGCTGGACTACGCCAAGCAGCAGCTGGACCGCGACCGCGCCCAGTCCAGGGAAAACCTGATCGCCGCCAACCAGCTCGAACAGACCCGCAACGCCTACGCCTCGGCGCTGGCGCAGCGCGACCAGGCGGCGCAGCAGGCGGCCCTGTCGGCCGACCAGCTCAACTACACCACCCTGGCCGCCGACCACGCCGGCGTCATCACCGCCGAGCAGGCCGACACCGGCCAGAACGTGGCGGCGGGCCAGGCGGTCTACAACCTGGCCTGGGCGGGCGACGTCGACGCCCTGTGCGACGTGCCCGAAAGCGTGCTGGCGGGCCTGGCCATCGGCCAGCGCGCCACCGTCACGCTGGCGCCGCTGCCCGGCCAGACCTTCAGCGCCGTGCTGCGCGAGATCGCGCCGGCGGCCGATCCGCAGAGCCGCACCTACCGCGCCAAGCTGACGCTGGAGTCGCCCTCGCCCGAGGTGCGACTGGGCATGACCGCCAACATCAGCTTCGACAACCGCCAGGCCAACGGCGCCACCACCTACACGGTGCCGGCGACCGCGCTGTTCCATGACAACGGCGAGCCGGCGGTCTGGATCGTCAAGCCGCAGGAAGACACGCTGGAACTGCGTCGCGTGCAGGTGCTGCGCTACGACGCCCGCAGCGTCACCCTGACGCAGGGCGTGCAGGCCGGCGAGCGCGTGGTCTGGCAAGGCGTGCACGCCGTGTCGGCCGGCGAGAAGGTCCGCGCGGTGCCGCCGCTGCACCCCGAGGACTTCGCATCATGAGCGCGCCGGTTCCCGAGAATCAGAACGCCGCGCACCGCCACGAGGAAGGCAAGTTCAACCTGTCGGCCTGGGCGCTGCGGCACCAGCCGCTGGTGATCTTCCTGATCACGCTGGTGACGCTGTTCGGCGTGCTGTCGTATTCGCGCCTGGCGCAGTCCGAAGACCCGCCCTTCACGTTCCGCGTGATGGTCATCAAGACCCTGTGGCCCGGCGCCACCTCGCAGCAGGTGCAGGAGCAGGTCACCGACCGCATCGCCAAGAAACTGCAGGAAACACCGTCCACGGACTTCCTGCGCAGCTACTCGCGTCCCGGCGAATCGCTGATCTTCTTCACCATGAAGGACTCGGCGCCGGCCAGCGAGGTGGCCAACGAGTGGTACCAGGTGCGCAAGAAGGTCGGCGACATCGGCGCGACGCTGCCGCAGGGCGTGCAGGGGCCGTTCTTCAATGACGAGTTCGGCGACGTCTACACCAACATCTACACCCTGGCGGGCGACGGCTTCTCGCCGGCGCAATTGCGCGACTACGCCGACAGCCTGCGCACCGTGCTGCTGCGCGTGCCGGGCGTGGCCAAGGTCGATTACTTCGGCGAGCAGCCCGAGCACGTCTATATCGAGATCAGCAACACGCAGCTGACGCGGCTGGGCGTGTCGCCGCAGCAGATCGCCGAGGCCATCAACAGCCAGAACGCGGTGGCCAGCGCCGGCACCCTGACCACGGCCGACGACCGCGTGTTCGTGCGTCCCAGCGGCCAGTTCCAGGACACCCGGGCGCTGGCCGAGACGCTGATCCGCGTCAACGGCAAGTCGATCCGGCTGGGCGATATCGCCACCATCCACCGCGGCTATGACGATCCCCCGGCCGAGCAGATGCGCACGCGCGGCGAGCCGGTGCTGGGCATCGGCATCACCATGCAGCCCGGCCAGGACGTGGTGCACCTGGGCAAGGCCCTGGACGCCAAGTTCGGCGAACTCAAGGCGCGGCTGCCGGCCGGCCTGACGCTGACCGAAGTGTCGAGCATGCCCAAGGCGGTGTCGTTCTCGGTGGACGAGTTCCTGCGCTCGGTGGCCGAGGCCGTGGCCATCGTGCTGATCGTCAGCCTGGTGTCGCTGGGCCTGCGCACCGGCATGGTGGTGGTGATCTCGATTCCGGTGGTGCTGGCGGTGACCGCGCTGTTCATGGACATGTTCGGCATCGGCCTGCACAAGGTCTCGCTGGGCACGCTGGTGCTGGCGCTGGGCCTGCTGGTGGACGACGCCATCATCGCGGTCGAGATGATGGCGGTGAAGCTGGAACAGGGCTGGAGCCGCGCGCGCGCCGCCGCCTTCGCCTACACCAGCACCGCCTTCCCGATGCTGACCGGCACGCTGGTGACGGTGGCCGGCTTCCTGCCGATCGCGCTGGCCAAGTCCAGCACCGGCGAATACACCCGTTCGATCTTCCAGGTGTCGGCGATCGCGCTGATCACCTCGTGGTTCGCCGCGGTGGTGCTGATCCCGCTGCTGGGTTATCGCATGCTGCCCGAGCGCAAGCGCGAGGCTCACCTGCCCGATGACCACGAGCACGACATCTACAACACCCGCTTCTACCAGCGCCTGCGCGGCTGGGTGGCGTGGTGCGTGGACCGCCGCTGGCGCGTGCTGCTGGCGACCGTGGCGCTGTTCGTGGTGTCGATGGTCGGCTTCGGCCTGGTGCCGCAGCAGTTCTTCCCCAGCTCGGACCGCACCGAGCTGCTGGTGGACGTGCGGCTGCAGGAAGGCGCCTCGTTCGCCGCCACGCTGCGCCAGGTCGAGCGGCTTGAAAAGGTGCTGGACGGCCGGCCCGAGATCGCCCATTCGGTGAGCTTCGTCGGCACCGGCGCGCCGCGCTTCTACCTGCCGCTGGACCAGCAGCTGGCCACGCCCAACTTCGCGCAGATCGTCATCACCGCCAACTCGGTGGAAGACCGCGAAAAACTGGCGCACTGGCTCGAACCGGTGCTGCACGAGCAGTTCCCGGCGATCCGCAGCCGCCTGTCGCGGCTGGAGAACGGCCCGCCGGTGGGCTTCCAGGTGCAGTTCCGCGTCAGCGGCGACAAGATCCCCGAGGTGCGCCAGGTGGCCGAGAAGGTGGCCGCCGAAGTGCGCGCCGACAGCCGCTCGGTCAACGTGCAGTTCGACTGGGACGAGCCGTCCGAGCGCTCGGTGCGCTTCGACATCGACCAGCAGAAGGCGCGCGAAGTGGGCGTAAGCTCGAACGACATCTCCAGCTTCCTGGCGATGACGCTGTCGGGCTACACCGTGACGCAGTACCGCGAGCGCGACAAGCTGATCAACGTCAGCCTGCGCGCCCCCGACAGCGAACGCGTCGACCCGGGCCGCCTGGCCACGCTGGCCATGCCCACGCCCAACGGCCCGGTGCCGCTGGGCAGCCTGGGCCAGGTGCGCTACGGCCTGGAGTACGGCGTGATCTGGGAACGCGACCGCCAGCCCACCATCACCGTGCAGGCCGACGTCAAGGCCGGCGCGCAGGGCATCGACGTCACCCACGCCATCGACAGGAAGCTGGACGCGCTGCGCGCCGAACTGCCCGTCGGCTACCGCATCGAGGTCGGCGGTCCGGTCGAGGAAAGCGCCAAGGGCCAGTCGTCCATCAATGCGCAGATGCCGATCATGATCGTGGCGGTGCTGACGCTGCTGATGGTGCAGCTGCAAAGCTTCGCCCGCGTGCTGATGGTGGTGCTGACCGCGCCGCTCGGCCTGATCGGCGTGGTGGCCGCGCTGCTGCTGTTCGGCAAGCCGTTCGGCTTTGTCGCCATGCTGGGCGTGATCGCGATGTTCGGCATCATCATGCGCAACTCGGTGATTCTGGTCGACCAGATCGAACAGGACATCAGCGCCGGCCACAAGCGCGTCGACGCCATCGTCGGCGCCACGGTGCGGCGCTTCCGTCCCATCACGCTGACCGCGGCGGCCGCGGTGCTGGCGCTGATCCCGCTGCTGCGCAGCAACTTCTTCGGCCCCATGGCCACCGCGCTGATGGGCGGCATCACCAGCGCCACGGTGCTGACGCTGTTCTTCCTGCCCGCGCTGTACGCGGCCTGGTTCCGCGTGCGCCACGACGAGCGCGAGGAGCCCGAAGGCGTGCCGCCCGGCGCCCACGCCGGCGACAACGTAGAACGAGGAGCCTGACGATGTCCCTCCGTCTCCCGACCCCGGCCTGGCGCCTGGCCACCCTGCCGCTGCTGCTGGCGCTGGGCGCCTGCGCCTTCGCCCCCGACAGCAAGCCGCCGGCCATGGCGCAGCCCGCGCAATACGGCGTCGAGGCGCTGCCCGCCGCCGGCGCGCCGGCGCAGGGCGTGGCGCAGCGTTATGCGCGCGACGCCGGCCCGGTGCCCGAATGGTGGAAACGCTTCGGCTCCGAGGCGCTCAACGCCATGGTGGAAGAAGGCCTGGCCAACAGCCCCGACCTGGCCGCCGCCGAGCGCAACCTGGCCGGCGCCCGCGAGCAATTGCGCGGGCAGGTCAATTCTTCGTTGATGCCTACGGTCGACGCTGGCGGCGACGTCACGCGCAAGCGCGCGCTGACCATGCCGAACCTGCCGGAACCCACCGCGCTCTACAACGTCTTCACCGGCCAGATCCAGGCCAAGTACGACCTGGACCTGTTCGGCGCGGCGCGCTTCGAGAACGTGTCGCGCGCGGCGCACGTCGAGCAGCAGGCGTTCCAGCTGGAATCGGCGCGCCGTTCGCTGGCCGGCAACATCGTCACCGGCGCCATCACCTCGGCCTCGCTGGCCGAGCGCGTGGCGCTGACCGAAAAGCAGGTGGTGCTGGCGCGCCAGGTGGCGCGCGACACGCAGCGCCGCTACGAACTGGGCTCGGCCTCGCAGAACGACGCGCTGCAGGCCGACCAGGACGCCGCCACGCTGGAGGCCTCGCTGCCGGGCCTGCGCGCGCAGTGGCAGACCACCCGCCACGCGCTGGCGGTGCTGATGGGCCGCAGCCCCGACCAGGCGCCGCCAGACCTGGCCTTCGCCATGATCGCCGTGCCCGGCGAAGTGCCGGTGCTGGTGCCGTCCGAACTGCTGGCGGCGCGGCCCGACATCCACATCGCCGAGGCCGTCCTGCGCGCGGCGGCGGCCGACGTCGGCGTGGCCACGGCGCAGCTGTTCCCCAGCCTGTCGCTGTCGGCATCGATGGGCAAGGGCGGCTTCAGCTGGCCGGCGGCGCTGTCGGGCGCGGGCTCGATCTGGGCGGTGGGCGCGTCGCTGACGCAGCCGATCTTCCATGGCGGCGCGCTGCTGGCCGAGCGCAGCGCCGCCAAGGACCGCTATGAAGCGGCGGTGCTGCAATACAAGCAGACCGTGCTGACCGCCTTCCGCGACGTGGCCGACACGCTGGCGCAGCTGGATGCGGATGGGCAGGCGCTGGCGTCGGCCGAGGCCTCGCGCCGGTCGGCGGAGCAGTCGCACCGCAACACCGCCAACCGAGTGCGCCTGGGCGCGCTGGCGCCCTACACCGCGTACGCCAGCGAACAGCATTACGTCGCGGCGCGGGTGCGGGAAGTGGAATACGCCAATGCCCGCCTGACCGAGACGGCGGCGCTGTTCCAGGCCATGGGCTCGCCGGTGCGCGCGCCGCAGGCGCCGGCGCAACCGGCCACCGGCGGCAATACGGGCGAACCGCCGGCGCCTCAGCAGCAGCAGCAGCAGCAGCAGCAGCAGCAGCAGCAGCAGTAACCCGCGCCGCTCGATCCGAGCGGCCCACAGGCCCCCGACGCCTACGGCGCGGGGGCCTGTTCCTTGATGCGGGACGCCAGCGCCAGGGATTCGATGCGCCGCGCCGCCGCCTGCAGCAGCGCCGTGGTCTTGTCCTGCGCAATGGTGTTGAGCCGGGTCGCCAGGAAGGTCACGGTCAGCGCGCCGAAGATGCGCCGGTCTTCCTGAAACACCGGCACCGCGATGCCGGCGCGTTCCGGCGAAATCTCGCCCACCCCCAGATACGCCCCACGCACCCGGATCTCGTCCAGGTGGCGGATGAACTCGGCCTGCGTCGGCCCCAGGCCCGCGGCCTCGACCTCGGCGGCGTGCCCTTCGTAGAGTCTGCGCTGGTCCTTGCGCGGCAGGAACGCGATGATGGTCTTGGCGGTGGCGCCGCGGAACAGCGGGTGGGCGCGGCCGCGGCCGTGCGGGATGCCGAGCGCGTCGGGCCCGCGTTCGTGGTGGATGTTGAGGATCCGCAGGCCGTGGATGACGCTGAGCAGCACGTCGCCGCCGACCTGGTCCACCACCTCGCGCATGATCGGCCGGGCCACGCCCAGCACCGGATCGCCGTCGATGATGAGATGGTCCAGCTCGATGATGCGCGGCCCCAGCTTGTAGCCGCCGCCCGTCATGCGCAGCAGGTAGCCCAGGTCCGACAGGTCGCGGATGTAGCGGTAGCCGGTCGGCGCCGAGTAGGACAGCTTGGAGATGATCTCTTCGGCCGTCAGCACCGGCGTGGCCAGGCTGAAGAGGTCGAGGATCGCGAGGGCGCGCTTCAGGGTGGACATGGAATCGGCGGACGGTGGGCGAGGCGGAACCGGCGCAGCGTATCACAGCGATCCCGGCGCGCCCCTGCGCCATAACCCTCCGCTATCGCTTCTCACCCAACGCTCTGCTTCTCGCTATCGTCTTCGCTATTTTTATCATTTATAGATAAAAACTAATTGGTGAAGATTGTTTTTTATCGAATAATGATACTGAAGCAGCAGGCCAGCGGACAGCGAAAAGTCCGCGGCCCGCCTCGCCCGGCATGCACATCCAAGGGGAAATCGCATGAAGCAGTCCAGCAGCAGGCCCGGCGGCATCAGCCGCCGGCAATTCATGGCGGCGTCGGCCGCCTCGTTGGCGGGCGCCGCGCTCGCCCGCCCCGGCCTGGCCCGCGCGGCCGGCTACCCGTCGGAACACCCGATCCAGTTCATCGTGCCGTTCCCGGCGGGCGGCGGCACCGACCTGGTGGCGCGGCCGCTGGCCCAGGGCATCGGCGAAGCGCTCAAGCAGAGCGTGGTGGTGATCAACAAGGGCGGCGCGGCCGGCATCATCGGCACCCAGCAGGCGGCGCGTTCGGCGCCCGACGGCTACACCGTCGCGCTCGGCTCCACCGGCACCCACACCGTGAACCAGAGCCTGTACGAGAACATCGCCTACGACCCCATCAAGGACTTCGAGCCGGTCTCGATGGTCTGCTACTACAACAACGTGCTGGTGGTGCATCCGTCGTTTCCGGCCAAGACCCTGCAGGAGTTCGTCGCCCTCATCAAGGCCAACCCCGGCAAGTACTTCTACGGCATCACGCAGAACGGCAGCTCGGCGCACCTGGCGATGGAACTGCTCAAGGCCACGGCCGGCCTCGACCTGCCCGGCGTGCCCTACAAGGGCGCGGCGGCGGCGGTCAACGATTTCCTGGGCGGCCAGTTCCCGGTGCTGATGGACGTGGTGATCAACCAGCAGCAATTCATCCAGGGCGGCAAATCACGGCCGCTGGCGGTGACGTCCGCCGCGCGCTCGCCTGCCCTGCCCGACGTGCCGACGGTGGCCGAGTCCGGCTATCCGGGCTATCAGGCGATCGGCTGGAACGGCGTGTTCGTGCCCGCCGGCACGCCACCGGCCATCGTCCAGACGCTCAACGGCGCGGTGCAGAGCGCGCTCAAGCAACCCGCCCTGGCGCAGCTGACGCAGAACGGGCTGGAACTGCACGGCGGCACGCCCGAAGAACTGCGCCGTTTCGTCGCCACCGAAAGCGAGAAATGGCGCACCCTGATCAAGAACGCCAATATCAAGGCCACCTGATGCAAGCCATTCCCTATGGCGTCCCGCTGGACGCCGCCGCCAATCCCTGGCTGGCGCTCGACCATGAACTACGCGCCGAGGGACGGCGCGCGCCATCAGCCCCGCCGGTGCGCGCCGTGGTGTGCGTGACCGTTCACGTCGACGGCCCCGCCGTCGAGGTCGGCCGCAAGCAATTCCCCAGCGCCGGCATCCATACCGCCGGCCGCTACGCCATCCGCCGCGGCGTGCCGCGCCACCTGGAGATCCTGGCGCGCCACGCCATGCCGGCGACCTTCTTCGCCTGCGGCTACGACGTCGAGCATTACCCGGACACCTTCCGCGCCATCCTGGCCGCCGGCCACGAGATCGCGGCGCATGGCTACCTGCACGAAGCCTGGGACCTGGGCGAGGACGAACCCGCGCTGCTGGAAAAGACCCACACCCTGATCCAGCGGCAGCTGGGCGTGACGCCGGTGGGCTGGTGTTCGCCGTCGGGCCGCAAGAGCCACCGCACCCTGCCCACGCTGCGCCGGCTCGGCTATTGCTACGACGCCAGCGAAAAGGACCGTGACCGCCCCTACCTGCCGGCCGAGGGCGGCGATGGCTTCGTCATGCTGCCCAACAACACGGTGTCGCTGGACGACTATCCGTTCTATTTCACCGGCCACAGCCTGGCGGCCGAGGCCTGCGACAACTGGATCGAGGAATTCGAGGCGCTGCGCCAGGCCGAGGGCTACATCCACCTGACGGTGCACCCCAAGGCCGCCGGCGGTTCCGGCACGCCGGCCCGCGCCGCCGCCATGGACCGCTTCCTGGCCTACGTCGGCGCCCAGCCGGACGTGCACTGCATGACGCTGGCCGCGCTGGCCCGCCACTGCCTGGCCCACCCCGCCGCCTGGAGAACCGCATGACGGCCCCCAAGACCGTACTGGTCACCCTCAACGTGCAGGGCATCGGCCCCGAAGCCGCCGCCCGCCCGGAACACGAACTGCACGGCCGCGACGGCCACGGCCGCTACACCTATGGCGGCGGCCTGGCGCGGGTGCTGGACATGCTGCGGCGCCAGGAAATCCGCGCCACCCTGTTCTGGCCCGCCTTCGAGGCCGAGCGCTGCCGCGACCTGCTGGAACGAAGCCTGCGCGACGGCCACGAAGCCGCCTCGCAGGGCAACGCCTTCGAAGACCTGGCCACGCTGGGCGAGCGCGAGGCCGAGGTGCTGCAACGCGGCCGCGACCGCCTGGCGGCGCTGACCGGCCAGGCGCCGCAGGGCTTTCGCTGGACCGGCGGCGGCTTCAGCGCGCGCACCCTGCCCTTGCTGCGCGAGCTGGGCTACCGCTACGACAGCAGCGCCATCGACGACGACGCGCCCTACGCGCTGGACGCCGACGGCGCCCCCGGCATGATCGAACTGCCCTGGAGCGAGGGCCTGTGCGACGCCAGCCATTTCGGCCGCCGCGTGACCCAGGACCGCGCCTATGCGCACCTGGCCGAACAGGGCGACGCGCTGCTGGCGGCCGAGGGCTACGCCTGCCTGACGCTGCACCCGCGCGCGGACAACGGCGTGGGACGCGCCGCCCGGCTGCAGATGATCGAGCGGCTGCTCGACCGGCTGCGCGCCGCCGGCGCCGGCTTTGCCCGCTGCGACGACCTGGCGCGCGAACACGCGGCCGGCGCCTGACCGATGCGCCGCCGCCCAGCCGGCGCGGCCTGTCCGCCGGCCTGGCGGCGGGAGCCGGCGGACGCGGCGGCGCCCCTCCCAGACCGCTGCCGCGGGTCTTTCGCGGGTCCTGGCGGACCGTTATCCCCGGGCAAACCCTGGGTAATATTGGCGCCAAAATAAGCTAATATTTTTGCAACATTCCCTCCTCTCCCCCGACCTCACGGCGCCTTGCGCCGCTATCCGTCCATGACCCAGATCACCCAATTCCCGTTCGTATCGGTCTCCGGTACCCCCGAGGCCCGCGGCCGCGCCTACGGCCAGCAGGCCGCCGACCGCGTGCGCAAGAGCGCCGCCATGTACGGCCAGACGCTGGTCGACCTGGGCTACGACGCCATGGCGCGCACCCGCCTGATCGAAAGCTTCGCCCGCGAGATCGAGAACTTCGCGCCGCATTACCTCGAGGAAATGCGCGGCATCGCCGCCGGCGCCAACGTGCCCTTCGAAGACATCGTGATGGTCAACGCCCGCACCGAAGTCATCGCCAAGGCCCGCGCCGAAAAGAAGAAGGCCGCCGAGCTCGAACCGGGCGACGGCTGCACCGGCGCCCTGATCCTGCCGACCCGCTCGGCCAACGGCCGCCTGATCCACGGCCAGAACTGGGACTGGCGCGCCGAGTGCGCCGAGACCGCCATCGTGCTGCGCGTGCGCAACGACAACGGCCCGGACATCCTGACCTTCGTCGAGGCCGGCGGCCTGGCCCGCAGCGGCCTGAACAGCGCCGGCGTGTCGATCACCGCCAACTACCTGGAGTCCGACCGCGACTTCCGCCAGCTCGGCGTGCCGCTGTCGCTGATCCGCCGCAAGGTGCTGGAGCAGGAACACTTCGCGCTGGCCATCAAGGCCGTCAGCACCACCCAGAAGTCGTGCTCGAACAACATCATGATCGGCATGGCCGCCGGCTTCGGCGTCGATTACGAGTGCACCACCGATGAAGCCTTCCCGATCTACCCGGGCGCCGACGACCTGATCGTGCACGCCAACCACTGGGTCAGCGAAGTCGCCCTGGGCAAGCTGCGCGACACCGGCCGCGCCAGCACCCCGGAAAGCGCCTACCGCGACTGGCGCGTGCGCCGCCTGCTGAACGAGAAGGACAAGCTGACCCGCGAAGACCTCAAGCGCGCGCTGTTCGACGACTTCGGCACGCCCTACTCGGTCTGCCGCCCGCCGCGCCCCGGCAGCCACGACAACCTGTCGGCCACCGTCGCCATGGTCGTCATGGAACCGGCCGCCGGCCTGATGGAAGTGGCGCCGCTGCCGGCGCTGAACCGCACCTTCACCCGTTACAGCCTGGACGCCGAGCCCGAGCTGCTGGCCGCGGCCTGAGCTTTCCCGGTCCCCTGACCGCTGGCGGCGGCCGGATCCCCCGGCCGCCCGCGCAACCCCTGGAAACGCATCCATGAAAACAAAACTCCTGACTACCGCGGTTGCCCTGGCGTTGGGCACGCTGGCCGGCTCCGCCCTGGCCCAGGCGCCGGCCCCGCTGCGCATCTCGTTCACCGCCGACATCCGCTCGACCGAGCCCGGCGTCAACCGCGACAGCAACAGCGACGCGGTGGTGCTGCACATCGTCGAGGGCCTGGTGGCCTACGGCGAGGACGCCGAAGTGCGCCCGCTGCTGGCCGAGTCCATCGACATCAGCCCCGACGGCAAGACCTACACCTTCAAGCTGCGCCAGGGCGTCAAGTTCCACAACGGCGCGCCGCTGACCTCGGCCGACGTGCTCTGGACCTGGCAGCACTACACCGCCGCCAACTCCGGCTGGCGCTGCGCCAGCGAATTCGATGGCCGCGGCACCGTCAAGGTCACCGGCGTCGAGGCGCCCGACGCCCAGACCGTGGTCTACCACCTGGAAAAACCCAGCAGCCTGTTCCTGGCCTCGCTGGCGCGCGCCGACTGTGGCGGCACGGGCATCCTGCAGAAGGCCTCGGTCAAGGCCGACGGCAGCTGGGACAAGCCCATCGGCACCGGCCCCTTCGCCTTCGCCGAATGGAAGCGCGGCGAATACGTGCGCCTGACCAAGTTCGCCGACTACGCCAACCGCGACGGCAAGCGCGACGGCTACACCGGCTCCAAGCGCCCCCTGGTCGATGAAGTGCGCTTCGTCATCGTGCCCGACGACTCCACCGCCAAGGCCGCCCTGCAACGCGGCAACATCGACATCATCGAGGACGTCTCCAACAACGACGTGCCGGTGCTGCAAGGCACCCCCAACGTCAAGGTCGCCTACGCGCCCGTCATGAGCATGACCGCGCTGCTGCTGCAGACCAAGGACCCGCTGCTGTCCAATCCCAAGATCCGCCAGGCCCTGGCCCACGCCATCGACTACGACCAGTTGGCCGCCGCCGTCACCGAAGGCCTGGCCAAGCCCAACAACTCCATCGTCCCGCTGGTCTCGCCGTACAACGACGCGACCCAGAAGGAAGGCTGGAAATACGACCCCGCGCTGTCCCAGAAGCTGCTCAAGGAAGCCGGCTACAAGGGCCAGGAGCTGGAGCTGATCACGACCAAGCGCTACCCGCAGTCGTACAACTCCGCCGTCATCATCCAGGCCATGCTGCAGGCCGTCGGCATCAACGCCAAGCTGTCCGTGTCCGAATGGGCCACGCAGCTCGACCGCTACAACGCCGGCACCTACCAGATGATGACCTTCCCGTACTCCGCCCGCCTGGACGCGGCGCTGAACTACGAAATGGTCACCGGCGACAAGGCCAAGCAGCCGCGCAAGGTCTGGGACAACCCCGACGCCCAGAAACTCCTGGACGCCGCCTCGGTCGACACCGACCACGCCAAGCGCCAGGCCTCCTTCGACCAGCTGCACAAGCTGTTCCTGGCCGACGTCCCCAGCATCCCGCTCTACAACGGCCTGGACATCGGCGCCTTCCGCACCGACATCAAGGGCTACACCCCCTGGGCCGTGAAGAAGCCGCGCGCCTGGGAAGTGGAACGCGTGGCGAAGTAACCACCGCAACACCGCACCAAACGAAGAGGCCGCGAAAGCGGCCTCTTTGCATTGCGACACCCGAAAAAATAAAACCGCCCCGGCAACCGTCAAGCTTCAACGGTGGAGTCCGGGGCGGCGTTGGCCTGGCGTGCGCGGGGCGTGTAGATGCGCCCGAGGGAATCTGAAGGAACAGCCGAAGGCTGTGACGAAGATGACGAAGGGAAAGTCCGGAGCGAACGCTCCGGACCGCAATCGTAGCCCCGCGCACGCCAGGCCAACGCCGCCCCGGACGGCCCCAGAAAAAAGATCGCCCGAAAAAAGCTACTTACTTGCCAACGATCTTAGTCTCCCAGGCCCGCGGCTTCCCCTCCCAAACCGAAAACCCCTCAACCCGCTTATTCGTAGCCCAGGCATCCGCCCCGTTATAAAGCACCAACATCGGCGTCTGCTCCAGCATCAACGTATGCAGCTGGTCAAACAGCTTCTGCCGCTTCGCCGGATCCGACTCCAGGAAGCTCTCGTCGATCAGCTTCTGCGCCTCGGGATCATCCCAGACCTTGCGCGGCTGCTTGGTCTTGTCGCCCGCGAACTGCTCGAAGCTCAGCGCCGGATCGATCCGCGACGAGAACGTGAACGAACTGATCTGGTACTTGCCCGTGTTGTAGCGGTCCAGCTGCGTGGCCCATTCCAGCACCTCGATCTTGGCATTGATGCCCACCGCCTGCATCATCGCCTGCGCGATCACCGCCACCTGATAGCTCGGCACGTGCGCCCGCTTGTTGGCGTAGATGACGATCGGCTCGCCCTTGTAGCCCGCTTCCTTGAGCAGCTGCTGCGCGCGCGCCGGATCGTACTTGTAGGTGCGCTTCTCGGTCTCCTGGTAGTAGGCCGACCCCGCGTACACCGCCGAGTTGTTCAACTGGCCCAGGCCTTCGGAGGCCGCCGCCACCACCTGCGGAATGTCCAGCGCCGCCGCGATCGCCTGGCGCAGCTTGACGTTCTTGAGCACCGGATCCTGCGTCTGGAACAGCAGCGTGTGCTTGGTGGCGTCGTGCGGGCTCATCACCGACACGGTCTTGCTCTTCTTGAGCTCGGCCACGTCCGTGATGGTGATCTGGCTGGCGTCGATCGCGCCCGACACCAGGCCGGCCTTGGCGGTCGACGGGTCCGGCACCACCAGGAACTTGACCTCGTCGGCCAGCGGGCGCTTGGCGCCGACGTAGCCGTCCGGCTTGTCGCCGGCGCTGGGCGAGACGTAGTCCTTGAACGCGGTCAGCAGCACGTACTCGCCGCGCTTCCACTCCTTGAACTGGTACGGGCCGGTGCCGACCGGCTCCTTCCAGGAGCCATCGGCGTTGACCGAATCCTTGCTCAGGATCGCGGTCATGCCGCAGTCGGTGCGGGCCAGCGAATCGAGGAACACGGCCGACTTGCGGTCGATCTTCATGATGACGGTCTGCGCATCGGGCGCGGTCACGTCCGTGACCTTCAGGCCATTGCGGCCGTCGAAGTCGCTGCGGCAGCGCCAGTCCGTCTTCGCGTCCATGTAGCGCTGCCAGCTCCAGATCACGTCGGCCGAGGTCAGCGTGGCGCCGTTGTGGAACTTGACGCCGTCGCGCAGCTTGAAGGTATAGGTCAGTCCGTCTTCGGACAGGTCGACCGATTTGGCCAGCAACGGCGCCACCGTGCCGTTCTCCCGGTAGCCGACCAGGCCTTCCACCATGTTCAGCACCACGCCGTCGGTGGTGTTATCGCGGTTGACGCCCGGATTGGTCGAGCGGATGTCGGCCGGCTGGGCGATGGTCAGGGTGGCGGCCTGGGCCGCGCCTGCGGCGGCCAGGGCCAGGCTGAGCGCGAGCGCTCGGGAAACAGGAAGGTGGTGCATTGCGGAAATTCCCCCGGGGGCATGCGACGCCGGATTCATGACTATATTGGCGCCAAAATAGCTGCCCATTATGCAGGCTAATGGCCGATGCGGTATCCGGGGTATCCCTGAAAGCGGCCCCGAAATGACCGCGGCGGCCTCCTTTTCAGGAAGGCCGCCGCGAAAACCGGGCCGTCGCGCCCGCGTCGGGTCAGGAAATGTCCTGGCCGACGTGCTGGGCGATGATCTTCTGCAGGCGCTTGACGTCGCGCGCCTCGAGCGCCTCGACCATGTCGAAGTGCTCGCGCGCCGAGATCTCGATGCGCGAACGCGTGACCCATTCCTTGGCCGGCGCCGCCGGTCCGCGCGCGCGCGTTTCCTGGATCAGGGCCGCTAGTTCGCGGTTCGAGCACATGTCGTACATGCCGGCGTGGAACGCCAGGTTGACCTCGTACTGCTCCAGCAGCGTGCCGTCCTGCAGCAGCTTGGAGAAACGCTCGGCCAGCGTGCGCAGGGCGCGCACCTTGGCCGCCGTGACGTTGGGCATCAGGTCGGCCGCGGCGCCGGTTTCCAGCAGCACGCGGATGTCGCGGATCTGCACATGCTGGTCCGGATCCATCGTGTAGACGTGGTAACCCCGGTTGGGGATGTGCGCGATCAGCCGCTTGGCGGTCAATTGGTCGAGCGCGCGCCGCACGTCCAGGCGCTTGGCGCCGTAACGTTCCTGCAAATCGATCTGTTTCAGCCACGCGCCGGGGCCGTATACCCCCGACTGAATATCCAGGGCAATACGGTCAACCAGGCCCGGCTGTGTCGCCGCCGCTTTCGGCATGGACCACTCCCGTGAATCAAATCCAAACCGCGTATTTTATGCATAAGTCCGCGCCGGGACGGCAAGCCCCGGCCGGCGCGGACCCGTCCCCTCAGGCCGTGGCCCGCGACGGCTCCTGCTGGTCCAGCCGCCAGCGCAGGCGCACGCCCCCGGTTTCGGTCGATTCCAGCGCGGGAATCGCCGACAGCAGGCTGCGGGTGTATTCCTCGCGCGGCTGGTCGAACACCGTGTCGCGCGTGCCCTGCTCGACGATGCCGCCGTCGCGCATCACCACCACCCGGTCGGCCACCTGTTCCACCACGCCCAGGTCGTGGCTGATGAACAGGCAGGAGAAGCCGTGGCGTTCCTGCAGGTCGGCGAACAGGTCCAGCACCTGCGCCCGCACCGTCACGTCCAGCGCCGACACCGGTTCATCGGCGATGACGAAAGACGGCCGCCGCACCACCGCGCGGGCGATGGCCACGCGCTGGCGCTGGCCGCCGGACAGTTCGTGCGGAAAGCGCTTGGCGTATTCCGAGCCCAGGCCGACTTCGGCCAGCACTTCGTCCACGCGGCGGCGCTTGTCGGCGGCCGGCATGTCGACCAGCATGCGCAGGCCCTCGCCCACCAGCTCGCCGATGGTCATGCGCGGGTCGAGCGACGAATACGGGTCCTGGAACACCATCTGGCAGTTCAGGCGGTAGTCGCGCCATGCCGGCGAACGGCGGCTGACCGGCTGGTTGCGGAACAGGATCTGGCCCGAAGTCGGCGACAGCAGGCCGGCGATGGCGCGGCCCAGCGTGGTCTTGCCGGAACCCGAGCCGCCCACCACCGCCACCACTTCGCGCGGCTTGACGTGCAGGTCGATGCCATTGAGCGCGCGCTTGGCGCCGGTGCGCGAGAACAGGCGCTGGTGGCCGGCGTAGTCGACCACCAGGTTCCTGACCTCGACGATCGGCGCTTCCTGGATCGGCGGACGCGCCGGCAGGCGGCGCGGCATCGCGTCCAGCAGCTTGCGGGTGTAGGGATGCTGCGGCCGTTCGAGGATGCCGGCGGTGGTGCCGGTCTCCAGCACCTTGCCGTGCTGCATCACCACCATGCGTTCGGTATAGCGCGCCACCATCGGCAGGTCGTGGCTGATCATCAGCACGGCCGTGTTGTGCTCGCGCGTCAGGTCGACCATCAGTTCCAGCACGTCGCGCTGCACCACCGCGTCGAGCGCGGTGGTGGGCTCGTCGGCGATCAGCAGCGCCGGCTCCAGCAGCATCACCGAGGCCAGCATCATGCGCTGGCGCATGCCGCCCGAGAACTCGTGCGGCCAGGCCTCGACGGCGGCCTTCGGGTCGCGGATGCCGACGCGGCGCAGCATCTCCAGGATGCGTTCGCGGCGCTGCGCCGTCGACAGGTCGCGGCGATGCAGCTTGAGCCCTTCGTCCAGCTGGCGCCCGATGGACATGGACGGGTTGAGCGAGGTCATGGGTTCCTGGAACACCATGCCGATGCGCGCGCCGCGCAGCTTGCGCAGCGCGGCCGGGCTGGCCTGGGTGACTTCCACGCCCTCGAAGCGGATCGAGCCGCCGGCCACCACCAGCGGCGGCGGCGTCAGGCCCATGATGGCGCGCGCCGCCTGGGTCTTGCCGCTGCCGGACTCGCCGACGATGCCGACCATTTCGCCCGGCGCCACCTCGAAGGACACGCCGCCGACGATTTCGCGGCCGCCACGGCCGACGGTCAGGGACAGATTCGATACAGTAACCAGTGCGCTCATTGCACGCCCCTCATGCGGGGATCAAAGCGGTCTCGCACCGCGTCGCCCAGCAGGTTGATCCCGAGCAGCGCGAGCGCGATGGCCAGGCCGGGAAGAATGGAAAGATAGGAGGCCTGCGCCATGAACGGACGGGCGGCGGCCAGCATGTTGCCCCAGGTCGGCGCGGGAGGCGGCACGCCCAGGCCCAGGAAGGACAGCGCGCTTTCCGCCAGGATCACCCAGCCGAACATCGAGGTCGCCAGCACCGTCAGCGGCGCGACGCAATTGGGCAGCACGTGGCGCACCATGGTGTAGAGCTCGGAGTTGCCCAGCACGCGCGAGGATTCGATGAACTCCTTCTCGCGCAGCGACAGCACCGTGCCACGCACGATACGGGTCACCGACGGCGTGTAGGCCAGGCCCAGCGCCAGGATGATGCCGTACTTGTTGGCGCCGACCACCGCCAGCAGGCCCAGCGCCAGCAGCAGGCCGGGGAAGGCCAGCAGGGCGTTGTTGAAGGCCATGATGATGCGGTCGGTCCAGCCGCGCACGAAGCCGGTCAGGGTGCCGATGATGGTGCCGGCGACGATGGCGAAACCCACCGTCAGCAGGCTGATCCAGACGCTGCTGGAAGCGCCGGCCAGCAGGCGCGACAGCTCGTCGCGGCCGAACTCGTCGGTGCCCAGCAGGAATTCGCCGCCCGGCGGCTTCAGGCGCGCCACGAAGTTGATCTTGAGCGGGTCGTGCGGCGTCCAGAAGGCGCCCATGATCGCCGCGACGATCATCGCCGCCACGATCACGCCGCCTATCAGCGCGTTAGCTGCAATTCGCTTTTTCATTCGGCGGTCACTCTCGGGTCAAAGATGGGATAGCAGAGGTCGATCAGCAGGTTGACGATCACGTAGATCACGCCGACGAACAGCAGGCAGCCCTGGATCACGGGATAGTCGCGGGCGAAGATCGAATCCACCAGCAGCCGGCCCAGGCCGGGAATGGTGAACACGGTTTCGACCACGGCGATGCCGCCGAGCAGGTTGCCCAGCACCAGGCCGATCAGCGTCCAGGTGGGGCCGAAGGCGTTGCGGAAGGCGTGGCGCATCAGCACCGCGGATTCCGAAAGGCCCTTGGCGCGGGCGTGGGTGATGTAGTCCAGCCGCAGCACTTCCAGGGTGCTGGCGCGCGCCATGCGCATCAGCACGCCGATCTCGTGCAGGAACAGCGTCAGGATCGGCATGGCCAGGTACAGCAGGCCGGCCTTCCAGTCTTCGCCGATGGACACGTAGCCCACCACCGGCAGCCATTGCAGCTTCAGGCCGAAGAAGATCAGCAGCAGCAGGCCGAGCCAGAACGTGGGGATGGACACCAGCAGCGTGGCGGTGCCGACCAGGATCAGGTCGGGCGCCTTGTTCTGCTTCCAGGCGGCGATCATGCCGGCGGGCACGGCCACCAGCGCGGCGAACAGCACGGCCACCAGCACCACGCGGCCGCTGATCAGGAAGCGGTCCCACACCAGCGGCAGCACGGGCTGGCCGGTGTTGATGGACGAACCCAGGTCGCCATGCAGCATGTTGCCGAACCAGATGCCGAACTGGGTGGGCCAGGTCTGGTCCAGCCCCAGGCGCGCGCGCAGGTCGGCCAGCGCCGCCGGCGTGGCCAGGTCGCCCAGCAGCAGTTGCGCGGGATCGCCCGGAATCAGGCGGATCATGACGAACACCGCCACTGCCACGATCAGCAGTGTCGGAATGGCCATGACGATACGGGATAGCGCGAAACGCAGCATGGCCCTCTCCTATCGCGGCAGACAGGCGCTTGCGCGCCCGCCGCCGATCTTGTTTTTGATGTTATTCATTTCGCAGTTTGCGCAGTTCGGCGGCCAGGAAGTCCTGCACCTGGCCGACGCACTTGAGACCGTCGTGCGGCACGTTCTCGACCACGTCCAGCACGGCCTTGACGCCGGCCGCCTCGAACGAGCGGCGCAGCGATTCCAGGCGTTCCGGGCGGGTGGCGCCGGCGGAGTTGGCGCCGGGCATGAAGAACTTGCCGCCTTCGCGGTGGGTGATTTCCCAGGTTTCCAGGTCGGCCTTGCCGACGATCATGTGCACCGCGACCTGGCGCAGGGCCTCGATGTCGACAGCCTTGCCGAAGCGGGCTTCGGCGCCGCGCACGCCGACCCACCAGTCCTGGCTGGGGTCGAGCAGCGTGACCGAGCCGGGCGCGCCGATCGAGGCGGCCCACAGGGTTTCCGGGTGCAGCAGGGTGTAGCGGTTGACGAACTGGCCGCCGCCCGAATAGCCGAACAGGGCGAAGCGGGTGAAGTCGCGGCCGAATTTCTCGCCGACTTCGGCGACCATGCCCTGCAGGATGTGGTCGTAGCGGATGTCGCCTTCGATCAGCTGCTTGAAGCCGTCGCGGTTGCCGTCGCCGAGCGGGCTGACGGGGAACAGCGGGCACAGCACGATGCAGTCGTTCCAGCGGGCGAATTCGGCGAAGGCGTCGCGGTATTCGACGAAGGCGCGGCCGGTGCCGTGCATGATGACGACCAGCTCCATCGGGTGCTTGGCCTGGTCGATGTGCGGGGGGACGTACATGCAGTACGAGAAGCGCGGGTCGATGCGCGAGGCGAAGACGGTGCTGTGGCCAAGGTCGTACATGGCGCGGGCGCGGGCGGCGTCGGGGGCCAGGGTGGGTGCTGCGGTGGACTGCATGATTTCCTCGATTCCCGGGGAGTGTGGAAGGCCGGGGGGTGTTGCTGGCGGGGGATGTTTGACTAAATTGGCGCCAATTTTAGGAACAGGGGGTGTTGGGGGCAACCGGGGGGAATCCCTAACCGGTGATTGTGGCGGGGGGATGACTTGGGGGCTTTTTTTGGCGACGGTTGGAGTTCTTTTGACGCGTGGCGGCCTGTCCGGGCGGAGGGCGGGGCTACGATTGCGGTCCGGAGCCTTCGCTCCGGACTACCCCGTCCTCATCCTCGTCCTCGCCTGCGGCGACTCCTTCGGATTCCGTCGGGCGCATCTACACGCCCCGCCCTCCGCCCGGACAGACCACCACGCTGCGTCAGTGTGTTTTGAGGCGCCGCTGGGGAGTACCGGGTGCTTGGGCTTCGTGGCGGGGCGGGTTCGTTGGAGGGAAGGTCTTGCGGGGTTGCCCAAAGGCGGCCGCGCGGGCGGCCTGTTTGGGCGTTTGGGCGTGCCAGGGGGAGCGTTGAAGGGGGGCCTTCAACGGGACAGGGGTGGCGATTGGGCGCTTTCGACGGAAGGGTGGGCGCGGGGGCCGGGGTCGGAAGGTGTGGCGCGGGCGACATGTTCCGGGGCGGACCAGCTGACTGGCTTGGTCGCGCGGCCGGTCAATCGAGTTTGTAGCTTTTCAGGTGGATGCTGGTTTCCGTCGCGGAGATGGCCTTGATGAGGCGAACGCGGTCCAGGACGCGGGACATTTCCTCGATGTTGGCGACGCGCAGTTCGGCCAGCAGGTCCCAGCGGCCGTTGGTGTCGTGCAGGGCGACGACGGCGGGGTCGCCCAGGAGGATGCTGACGACGCGGCGGGTTTCGTTGCCATCGACGGCGATGTTCATCCAGGCGCCGATCTGGTCGGGTTCGGATTCGGGGCGCAGCCTGACGGTATAGCCGACGATGATGCCGTCGTCTTCCATCCGCGCGATGCGGTTGTTGATGGTGCCCCGTGAGACGTCGAGCTTTTTGGCCAGGGTTGCCACGGTTGCGCGTGCGTCGGCGCGCAACAGCCCCAGCAATTGCTGATCTAGTGTGTCCATGATTGTTCCCGCGTAAAAATTGGCGCCAATTTCGCATCTTATACGGATTCGGCACGATACAGGCGCGGGATGACCGGCAGGCCGGCGTGCCCGCGCCTGGGGCGCTGTTACCACGGCCCCAATTTACCGCGTTTCGCAGGGTATTGATTTTGGGCGGATTTTTGGCTGGACAGGGCCGACCGGCGCGGCCCTGCCGCCTCGGCGCGTGGCCGTTTCCGGCCGCGAATTGTCCGACCATGTCCTCGATCCGCCGGCGAGTGCCGGGTACGCTGGCTGACCATCCTTTTCAGGAATCCGCCATGCTTGAATTGCGCCCCAGCTGTGAACACTGCGACGCCGACCTGCCCCCGGCCAGCGCCGACGCGCGGATCTGCAGTTTCGAATGCACGTTTTGCGTGCGTTGCGCCGACGAGGTGCTGGGCAATGTCTGCCCCAACTGCGGCGGCGGCTTCGCGCCGCGGCCGGTCAGACCGGCCGCTGACTGGCGCAATGGCAATTTCCTGGGCAACTATCCGGCCACGACCGCGCGCAAGCACCGCCCGGCCGACCTGGCCGCGCACGCGACCTTGCTGCGCCGGCTGCGCGACCTTCCCGCGCAGGAACGCTAGCCGCGCGGCCGGACCGCCTCGGCCTCGGCGTTCTCGAACAGGATGTTGTTCTCCAGGTGGATGTGGGCCATCAGGTCCTGCTTGAACGTGCCGATTCCCAGGTACAGCGCGCGCCAGGTATTGCAGGCGGCGCGCGGCAGCGTCAGGTCGTGCGTCAGCGCCATCAGGCGCTCCAGCGCCACGCCGTGATCGTCGTGCTCCATGCGCATCATGGTGATCGGCATGACCGCCATGGCGCCATGGCCGCGCGCCAGCATCGGGAACAGCACCTGCTCTTCCTTCTGCATATGGCTTTCCAGCTCCTGGCGCATGTCGCGCAGGTGGTCGGCCAGGCCGGTCGGGCAATCGGGGCTGTCGGCATGCACCTGCTCGACCTTCATCGCCAGCCGGATCAGTTCGGGCAGCTGCTGCCGGTGGACCTCGTGGTAGCGCGCCAGGATGTGGTCGATCAGGTCGCCCGGGCTGGCCTGGCCCCAATCGCGCTCGTCCGACGCCGCGCCCGCCAGGGCCTGCAGGCGCGCCTCGATCTGGGCCGCGTCCAGCGAGCGCTGCGCCGCCGCCTCGGCCAGGCTTTTCTTGCCGCCACAGCAGAAGTCCAGCTGGTACTCGTGGAACACCTGGGTGGCGCCGGGAATGCTGCGGGCCAACTGGCCCAGGGACTGCTCAACCATGCTCATTGCGTTTCTCCATGCTTGATGAGGGTGCTTGAGCAGTAGCGAGATCCATGCCAGGAAATGCTTGCGCCAAATCAAGGGCTTGCAAATTAAAGGGTGAAAACCACCCGGCCAGGATGCGGTATTTATGACCCGCAAGGGTACGATCAACCCATGCAAAACCTGTTGCTTACCGACCTGGTCGTGGACCTGCCCGCCGCCGTGCGATTGCAGCGGCTGGCAGCCGGACTGCGGGCCCATTTCCGCTGCGGCGCCGTCGCCCTGCTGCAGCTGGAGGCCGACCACCTGCGGCCGATCGCCGTGGACGGCCTGACCCAGGATGCGCTCGGTCGCCGCTTCGCGGTCCAGCAGCATCCGCGGCTGGCAGCCATCCTGGCGCGCCGCGGCGTCACCTGTTTCCACCATGACAGCACCCTGCCCGATCCGTACGACGGCCTGATCAACGGCATGGCGGGCGAACCGCTGCCGGTGCACGACTGCATGGGCACCAGCCTGCATATCGAGGGCCAGCCCTGGGGCGTGCTGACGCTGGACGCGCTGGAGGTCGGCACCTTCGACGCCGAGGCGCAGTCGGACCTGCGCGAGATGATCGTGCTGGTCGAGGCAGCCCTGCGCGTGACCCGCCTGGAGGCCGAAACGCGCGCCCTGCGGCTGGCGCGCGGCGCCGCGCCGACGGACAGCGCGCTGGCCGACGACAGCGACATCCTTGGCCAGAGCGAGGCCATCGGCCGGCTGCTGCACGAGATCGAGGTGGTGGCGGACTCCGAGCTGCCGATCCTGCTGCTGGGCGAGACCGGCGTCGGCAAGGAATTGTTCGCGCATCGCGTGCACCGCCAGTCGCGCCGCCGCGGCAAGCCGCTGGTGCACGTGAACTGCGCGGCGCTGCCGGAATCGCTGGCCGAAAGCGAACTGTTCGGCCATGCCAAGGGCGCGTTCTCCGGCGCGATGAGCGAGCGGCCCGGCCGCTTCGAAGCCGCCAATGGCGGCACGCTGTTCCTGGACGAGGTGGGCGAATTGCCGCTGGCGGTGCAGGCCAAGCTGCTGCGCACGCTGCAGAACGGCGAAATCCAGCGGCTTGGCGACGACCGCCCGCGCACCGTGGACGTGCGCATCGTTGCCGCCACCAACCGCGACCTGCGCGATCGGGTGCGCCAGGGCGATTTCCGCGCCGACCTGTACCACCGCCTGTCGGTCTATCCGGTGCCGATCCCGCCGCTGCGCGAACGCGGCCGCGACGTGCTGCTGCTGGCCGGCCGCTACCTGGAACTGAATCGCGCCCGCCTGGGGCTGCGCAGCCTGCGGCTGTCACCCGAGGCCGAGGACATGCTGAGCCGCTACCGCTGGCCCGGCAACGTGCGCGAACTGGAACACGTCATCAGCCGCGCCGCCATCAAGGCCGTCAGCCATGGCGCTCATCGCAACGAGATCGTGACGCTGGGCGCTGGCCTGCTGGACCTGGAGGACGGCGCCCTGCCGGCGCCCCCACCCGAACAACCGGCCCTGCCGGCCGGCGCCACGCAGACGCTGCGCGGCGCGGTCGACGCCTGCCAGCGCCAGGCGATCCGCCAGGCGCTCGAACGGCACCAGGGCAGCTGGGCCGGCGCCGCGCGCGCGCTTGAAATCGACGCCAGCAACCTGCACAAGCTGGCGCGCCGTCTTGGCCTGAAGGGCTGAGACGGCGCCATCCGCGCCGGCTCAGGCCTTGACGTACACCCAGGCCTGCGCGCCGGACTTCAGGCGCACCGAGACCCGCTTGTAGTCGGACACTTCGTAGCGGTCGGCGGCTTCGAGCTCCTGGCCGGTGATCTCGAACACCATGCCCGCCACCTCGTCGCGCGGGTCGTCGCTGGCGCTGACGATGGGATGCCGCGCCAGGCCGCTGGTCTTGATCACCTCGGGGTCGGTGATCTCGACCCAGCGCTGCACGTAGCCCAGCATGGCGTCGGCCCGGCCGTTGAGTTCGCGGCCGAAGTTGGCGCGCTGCACGGCCTTGTCCTGCAAGGTTCCATAGGAGAAAAGCAGCACGCCGGTTTCGTTCATTTCAGGCACCTTTGTGTCCTTCAGGAAATATGGTGTTCTCCACTTTACACCAGTTATCACCGCACGCCTGCGCTCGGACAGGCCCCGGGATCCGGCCCGACCGCTGTCAGCGCCCGCGCCTGCCACACGCACGTTTGCCGGCAAGATTGTTTGTTTCAAATGAACGTTAGGGGATATCACCGCAGCGGACTACCGTGGGTTGGTGGCATCTCGCCGCATCCAACCAAGAGGTACGCATCATGACTTTCCCCACCCGCTATCAGGCTTCGTCCAACCAACCGGACCAGAACCAGTCGCCCAACAAGCAACAGGAACAGCAGAGCCAGCAGCAGAAAGAAGACGCCGCGCGCAAGCAGGCGCAAACGGAAAAGGACAAGACGTCCGCCGCCGCCAATCCGCAACGCGCCTGACGCCGTTCGCGGCACGGTCCGCGCATCACCCCGCAGTATGACGGGCACATCGCCCGCAGCGCCCGCGGCCTTCCCGCCAACAGACTTGGCCAGGCCTGAGCACCGCTGAAAGACACGAAGGCCGCCCCGTCATCCAGGGCGGCCGTGTTGTTGGCGCCGCCGTGGCGCCTACAGGTCCGGAATCTGCTTCAGGCAGACATTGACCACGGCCATCACCTGCGCGCCCAGCTTCTCGCTTTCGGCGTTGTTGACCTTGGTGGCCAGCAGCTCGTCGTAGCGCAGGAAATCCTTCACCGGCACCTTGGACTGCAGGCCATCCATCACGCACTGGCAATAGCCCTTGGCCTTGGCGTCCACATCGCCGGCGGCGATGGCGGGCGGCGCCTTGGCCTTGAAGCCTGCCAGGCAGGAACCGTAGGTGGCGCGTTGCACCTCGGGCGGATATTCCGTCTTCTTGCCGCAAGCGGCCAACAGCAGCAGAGCCATTGCGCCCGCGCCCAGGGCGGCGCGGCGGGACCGGACTGTCATGGCGTTCCTCTGTATTCGATCAACCAGCGCCGATTGTGGCACGGCCCAGGCGCGGCCGCATGCCAGCGCGACCGCCTCGCCGGCGCGACCCGAGGAGACGCCGGAACCGCCCCTTCAGGCGCGACCGGCCGGGAACGCAAGAACCGGATAGCGCGGCCGACGCGGCCTGCCTATCGTGGCGGCTCATTCACCCACAAGGAACCATCATGCAGCAACTGACCGGCAAGGTCGCCATCATCACGGGCGCCAGTTCAGGCATCGGTTACGAAGCGGCCAAGCTGTTCGCGCGCGAGGGCGCGGACCTGGTCCTGGTGGCGCGGCGCCAGGCCGAACTGGAACGCCTGGTGGCGGACATCGAGGCCGCCGGCGGCCGCGCCGTGCCGCTGGCCGGCGACGTGCGCGACGAGGCCGTGGCCGAAGCCGCCGTCACCGTCGCCGAGCGCCGCTTCGGCGGACTGGACATCGCCTTCAACAACGCCGGCATGACCGGCGAGGCCGTGCCCCTGCACCAGCTCGCGCCCGACGCATGGCGCCAGATCCTGGACACCAACCTGGGCAGCGCCTTCCTCGGCGCGCGCCACCAGATCCCGGCCCTGTTGCGGCGCGGCGGCGGCTCGCTGGTCTTCACGTCCACGTTCGTCGGCCATACCGCGGGCTTTCCGGGCATGGGCGCCTACGCCGCCAGCAAGGCCGGCCTGATCGGCCTGGTCCAGGCCATCGCCGTGGAATACGGCGCCCAGGGCATCCGCGCCAACGCCCTGCTGCCCGGCGGCACCGACACGCCGATGGGCCGCGCCTCGATGGACTCGCCCGAGGCGCGCCGCTACATCGAAGGCCTGCACGCGCTCAAGCGCCTGGCCACGCCGGCCGAGATCGCGCGCTCGGCCCTGTACCTGGCCTCGGACGCGTCCAGCTTCACCACCGGCACGGCATTGCTGGTGGATGGCGGGGTGTCGGTCAATCGGGGGTAATAGCGCCGCCGTGGACATTCTCGCGCCGCAGACGCTCGGCGAAGAATCAGTCGATTGTCCTAGAAACACGCAACAAGCTTGATACGTGTGGGCAGGAACCTTAGAAAGTCTCAGGTTCCTGCTTCTTTTGCTTTGGCAGGGCGTAAACCTATATAGATTAAGCTATATACTGGACAGGCTCCGCATTGTGTACGTCATCAACTGGGCAAAGAAGGCCGTCAGGCAATTGTTGAAACTCCCCGTCAGCGATCAACGACGCATCCTTGGAGAAGTCGCCAAACTGGAAGCCTTCCCGGCCATGCACAACATCAAGGCACTCAGCCAACACCAATATGGCTTCCGTCTGCGGATCGGCGCGTACCGCGTCCTGTTTGATGTCGCAACCGCCGTTCGCATCATTGACGTTCAGGAAGTTAAGCGACGCGACGACAATACCTATTGATACCAACCGTGGAACCTCCATGCGCCTGCACCCCACTATTCTCGAGTCCGACGGCAAGCCTGCGTTCGTCGTCCTTCCCTACGCGGAATACCTGGCGTTGACCGGCAAGAAATCGCGCCAGACCCGGCGTCCTGCGCGGGTACCCGCGGATGGCTCGATTCCCCATGAGGTCGTTGCGTTGATGAGCGGAAATGGCTGGAGCATCGTACGCGCGTGGCGCGAGTACCTGGAGATCACCCAGATCGACATGGCCACCCGGCTGGGCATACGTCAACCCAGCTACGCGGCGATGGAAGCCCCCGATGCCAATCCTCGAAAGAGCACGCGTGAGCGCATCGCGGCAGCCCTCGGCATCCAGTTCGACCAGCTCGACGTGTAGCTCGGGAAAAGGAATGGCCCTTCAGGCGGGCCATTCCCCACAGTGATCACCGATTGCCTTAGGTCCGGACGACACCACCGACAGCAAGCTCGCCAAGCCCCCCTCAACTCATATACACGCCGCCATTGATCGCATAGTTCGCGCCCGTCACGAACGCCGCCTCGTCAGAAGCCAGCCAGGCGCACAGCCCGGCCAGGTCCTTGGCGGTGCCCAGGCGGCCCACCGGCACGCTTTCGATGATGCGGTCCAGCAGCGCCGGCGGGAACGCCTTGACGGTGTCGTCGGCGATAAAGCCCGGCGACACCAGGTTGACGGTGACGCCGCGCGCCGCCACTTCCTGCGCCAGCGAACGGGTGAAGCCGATGACGCCGCCCTTGGCGGTGGCGTAGTTGATCTGGCCGATCTGGCCCTTCTCGGCGGCGACCGAACCGATGTTGATGATGCGGCCCCAGCCGCGCTCGGCCATGCCGTCGACCACCTGCTTGGTGCTGTTGAACAGCGTGTCCAGGTTGCTGCGCAGCACCGCCGACCAGTCGGCGTGGCTCATCTGGCGAAAGCGCATGTCGAGCATGGCGCCGGCGTTGTTGACCAGCACGTCGATCTCGCCGACCTCGCGCCGCACCTTGGCGAAGGCCGCCTCGGTCGAGGCCCAGTCGGTGGCGTCGCCTTCCGAGGCGATGAAGTCGTAGCCCAGCGACTTCTGTTCCTTCAGCCAGTGGTCCTTGCGCGACGAGCGCGGCCCGCAGCCGGCGATGACGCGGTGGCCCGCGTGGTGCAGCGCCTGGCAGATCGCGGTGCCCGTGTGGCCCATCCCGCTGGTGACGTAAGCAATGCGCAAAGCCATGAACGTTCTCCTTTCAAGAAACGCGTAGAGGCGCGGCCGTCAGGCGACGGAACCGACCAGGGGGAACAGGCCGAACGCCAGCGCGGCCGCCAGCATCACCAGGCACACCATCGTGGCCCACTTGAGCGAATAGCGCTGGTGGTCGCCGAACTCGACGCCCGCCAGGCCCACCAGCAGGTAGGTCGACGGCACCAGCGGGCTGAGCAGGTGCACCGGCTGACCGATCAGCGAGGCGCGCGCCATTTCCACCGGCGAGATGCCGTAGCCCTGCGCGGCTTCGCTCAGGATCGGCAGCACGCCGAAGTAGAAGGCGTCGTTCGACATGAAGAAGGTGAACGGCAGGCTGACCAGCGCGGTGATGCCGGCCAGGTACGGCCCGAGCGCGTCGGGGATCACCGCCAGCAGGCTGCGCGACATGGCTTCGACCATGCCCGTGCCCGACAGGATGCCGGTGAAGATGCCCGCCGCGAAGATCAGCGACACCACCGACAGCACGTTGCCGGCGTGTTGCGCCACGCGGCGGCGCTGCTCGGCCAGGTTCGGATAGTTGATGATCAGGGCGATCGCGAAGGCGATCATGAACAGCACCGGCAGCGGCAGCACGCCCATCACCAGGCTCACCATCAGCGCCAGCGTCAGGCCGGCGTTGACCCACAGCAGCCTGGGACGGCGCAGGTCGTGGTCGACCTCGATCTCGGGCAGGTTCTTGGGACCGTCCTCGTCGTAGCCGGCGTGCAGCGAGGCGCCGTCGGGCAGCGACAGCACGCCCAGGCGGCGGCGTTCGCGCAGGCCCAGGAAGAAGGCCAGGACCAGGATCGCGACGATGGCCACGCCCATCACCGGCACCAGCGGCACGAAGATGTCGCCGGCGTCCACGTGCAGCGCGCTGGCGGCGCGCGCGGTCGGCCCGCCCCACGGCGTCAGGTTCATGACGCCGCTGGCCAGCATCGCCAGACAGGTCATGGACAGCGCGTTCATCTTCAGGCGGCGGTACAGCGGCAGCATCGACGCGACCACGATCATGTAGGTGGTGGAGCCGTCGCCATCCAGCGAGATCACCAGCGCCAGCACGGTGGTGCCGACCACGATCTTGAGCGGGTCGCCCTTCACGGCGCGCAGGATGCGGCCGACGATGGGGTCGAACAGGCCGGCGTCGATCATCACGCCGAAGTAGAGGATGGCGAACATCAGCATGACGCCGGTGGGCGCGATCTTGCGGATGCCGTCGAGCATCATCTTGTCGATGCCGGCGCCGAAGCCGCCGAGCAGGGCGAAGAGGATGGGGACGAGGATCAGCGCCACCAGGGGCGACAGGCGCTTGGTCATGATCAGCGTCATGAACGTGATCACCATGCCGAAGCCAAGCAGGGTCAATAGCATGAGGGGTATCTCCGGGCTCGTTGTTATTTGCACGCCGGTGGGGCGCTGGGGCGGAAGACTAGGAAGAAAAGCTGTCTGGAACCTGTCGTTTTTTTTAGGGCCGGGGTCGGGTGGGGAGTGGGTGACAAAGGAGATGTAGGCCGTCCAGGGCGGGCGGGTGTCGCGGGGCGCGCCTGCGATTGCGGTCCGGAGCGTTCGCTCCGGACTGCCCCTTCCTCATCCTCGTCCTCGCCTGCGGCGACTCCTTCGGATTCCGTCGGGCGCATCTGACGGCGCGCTCCGCGACACCCGCCCCACCCCGGACTACCGGTGTCTTGGTTTGGTGCGTTGCTGGACCTCGGCGGCGTGGGAGCGGTTTGGGGGGCCCGCCTTTTTGGGCCGCGCGGGCGGCCCAAACGGCTTACGCGGTGGGGGATGGCGTGAGGGTGTTCGCTGCGCGCTGATGGGGAATCTGGGAGCTATGACAGGGCGTTACAAGGGGACGGATGTAGTCGCTGGGTGCGCGGGTGGCGTGGGGCGCTATGCGACAATCTCGCGCATGCGGATTCTGGTGATCGAAGATGATGAGGACCTGGCCGACGCGCTCGTACGGCGACTGCGTCGTCTTGGGCATGCCGTCGATTGCCAGATGGATGGGTTGAACGCGGACGGGGTGTTGCAGTACGAGACCTTTGACCTGGTGATCCTGGATATCGGATTGCCGCGCATGTCGGGGTTCGAGATCCTGCATCGGTTGCGGGATCGGGGCAGCAAGACGCCGGTGCTGGCGTTGACGGCGCGCATCGATATCGAGGATCGGGTGCATGCGCTGGATACGGGGGCCGATGATTACCTGGCCAAGCCGTTCGACTTCCGCGAGCTGGAAGCGCGCTGCCGGGCGTTGCTGCGGCGGCCCAGCGTGCAGGCAGCGGGAGTGTTGCGGTTTGGCGAGCTGGTGATCGACAGCGCGGCGCGGCAGGTCAGCCTGGCGGGGCAGCGCATCGATCTGCCCAAGCGCGAGTACAGCCTGCTCGAGATCCTGCTGGCCGGCATGAACCGCGCGGTCAGCAAGGCCGAGATCGCCAACAAGCTGTTCGCGTTCGATGACGACGCCGCGCCCAATGCCATCGAGGTCTACATCGCGCGATTGCGCAAGAAGCTGGAAGGCTCGCCGCTGCGCATCGAGACGCAGCGCGGCACGGGTTATCTGCTGACGGCGGCCGGGGATGCCGACGCCGCCCTGGCGCCACGGGACTGAGGCGGTGCCGTCCCACCGCATTTCCGTGCGCCGGCGCCTGCTGGCGATGCTGCTGGCGCTGTTCGTGGTCGGGCTGAGCGCGCTGTACCTGCTGGTGCGCGGCTATGCGCAGCAGACCGCCGACACCACCTACGACCAACTGCTGCGCGCCTCGGTGCTGTCGATGGCGGACAGCCTGCAGCTGGTGCAGGGCGAGTGGCAGATGGACATGCCCTACGCCGCCCTGGCACTGCTGGAACAGGCGCCGCGCGACCGCGTGTTCTACCGCGTGGCGGCCGCCGACGGCGCGCTGATCTCCGGTTACGCCGACCTGGCCGCCCCGCCCGGCCACGGCGCCGATGCCGCGGCCGCGCCGCAACTGTTCACCACCGGCTACCAGGGCCAGCCCGTGCGGGTGGCATGGATGGAGCGCAAGATCGCCGGCCCGCGCGCCACCGAAACCGCGCTGATCCAGGTGGCGCAAACGCGCGAGGCGCGCAACGCGCTGGCCGAGAGCATCCTGTGGCAGGGCACGCTGACGCTGATCGGCTTCACCGCCGCGGCGCTGGCGCTGGCCTATTGGGGCCTGCAGCGCTCGCTCTCGCCGATCCAGCGCATCGAGCGCGAGCTGGCCGCGCGCAGCGCCGCCGACCTGCATCCGATCGCCGCGCCGGTGCCCGAGGAACTGGACACGCTGGTGCATTCGCTCGACGGCTTCATGGCGCGGCTGTCCGAGAACCTCGATACCCTGCGCCTGTTCATCGCCGAGGCCGCGCACCAGCTGCGCACGCCGCTGGCGGCGCTGCACGCGCAGATGGAAGTGGCGCTGGACGAGGAAGATCCGGCCGAACAGCGCCGCAGCCTGCTGGCGGTGCTGCGCAACGCCGAAAAGCTGTCGCGGCTGGTGAACCAGCTGCTCAGCGACGCCAGCGTCATCCATCGCAGCAACGTGCGCAAGTTCGGCCCCGTGGATCTGGCCGAGCTGCTGTCCCAGGCCGTCTACGACACCGTGCCGCAGGCCGACCCGCAACCCGACGTGCGGCTGCGCCTGCCCGACGCGGAAGATGGCGCGCCGCCCCGCATCGCGGGCGACAGCCTGATGCTGCGCGAGGCCTTCAAGAACCTGATCGACAACGCCCTGCGTCATGGCGCCTCGGCCGACGGCCACATCGACGTGCGGCTCGAACGCCACGACGCCGGCTGGCGCATCACCGTGGCCGACCAGGGGCCCGGCATCCCGCCCGCGCTGGCGCAAAGCGCCTTCGAGCGTTTCTCGCGCGGCCCCAACCCGCGCACGCCCGGCGCCGGCCTGGGGCTGTCCATCATCAAGCGCGTGGTCGACATCCACCAGGGCCGGCTCAGTCTCAGCAACCGCCCCGGCGGCGGCCTCGAAGCCGTCGTCTACCTGCCCGCCAACGCCCATGACGCCTAGATTTCCCCTGCTCGCGCGCCTGGCCGCGGCCGGCGCCGCCCTGCTCCTGACGAGCGCCAGCCCCGCCGCCGAGACCAGCGCCGACGGCCTGACGCTGGGCCCGGCCGACAGCAAGCACGTGCTGGTGCTGCACGCCTCCAACAGCGTGCAGGTGTTTCGCGGCGTGCTGGAGGACTTCAGCCAGCTCAACCCCGGCGTGCGCCTCGAATACACGGAGCTGTCGACCCAGGCGCTGTATGCCGAAGTGACCGCCCGCGCCGCGCAGGCCCCGGGCGAGAAGGCCGGCCCCGACCTGGTCATCAGCAGCGCCATGGACCTGCAGACCAAGCTGGTCAACGACGGCCATGCGCAGCCGCACGTGTCGCCGGACACCCGCGCCCTGCCCGCCTGGGCCAACTGGCGCGACGAGGTCTTCAGCATCGGCACCGATCCCATCGTGATGGTCTACGACACCCGCACGCTAGACGCAGCGCGCGCGCCGCGCACCCGCCGCGAACTGCTGGCCCTGCTGCAGGCGCCCGACCAGCCGCTGGCCGGCCGCATCTCGACCTACGACGTCGAAGGCAGCGGCATCGGCTACCTGGCCGCCACCCAGGACGCGCGCCTGGACAGCCTGGCCGGCGCGCTGCTGGCCGCCTTCGGCCGCAACGGCGTGAGCGTCCACGAATCGACCGAGCACGCGCTCGACAAGCTCGAACGCGGCGAGATCACGCTGGCCTACAACCTGCTGGAATCCTATACCCGCCACCGCATCGACCAGGGCGCGCCGCTGGCCATCCTCTATCCGCAGGACTACACGCTAATGCTGTCGCGCTCGGCCATCATTCCGCGGCAGGCGCCGCGCGCCGACCTGGGCGCGCGCTTTCTCGACTACCTGCTGTCGCCGCGCGGCCAGGACATGCTCGCGCGCCAATCCGGCATGCGGCCGGTCGGCGCCTCGGTGGTGCCGGCGGCGGGGGTGCGGCCGGTGGCGCTGGGCGTGGGCTTGCTGGTGTACCTGGATCCGCTGAAGAAGCGCCACTTCCTCGACCTGTGGCGCGCGGCGGCGCAACCGCCCGGCAAGGCGGACTGACAAGGTCGACTGACAAGGCGGCCCGCACCGCGACGTCAGCGGTCTGTCAAGGCGGATTGAGGCCGCCTGTACACGGCGGCGACGGCCTGCCAGCCGCGACCGGAGGCTGGCCGTTCCATGGCCAGGGACGCTAGCCGCCCAGTTGCCCGCCCGCGCGCACCAGGTCCGCCAGCGTGCGCACCTGCATCTTGCGCATGACGCGCCCGCGCCGCACCTTGACCGTGATCTCGCTGACGTTGAGTTCGGCCGCGATCTGCTTGTTCAGCATGCCGCGCACCACCCGCTCCATCACCGCCTTCTCGCCGTCGGTCAAGCTGTCCCAGCGGGCCTGGACCTCGTCCGAACCCGACGCGCTGGCCAGTTGCGCGCGATCCTTCTCGACCGCCGCGTGGATGGTGTCCAGCAGGTCCTGGTCGCGGAAAGGCTTGGTCAGGAAGTCCACCGCGCCCAGCTTCATCGCCGCGACCGACATGGGGATGTCGCCGTGGCCGGTGATCATCACCACCGGCATGCGCCGCCGCGCCTGCTGCAGGCGCCGCAGCAGGTCCATGCCGCTCAATCCCGGCAGGCGCACGTCCAGCACCAGGCAGGCCGGGCCGGCGCCCGGATCGGCGTCCAGGAATTCCTGCGCCGAGCCATAGCCGCGCACCGGCAGGCCGACCGAATGCATCAGGTCCTCCAGCGACTCGCGCAGCGAGGCGTCGTCATCGACGATGTGGATCGTGGCCGGCTCGGGCCGCGTGCTTGCGATCATGCAGACTCATCCTCGGCCGCCGCCGGCAGCATGAAACAGAACACCGCGCCCTCGCGCGCGGCGGGCTCGGCCCACAACCTGCCGCCGTGGCTCTCGATGATGCCGCGGCTGATGGTCAGGCCCAGGCCGGTGCCCTCCGGCTTGGTGCTCCAGAAGGTATCGAACAGGCGCTCGCGCGCCTGCGGGTCCAGGCCCGGGCCGGTGTCGGTCAACGAACACTGCACCTGCCCCGGCTCCTGGCACGACAGGCGCAGCGTCAGATGGCGCGCGCCGGCCGGGGTCTGCTGCATCGCCTCGATGGCGTTGAGCACCAGGTTGACCAGCACCTGCCCCAGCTGCACGCGATCGCCCAGCACCGCCGGCACGCGCTCCTGGATGCGGGTGGACACCACCACTTCGTTGCGCGCCAGTTCGCCGCCGGCCAGTTCCAGCACCTCGCCGATCACGTCGGCCAGGTCCAGCCGCTCGCGTTGCGGCGCGGCATTGCGCGCATCGCGGCGGATGCGCGCCACCACCTCGCTGGCGCGGTGCACGTCGCCGGTCATGCGCTGCAACGCGCGCAGGGCCCGCTCGATGTTGGGCGGATCGTGCTCCAGCCAGCGCTGGCAGGCGCTGCCGCTGGTGGCGATGGCCGCCAGCGGCTGGTTGATCTCGTGCGCGATCGACGCGGTCAGCTCGCCCAGGCTGTGGATGCGCGCCATGCGCGCCAGCTGCGTGCGCGCCTCGAACGCCGCGTCCTCGGCCGCCGCCCGCTTGAGCGCCAGGTAGGTGGTCACGCCGATGGCGGCGATGCTGATGAGCGCATTGATCAGCCCCAGCTCGCGCAGCACGCCGCCGTTGGGCGTGAGGTACAGGCTGAGCAGCGTCAACGCCGCGCACGCCACCGCCACAATGGTGACGCCGCGCCGCGGCAGGAAGCTCAGCGCCGCCAGGATCACCGCCACGTAGAACACCGCCACGGCGATTTCCAGGCGGGTGAAGGTGTCCACCAGGAACACCAGCGCCATCAGCGCCACCAGCAACGCGACGCCCGCGCCGGGACGCTGCTTCAGATACCTGGCCGGCTTGAGGAACATGGCGCTGCCACCCCGTTGAATGGACGCCGGCGCCGGGCCCCGATGGCCGCGCGCCGCGAGACGCCATTGTAGAGACAGGCGCGGACCGCGGCGCACTTTCGGAAAGCCGGCATATACCAAGGTATATCCCCGCCATCCCAATGGCGCCTCGCCCGCGCAGGGGCCGGTTCCTATAATTTTCGGGTCCCCCAACGACGCGTCCGCAGGGCGCGCCGTCCCGCCAACGCCTACCGGCAGCCTCCCCATGAAACCGTCCATCAAGGCCCTCTGGATCGTCCGCGGCGCCGTGCTCGTCGGCATCTGGATCGCGCTCGGCGTGATCCAGGCGCTGCACCGCATCGCCTGAGGCAGGCGGGCGGCGCCTTGCCGCCCGCCTGCCCGTCCCGCCGTCAGGGCAGGAAACACAGGATCCCGCCCACGCCCAACGTCCACGCCAGCAGCATCGGCACCAACAGCCGCAGCGGGATCAGCGGACCGTCCGGCAGGTCCGGCGTCTGTCCGGGCCGGCGCAAGGCGGCCCGTTCGACCTCGTAGGCGTGCATGTCGCGCGAGAACTTGCGCATTTCCTCGAACGCTTTTTCCATGTCGTCTCTCCCGGCATGTCAGTACCAGCGGCCATAGCGGCGGATGTAGAAGGTCTTGACCTGCTGCGTCAGCGCGATGTAGCCCAGGATGGTCAGCGCCAGCCAGCCGAAGTAGATCGGCGGCAGGGCCACGAACCCGATCGACTCGGCGATCGGCGAGAACGGCAGCCAGCACGCCAGCGCGATCGCGGCGGTGGTCGACAACAGCACCGGCAGCGACGCCGTGCTCTGCAGGAACGGGATCTTGCGGGTGCGCAGCATGTGCACCACGAAAGTCTGCGATACCAGGCCCTCGATGAACCAGCCCGAATTCATGATGGTCTGGCCGCCGTCGCCGCCGTGCAGGGCATAGGCCGCGCCCGCGCCGAACACCGTCCACATCAGGAAATACGTGGTGATGTCGAACACCGACGAGGTCGGCCCCAGCCACAGCATGAAGCGCTGGATATTGCCCGCTTCCCACTTGCGCGGCTTCTTCAGGAACTCATCGTCCATGCGGTCCCACGGCAGGGTCAGCTGCGAGATGTCGTACACCAGGTTCTGGATCAGCAGCTGCAGCGACAGCATCGGCTCCCACGGCAGCCAGGCCGACGCCACCAGCACCGAGAACACGTTGCCGAAGTTCGAGCTGGCGGTCATGTTCAGGTACTTGAGGATGTTGCCGAAGGTCTCGCGGCCCTTGATGACGCCCTGTTCCAGCACCATCAGGTCTTTTTCCAGCAACACGATGTCGGCGGTCTCCTTGGCGATGTCGGCGCCGCTGTCCACCGAGATGCCGACGTCGGCGTCGCGCAGCGCGGGGGCATCGTTGATGCCGTCGCCCAGGAAGCCCACGGTGTGGCCGTTGGCCTGCAGCGCCTTGACCACCCGCGACTTCTGCAGCGGCGTCAGCTTGGCGAACAGCACCGCGGTCTCGGCGCGGCGGCACAGCGTCACGTCGTCCATCTGCTCGATGTCGGCGCCCAGCAGCACGCGCGCGTCGTCATCGCCCAGATCCAGGCCCACCTCGCGGCAGACCTTGGCCGCCACGATGGGGTTGTCGCCGGTCAGCACCTTCACCGCCACGCCGTAGTCGTTGAGCGCGCGGATCGCGGCCTGCGCCGAATCCTTGGGCGGATCCAGGAACGTCAGGAAGCCGCGCACCACCAGCCCGCTTTCATCGCTGGCCTGGAACTGCGTGCGGCCGCTGTCCTCGAGACGGCGCGAGGCCACCACCAGCACCCGGAAGCCATCGCGGTTGTAGGCCTCGGCGCTGCGCAGCAGGCGCTTGCGCATGGCCGCGTCCAGCGGCCGTTCCTGCCCGTCGATCATCACGCCCGTGCTCACCGCCAGCATTTCCTCGACCGCGCCCTTGGTGATCATCTCCAGGCCGCCGTCGACGCTGCGCACCACCACCGACAGGCGCCGGCGCACGAAGTCGAACGGAATCTCGTCGACCTTCTCGTGATGCGCGCTGCGGTCCCAGCCGCGCAGCTCGCGCGCCCGGGCCAGGATGGCGCGGTCCATCAGGTTGCGCTGGCCGCTCTGGTTGGCGCTGTTCAGCCAGCCCAGGCGCAGCACCTGGTCATCAATATCGCCATCGACGTTGAAATGGTGTTCCAGGATGATGCGGTCCTGCGTCAGCGTGCCGGTCTTGTCGGTGCACAGCACATCCATCGCGCCGAAGTTCTGCACCGAGTTGAGCCGCTTGACCACCACCTTGCGCCGCGCCATCGCCACCGCGCCCTTGGCCAGGTTGGCCGAGACGATCATCGGCAGCATTTCCGGCGTCAGCCCCACCGCCACCGCCAGCGCGAAGGTCAGCGCGGTGACCCAGTCGCCCTTGGTCACGCCGTTGATGACGAACACGATCGGCACCATCACCAGCATGAACTTGATGAGCAGCCACGACACGCTGTTGACGCCGCGGTCGAAGCTGGTCTCGACCCGCTTGGTCGACACCACGTTCTTGGCCAGCGAGCCGAAGTACGTATTCGGCCCGATGCCCACCACCACCGCGGTGGCGGTGCCGCTGACCACGTTGGTGCCCATGAAGCAGATGTTGGCCAGATCCAGCAGATCGGCGTTCTCGCCGGCTTGCGCCTCGGCGCGCTTGGCGCTGACGCTGCCCAGCGTGTCGTACTTCTCGACCGGCAGCGCCTCGCCCGTCAGGATGGCCTGGCTGATGAACAGGTCGCGCGATTGCAGCAGGCGGATGTCGGCCGGAATCATGTCGCCGGCCTGCAGCTCGACGATGTCGCCCGGCACCAGTTCGTTCATCGGCAGTTCGCGCCGCACCGGCTCGCTGGAATGGCTGTCGCGGCGGACCACCGTGGCGGTGCTGCGCACCATCGACTTGAGCTTCTCGGCGGCGCGGCCCGAGCGGTATTCCTGGATGAAGCGCAGCAGGCCGCTGACCGACACCATGGTCAGCATGATGATGATGCCGGTCCAGTCGCGATCGGCCGGCGCCGCGAACTGGATGTCGGTCAGGTACGAGACCGCGGCCAGGCCCAGCAGCACCAGCACGAACGGATTGCGGAAGGCGCGCAGCAATTGCAGCCACGCGGGCGCCGGCTTGTCGTGCGCGACCTCGTTCAGGCCGTCGACGGCGCGGCGGGCCGCGACCTCGGCGTCGCTCAGGCCGGCGCGCTGCGTCTGCAGCGTCTGCAGGCTTTCGTGCACCGACAGGCCGGCATGGCGCGCCACCGGCATGGTGCGGTTCTTGCCCGGCGCGGCGCCGGACGCGGAGGTCTTCTCGCTGCGCGGCCCGCGCGGGGCCGGCAACGAGGCTTCTTGGACTTGCTTCATGTTCGCTGCTCCCGCCCGCGCGCCGTCGGCGGGAGCGCGCCCGGCTCAAGGCGCGAGCGTCCCCCGTCCACGGCCCGCGCGGGCTTGGTGGATAGTGAGAATCGGGTAAGGCGGGATCAATGCGGGACGGGAACGGCCGAGGCCTGCGCGCGCGGCGCCGGCGCCACGCCGACACGCAGCGTATGCACACCGAGCTCGCGGCACAGGTCGCTGAGCCAGGTGATCACGGGCCACGGGTTGCCGCTGTCGCTGCGCAGGCTGATGGCGGTGCAGGCCTGCTCGCCGTCGGTCGAATAACGCACGTCGGCCACGGTCTCAGACCGCTGCCGCAGCTCCTCGTAGAGGCGCTTGCGGATCAGGGCCAGCACCGCGGGGCTGCCGTAGAACGTCAGGTTGATGAAGGCCGGCGCGGGGGCCGCGCGGCGCACGGGGTTGGGGGACAGGATATGGGACAGCATGCGCGTCTCCTGGAAACAGGCGGTTCCGCCCGCAGGGGTTCAGGTGGCGCATGCAAGCCGTCGCGGCTCCGGATCGATCCGGACGGGCGTGGCGGCTGGCAGAAAAAACGTGCAGACCCGCTAGACCCGGCGTGCGCCGTGGGTTCTGGTACTTCCGTCGTCTTCCACGGCGGGCTCCTATAGGGTTGCAACAGGCGGCAGTGTAGGTCTGGGGCGGCGTTCCGAACAGATCATGGGGCGTATACCTTGGTATAGATCCCGGCCCGGGCAGGCATCGCATGCTGGCTGCCCGTCCACGGACGCCGCGCACGCTCAGAAGCGCGTCTGCATGCCGATCCGCACTGTCCGGCCTGGCGCCGGCATGAAACTCTGCGCCAGCGGATCCAGGTAGTAGCGGTTCGTCAGGTTCTGCACCGAGATGCTCACCATCATCTGTTCGCGCAGCCGATAGGTCATGAACAGGTCGAACAGCGTCACTGGGTGGTACACGAGCTGCTTCGTCGTCGGCGTTTCCTGCCATGGCAGGTCGGTCCTGACCGTGGGGCCCGCGGTGTAGGCCATACGGCCGCCCAGCGTCAGCGTTTCGTTGAAGAAGCGCAGGCCGGCGGTCAGGCTCAAGGCCAGCCTGGGCGGATTCTGGGTGTTGGTATACGAACCCATGAAACTTCCCGGCGTGCACGTCGGCGTGTTTTCCGTGTGCCGGGAAGCGCTGGGGTTGTCACGCAAGTGCTGCGCGAAGGCCGCGTCGCAGGTCTCGGTCTTCAGGTAATACGTGGCCGCCAGATCCGCGAACACCCACCCGGCGTCATAGCGCGACTGGAATTCCAATCCGCTGGTCTTGTAGCGATCGGTGTTTCTCATCTGCAGCGCCTTTTCGGTCAGCGCCTCCACGCCGTCATAATCGTAGTAGCGCACGATGTAGTGCTTGATGTTGTTGTTGAAATAGACCAACTTGGCGGCGACCGTGTCGCCATCGGCCAACAGGTTGCCACGCACCGTGCTGGCGCCGAATTCCCAACTGTTGGAACGTTCGGGCTTGAGTCCCCTGCCCGGAGAGAGGCTCATCGTGCCGAGGCTGGTCTCGAACAGCGATGGCAACCGCAGCCCCTGGGTGTACGAGGCATAGACGAAGGTGTCCGGCACCAGTTCCAGGTTCAGGCCCACCGACGGGGCAAAGCCCCCGGCGCGGCTGCGCAGCCTGGGGGCATGCGCATAGCCGGTGACGACCTCTTTCACATCCTCGTCATAGACGCGGGTCGAGCCCGCGCCGAAATCGTCGTACGGCACGCCGACCTCGGGGCGGTTGCTGTCCTGGTACACGATGCCGTTATGCAGGCGCGGATCGGTGGCGTCCGTGTACCGGCCATTCTCGTCCGGCCACCACGTCTGGTAGCCGAAGTTGCCCGGCCACCACCACTCGCCCGGCTTTTTCACCATGATGGCGCGATAGGGGCGCAGTTCGCGGATGGCGGTGGAATACACGCCGCGATCCCTGACGTCGTAATGGCTGTAACGGCCACCGCCCCACAGCGTCAGCGACGCCACCGGCCGGTATTCCAGCTTGCCGTTCAGGCTGAATTCCCGGCGCGAGGCATCGCGCAGCACGCGGTTGCCGTCGATGTCCTGCTGCGTCGTCACGACGCCGCGCTGCGGCCGGATATCCTCGACCTGGAATGAGCCGCCCAGGTTGAGGTTGACATCGCCGTGCGCCGTGCGCCACCGCGAGGTGTTGGCCAGATCGCCGCCGATGCGGCGGTCGGCCTGCCGGGTCCATCTGCGGTCCGTCACATAGGCCTGGGACGCGGGCGCCCACACCGAGGTCAACTGGCTGGTCTTGGCATCCGTCATCCACAGGTTCACCCCCAGGTCCACCAGCGGATTGTCCGCCGGCTGGAACTGGTAGCGCGCCGTATAGGTGTCGATACCGGCTTCGCCCAGCGGATACTGCGTGATGCCCGCCGTGCCGGAACGGATGATGTCCGACGGCATGATTTCGCCGATTTTTCCGTCGTAGCGGCGGTAGCCCAGTTCCAGCGTGTGGCCTGCGGCGGGTCGCAGCGTCAGTTTCAACAGCGTCGACTCGGTTTCGGCCGACGAATTCAACACTTCTTCGCCAGGGTTGTAGGCCTTGGCCACGCTGTTCATCTCGTAGCGACCACCCGGGTAATACATGCGATAACGCTCCCGCCCCTTCTTGCCCGAGAAGTAGTTGCCCTGGTTGCGGTGCGCGTAGGCCGCCACGAAGTCGAGGCGGTCGTTGGCATAGGCAAACGCCAGGCTGCCCGATTCCGCGCGCGACCCGAACAGGCTGCCATGGCTATCATGCGGAACGGCTCGCAGATCATTCGCCGAGGGCTCCCCTGTGGAGGAAGATGGAGGATTGACGCCACGATGCGGCGGCGCCACGCCGTTGTTCCATAACTCGCCCTTCAGGCGCAGGCCGATCTGGCTGCCTTCCGTCAGGATGTCCCGCACGCTCAGCGTGCGCATTTCCACCGAACCGCCGATGGCGCCGGACGTCACGGAGGGACCTTTGTTGACGGTCACGTCGCTGATCAGGTCCGGGTCGATATAGCTGCGCTGGGCCGTGCCCGCGTATCCCCGGTACACGTCCAGCGCCTGCTCGGAGCCATCGACCCGCACCGCCACCCGGCTCTGCCCCTGGATGCCGCGGATGTTGACGTCCAGCGCCCCGCCATTGCGGCTGTCGCCGACCTGCACGCCCGGTATGCCGGCCAGCAGGTCGCCGACCGACACGCGGCCGAACCGGTCGAGGTCCTGACTCGACAGGTACGCCGAGGAACGCGGCGCGGTGTACACCGCTTTCTCGGGCAAGGCGTCGGCGTCGACCTCGACCGGCGGCAGCACGACCGATCCGGCCGCTTCCCCCGGCACCGCCACCAGCACGTAACCCGACACACCCCGGCGGGCCGCCAGCCCCGTGTCGCGCAGCAGCTGCGCAAAGCCTTCATCCACCTCGTAGCGACCATGCAGCCCCGCGCTCTGTTGCCCGGCAACCTGCCCGGCGACCAGCGACAACGCCACGCCCGACTGCGCCGCGTAGCGGCTCAGCACCTGCGCCAGCGGCCCGGCGCTGATGTCGTACTGCACCCGCGCCGGCTGCGCCTGCGCCGCTGGCCAGGACGCGCCGCCCAGGACGGCGAGCGTCAGCCGGCAGGCCAGGGCCAATCCGGCGGCGGCGCGGGATCGCGGAAAAGGGGAACGGCGGCGCGGGCGCGCCCGGTACGGTCGGTGCATGGTCTGCCTCCTCGGCGTGAACGCCAGGGCGGATCCATGCAACAAGCAGGGCCCTGGTCATCGTCTTCAAGAGACATGACGCGCCGGGCCGCGAAACGCGAACGCAGAATGGAGAAGATGGCGGGTCAACCGCCGTAAGCAGGACTGTTCCTACACTATCGCCTTCACGCCAGATACGCCGCCACCTCGTCCGGCGTCAGGTAGCGCGTGAACGTCATCGACGGCTGCTGCGCATCGTGGATCGCGCCGTTGAAGCCCGACCAGTTGCGCTTCATGCCCTCGTCGCTTTCCAGCGCGATCAGCACGCGCTTGCCGTGCCTGGCCAGGTTGTCGCGCAGCGCCGCCTCGCCCCAGGCCAAGCGCATGTCGTTGACCAGCGCGCCATTCGCATAGGCATCGGCCTGCAACCACTGGAAGTCGGCGCTGTCGCGCTCGGCGTCCGGCTCGCGCGCTGCGATCTCGCGGCGCACGCCCAGGGGCTGGACGTGGTCGCGCATCAGGTTCTGCAACAGCGTGAAGGCGTGGAAATTGTTGTTGATGCCGTGCGCCCGCGCCACGAAGCCCGTGCCGGAAGCGGGCAACACCACCACGAGCTCTTCCTCGTAGCTGATGCGCGAGGCCAGCCACAGGTAATGCAGCTGCTCGAACGGCAGGTTGTCGTTGAGCGTGGTCATGGCGTACAGCTGGTCCATCAGCCCGGCATCGGCCACGAAGGCCTGGTGATTGCGCTGGTCGCGCATCAGCATGGCCATCATCGGCAGCACCAGCGTATCGATCGCGCCGACGCGCGCATCGAGCTCCCAGCGCTGGTCCTCCGGAATGGCTTCGAGCCGCGCCACCGCCTCGTTCCAGGCCTGGCGGTCGGCCTCCTCCACGTCGGCGTCGCCCTCCTCGACCTCCAGCGCGCAATACGGCCGCAGGGTCTGCAGCCACGGGCCCAGCAACGCCTGCAACGTCGGGAACAGCAGCACGGGATCGGCGCCGTCCTCCACCAGCGAGCCGCACATCAGCGCCAGCGCCGACGCCCGGCTGGGATGCAGCGTCGGCAGCAGTTCGGCGCAGAAACGCAGGCCGGCGTCGGTGTGCGCCGGGTCCTGCGCATCCTCGTAGAACGCGCGGACCTCGGGGCGCTTGAAGAACGCATCGAGGGTTTCCACATCGTCGGCCGAGGTGACGGGGAAACGGAGCGCGGCGGCAAGCGAGGCATGGGTAGCGGACATGGCGGAAAACCGGAGAGTATCGTTGTCGGAGGCAGGGCGAGCCCCGTGTGCGAGCGCGATATCGCGCGCGGTCGGGCGGCGGGCATCGCCCCGCGGGCCAGTGTACAGAACCGTGGCGCGGCGTCGGCGCCACATCCGCGCCATCGCCCCCATGCGCCGCATTGCCTGGACGCGATGGATCTCCTAAAATGCGAAAAACTCTTATTTGCATTTAGGCTGCCCCCTCAGCCCCCCCGGGAGACGCCCATGGAGGCTGACCACTGCGATCCGCGGCAGCAAGTCCATACCCTGTACCGCGACCACCATGCCTGGCTGCAGCATTGGCTGCGGCGGCGCCTGGGCAATGTCGGCGATGCCGCCGACCTGGCCCACGATACCTTCGCCCGCATCCTCGATTCGCGCCTGCCGGCGGTGCTGCACGAGCCGCGCGCCTATCTCACCACCGTGGCCCGCGGCATCCTGGTCAACTGGTACCAGCGCCGCGCGCTGGAACAGGCCTACCTGGAAGCCCTGGCGCGCGTCCCCGAAGACGAAGCGCCCTCGCCCGAGCGCCAGCTCATCATCCTGCAGACCCTGCACGAGATCGACGCCATGCTGGACGCCCTGCCCGCGCCGGTGCGGCGCGCTTTCCTGCTGTCGCAGATCGAGGGGCTGACCTACGAGGCCATCGCGCGCGAGATCGGCGTGTCCCTCATCACGGTCAAGCGCTACATGGCGCGCGCCTTCCGCCTGTGCCTGGAATGCATGGAATAGGCCCATGAGCCCACTGGGAAACCTCGCATGAACGCCACGGACAACCCCCTCCTGGACGAAGCCGCCGAATGGCTGGTGGCGCTGCATGCCGGCGCCATTTCCACCGAGACGCGCCAGGCCTGGATGGCATGGCGCGCGCGCAGCCCCGCCCACGAGCACGCCTGGCAGCGCGCCGAGCGCCTGATGGCCCGGCTGGGCGACATGCCGGCCGCGCTCGCCATGCCGGCGCTGGACCGGCCGCGCGCGCGCCGCGCCGCCTTGGCCAAGCTGGCCGCGCTGCTGGCCGTCGCGCCCGCGGCCTGGGGCGCCTGGCGCTGGTCCGATGCCGAGGGCTGGACCGCCGACTACCGCAGCGCCACCGGCGAACGGCGCGACATCCGCCTGGACGACGGCACCCGCCTGACGCTGAACACCGGCTCGGCGGTCGACATCCGCTACGACGCCAGCCAGCGCACGGTGCTGCTGCGCGCCGGGGAAATCCACATCGAGACCGCCGGCGACGCCCGCCCCTTCGAAGTCCGCACCCGCGACGGCGTGCTGCGCGCCCTGGGCACGCGCTTCAACGTGCGCCAGCAGGAAGACCACACCCGGCTCGCGGTACAGGAGGGCGCCGTGCGCGTCACCACCGGCCAGGACCTGCGCGTGGTGCGGGCCGGCGAACAGGCCGACTTCTCGGCGCGCGGCATCGACGCCGCGCCGCTCGACCCCGCCGCCACCGCCTGGACGCAAGGCATGCTGCTGGCCGATGGCCAGGCGCTGGGCGACGTGGTGGCCGAGCTGGCGCGCTACCGCAGGGGCGTCGTGCGCTGCGATCCGGCCGTGGCGCGCCTGCGCGTCTCCGGCACCTTCCCGCTGGCCGACACCGACCGCGCGCTGGCGATGCTGGCCGCCACCTATCCGGTGGCGATCGCCTCGCGCCTGGGCGGCTACTGGATCCTGGTGGGGCCGGCCTGACGGCCCGCCCCACGCGGCCCCGCCACCCGGCTCACCACTTGTACGTCACGTTGGCGACCACGCTGCGACCCGCGCCCAGCAGGCAGGCGCTGTTCAGGAAGCAGCCCGCCACGTAGTACTTGTCCGTCAGGTTGCGCACGTTGAGCGACGCGCTCAGGCCCCTGAGCGACGGCGTGGCGCGGCCGAAGTCATAGCCCACCATCGCATCCACCAGCGTGTAGGCCGGCACCTTGAAGGTGTTCTGCGCATCGCCGAACGTCGTGCCGGTGTAGCGCACGCCCGCGCCCAGCGTCAGGCCGTCCAGCGCGCCGCTGGACAAGGTGTAGTCGGTCCACAGCGACAACAGGTGGCGCGGCACCCGCACCGGCGCCTTGCCCTTGTTGCTCATCCCAGCGAAGTTGGGATTGTCCTTGGTGACTTCGACGTCGTTGTAGGTGTACGACGCGATCACGTTCCAGCCGCGCAGCGGCCGCAGCACGCCTTCCAGCTCGATCCCGCGCGAGGTCACCTCGCCTTCCTGCACGCTGAACGAGGTGTTCTGCGGGTTGGGCGTCAGCACGTTCTGGCGCCGCAGGTCGAACGCCGCCAGGGTCACGTAGCTGTCCGAGCCCGGCGCCTGGTACTTCACGCCCACCTCGTACTGCCGGGCGGTCTCCGGCTTGAACTGCGCGCCATTGATGTCCGAACCGCTCAGCGGCGAGAACGATTCGCTGTAGCTGACATACGGGAAGAAGCCGCTGTCGAAGGCATAGCCCAGGCCGGCCCGGCCGGTGAAGTCCTCGGCCGCCGAATCCGCGCGCGTGCCCAGCAGGCGGTTGCGGTTGCGCTGGTTGACCCAGTCGTAGCGGCCGGCCAGCGTCGCCACCCAGCGGTCCAGCTTGACCTGGTCCTGCAGGTACACCCCCAGTTGGCGGGTGCTGTCTTGCGTGCTGAGCCGCGAGGTATAGCGCGACGTGTCGATGGCCACGCGCACCGGGTGATAGATATTGATCGCCGGGGCATTGCCGGTCTGGGTATCGGCGTTGCGCGTGTTGTATTGGTAGTCCACGCCCGCCAGCAGCGTGTGCTCGAGCGGGCCGGTGGCGAACTTGCCCACCAGGCGGTTGTCGGCCGAATACGTATCGCTGTCGTAAGTGCGCAGCTGGTAGTAGCGCGCGATCATGGTGTCGTTGATCACGCCGCTATTGCGGAACAGCTGGTCCTCATAGCCCTTGAAATGGCCGTAGCGGAAGTTCTGCTGGAAGGTCCACGCATCCGAGAAGGCATGGCTCAGCTCGTAGCCGATGTTGGTCAGCTCGCCCTGCTCCTTGTCGAAACCCGGCTCGTTGAGCGAACGGTGGCGCGGCACGCGGCCATTGGGATTGGAGCCGTCCAGCACCGCGTACGGCAGATTGCTGGTGAAGAGGTTGCGGTTCTTCTGGTACGAAGCCAGCAGCGTCACCGAAGTGCGCGCGCTGGGCGCCCAGGTCAGGCTGGGCGCCACGTAGACGCGGTCGTCGGCGATGCCGTCGATGTTGCTGTCGGCATTTCGGCCCAGCGCCACCAGGCGATAGGCCAGCGTCCCGGGCGCGTCGATCACGTCGCCGATATCCATCGTGCCCTGCAGCCGGTTGTTGCTGCCGGTCGACAGGCCCACTTCGCGATGCGACTCGAACAGCGGCCGCTTGGACACGATATTGATGATGCCGCCGGGCGAGCCCTGGCCATACATCACCGACGACGGCCCCTTGAGCACCTCGATCCGGTCCATGCCGTAGGGCTCGGGCGCGAAATACCCGGTGTTGTTGTTGCGCAGGCCGTCGGTGAAGGCATTGGTGGTGAGCTGCTGGAAGCCGCGCACCATCAGGGTGTTGTCGGTCGGATTGTCGCCCGCCACATTGGCGTGCACCCCGGCGGTATAGCTCAAGGCGTCCGTCACCGTCTGCGCGCCCTGCGCCGCCATGCGTTCCTGCGTCACCACCGAGATCGACTGCGTCGTCTCCATCAAGGGCGTGGCGGTCTTGGTGGCGGTGGTGGCGCCGCCGACCAGATAGGGATTGGCGCCGGCATAGCCCGACGCGCCCGTCACGGTGATGGCCGGCAGCGTCGTCGCGTCGGACACCGTCTTGCGCAGCGTGTAGCTGCCATCGGCGCGCGCCACCATCTCGAGCCCGCTTCCCGCCAGCAGGCGGCGCGCCGCCTCGGCCCGACTCAATTCGCCCGACACGCCGGGACTGTGCAGGCCGTCGGTCCAGGCCGGCTCGAACGCCAGCGACAGACCCGAGGCCAGCGCGAAGCTAGCGATGGCCTTGCCCAGCGGGCCGGGCGGAATGTCGTAGGCCTGGCGGGCCTGGATGTCGACCGGAGAAGGCGCGGGCTGCGCGTGGACGGCCGCGCCCGTGGTCAGGCTGCCGGCCAGCAAGGCCACGGAAATCGCGCGGCGGCGCCTGGCGGAGGGGGAACGCATGGAATGAGCCTCTCGGACTGGGGAAGATACCTGCTATGCCAGCCGAGAAAGGAAAAGGTATCAGGCCCCACGCACTTTTTTTTCCTGCGCCCCTTCCTTTCAATAGCGGTAATTCACCCCCAGCATCGCACTGAACGGCGCCCCGTAGTAATTGCTGTAGACGTTGGTGCTGGCGTAGTACTTCTTGTCCAGCACGTTGTTCAGGTTCAGCGTGGCCGACCACTGGCGGTTGAACTGATAGCGCGCCATCAGGTCGACCAGCGCATAGCTGCTTTGCGAGGAATCCAATTGCTGGCCGCCGGGGCCGCGGCTGGTAAAGCCGCTCTGGCTTTCCCAGCGCACGCCGCCGCCCACGGTCAGCGCGCTCCAGGCGCCGGGCAGGCGGTAGGTGGTGTAGAGCTTGGCGATGTGGCGCGGCAGGCCGACCTGGGTCGTGAAGCCCGTCGGCAGGCGGCGGTCCACGTAGGCATACGACAGCTGCATCTGCCAGCCGGGCATGAGCTCGCCGCTGAGCTCGGCTTCCACGCCGCGCAGCACGGCGCCGTTGGCGGCGACATAGGCGTTGTCGCCATTGGGCGCCAGCTTGTCGCCGTCCAGCATGGCGTAGTTGTCCTGGCGGGTGCGGAACAGCGCCAGCGCGCCGTTCAGGCGGCCGTCCAGCCAGGCGCTTTTCAGGCCGATCTCGTAGGTATTGCCCTTGATCGGCGCGACGCCGCTGCCCGACACGGTCTGGGCCTGCTGCGGCAGGAAGATGCTGGTGTAGCTGGCATAAGCGGACAGCGTCGGCGTCAGGTCGTAGACCAGGCCCGCATACGGCGTGTACACGCCCTGCTCGCGCATGTTGTCCGGATAGGCCGAGCCGTCGTTGTAGGTGTACGAGGCCTGCTGGTCCCACCAGGTGATGCGCGAGCCCAGGATCACCGACAGCGCGTCGGTCGGCCGCAACCGCAATGCGCCATAGACCGCGTTCTGCTTCTCGGTGTAGTAGCGCTTGCCGGTGGCTTGCCACTGCGGCTGCGGCATGTCGCCATCCCAGGCGCGCACGTCCGGGATGACCGGGTCATAGCCGGGCGCGGTCCACAGCGGATAGGTGTCGTAGTCGGCCTTGGTGCGCGACAGGCTCACGCCCAGCACCAGGTCATGGCGGCGGCCCAGCGCGTCGAAAGCGCCGCTGAGGCTGGCGTCCAGCGCGTTCTGGGTCTTGGGGATCGGCCATTTGGCGACCCAGACCGACGCGCCCTGCCCGGTCTGCGGGTTGGCCCAGCCGTTGCTGCTGAACCAGCCATAGGTGCGGTCATTGTCGTCGCCGGTGCGCGACAGCGTCAGCGACCCCTTCCACGATGGCGCGAACTCATGGTCGAGCGAGGCGAAGACGTTGTAGCGCGTGCGTTCCTGGCGGCTCCAGTTGGTGGCGGAATTGAACCGCTGGCGGAAATCGGTCTTGGAGCCGTCGGCGTAGTAGGCGGGAAAGCCGAAGTACGAGCACGCCGTGCACTTCTTGCGCTGGTATTCCGCGCCCAGGGTCAGCAAGGTGCGCTCGGTCAGGTCCGCCTCGACCACCCCGTACAGCAGCTGCGAATCCTGCTTGACGCGGTCGATGAACGAACCGCCCTCCTGCCAGGCGCCCACCAGCCGCCCGCGCAGCTTGCCCGACGCATCCAGCGGACTGCCCAGGTCGAACTCGGTGCGCTTGTAGTCCCACGACCCGATGCTGGCGCCGACGCCGGCCTCAAACTCGCGGGTCGGCCGCTTGCGCACCAGGTTGATGGAGGCGGCCGGGTTGCCCGCCCCGCTCAGCAGGCCGGTGGAGCCGCGCACCACTTCGATGCGGTCATACAGCGCCGTGTCCAGCCCCAGGGCATTGAAGTCCTTGTGGGTCGGCACGCCGTCGACCTGCATGTTGGTGATCTCCATGCCGCGCGCATACAGGCCCTTCTCGTTGTCGTCGGCCGAGCCCTTCTTCTTGAAGATCAGGCCGGGGGTGTTGACGATGGCGTCTTCCAGCGTGTTCAGGCCCTGGTCGGTGAGCCGCTGGCGCGTCATCACCGAGACCGACTGCGGCGTCTCGCGCAGCGTCATCGGCAGCCGGGTGGCGGTGTTCGACACGCCGACCGTATACGAGTCGGTGCCTTCGCTGGGCGCGGGTTCGCGCGCGCCCAGCACTTCGACCGGCGCCAGCGTCTGCGCATTGGCGACGCGCAGGCCATAGCGGTTGCCGCCCTGGTTGACGGCCTCCAGCCCGGTGCCCGACAGCATCGCCGCCAGGCCCGCGGCCACGCCGTAGTCGCCCTGCAGGCCGGCGCTCTGGCGGCCCTGGGTGAGCGTGGCGTCGAACGACAGCACCACCCCGGCCTGGGCGGCGAACCGGCTCAGGGCCAGGCCCAGCGGGCCGGGCGGCACCTCGTAGTGGCGCGACGCCTGCGCGCTGGGAACGGCCTGCGCCTGCGCGGACGGCGTGGCGCCCAGGGCGGTCAGGGCGATGACAACGGCGCGCGCCAGGGGCGCGAGTTTGGCGGAGTGACGAAGCAAAGGGACAGAAGGCATGGACTCAGGTTTCCGTGTGGCAGATCCGACGTAATCCCTGCTAAGTCGGACGAGCGCGGAAAAAGGACAATGCCGAGCGAAAAAAAAATCAGTGGCGGGCGACGATGCGGACGTAATAACGGGTAAAGCGCACGATGTTCACGGGCAGCGCGCGCGTCACGGCGGCCAGCGCCTGGTCGGTGTCGTCGACCGGAAACGCCCCCGACAGGCGCAGCGCCGCCACCGCATCGTCGCATCGCAGCAGCCCGGGCCGATAACGGTCGAGCCGGGCGATGAAATCGTCCAAGCGCCAGTTGTCGACCACCAGCAGGCCCCGCGTCCAGGCGTCGGGCTCGCCGGTGATGGCGCCGGCCGCCTGCGCCCCCGCCGGCGCCAGCGTGCCCTGCTCGCCCGCCTTCAGGATCACTGGCGCGCCGCCCGTCGCGGGTTCCAGCGCCACCGCATGGCGCAGCACCGCGACCCGCGTCAGGTCGTCCTGCCGCGTGACGATGAAACGCGTGCCCAGGGGACGCACCGCGCCATGCGCGGTGAGCACGCGCAAGGGCGGCAGGCCGGGACGGACGTTTTCGGTATCGACCAGGATCTCGCCGGCATGCACGAAGATGCGCCGCTGGCCGGCGTCGACAGTCACGTCGACCGCGCTGGCGCTGTCCAGCCAGAGCAAGGTGCCATCCGCCAGCCGCAGTTCGCGGCGCTCGCCCGCCCCGGTGCGGTAGTCGGCCAGCATCCGCTCCATCGGCAGGGTGCGCCAGGCCGCCAGGCCGCCGGCGCCCAGCAGCGCCACCGCGCCCAGTCCGTTGCGCAGCGCCGCGCGGCGGCGCGAGAAATGCAGGTCGGCGCGGTTCAGGGTGTCGGCGGTCAGGCGCGCGGGCGCCGCGCCGAGCGTGCCGCGCAGGCGCTCCACCTGCCCCCAGACGCGCACGTGTTCAGGGTCGGCCGCCAGCCAGCGCCCATGCGCCGCCCGGTCGGCCGCGCTGACATCGTCCGCACAGAGCCGCGCGTACCATTGCGCCGCCGCGGCGATGGTCTTGTCCGCCATGGCCGCCTACTGCCGGGCCAACGCGTACACCAGGCAATGCTCGGTGGCGCGCGCCATGTACTTCTTGACGGAACTGACCGTCACGCCCAGGCGGGCGGCGATCTCGGCGTAGCTGGCCCCTTCCAGCTGGGACATCAGGAAAGCGCGCCGCACCTTGTCGCCCAGGCCGTGCAGCATGGCGTCGATCTCGCGGATGGTCTCGAGCAGGATGGCCTGGGTCTCGGGCGACATCGCGCAGGCCTCGGGCTGCTGCGCCAGGGTTTCGAGCCAGGCGCGTTCCAGCACCTGGCGGCGGATGTGGTCGACCAGCGTGCGCTGCGCCACCGTGGCCAGGAAGCTGCGCGGCTGCCGCACGCCCTGCAATTGCGCCATCGACGCCGGCGAGGCCAGCAGCCGCAGGAAGGTGTCCTGGGCCAGGTCGGCGGCCTCGGCCGGCACGTTCAGGCGCCGCAGCAGCCAGCCGCGCAGCCAGCCGTGATGGTCGCGGTACAGCCTGCCAAGCTCGCGGTGTTCCAGGGATTCCGTGGACGACATGGCCGTCGCGTCAGCGCCTTGTGAATTTCGGGAATGGGAATTGTAATCATTATTGATGAAGGCGTTCAATCGCCCGCCTTCCCACTCCCGCCGCGACGGCTACCCGCGTCGCGAGGCCTAGAACCTGTAGCTCACCTTCATCCACACGTTCCGCGGCGTGCCGTAGTTGTAGCCGTTGTACCCGCCCAGCCCGCTGTAGTAGCGCTTGTCGGTCAGGTTGTCGATATTGATCGACGCCGTCACCTGCTTGCTGAACTCATACCGCGCCATCAGCCCCAGCAGGGTCACGCCCCCTTGCGAGGCGCGGCCCAGGCCGCTCGACTCGTCGTAGTAGATGCCGCTCTGGTAATTGACGCTGCCGCCCACCGTCAGCTTGCTCCAGGCGCCCGGCAGCCGGTAGCTGGCCGCCACCCGGAACAGGCGTTCGGGATAATTGGGCAACAGCAGCGCGCCCTCGTTGTCGCGCTTGGCGAAGTAGGTGTAGCCGCCCATCACCTGCAGGCCGCGCGCCACCTCGCCCGCCACCGTCACCTCGAAGCCCTTGCTGCGCGCGCCGGCCACCGACCGGTACGGCGTGCTGCCATCGGGCAGCGGCGGCGCGCTGGGGTCCTCGACCGGCACGTTCGCTTCCTGGGTGCGGAAGACGGCGAAGCTGGTGTTGAGCTTGCCGTCCAGGTGCTCGCCCTTCAGGCCCAGTTCGTAGTTCTTGCCGGTCTGCGGCGGCAGCAGCGCGTTCGACGAATCGCGCTCCGAACGCGGAATGAAGATGCGGGTGTAGCTGGCGTAAGCCGAGAAGTTGTCGTTCAGGTCCACCACCGTGCCGGCATACGGCGTGAACTCGCCATTGACCTTGGCGGTGGGGTTGGTGGTCCAGAGATTGGCGGGGCCGTTGTAGGACGAGGACTTTTCCTCATACCAGGTGGCGCGGCCGCCCAGCACCAGCGACACCGGCTCAGCCAGCTTCAGGCGGGTGGAACCATATACGGCGGTTTCCTTGGCGTCCAGGAAGGTGTTGAAGTAGGTGTAGAAACGGCTCGGCTTCGGAAAACTCTGCAGCTGGTAGAAGTTCAGTGGACGCCGGTCCCAGCCGTTCGGATTGGCCGAATTCAGGTTGAGTTCGCTGGTGTAGTCGTTGACGCTGACGCCCAGCGCGGCCTGGTGCTCCATGCCGAACGCCTGGAAGGGGCCGGTGGCGTAGAGATCGAACGACTTGTTGGTCGAAGTGGCCGGGTTCTGGCGGATCTCGATGGTCGAATCGCCATTCTGCTCGACCGGGAAATACTCGAACAGGTAGCCCCAGAGGGCCTTGCGTTCGTTCTTCAGGCGGCTGGCGTCCATCTTGACGCGCCAGCCGTTGGCGAAGCGATGGTCCAGCGTGACGAAGATCTTGTCGCTGTACATGTCCCACTGGCTCCACGGCGTGCCGGGGTTGAACGAGCGCGAGAAATGGGTGCGGCTGCCGTCGCTGTAGAACAGCGGCGCCTGGCCGAAGTTGGCGCCATCGATGGCGGTCTTCTGGTGTTCGAAGCCCAGGCTCAAGGTGGTGTTGGACGCGACATCCGCCTCGAGGATGCCGTAGAAGACGTCGTCGGAGCGCTTCTTGTCGTTGATGAAGCTGTCGCCCGCGGTGCGCGAGCCGATGACCCGGCCGCGCAGGCTGCCGCTGTCGTTCAGCGGGCCGCCGACGTCCAGCTCCAGGTTGTAGTTGTTCCAGCGGCCCACGCCCGCCGTGGCGTGACCGGCGAATTCGGCGGTGGGCCGCTTGCGCACCAGGTTGACCGAGCCGCCCGGCTCGCCCACGCCGTTGAGCAGCCCGGCCGCGCCGCGCACCACCTCGACGCGGTCGTAGATCACGGTGTTGATCATGCCGATCTCGGCCGCCGGCGTCTTGAACGCGAACGTCGGCACGCCGTCGATCATGGTGCTCAAGGCAAAGCCGCGCGAGGTGAAGGTGACGCGCTCGTCGAGCTTGTCGGCGACCACCCCCGGCGTTTGCCGCATCACGTCGTCCAGGGTGACCAGGTTCTGGTCGTCCATCTGCTGGCGCGTGACGACGCTGACCGATTGCGGGGTTTCGCGCAGGGACAGGTCCATGCGCGTGGCGGAGGTGGCCACCCGCGTCGTGTACGAACCGGTGCCTTCGCTGGGCGCGTCGCCATCGCGGCTGCCGGTCACGGTGACGGCCGGCAGCGCGGTCACGTTCGAGGCAGGCGCGCGCCGCAGCGTGTAGCCGCCATCGGCCCGCCGCACGGGCTCCAGGCCGCTGCCCTGGAGCAGTTGGCGCAAGCCCTCTTCAAATCCGTAGCTGCCGTTCAGCCCCGGGGTCGTCAAGTCCCGCGTCAGCACCGGATCGAATGACAGCAGGACGCCGGCGCGCGCGGCATAGGCCGAGAGCGCCGCGCTGAGCGGGCCGGGCGCAATCGCCACGGCGGTGGTCTGCGCCTGCAGGGGCGCGGCCAGGACGGCCAGCGGCAAGGCGAACAGGCGGGCGCCGCGCACGGCGCGGCGGGACGCGCTTGCGCGCAGGCGGGGGAAACGCGGGGGCATGACGGGGTAACTCCTCACGGTGGGTCTTACCCTCGTAGCCAATCGAAGCGCGAAAAGTGCTAATCGCGTTACAAATTCGTTCCACTGGCGCCGCGCGGCAGCACCGATACCCAGTAGCGCGTGCGGTAGCGCAGGCGCAACGGCAGCGTGTCGGCCACCGTGGCCAGGACGCGGTCGGTGTCCTCCAGCGGAAAGGCGCCCGAGATCGGCAGGTGCGCCACTTCCGGGGCGCAGTCGATCCAGCCGCTGCGGTAGCGCTGCAGTTCCGCCAGAAAGGTCCGCAGCGGCATGCCGTCCACCTGCAGCATGCCGCGCTGCCAGGCCGACGGGTCGCCGGCCACCGGCGCCAGGCCCTCGTCGATGCCGTCGCCAAAGCGCAGGCTCATGCCCGCCGGCACCTGCCGCGCGCGGTCGGACGCGGCGCCGCGGGGCGCCACCCGCACCGCCCCGTCCAGCACCTGCACGGTCGACACGCCATCGTCGCGCCGCACCACGAAGCGCGTGCCCAGCGCGGTGATGCTGCCTTCGCGCGTCCGCACGATGAACGGCCGCGCGACGGGCGCCGGATCGGGCGAGGTCTCGACCAGGATCTCGCCGGCGTGCAGCGCAATCAGGCGTTGCCGGGCGTCGAACAGCACGTCCATGGCGGTCGCGGCATTGAGCACGATGCGGCTGTGATCCGCCAGCATCACCTCGCGGCGCGCGCCGACGGCGGTGCGGTACTGGGCCGTCCAGCCGCGCCACGCATCGTCGCGATACGCCAGCCAGCCAGCGCCGCCGGCGCTGGCCAGCAACACCAGCTTGCCGAGCGCGCGCCGGCGCCCGGCCGAGCGCGGCTGGCCCAGCACCGGCAGCACGCCCTTGGGCAGGGCCTCGAAGCGGCGCGTCAGGGCTTCGGTGCGCAGCCAGGCGCGTTCATGTTCGGGATCGGCGCGGCGCCAGGCCTGCCAGGCCTCGTGGTCGGCCTGGCTGGCGGTGCCGGACGTCAGCCGCAGGAACCATTCCACCGCCCCATCCAGCGCGCGCGGATCGATGCGCCCCGCCCCGCTCGCGCTCACGGCGCCAGCTCCAGGCACTGGCGCAGGGCGCGCGCGATGTAGAGGCGCACCGAGCCCACCGACACGCGCAGCGTGCTGGCGATCTCGGCATGCGTCATGCCTTCGAGCTGGCACAGCAGGAACGCGCGCCGCGCCGCCACCGGCAGGCCATCGAGCATGGCATCGATCTCGACCAGGGCTTCCAGCGCCAGCGCGCGCGCCTCGGGCGACGGCGCCAGCGGCTCGGGCAACTGCGCCAGCGTTTCCAGGTAGGCGCGCTCCAGGTCCTTGCGCCGCAGGTGGTTGACCATCAGCCCGTGGGCGATGGTGGCCAGATACGAACGGGGTTCGCGGATCTCGCCGGGTTCGCGCCGACTCAGCACCCGCAGGTAGGTGTCATGCACCAGGTCGGCGGCATCCAGGGCGCACCCCAGTTTCTTGCGCAGCCAGCCTTGCAGCCAACCCTGGTGATCCTGGTAGAGCGTATGCAAGGGATGCTGCGGAGAGGGGTCGGAGGCAGCCATGGGGGGTCGCGCGGGCAGAGATGAGAATCACTACAATTTACAACATTGCATCAGAGGCTGGGAGATAAGCGACTTCCAAACTTCAAGTGCGAGTCCCGTCCCCCGTTGTTTCAAAAAAGTAGCCTGGTATCACGCGCCTGCGATTGAGCTTGCTATCAGTGCCACTAACGCAGTGGCACCCAAAACGAGAGACTTTCCCAGAAGATATTTCCAATTAGATTTAGCAACCAATATGTGCAATTATGTTGCTAAATAAAATTAGATGTGCCGGCCATGGGAGCCGCGCTAGGAGAAGCGCGTGAATATGTACGCCGTAAAGACAATGCCCTATCAGACCAGGCCACTCGCAGGTGAGTGGTTGGCGGTCAGCTCTGCTGGTGACTATGTTTTTCTGAACAAGGAACAGGCCGAGTTGTTGGCGCAAGGTCGAGTGTCTGACCTCCCCCTGTCGATGCAGGCAGACCTGAAGGCGCGCTACTTCATAGCAAGCCAGAGCGGAAGCGGTACTCGTCGCCTGTTGGCTTCGCGCCAGGCAACCAAACGTGAGACCGTCACGAGTGGTCCCAGCCTACATATTATCGTTCCCACCTTGCAATGCGCCCACTCCTGTCAATACTGCCAAGTTAGTCGATCGTTGACAGATACGGGCCACACGATATTGCACAAAGACCTATTGGCAGCATGTGACAGCATTTTTGAAAGCAAGGCTCCAACCTTGACGATCGAATTCCAGGGAGGCGACCCTTTACTGCGGTTCGACTTGGTACAGGAAGCCGTAATACGTATTCAACAACGGAACCGAACAGAAGGGCGACAGTTGCGATTCGTTATCGCCTCGACACTCCACCAACTGACCTCGGACATGTGCGATTTCCTTGCACAACATTCTGTATTTCTCTCCACAAGTATCGACGGTCCGGCTGAACTGCATAACCGCAATCGACCTATTCCCGGCCGTAACTCCTATGAACGCACCGTTGCGGGAATCGAACTGGCGAGAAACAGGCTGGGAAAGGATGCAGTGGCGGCATTGATGACGACAACCAAGGCCTCTCTCGCTCATCCTGAGGCCATAGTCGATGAGTACGTAAAACTTGGATTTCAGGAGATCTTTGTTCGACCGCTCAGCAGCTATGGCTTTGCCAAGCGCAACCAGCTACTGCTTGGATATAAGCCCACTCAATTCTATGATTTTTACCGTCGCGCGCTTGACCGTGTTTTTTATTGGAACAAACAAGGCATCGCTTTGCGCGAAGTCTACGCGTCGATCATCCTGAACAAGATCCTGTCTCCCTTCGACTCGGGATATGTCGACCTTCAAAGTCCCACGGGAGCGGGCCAGAGTGTCCTGGTCTACAACTACGACGGCTTTGTGTACCCGAGCGACGAAGCCCGCATGCTGGCAGAAAGCGGAGATTCATCGCTTCGTTTGGGCCCAATTGGGGCCACCTTGGCCTCATTGAAGCACTCCGACGTGCAACAAATGCTGATTGCCTCCAGTCAAGTCGAGTTGATGTCCGATTGTCGGAATTGCGCGTACCAAACATTCTGTGCCCCAAATCCGGTCGATGCTCAGGCCCAGTTTGGCAAGATGGAGGTTTCTCCCCACCTCACTGAGCATTGTCAACGGCACCAATGGCTATTTGACTATTTCTTTTCTGCAGTAAGAGAAGCAGACACAGATCGCTTGGATTTGTTCCACTCATGGGCGCGCCCTGTCATTGCAACGGAGGCGATTCAATGCGACGTTTGAAAGCGGCTTTTGGTCCGAACGCAACGAATGATCGCCATGTGTGGAGAATAGTCGACGCCGATCTATTGGCATCGCAATGGCAGCCCGATCTGCAATTTCTGATTCCGGCCCTCACTCCGTCACAACGAGACTTAGTTGCCCACTATCGAGCTTCAGGCCTATCCAATGTCGAGTGGGTGGATGCAATCGGCCTTCAGTCCGGGGACATTGTCTCAGCCACTCCAGAGCGATGTGAAGCTTCCATCCTGTATCGCGAATCAGACTTGCATCATGGTCTCCAGATGACTAACCGATGCAATAGCTACTGCTTGATGTGCTCACAACCCCCCACCCCGCAAGAAGACTCGTGGATGGTTCGGGAAGTGATTGACGTAATACGACATATGGAGAATTCGCCAGCGGTACTCGGCCTTAGTGGAGGAGAGCCTCTGCTCTTGGGCCCCCATCTCAGAACGGTACTGGATTCCCTTACAAAAAAGCACCCAAGCACCCGAGTAGAAATTTTGACCAATGGTCGACTACTCGCTAATTCTGATCAGAGCAAACTCCTGCTAGACGGCTTGAACACACCAACAACTTGGTTAGTACCGCTGTATGGACATGCGGACTTTCTACACGACTTCGTGGTTCAAGCACAGGGCGCCTTCGAACAGACTATTGCAGGGCTACTCAATCTTCAGCAGTACCACCAACCTATTCAACTTCGGATAGTGTTAATTCGCCCTGTTCTGGAGGTACTTCCAGAACTTTGCATGTTCATCGGCCGAAACTTGCCGTTCGTCAAGGAAGTGGCGTTAATGGCGTGCGAACCCATTGGCTTTGCACTTGCCAATCGCGAGCACTGCGAGGTAGATCTGCTTGAATGGGAAAACGTCATTCAACAAGCAGCCCTTCAGCTAACCCGCCATTCAATCCCCTTTCTATTCATGAATACACCGCTATGCGCTTTGTCGAAGCCGCTACGGCGGCATGCTCACCGTAGTATTTCGGACTGGAAAAACGTTTACACCCCCACCTGCGACACCTGTGACATGAAGCCGGATTGTTCTGGATTTTTTTCCTGGCATGAACGTGGCTGGAAACCGTCCAAAGTCATCAAAGTTCTGAACGAGGAATATGCGACATGAGTCGCTTCATAAAAAGCATTAGTGTATTTATTGCCGGACTTACCGCTATCGGGACCAAACCCATAAGTGCGGCACCGTCTGCCGAAAAACTCGTATTAGATGCGCTCAATGAACCGCAAGCTGTGCCGCTGCGCCCTCTGAATTTTGGGTACGACAACCTGTTTGCGGGTCATCGATCGCACTCAAGCCACCGATCTCACTCCAGCCATAGCTCACATTACTCCGGCTCCGGTAGCCGCGGATCATCTGGCTACTACTCTGCTCCCGCCACGCCGGTATCTCCACCTGCCAAACCCAGTCCACTCTACACCCCTTCAGGCTCGTCATCAGGAAGCAATGGCGGAGTGCCAAGTGCTGGATCAGCCCCAAGATCAAATGCCAACCCCTCGGCAAGCGACACCTCAAAAAAAAGCGGAAGCGCATCGCAAGATACTGTGGATTTGAGTCGTTCCGAAAAACTCAAACTGCAAATCATCCGCGTGCAGATAAAGCTAACTTCACTCCATCTCTACGAGGGTCCAATCAATGGCGTATTAGGGCCTGCTACGACTGCCGCGCTCAAGCATTTTCAAACAGTCAAGTCATTGCCAGCTACCGGTCTAATGACCACAGAAACAATGAACGCGCTGGGAGTTGTCGTGGCACGATAAAACGTTATGACCCTTGTTGGAGATACGCTGAATAGCGTGTCACCAGGTCACATAGAACATCGCCTTGGCCAGCACCACGATGCCGATCATGTGACAGAACACACTGAGATGCACGCGCCGCTGCCATACCGGAGTCAGCCGCCGCTTGCGCGACAGCGCCAGCGCCGTGACGACGTGCGCCGCCACGCTCACGGCCAGCGCGATCTTGACCGACAGCAGGATGCCCAGCGGCGAGCCGGCCGGATGCGCCAGCACGCCGCGGTATTGCCAGGCCAGCCCCAGGCCGGCCAGATACAGCGCCAGCACGGCCCACGGCACCGTCCCCCGCACCCGCGGGCCGAGCTGGGCGCCAAGCGCCTTGCGCACCTCCGGCGGCAGGCGCCGGTGCACCGGTTCCAGGAACAGCACCTCGAAAGTCACCGTGCCGACGAAGACGAAGGCGGCCAGCAGGTGCAGGATCAACAGCAAGGGATAGGTGTTCATGGCGGTGCCCGGATAAGTCGTCAGAAGCGGTAGGCCACGCCGGCGCTGAACGCCCGGCCGTTGCCCGGCAGGAAGATCGGCATGGCCGCCGTCGCGCTGTTGCGGATGGCGTAGCTGCTGGCGTAGGTCTTGTCGGTCAGGTTGTCGGCCTGCAAGAAGGCGCTCCAGTGCGCGTCATGCTCGTAAGCGATCTTGAAACCCAGCAGCGCATAGGCATTCTGCTGCGTGCCCGGCGCGTTGGCGTGGTTGGTTTCAGTGTCGCTCATCAGCCAGCGCAGGTTGGGCCCGACGCGCCAGCCGCCCTTGCGATACATCAACTCGGCGCTCAGCAAGTGGCGCGGCACGCCGGCGATGCGGTTGCCCTGGAACTCGCCGTCGCGGAAGCGGAAGTCGCTGAAGGTGTAGGCCACGCGGTAGTCCAGCAGGCCGTCGCCCGGCGCGGGCAGGCTGCCGGACAGGCCGGCCTCGATGCCCTGGTGGCGGGTGCGGCCGCGATAGTTGTAGGTGCCGGCCGGCGTGCCGTTGGCGTTGGTGACGGACATCAGTTCGTCCTCGACCCGGCTGCGATAGAGCGACACGGTCCAGCGCAGGTCGCGGCCCGCCACGGCGAAGGTGCCATCGCCGCCCACCTCGTAGGTCAGCGCGCGCTGCAGGTCGAGCTTGCTCATGGAGGTCACGGCCGTGGCGGGGTTCATCGGCGCGGGCACTTCACCGTTGACGATCTCCCAGAAGGTCGGCGCCTCGTTGCTGCGGCTGACGTTGGCATACCAGCGCTGCGTCTGCGCCGGCTGCCAGACGATGCCCAGGCGCGGGGTGGCGTAGTTCCAGTCCTGGTCGAGGGTCTTGCCGCTGCCGCGCTCGCGGGCGTCGCGCACCGCCTGCGTGTACTTCAGGTCGCCGACCAGGCTGAGCTGCCCGGTGACATGCCAGTCCAGGCCCACCAGCGCGCTGCGGTTCTCGGCGGTGAGCGCATAGTTGCCGAAGCGCTGCAGGCGGCGGCCATCCGCCGGACGGATGGCGTAGAGGTCGCGGTCCATGTCGCTGCGCTGCCAGTCCAGCGCGATGCGGTAGTCGACGCTGCCGGCCTTGCCGGCCAATTGCCACGCCAGGCCGTAGGTGTCGCCGTCGGTGACGTTGGCGACCTGCGGATTGGTGAAGTCGTCGTTGGTGCGCTGCCAATAAAGGCCGGCGGTCTGGTTCAGGTCATCGCCGCCCCAATAGCTCCGGTTGGCGATGCGGAACTGGCTGGTGTCGCGGTGCGGATCGCGGTTGTAGACGTTGTTGGCCAGGTCCTGCGGCGAATTGCCGTCGCCCAGCACGCCGCGCGGATCCGCATACATGCGGGCCTTGGGCACCGGCTGGGGAATGTCGAACTTGAGGTCGGTGTATGACAGATAGGTGCGGTTCTCGAAGGTCCCGCGACGAAAGCCCAGGTTGCCCTGGAAACTCGAACGTTCGGACGCGGAGTGATGGCGGTAGCCATCCGACTTGTCGTAGCCGAAGCTGAAGCGGCCATCCAGGCGCTCGTCCTCGAAGCCCTTGGACAGCGTGACCGAACGCGTGCCGAAGCTGCCTGTGCCGAGCCGGACCTGGTCGCTCTGGGTGCCGGTGAGCGACTGGAAATCGACCTCGCCGCCCAGCGTCGTGGCGCCGGGCGAGAGCGCGTTGGCGCCGCGCCGCACGGCGATCAGGCCGGCATTGCGCGGCTCCAGCAGGCTGATGACGAAGGAGCCGTCCGCATCGTTCAGCGGCAGGCCGTCCTGCATCAACAGGATGCCGCGGCTGAGCGGATTGCTCTGGATGCCGGAACCGCGGATGTTCAAGCGCGGCTGGTCCAGCCCGCCGAAGAATTCCTGCACCACCACGCCGGGCTGGTAGTCGAGCGCGTCGCGCAGCGTGATCAGGCGCACCTCCTGCTGCGGCAGGATCAGGTTGGCGCCGCCCGGCACGGCCTGCTGTTCGGCCCGGACCCGCTGGGGGCCGGGGTCGAGCCCGCGCGTGGCGGACTCGCCGGACACGATCACCGGCGACAGCGACGGCACGGCCTGGCCGGCCGCGGCGGGGGGCTGGGACTGGGCATGGGCCGCGGACAGGCCGAGCACACCCAGGGTAAGGCTGGACGCCAACTGGCGCAGGAGGGGGGACGTCATGCGAATACTTCCACGTGGCAAGGAAAGAAAACGTTCATGGCAAGGCCGGCGAACGGAGAAATCGGAACGGCGGGAAACCCTGGTAACACCCGTATCAAGGTGCGGCGCCGGCCTCCAGCAACAGCGCGCGCAAACGCGCGGCGGACAAGCCGCCGCCGGCATCGGGCTCGATCGGCATGACGCGGCCCTGCCGCACCAGCACGCAGCGGTCGACCAGGCCCAGCAATTCCTCGGGGTCATGGCTGATGCACAGCAAGGCGGCGCCGCTGCGGGCCAGCTCGTCGCGGCAACAAACGGCCAGCTGGCGCCGCAACGCCGGATCGAGCGCGCTGAAGGGTTCGTCCAGCATCAACAGGTCCGGCCCCAGCGCCAGCGCGCGGGCCAGGGCGACGCGCTGCGCCATGCCGCCCGACAGCTCGCCGGGCCACGCCTGCATCGCCGCGTCCAGGCCCACGCGGGACAGCCATTGCGCCGCCAGCGCCCGCGCCCTGGCGGGCGCATGGCCGGCGGCGCGCAACGGCAGCGCCACGTTGTCCAGCGCATGGCGCCAGGGCAGCAGCCGCGGTTCCTGGAACATCAGCACGGCGTGGCGGAAATCGTTGCGCAAGACGCCGGCGCTGGGCCGCGCCAGGCCGGCGGCCAGGCGCAACAGGCTGCTCTTGCCGGCGCCGCTGGGGCCGATCAGCCCCAGCCGCTCGCCCGGCCGCAGGCGCAGGTCGACATCGCGCAGCACGGATTGCGCGCCGTAGCGCAGGGACAGGCCGCGCAGCTCAAGCATGGCTCGGCTCCATCCAGCGCCCCAGGCGGCGCTGCAGCGGTTGCAGGAAAACGAACTCCAGCAAGGCCACCAGGCCCAGGATCAGCAGCACCCAGGCATACAGCTCGGCGGTGTCGAAGGTGCCGCGGGCATTGGCCAGCGCGTAGCCCACGCCGTTCTCGGCCCCCAGCACCTCGGCCATGACCACCAGCCGCACGCCGCCGCAGGCGGCGATCAGCAGGGCCGCCAGCAACGGCGCGCTGAGCGCGGGCAGGTACAGGTGCCGCAGGCGCAACCATGCGCCATAGCGGTAGACCTGCGTCATCTCGATCAGCTTGCGGTCCACGTGCAGCATGCCCTTGACGGTGTTGACGTACATGCCCGGCGCCATCATCAACGTGGTGATGAAGATCACCATCGACGAGCCCAGCCCGAACCACAGCATCGCCAGCACCACCACGACCACCGGCGGCATCGCCATCAACAGCCAGCGCAACGGCTCGATCAGGCCGCGTAGCCGGGCGCTGTGGCCGGCCAGCATGCCCAGCGTGAAGCCCAGCGATGCGCCAGCCAGCACGCCCACGCCAATGCGCATCAGGCTGACGCCAGCGTTGGCGAAGAACTGCGGACTGCGCACCAGCGGGCCGATGACGCGCAGCGCCTCCCAGGGCGTCGCCATCAGCAGCGGCCCGAGCTGGCGCGCGGCCAGATGCCAGGCCAGCACCAGCAGCAACACGCCGGCCACGCTCCAGGCGCGCGAGGTGCGCAGGACGGGCGCGTTCAGGCGCGACGAAGAGGGGCCGCTCATGGTCCGTAGAAGCCGACGGCCGGCAGGCCGCCGCCGATGGCTTGGGGATAGCGGTTGGCCAGCAACTGGTACAGGGCTTCGATCTCGGGCCGCGCCTCGCGCGCGCTGCGGCTCTGCAGGCGCGTCTGGCGGATGGCGGCTTCGAGCGCGGCCTGCGGCATGTGCGGCAGATGCTCTCGCACCAGCGCCGCGCATTCGGCCGGGTGATCCATGCACCAGCGCGCCGAGGCCGCATAGGCCGCGTCGACCGCCTGGCACAGCGCCGCGTCGTCGGCCACGCCGACGGCGGCCATGACGCCCGCCTGCGGCAGGGACGGCTGCGCGGGAAACGCGGCGCGCCAGGCCTGCTCCAGGCTGGGGCCGCGATGCAGCGCGGGCGCGCCGGCCTGCTGCCGCGCACGCCACAACAGCAGCGACGCCATGGGCTCCACCAGCAGCGCGTGTTCGGCCTGACCGCCGAGCATCAACGCGATCGCGTCCTGGCCGTCGCGTGTGCGGCGCAGCTTGACGGGCGCCAGGCCTCGCGCGGCCTGGGCCTCAAGCAGCGTGTCCAGCAGCACGGCAGGCAGGTCGCGTTGGAACGGCACCGCCAGTTCGCGCCCGGCCAGGTCCTCGAACGACTGGATGGCCGGATCGCGGCTGACCAGCCAGAGAATGCCCCAGACGGAAATGTTCAGCAGGCGCACCGGCAGGCCGCGGTTGCGCAGCAGGGCCGGCAGCGTGCTGGGCGCGGCGCTGAAGTCGACGTCGCCGTTCACCAGCAGCGCGCGCAACTGGTCGGCGCTCTGCCACAGGCGAAAACGCACCGAATCCGCCTGCCCGGCCAGGGCGCCGGTCGCGGCCATGTGCATCAACGGGTAGCTGACCACGGCGCCGGGTCCGGCCAGCGTCAGCGTGGCGCGCGGGCGGGCGCGGGCCACGCCCCAACCCGGCAGCAGCGCCGCGGCGGCGATCGCGGCGCAGAAATGGCGGCGCGTCAGGGTGTTTTTCATTGGATTTCAAATGGGAATTGTTATCGTTTAAAATTCTCCCATTCACGCCGAAAGACCCAGAATGACAAATATCAATCTGCCCGACCCGGTCGCGGCGGACCTGCTTTCCCGCCATCCGCTGCTGCGCGGCCTGCCGCCCCAGGCGGCCGCCGAGGTTGCCGCGTACCTGGCGGGCGACGCCGTGCCGCTACATGCCGATGCCGGGCAGATCCTGTTCGGCGAAGGCGATGTTGCCCGCCACTACCTGCTGGTCGGCCACGGTCAGGCCGAGGTCATGCGCTATGGCTACAACGGCGACGAACGCGTCTTCCGCGTGTTCGAACCGGGCACGCTGATGGCGCACGCCGCCATGTTCATGCCGCATGGCCGCTATCCGATGCAGGCGCGCGCGCGCACCGCCTTCCAGGGCTGGCGGCTGTGCCGCCGCCGGCTGCACGACGCCTGCCGTCAATGGCCGGACCTGGCGCTGGCGCTACTGGCGGGGCTGAGCAAGAACCTGTACGACCAGGTCAACAAGGTCGACTGGATGACGTCCAGCTCGGCGCCCGAGCGCTTGGCCAACTATCTGATTGGACTGCGCGAGCGCCAGGGCGACGCGGTGACGCTGCCGCTGAACCAGCGCCAGCTGGCCGCGCACCTGGGCATCCGCGCCGAAACCCTGAGCCGGCTGCTGAACGACTGGCAGACCCAGGGCCACGTCAGCGGCAAGCGCCGCGACTGGGTGCTGCACACGCCGGCCTATCTGGAAAAACTGGCGACCACGGCCAAGCGGCCATTCTGACGGGCTCGCCCGCCGCGCCCGGAATGGCGCGCGGGCCGCGATGCCGGCCCCTGCCCGCCAATGACATTCGTCATCGGCGCCGTCCCTCTCCCGGGCGGACAATGCGGCGATCCTGTTCCTTGCCCAGTCATGCCGCCCACCTCCCCCGACCTGCCCGCCGCCCCGATCACCGAGGACGACATACAACGCCTGGTGCACCGGTTCTACGCCCGCGTGCGCCAGGATGCCGCGCTGGGGCCGATCTTCAACGCGCGGGTGACCGACTGGCCGGCGCACCTGTCCATGCTGTGTGACTTCTGGTCCGCCCTGCTGCTGGAGACGCGCCGCTTCAAGGGCGCGCCGATTCCCGCGCATGCGCGCATTCCAGACCTGTCGTGGCCGCTGTTCCAGCGTTGGCTGGCGTTGTTCCACGAGGTCACCGCGGAACTCGGGCCGCCGGCGCTGCAGGCACGCGCCGATGCCATGGCCGAACGCATCGCCGCCAAGTTGTGGCATGTCTGGCAGCACCGGCAAACCGCGCCCGGCCTGCCGGACGCCCTGCCCGCGGGCGTGCGGCCCTACCGCGACAGCCCGATGTTCACGCCCGAGAATCTGCCGGCCGCGCTGCGCTCGACCCATGCGACCAAGGCGGGAACCTGGGGACTGTTGACCGTGCACAGCGGCGTGCTGCGCTACACGCTGGACGACCCGCCGCACACCGAGGTGGTGCTGGCCGCCGGACAGCGCGTGTTGATCGCGCCGCAAGTGCGGCACCACGTCGCCTTCGAACTGCCGGGGAGTTTCCAGATCGCGTTCTGCCGGGCGGACGAGGCGTCGCCGGATGACGCGGACCGCCCGGCGGAGAACCCGCCGGGCGCATGACGCATCGCGCCCGCGCGGGGCGCGACCGCCTTACTTCTTCTTGCCCGAGGCGTCCTGCTCGACCACCAGGTCCAGCACGTACACCTTCGACGGCGCGTCGGCCGGCGGGTTCTTCCAGTCGTAGCGCTTGACGCGCAGCACGGTGCGCACGCCGTCGCGGTGATCGTAGCCTTCGATCGACTGGTACAGCGGATGCCAGTCTTCCTGCGGCGGCAGTTGCACGCCGGCGTCGTTGTAGCGGCGCTCGCGCACCATCAGGCACTGGTAGCGCGGGATCATGGGATGGCTGCAATCGGCGCGCTTGGGCGCCACTTCCAGGAACATGATCTCGCCGGCGCTGCCGTACAGGGTTTCCGGCGTCGGCTCGCCGACGAACTTCAGCACGCTGCCGTCCTGCGCCACCAGTTCCAGGGCCGGTTCGGTGGACTCGCCGCTGAGCGTGGCGCGCAGGTCGCCCTTCAGGCGCTGGCCGATCTCGGCATCCAGTTTCATCAGGCCGGGTTCGCACGCCTTCATCGTCGAAGCAAGGTTGGCGACATGCAGCACGCCGTCCTTATAGGTGTAGCCGCCGAACTGCGTGTTGCAGCCGCCGCGGATGTTCATGCCATCGGCCGAGAACGACAGGCGCAGCGGTTGTTCGATGCCCTTCTGCAAGGCGGGAATGGCCTTGCCCGAGGCATCGGTGGCGGACGCCAGGCGCCAGTAGTAGGCCGGCAGGCTCAGGGCGGACTGGGACGACGACGCGGTGGTGGGCATGGTGGATGATCCTTCGCCAGGAGAGGAAACCGGCGCGCATGCCTGCAGCAGCGCGGCGCAGACGGACGCCAGGAGAATTGTTTTTTTCATGGGTTGTTCCTATCAAGCGTGTGGCACTGGTGAAAACCCGGATTCTACGTCCGCGTCGTGGACGAAAAGGGCCGACGGGACGCCAGGACGTATCAAGATCTTGCCGCAAAACGTCCGATTCCGGCGACGCCGCGGGCAGCCAGGCAAGCTGTCTTCCCGCTGAAAATGACAGCATGAACGCCTACTGTCATGCGGGTTTTCCCTGATCCGCGGTATTACAGTCAGACACCTTCCTCGCACATCCGCCGCAACACTATTGCGGCCACGCGCAAGCCGATGCCCGGCGCGCAAGGATCGCGGCGGCCCGTCCTCGCCATGGCGACGACCGCCAGCCCGCCGCGCGGAATATTCGCACCCTCGCTCGTGTCCACCCTTTCGAGGCGACGCGCAGCCCGATGCGGCGCCGCCCCCGCCCGCCACCATCCGCTGGCCGCGCGTCGTCCTGGCGCGGGCCGGTACAACCGGAGCATTCCCGCATGAAGTCGAACAAGCGATTGGCCAGCATCCTGCTGGCGCTGGCCTCCCTGGCCGCCCACGGCGCCTGGGCCGCGCAGGACCTGAACGTCTACGGCCCGGGCGGCCCCGCCCCCGCCATGAAGGAAGCCGCCGAAGCCTTCGGCAAGCAGCACGGCATCCAGGTCAAGGTCACCGCCGGCCCCACGCCGGCCTGGGCCGAACAGGCCAAACAGAACGCCGACGTGCTGTTCAGCGGCGCCGAGAACATGATGAGCGGCTTCGCCGCCACCCTGCCCGGCGTGTTCGACCTGCGCGATGCGCGCACCCTCTACCTGCGACCGTCCGCGATCCTGGTGCGGCCGGGCAACCCCAAGGGCATCCAGGGCTTCAAGGACCTGCTCAAGCCCGGCGTCAAGGTCATGGCGGTGTCCGGCGCCGGCCAGACCGGCCTGTGGGAAGACGTGGCCGGCCGCCTCGGCGACATCGAGACCGTGCGCGCGTTCCGCGCCAACCTGGTGCTGCCCGAGGCCGGCAACAGCGCGCAGGCGCGCAGTCAATGGACCGAGGACAAGAGCATCGACGCATGGCTGATCTGGAACATCTGGCAGGTCTCCAACCCGACGCTGGCCGACGTGGTGGCGGTGGAAGAGCCCTACCGCATCTACCGCGACGCGGGCGCGGTGGTGACCCGGCACGGCAAATCCAATCCGCAGGCGCAGGCCTTTATCGACTACCTGGGCTCGGCCGAGGGCCGCGCGATCTTCAAGAAGTGGGGCTGGAAGACGGACTGACGCGACGGGCGCGCGTCAGCGGCGTTCAGCGATAATCGGGCAACTCCACTACCGCCTGGTTCATCGCCAGGCCACGCCGATGCGTATCCGCGCCGCTTTGCTGCTTTGCCCGCTGGTCCTCGCCCTGCACGCGCCGGCCGCCCTGGCCGATACCCGGGTGCAATCGCTGGACCAGGTTCCCGGCGCCATCAAGACCCAGGACGCCCGCAAGATGTACGACAGCCAGATGAGCGGCGCGCCCCGGCCCGATGGCCTGGGCACGCAGTTGCCGGCCGGCTTCAGCAGCGATTTCCTGCTGCGGCAGCTGGCGCCCGGCCAGAACCCCAAGCGCCTGCTGGTGGCCGGCGCCAAGGCCTGGCCGCAGCGCCCCGGCGCCTACGTGGCGCTGGTGTGCCTGGCGGCCAGCGCCGAGCGCGCGGAACGGCTCAAACAGTACGGCGGCGGCGACTGCAACAGCCTGTCGCAAGACGAAGACCGGACCGACGTCTGGGTCGGCGTCTTCGACACGGCGCCCGGCGCCGCGCCCAGGCTGGTGGCGCGCACCGAATCTCCTGTGACCACGCCGACCGACTGGAGCGACACCAATATCGACCCGCCCATCGACCTGGCGATGCAGGACGCCGGCGCCCCCATGTTGTCCGCCCCGGCAAGCTGGAAACGATTCGACCTGGCGCCCTACAAGATCGCGCCGGACAGCACCGCGTTCGGCCTGCGCGCCGGCTGGAGCGAAGGCTACGCGGGCGGCGGCGCCGACTTCGAGGCCCTGTATCTGTTCCGCATCGACGGCGCGACGCTGCGCGTCGCGTTCGCCCGGCCCATGTCGTTCGTCAAGACCATCGCCGGCGACTGGAATCCCGACGGCACGCGCGAGCATGACGAATCCGACGCCAGCAATTCCCTGGTGATCCTGTCGGGCAAGACCGGCGGCTATTTCGACCTCCAGCTGCGCCAGCAAGGCGGCAAATGGAAGCGCACGTTCAAGTGGTCGGCGGACAGGCAGGCCTACGAATAGGCGGCTCAGGCCGCATCCACATAATTCGGTTTTCCGCCCAGGAACTTCAGCAATTCCTCGGGCTGACTGACCTGCGCCAGCGGAATGAAATACACCTCGTCCGGCACGTCCTGGCGCTGCACCGGAATGATCTGCAGATAATCGGGCGTCAGCGCGATCAATTCGATTTTGTCGTTTTCGTAGGCGGACTCGAAATGGCTGCCATTCTGGTCCAGCACGAAGCGGTCCGCATAAAAGCGCGCCGCTCCCTTCAGGCTCGCCGCGCCCTTGAAAATGGTCTTGCGGATCATGCGCTTGAGCACCCACTTCGGCGTCGGCTGGCCGTTGCCCAGGCCCTTGATGATGCGGCGGGTCTTGGCGGCGGCGATGAAGCTCAGCGCCATCAGCAGCATCACGCTGGCGAAGACCGCGGTGTGGGCGCCCACTTTGCCGGTGGTCAGCTTCTCGATGCCGACGATGACGATCGACGCCAGGAACGACCCATGGCGGATCCAGGTCCAGGTGCGCGTGGCCGCGTTGACCACGTCGGCGGCGCGCTGGCGTTGCGCCAGCAGATGGGCCTCCAGCGTCTCGAGGGGCAGGTCGTAGTCGGCTTGGCTGATGGGTACGGCGTCGGTCACGGCAGGGCCTTTCTGGATACGGACAAAACCTCGGATTATGCCTGCCCGCTGTCCCGGCCGGCCCCTGCCCGCTGGCGCGTCCGCGGGGCCCGCGGGTTTTCCCGATCTCTGCCGGACGGGCGCGTGGCATGAAAAAACCCGCAGATCCCGTGGGCGGGATGTGCGGGTGTTGCGGTCCGAAGCCGGGCGCGCCTGGCGCCCGCCGGATCAGCCGATCACGCGGAAGCGTTCGGCGTCGTCCATGAAGCCCTTTTCGCCAAAGCCGTTTTCGTTCGAGCCGAACGGCATCTGCGCGCGCAGCTTCCAGCTGGCCGGGATGTTCCATTCACGCGCCACGGCGCCGTCGATCAGCGGGTTGTAGTGCTGCAGGCTGGCGCCCACGCCGGCGTTGGCCAGCGCGGTCCAGACCGACAGCTGGGCCATGCCGCCCGCCTGTTCCGACCACACGGGGAAGTTGTCGGCGTACAGCGCGAATTTCTCCTGCAGGCTGCGCACCACGTCCTGGTCTTCGAAGAACAGCACGGTGCCGACGCCGGCGGCAAAGCTCTTGAGCTTGGCTTCGGTCTTGTCGAAGCCTTCGGCCGGGGCGACCTTGCGCACTTCCTCGATGGCCAGGTTCCACAGCTTGTCGCTTTCGGCGCCAAACAGGACCACGGCGCGCGAGCTCTGCGAATTGAACGACGAGGGGCTGTGCTTGATCGCTTCCTGGATCAGGGACGCCAGTTCCTCTTTCGAGGCGGACAGGTTGCGGCCCAGCGAATATTGCGTACGGCGCTTCTTCAGTGCGTCGAGGTATGCGTTGCTCATGAGGATATGCCTTTCGACTGGTAGATAGAGGGGTAACGAGTGAGCAAATTCTACTGGCCGAGGCCGCGAGCGGCCACCTTTCCGAGCCATAAAACGGCGCTTTTTCCCGGAACAAACTGTTCCAGTTTTGTAGCGAATGACGCTCGATGGGCGGAACGGCGCACCGATTCGAACCGGCATGCGTCGCGGGGCGGCAACTCCGCCGCCGGCATGCCGATCTTCAAGTTCCGCTTGAAGATCGGTTGAAAATCATTCGTTTCCCAGGCCGCTCGCGCTCGGGGATAGTAGCCACAACCGGACAGGCTTGACGCCTCGCTCCCGCCACACCATCCCCCCGCCCGGCCGTCCGCGGCAACGCGGACATTTCTGGAGATTTCCCATGCCGGCACCTGCCGATTCCTTTGTCGTTCAACTCGATGGCCAGCCCGCCAGCGGCGCCGACCTGGCGCCGCTGGCCTTCGCCGGCTACGCCCATTTCACGGCGATGCAGGTGCGCGGGCGCCAGGTGCGCGGCCTGGACCTGCACCTGGGACGGCTGCGCGCCGCCTCGCAGACGCTATTCGGCCAGGCCTTGCCGGACGACGAGATCCGCGCCCGCCTGCGCGCGGCGATCCAGGCCGGACCGGCCGACCAGTCATTGACCGCCACCCTCTATTCCCCCGCCGGCGAATTCACCGTGGCCGGCCCGGACGCGCGGCCGCGAGTGCTGGTGCGCACCGGTCCGCCCGCCAATGGTCCGGCCGGCCCGCTGGCGCTGGCCACCGTCTCGCACGAGCGCCTGGTGCCGTCGATCAAGCACGTGGGCGAGGCCGCCAAGACCTATTACCTGCGGCAGGCCGCCGAGGACGGCTACGACGACGTCGCGTTCGTCGACCGCCAGGGCCGCCTGAGCGAGGCCTCGATCTGGAACCTGGCGTTCTGGGATGGCGAAGCGGTGGTGTGGCCCGAGGCGGAGATGCTGGTCGGCACCACCATGGGCATCGTGCAGCGGCAGCTGGCGCGGATGGGCGTGCCGCAGCGGACCCGCCCCATCGCGCCCGCCGACGTCGCCGGGCTGCAAGGCGCGGCGGTCATGAATTCCTGGACGCCGGGCATCGCGGTCAGCCGGGTCGCCGGCATCGCCCTGCCCCCGGCGGACGCCTTCATCGAGCGGCTGCACCGCGCCTACCAGGCGGAACCGCTGGCCGCCGTGTAGCGCGCCCGGCCGCCCGCCCCGGCGGCCGCGACGCGATCAGGCCGGCAGCAGCAGCCCATTGCCCGCGGGCGCGATGCGCACATCCGCCCTTGCCCCCGCGCCGCCCACGCGGAACGCGGAAACCGCCTGCCGCAGGTCCGCGGCCTGCTCGCGCAGCGCCTCGGCCCCGGCCGACGCTTCCTCGACGCGTTGCGCGTTCTTCTGCGTATCCTCGTCCAGCTGCGCGATGACCCGCGCCACGTGCTCGATGCGCCCGGTCTGCTCGACCGAGGCCTGCACGATGCCGTGCATGGTCGCGGTGGTCTGGGTGATCGAGTCCAGGATCAGGTCCATGGTCTCGCCCGCGGCGCCGACGCGCTCGACGCCCTGGCGCACCGTCTCGGCCGACTGGCTGATCAGCGTGTTGATCTCCTTGGCCGCGGTGGCCGAGCGCTGCGCCAGCGAGCGCACTTCGCTGGCGACCACGGCGAAGCCCTTGCCCTGCTCGCCCGCGCGCGCCGCCTCGACCGCGGCGTTCAACGCCAGGATGTTGGTCTGGAAGGCGATGCCCTCGATCACCGACGTGATCTCGGAGATCTGCGCCGACGCCTTCGACAGGTGTTCCATGGTATCGACCACCGCATGCATGGTCTGGCTGCCCTGGCGCGCCGCGTCCATGGCCTGGCCCGCCATGACGCCGGCCTCCTGCGCGTCGTGCGCATTGCGCTTGACCGCGCCGGTGAGCTCTTCCATCGAGTCGGCCGTCTGGCGCAGGGCGCGGGCCTCGTCGCTGGTGCGGGCCGACAGATCGGCATTGCCCTCGGCCAGTTGCACGCTCACCACCGACACCGCGTCGGCATGCTGGCGCACGCCGCCCACCACCGAGGCCAGGTTGCGCTGCATGCCCGCCAGCGTCGCCAGGATGCTGCTCTCGTCCCCCGGCTTGACCGCGATCGGGCTGGCCAGGTCGCCGGCGCTGACCGATTGCGCGATGCGCTTGAGCGCGGCCGGTTCGGCGCCCAGCGCGCGGGTGATGCGGCGGGCGATCAGCCAGGCCAGGCCCGCGCCCAGCAGGATCGCGGCGCCGGTCAAGGCCAGCATCAGCTGCTGGAAGTCGATCCCCACGCGGCGCGCCATGTCGCTCTGGTCCTTCATCAGGCGCTCTTCCAGGTCGATCATGCGGTTGATGGCGGCCAGCCACTGCACGAACAGCGGCCGCGCCTGATCCAGCAAGGGCCGCGCCTGCGCCGCGTCACCCCGTTCCAGCGCCGCCAGCAGGCGCTGCACCACGGGCAGCGTGCGTGTCTCGACATCCTTGATGCCGGCCAGCGTCTCGCGTTCCTGGTCCGACACCTCGGCGCCCTGGACGAACAGGGCATCCATCGGCACGGCGGCCTCATCGTATTGCCGCTTCAGGCGCTCAATGTCGGCCGCCAGCGCGCGCAGCTCGCCGGGATTGGCCAGCACCGCGTCGCGCAGCGCGATCGAACGGTCGTGGACGCTGCCGCGGAAGGTGATGGCGTAGCGCTGCTTGACGCCATGGACGTCGTTGATGGCGCTGAGCGCGCCATTCATCCGGTTCACCTGGGTGATGCCGACCACGGTCAGCAGCACCATCAGGCAAAGGACGACGGTGAACCCGAGCATGATCAAACCGCCCGTGCTGCGCAGGGAGCGTGAGGGGGAATGGGAATCCTGCATGAAACCTCCTGCGGCAACCGGCCTGGCCGGGAATGCCTATCTGGTGAATTTATTAAAACTATTAAATACGTATTATTAATTATATATAACTATGATTACAAAAAATACCCTAGTCCATGGCGTGAACGCCGCAGTGATCCGCGGCGCGCGTGCAGGGTGGACGATGGGACGGGCATGGATATTCCGTCGGCCGGCACCGCGGACTGGTCGCGACTGGCGCCGTGATGCTGTCATGCCGTGATGCCGCGACGCCGTAATGCGGTAATGCGGTAATGCCGCGATGCCGGCAAACCGCCGGTTTCGGCGCCGGCGCATCGGTGTCAGACTAGGCGCGTGCCAACCCGGAGATCCCATCGATGCTGAAAGACCGACGATTCCTGATCTGGCTTGCCGTGTTCGTCGTGATCGCGGGCTGGCATGTCGCCCTGCTCTGGCCCAAAAGCCCCGGCTATCGGTCCATCGGCGGCGGCGGCTACGATCTTTCGAACTTCGTCTACACGCTGACCCTGCTGGCGTTCACGGCGCTGTGGTCGCTGGTGGCGGCGCTGATCGGCATGGCGCGGCGCGATGCCCTGGCGGCCAGGCGCGCCAACTGGCTGGCGGCGGCGGGCGCCATCACCTTCGTGGTGGCGGCCATCGCCTTCGGCCACCATCTGCGATAGCGGCGGCCCGCGCTCGCGCGGTCGTCCCCCATCGGCGGACAAGACGCCCGCGCAAGAAAAAGCCGGCGCACAAGGCGCCGGCCGATACATCATCAGGCATGCCGGCGGCCACGGGACAGGTCCGCGGCCGCGCTCGCGGCTTCAGCTGCCGACGGCCGTGCCGTCCTGCTTCCAAATCACCACCGTGGCCGGACGCGGCCGGCTGGCGCTGGCGTCGTCGGGCCACTTCGAGGCCATCAGCGGGTTATTCTGCGCATCCGTCACGCTCGGGCCTTCGCCCGGGTGCTGGATGTTGATGAACAGGTACTTCTGGTCGGGCGTCCAGGTCAGGCCGGTCACTTCGCAACCGACCGGGCCGGTCATGAAGCGGCGGATCTCCTTGGTGGCCGGGTTGGCCACCAGCATCTGGTTGTTGCCCTGGCCGGCGTAGACGCCGGTGTTGGAGTAGTTGCCGTCCGTCTCGATCCACAGCAGGCCGCGCTTGTCGAAGGCCAGGCCGTCGGGGCTGTTGAAGGTGTTGTCGGCGGTGACGTTGGCCGAGCCGCTGCGCAGGTCGGTGCGCGGGTACAGCGTCGGGTTGCCGGCCAGCACGAAGATGTCCCACTCGAAGGTCAGCGACGCCGGGTCGCCGTTCTTCTCGCGCCAGCGCACGATCTGGCCGTACTGGTTGCCGGTGCGGGGGTTGGCGTCATTGGCGCCCGGGTGGTTGGGGCCGCCCGGATAGCGCGCGCTGCCGCTGCCGCGCGAGCTGTTGTTGGTCAGCGTGACGTAGGCTTCGCGGGTGGTCGGATGGGTGGTGATCCACTCGGGCCGGTCCATCGGCGTCGCGCCCACGGCGTCGGCGGCCTGGCGCGTCTTGACCAGCAGTTCGCCCATGTCCTGGTTGAACAGCGCGCCCAGCGTGCCGCCGGCCTGCGCCGGGGTGTCGAGCTTCAGAGGAATCCACTCGCCCACGCCCATGGCGTCGCCCTGCGCCGCGCCGTCCAGGAAGCGCGCGACGTACAGCGTGCCCTTGTCCAGCAACAGGCGGTTCAGCGCCGGGCGGGCCGGGTCGTACTTGCCGTCGGACACGAACTTGTAGATGTATTCGCTGACCTGGTCGTCGCCCATGTAGACCACCACGCGCTTGTCGTCGGCGAGCGTCATCGCGGCGTTCTCGTGCTTGAAGCGGCCCAGCGCGGTCAGCTTCTTGGGCGTGGAGTTCGGATCGAACGGATCGATTTCCACCACCCAGCCGCAACGGTTGTATTCATTGGGCTCCTGCGCCCAGTTGAAGCGATTGTCGTAGTGGTCCCAGCGGTACGAGCTGCTGGAGGTCTTGCCCGAGCCCTTGTAGCGCTCCATGTGCGCCTGGTATTCGGCGTCGGGGTAGTTCACCGTGGCCGGGTCGGCCGTGCCGACGCCGAAGTAGTCGGTGAAGTTCTCTTCGCAAGTCAGGTACGTGTTCCACAGCGTGTAGCCGTTGCCGCAGTTGCCGAAGGTGCCGAAGCAGCGCGTGCCCGACGGGTCGGCGTTGGTGCGCACCAGGCGGTTGCCCGCGGCCGGGCCGACCAGCTGCATGGCGACGTTGGCGTTGACGCTGCGGTTGAACGGCGAATCCAGCACCGCTTCCCACTTGCCGTTGGCCAGGCGCAGGTGGCGCACCGACACGCCGTGCGCGTGCTGCGACTTGCGCACCCAGTCCAGGTTCCACTGCGCGTTGCCGGGCTGCACGCCGACGGGGTAGAAGTATTCCGGCGTGGTGTATTCGTGGTTGGTGACCATCAGGCCTTCCACGCTGCTGCCGTTGACGCTGTCGCTGCCGTCGATCGGGAAGAAGTGCAGGCCGTCGTGGTTGTAGCCCAGCTGGCGGGCCTGGTCGTCGCCGCCGTTGCTGGCGTCGGCCTTGAATGCCGGCGCGCCGGTGAAGAGCGGATCGCCCCAGCGGCTGATCACGGCGAACTGGTAGCCCTCGGGGACCACCACGGTGTCGGCGGTGCTGATGGGCACGGCCTTGAAATTGAGCTCCACCGGCTTGGCGGGCGTCTCGCCGCCCGGGTTGCCAGGGTTGCCATTGGACGAATCATCGTCGTCATCGCCGCCACAGGCCGTCAGGCCCGCGCCCATGAAACCGACGGCGCCGGCGCCCAGGCCGGCCTTGAGAAAGCCGCGCCGCGACACGGCGCGTCGTACCACTTCGTTGAAATGCGGTGCCGTGGAGGGGTTGGACGGGATATCGTCCTGGTCCGAAGAACTCATCAGTTTTCCTGTCAATGTCGCTGTTATCGACTGGCTCACCCGCGACCCAGCCTGCCGGCATGATCGCTGTCAAAGATGACGGCGCAATAACAGATAAATGAAAGGTTTGATGCGGACGTGGAAATCGTTCCGCCCTAGGCAGCGAGAGCGCGCTGCAAAAGTAAAAGGCCCGCTGAAACTTGCGTTTCAGCGGGCCTTTTACGAGGAATCCTTGGTGCCGACGGCGAGACTCGAACTCGCACAGCTTTCGCCACTACCCCCTCAAGATAGCGTGTCTACCAATTTCACCACGTCGGCTAACTTCACCCAGAAAAGCAGTGCTTTCCTGGAAAGTCGAACATTCTATCACGCAATTGCCGTTTCGCGTCAATTCGTCCCGGCACGCCGGTCACCCCGCCGCTGCCGGGCACGCGGTCCCCGCCCGGGCAACAAGCCCTTACAAGCCGCTCCGCGCCTGGCATCAATCTGTCATGTCGGTCGGCAATACTGGCTTCGCCGCGCGCACACCCGGGCCATGCCCGGGGAATTCCTCCCGGATATTCATATGAAAGGGAATTCGTTGGCGCGCATGCCCGGCCGGCTTACGATGCCAGCCATACACAACAGGGCCTCAGGCCCGTAGAAAGGCTCCACCATGCAACGTCTGATATCCCCGATCCTGACCCGCCGTCCCACGCTGCTCGCCGGCCCGCGCAGCTCACGCCGCTACGATGCCGTCGTGTCCCTGCGGGCCTACCGCGAAGCGCGCCAGCTGCGCGAATCCGCCGAGCGCATCCTCGCCATCTCGGCGCGCCACATGCTGCCGGGCGCCTGAGCGCATCTCCCGCAAGACCCTCGGCGTTCCAAGGCGGAACGCCATAAAAAAAGGCCGGCGATAGCCGGCCTTTTTCATGGGGTCGGGACGCTTACTTGGCGGGCGTCTCGGCCGGCTTGTCGCCAGCGGCGGGCGCCGGGGCCGACGGCACCGAGGCGTCCGGCTGGGCGGCCGGGGCCGAACCGGCGCCAGGAACCGACGATGCGGCGCCCGGCACGGACGAAGCGCCCGGCACCGACGAGGCACCGGCGCCTTGCGGGGCGGGCGCGGCGCCCGGCACCTGCGGCACGGAACGGTCGGCCGGGAAGTTCTGCATCACGCCGGACTCGACGGCGGGGCCGCTCGTGCCCTTGTGGCTGACATAGGCCAGGCCGGCCGTGGACGCGAAGAAGACCACCGCGGCCCACTTGGTGGCGCGCGACAGGAAGTTGGCCGCGCCGGTGGCGCCGAACAGGCTGCCCGACGAGCCGCTGCCGAACGCGGACCCCATGTCGGCGCCTTTGCCCTGCTGCAGCAGGACCAGCACGATGATAGCCAGCGCCGAGATCACTTGGACGGCCAGCAGAAGTTTGAGCATCAAGGGCATTACAGACTCCGGAACGGAAACTTAGATGGCGGCGATTCGCAAAAATTCTTCGGCCACGAGCGACGCGCCGCCGACCAGGGCTCCGTCGATATCAGTCATGGCGAACAAACTGGCGGCATTGGCAGCTTTGACGCTGCCGCCGTACAAAACCTGAACCTGTGCCGCGCCCAGCGCGGCCAGCGCGGCGCGGATGGCGCCGTGGACTTCCTGCGCCTGCTCGGGGCTGGCGGTGCGGCCGGTGCCGATGGCCCAGACGGGCTCGTAGGCCAGCACCATGCGCGATACGGCCTCGGCGCCCAGCGCCAGCACCGGCTTGAGCTGGCGCTCGATCACGGCCAGCGTGTTGCCGGCTTCGCGGTCGGCCAGGGACTCGCCCACGCAGACCACCGGGGTCAGGCCGGCGGCCAGGGCCGCGCGGGCCTTGTCGGCGACCATCTGGTCGGTTTCACCGTGCAGCACGCGGCGCTCGGAGTGGCCGGCCAGCGCATAGCGGCAGCCGAATTCCTTGAGCATGGCGCCCGAGACTTCGCCCGTGTAGGCGCCCTTGTCGTGGGCGCTGACGTCCTGCGCGCCCCAGGACACGGCGCTACCGGTCAGGGCCGAGGCAGCCTGCGCCAGGTAAGGAAACGGAACGCAGACGCCGATTTCGCAATGGCTGGCGGCATCCGCGGCGCGCAGTTCGGTCAGCAACGCGGCGTTCTCGGCCAGGTTGCCGTGCATCTTCCAGTTGCCCAGCACGAGGCGGGCGCGGTGTTCGACTGAAGTCATGGCGCAAATGTCAGAGTGGATGAACCCGGGGGAAAAGCACCCGCCCACGGGCTGGCCTGGAAATAATTCCAGGCGAAACCCGTGATTGTATCCTGTTGCGCGGCGCCGCGCCGAACACCGCGCGTTTCTTACACGGTCAGGATGATTTTGCCGATGTTCTCGCCGCTTTCCATCATGGCGTGGGCCTGGGCGGCCTGGGCCAGCGGGAAGGTGGCGTGCACGATCGGCTTGATGGCGCCCTGCTCCAGCAACGGCCAGGCGCGCTGGCGCAGCGCGCGGGCGATGGCGCCCTTGAAGTCGACCGGGCGCGGCCGCAGGGTGGAGCCGGTGATGGTCAGGCGGCGGCGCATGACCTGGCTGGTGTCGACGTTGGCCTGCGCGCCGCCCAGCTGGGCGATGATGACGATGCGGCCGTCGTCGGCCAGGCATTGCATGTCGCGGGCGATATAGTCGCCGGCCACCATGTCCAGGATCACGTCGACGCCGCGGCCGCCAGTGGCGTCCTTCACTTCCTTGACGAAGTCCTGCGTCTTGTAATTGATGCCGCGCGCCGCGCCCAGGGCCTCGACCGCGCGGGCGCGCTCGTCGCTGCCGACGGTGGCGTAGACCGTGTGGCCCATGGCGCGGGCCAGCTGGATGGCCGTGGTGCCGATGCCGCTGGCGCCGCCGTGCACCAGCAGGATCTCGCCGTCGGCCAGGCGGCCGCGGTCGAACACGTTGCTCCAGACGGTGAAGTAGGTTTCCGGCAGGCCGGCCGCCTCGATGTCGGACAGGCCCTTGGGGATCGGCAGGCACTGGGCCGTCGGCGCGACACAGTATTCGGCATAGCCGCCGCCCGCGACCAGCGCGCAGACCTTGTCGCCCACCGCGAAGCCGCTGCCGGCCAGGTCGCCGCCGACGATCTCGCCGGCCACTTCCAGGCCCGGCAGGTCGGACGCGCCGGGAGGCGGCGCGTAGTTGCCCTTGCGTTGGAACACGTCGGGGCGGTTCACGCCGGCGGCGCTGACCTTGATCAGGGCTTCGCCCTTGCCGGCCTCGGGCGTGGGGCGTTCGACGGGGACCAGGACCTCGGGGCCGCCCGGGCGGGAGATTTCTACAGCGTGCATCGCGTGCCTCCTTCGCAGCAAATGGATTATTATTGCGCCCTTTACGGCAAGTCGTGTTTCCGCCGGGTAGAGTGTTTGCCTGGCGGCCGGATTGCCGCTTCCGCAGTACATTGCGGCAGCAGGAAGCGTGGCAGAGTGGTCGATTGCACCGGTCTTGAAAACCGGCAAGGGGTTAAACCCTTCGTGGGTTCGAATCCCACCGCTTCCGCCAGAAGACCGCCCCCCATCCCCTTCGGTTCACCCGCGCCACCCGCCCGCCATCACGGTCCAGGGCGCGTCCGCTCGCGCCCCTGTTGCGCAGATATCATTAACAGCTGAAAAACCCCTGAATAGAAACGATTTCGTCTACTATCTGGCGCATTCCGGGCGGCTCGCGGTGGCGAACCCGGTCAAAGAACCGGCGACACAGCCAGGCGCGATCCGTATGCCCAAACTCAAAGACGCATTCAAATCAGGCCTGTTCCGGCTGTCTCCGGCCCTGGCCGCGCGCTGCGGCGTGCAATTCCCGCTGCGGGCGCCGAACCGGGCCTTCCTGGAACAGCAGATCTTCGACTATCTCAACCACCAGGCGGACGGCCCGCAAGGCCCGGGGCGCTGCCTCTTCCTGGGCATGGGCGAATACACCTGGCACTATCCGCGGCTGCTGAAGCCGGAATTCCATTCGCTCGACATGGATCCGGAACAGGCTCGCTACGGCGTGCCCGGCCGCCACCTGACCGGCAGCGCCACCGAGATGGCGGCGCTCTACGAGCCGGGCTATTTCGACGTGGTGATCGCCAACGGCCTGATCGGCTATGGCCTGAACGAGCAGGCCGGCTATGAACGCATGCTGGAGCAATGCCACGCCGTGCTCAAGCCCGGCGGCCTGCTCATCCTGGGCTACAACGACACGCCCGAACGCGCGCCCTTCCCGGTGCATATCGACGCGCTCGGCCTGTTCGCGCCCTTCGTGCCGCCGATCGACGGCGTCGAACAGCCGCGCCATCCCATGCGCGACAAGTACCACCACGTATTCGTCTTCGCCCGCCGGCGGGAACGCGACGCCGTCGCGGCCTGAGCGCGCGCCGGGCCCACTACCAGTCCTATTTGTTGATGACGGCGCCGTCGCCGCGATGCTCGCGGCTGCCCGCCCTGGCGGGCGCCTGGGCGCCCGCGGGCGTCGCGGGCTCGGCCTGCGGCCGCTGGCGCTGGATCTGCTCCAGCCGCGCCGCCGCCTCGTCGCCTTTCAGCTCCGCCACCCGGCCGCGCACGACCGCATCCATGTACTGGCGCGTGAAGGGTTCGCCCACGCGCCATGCGTCGCCCTCCTGCAAGAACTCGAAATCGCCTTCGAACACCTGCCAGTCGGCGCGGCCGATGGCCGACATCAGCCGGTCACGGTACTCGCCCTGCAGGCGGCATGACCACCGGCCGCCGCCAAGGTCCTTGCAGTCGCCCAGCGGCTGGATATTGCGCACGGTGCGCGTGTCGGTTTCCGGCGGCAGGCCCATGCGCTCGCGCTGCCTGTCTTGGGCCGCCTTGCGCGCCGCGCCCCGGGTCAGCTCGTCGAAGGCCGCCGCCCCCTGCTCGAAGGCGGCGGCGAGCCTTGCCGCGCCCGCCGGCTGGCCGACAGCGCGCGGCTTGCCGTCGGCATCGAGCTGGCCGTAGCGGGCTCGCACCACGCGCGGGTCCGCACCGGCGATCATCATCTCGCCCTTGTCGTTCGGACCGATGGTGTAGGCCAGGGCCGACGCGGCCTCGCCGACCTTCAGCGTCGCGGTGCAGCCGCGCGATCGCTCCGGCTTGATGTAGCCGACTTCCTTCACATCCGAAAACGTCGCCAGGTACAGGTCGGCCGGCGCCACGCCCCCGGCCAGCGGGTTGCGGGACATCTGCTGGAGACGCGAGGTGAACAGGCTGGCGCGCAGGGTTTTCTGCACATCGCCGTCATCGCACTGCGGCGGCGTGGCCGGCGCGAACAGATACCAGGCCGCCGCGGCCACGGCGATCGCGCCGCCGCCCAGCCAGGCCCAGCGCGGACCGGGAAAGGCGCGCTTGAGCGCGACCTGGCGTATCTGCCGTTCGTATTCCTCGAGCTTGCGCTGCATCAGCGCGTCCATTTCGGCCAGCGCCTGCTTGCGCGTGGCGTTGCTGGCAAAGGCGACCTCGGTCACGGACAGCTCGCCGATGGCGGCCAGGTCCTCGTCGGACACGATGTGCTCGTCCACCAGCCAGAACAACGCCTCGCCGAGCGTGCTCCAGGGCTCCGCCGTGGCGTCGCCCAGCCGCTGGCGGGCGGCGTCGTGATGCTCCTGGCGGATGACGCCGTCGGTCAGCAGGCGGTCGAGCAGCGGGGTGGAGACGATGGCCATGGATGCGCGGCGGCGGGCCGCCTGAATGAGGACGGCTCATGATACCGCTGCCTCATCTTCCCTCCCGCGCGGCGCTCAGGCGGCCATGGCCGCCGGATAGGTCCTGGGAATGCCCGCCGCCGCCACCCCGCTGCGCAAGGTCTCCCGCGGCAGCGACGCCGCCAGCAACGCGCGCGCGGCCAGCAGCCGGGGCAGGTCCACGCCGGTGCGATAGCCCATGCTCTCCAGCATGAACACCAGGTCCTCGGTGACGATGTTGCCCGACGCGCCCGGCGCGAACGGGCAGCCGCCCAACCCGCCGAGGCAGGCGTCGAAAGCGCGGATGCCTTCGTCCAGGCCGGCCAGCGCGTTGGCCAGGCCCAGCCCCATGGTGTCGTGCAGATGCAGTTTCACCAGCCGCGCGCCGACCGCGTCCTGCGCCGCCCGCACCGCCTCGCGCACGCCCGCCGGATGGGCGTAGCCGACCGTATCGGCCAGCGCGATCTCGTCGGCGCCGGCGCGCATCACCGCCGCGGCCACCTGGGCCACGCGGCGCACCGGCACCGCCCCTTCCATCGAGCAGCCGAAGGCCGTGGCGACCGCCACATCCAGCCGCGCCGGCCGCGCCTGCGACCGCAGCCAGTCGGCGATGGTGGCCACGGCCTCGACCTGCGCGTCCGTGCCCTTGCCGACGTTGGCATGGCTGTGCGTGTCGCTGACCGACACAGGGATGGCGATCACGTGCGCGCCCGCCTCGTAGGCCGCGATGGCGCCCTTCAGGTTGCAGGCCAGCGCGCACACCGTCAGGCCGTCGATGCCCAGCACTTGCGGCAGCAGCTGCCCGGTATCGGCCATCTGCGGCACCAGCCGGGGCGACACGAAACTGCCGACCTCGATCTCGCGCAGCCCGGCCGCCGCCAGCTGCCGGATCCAGCGCAGCTTGTCGTCGGCGGCCATCATGCCGCGCGCCATCTGCAGGCCATCACGCGGCCCGACCTCGCACAACCTCACTTCCTGTTCCATGGCATTTCCCTGGTCGAATGCGCCGGCCGTTACTGCTGCACCACGATGCCCGCGGTGGCGATGGTCTGGCGCGCCTTGCCGATGTCCGAACGGATCAGGGCCGCGAACTCTTCCGACGACACCGGATCGGCCTCCAGTCCCTGCGAGGCCAGCGCATCGCGCACGTCCTGGCGCGTCAGCAGTTTGTTGAAATCGGCGTTCAGCCGCGCCACCACGGCGGCCGGCGTCTTGGCCGGCGCCAGCACGCCGTAATAGGTCACCACGCTGAAATCCTTGTAGCCCAGCTCGGCCACGGTCGGCACGTCGGGCAACGCGGGATTGCGCTTGGGCGAGGTCACCGCCAGCGCGCGCACCTTGCCGGCCTTGATCAGCGAGGCCGCCGACGAGATCGACGAGCCAGCGAACTGCAGGTGGCCGCCCATCAGGTCGGCCAGCGCCGGCGCCGAGCCCTTGTACGGCACGTGCTGCATCTTGAAGCCGGCCGCGTGCTGCAGCATCTCCATGGCGATGTGCACGCCGCCGCCCGTGCCCGAGGTGCCGTAGGACAGCGTGTTGGGCGCCTTGCGGGCCGCCTCGATCACCTCCGGCAAGGTCTTGAAGGGCGAGCTGTCGGACACCAGCAGCACCATCGGCGTGGTCGCCACCAGCGCCACCGGCGCCAGGTCCTTGACCGGGTCGTAGGCCACCTTCATCAGCAGCGGAATCAGCGTGACGTTGTCGGACTGCCCGATCACCAGGTCATAGCCCTGCGCCGGCGCGCGCGCCGCCTCGGCAAGTCCCAGCGCCGTGCCGGCGCCCGGCTTGTTTTCAGGCACCACGGACCAGCCATTCAGTTCATGCAGCTTGTTGCCCATCAGGCGCCCGATGTAATCGGTGCCGCCGCCCGGCGTGGACGGGATGATGATGCGGATGGGCTTGCTGGGATAGTCCTGCGCGTGCGCCACGCATGCGACGGCCATCGCGGCCACCGCCAAGAGTCTGCGGATCATCGGATTGTCTCCTCTTTGATGGATGTCTTGGCGGTCTGGCGCCGCCTCGACGGGGACCGGCTCTACGGCCGGTTCATGCTTTGTCCTCGCAATGCACCACGCCCGCCGAGCGCAGGGCGTCGATGCGCGCGGCATCCAGCCCCAGCCCTCGGAGGATGGCTTCGGTATCGCGGCCCTGGGCCGGCGGATCGAACCGCTTGCCGGCCTTCAGGCCATCGAATTCGATCGGCAGCGCCGCCGCGGCGATTTCGCCGCCGTCCGGCAAGGCCGTGGCCAGCAGCGCGCCGCCGGCGTTCAGGTGCTCATCGTGCAGCAGGTCGTGCGGCTGGCGGATCGGCCCGTACGACAGATTGGCGGCCTCCAGCGCCGCGCACAATGCGTCGGTCTTCCAGGTCTTGAGGATCGCGCCCACGCCGGGCACCAGCCACGAACGCGCCGCCTCGCGGTCCACCGCGGTGGCCAGGCGCGGATCGGCGGCCCATTCCGGCGGCAGGAATTTCTGCGCGAAGTTGCGCCATTGGGCGTCGCCCACCACCGCCACGAACACCCGTCCGTCGGCGGTCTCGAAGACGTCGTACACGCCCCATGGCGGCTTGCGCTCCGCGCCGAAGGGTTTGGGCGCGGCGCCGGTCAGCTGGTACTGCGCGATGAACTGCGCCACCAGCAGCAGGTTGTTCTCGAACAGGCCCGAGCGCACGTGGCGGCCGCGCCCGGTGACGTGGCGGTCGTGCAGCGCGGCCAGCGCGCCCACCACGCCGAAGGTGCCGCCCAGGATGTCGTTGACCGACGCCGCCACCCGCTGTGGCGTGTCGGCGCCGCCGTTGATGTAGGCCAGGCCGCCCATCATCTGCACCACTTCATCCAGCGCGGTGCGGTGCTTGTAGGGGCCGGACAGGAAGCCCTTGAGCGACACGTAGATCAGCCGCGGGTTCTCGGCCGACAGCGAGGCGTAGTCCAGCCCGTACTGCGCCAGGCCGCCGTCGCGGAAGTTCTCCACCACCATGTCGGCCCGCAGCGCCAGTTGCCGCGCCAGCGCCTGTCCCTCGGCCGATTTCAGGTCGATCGACAGGCTCTGCTTGTTGCGGTTGAAGACGGGAAAATAGCCGCTGCCCGATCCCTTCAGGCGGCGCGTGCGGTCGCCGTCGATCGGCTCCAGCTTGATCACCTCGGCGCCCAGGTCGGCCAGCGCCAGGCCGGCGGCCGGCCCCATGATCATGTGGGACAGCTCCAGCACCTTGATGCCGCGCAAGGGCAATTCGCTGTGGTCCATGAAGGGTGAAGCGGGCGCTGCGCTCATCGACGTTTCCTCTGCCTGCGGCGTGGAGGCCCGGGCGCATGCCCCAGGGCCGGTACGCAGCCATCATCGCGGGCGCGGCGGCATCGCGAAAGCGGTCTTTCAGCACCGGGGCATTCTCGTTTCGGAACGTCCGGGTAAGCCCTAGGGCCAGGGCGCCGCCCCCAGATGCGCCAACAGCGCGCGCGCCGCGGGCGGCAGCGTATCGAGTTCGCGCACGGCAATGCAAAGCGGCGTGCCCGACCAGGGGCCGGACAAGGCGATGAAGCGGATGTCCTGGCTGGCATGGCGCGGCTTCAGGTACATCGGCACCACCGCCACGCCCATGCCGCGCGCCACCAGGTTGCAGATGGTCTCGTGCGAACTGACCCGGGCGCTGATGCGGCGCGCCACGCCGGCCTCGCGCGCGGCCTGCTCGAACACCGCGCTGATGCCGTTGTCGCGGTTCAGCTCGATCTGTTCGTAGGGCAGCAACTGCGCATAGTCCAGCAGCTCGCTGTCGGCCAGCAGGTGCTGCGCCGGCACCACCGCGGCCAGCTCGCAATAGCCGCAGGCGAATACCTGCAGGCCATCGTGGCCGAAGTCCGATCCCACCGCCACATCGGCGTGGCCCGCCAGCACTTCCTGGAAGACCTGCTGGGTGGTGCTTTCCTCGAGCGCGATCTCGATCTGCGGATACGCGCGGCGGAACGACTGGATCTGCGCCGGCAGGTCGCCCGACAACGCCGCCACGCTGGCCGCCAGCCGGATGCGCCCGCGCACGCCGGTGGCGAAGCCCGCCATCTCGCGGCGCATGCGCTCCATCTGCTGCAGCACCAGCCGGGCATGGCCCGCCAGCGCCTGGCCGGCCGGCGTGGCCTGCACGCCCTTGACGTCGCGCGCCAGCAGCGGCACGCCGAGCATTTCCTCCATCTCGATCATGCGCTTGCTGACCGCGGACGGCACGATGTTCTCGCGCGCCGCGGCGCGAGCCAGGCTGCCCTCTTCCAGCGCCGCCAGGAACAGGCGCAGGGAAACCGGGTCGATATCGCGGGGATGGGCGGGGGTGGGCAACGGACGCTTCATGGCCGCCAGTGTCCCGCGTTGGCGGCTCGGGCCGGGATCGGGGTTTTCCCGAGCCGTCCATCCGCCGGGTCCGATACACTGCGCCTGGCCATTGCGCGGCGCACCCGCGCGACGCAGGACACTCTCCGTTTGATCGGCAACCAGAATAAGACTCGCATCATGCAGTGCCCCAAATGCAATTGGCAGAACCCGGCCTCCCACACCCAGTGCTTCAGCTGCCACGCGCCCCTGCCCGCGCCGACCACGCCCAGCATGGCTGCCGCCAACGTCCCCGCCCTCCCCGGCATCTGGTCGCGGCTGGCCGCGAGCGTGATCGATGCGGCCGCCATGATCGCCGCCATGTTCGCCTTCTCGGCCGCCGCGTCCCTCAGCTATGAAGCGTTGCTGGAGCAGCCCCGCCCCCTGGCGCTCGCCCTGGCCGCGGGCCTGCTCGGCCTGCTGTTGCCCGCTTTGATGGACGCCTGGGGTTCCGGCTCGCCCGGCAAGCAGCTGTTCAAGCAACGCGTGGTCACGCGCAACGGGCAGAGTCCCGGCCTGCTGCGGTCCCTGTGGCGGCACCTGATGAAGTTCCCCCTGAACCTGGCCCTGCCCGGCGTGTTCCACCATATCCAGCAGGCCATGTTCGGCGAACGCGCCATGCACAACTGGGCCGCGGGCACTTACGTCGTTTCGAGCCGGGCCGATCCGCGGGCAATCCAGGCGGCCCTGGGCCAGACGCGCTCGATCACCGGCGCCGGCAAGTTCCTGCTGTTCGCCGCGGGCGCGGTGGTGCTGGTGCTGGCCGGCTTCGTGCTGGCCGCGCTGACGCTCGGTCCGCGCGACGCCGACAACCCCGTGATGGCCGACGTACGGCGCCTGGATCGGGTATCGCAGCCGGTCCGGATGCTGGCGGAAAACCACTACCGCGGCACCGGCAAGTTCGCCGCGACCTTGCAGGACCTGGGCGTGACGCGCGAATCGCTGGCCTCCAGCGGCTTTTCCAACCTGGAGCTGAACCCCGTCAATGGCGTGCTGCGCTTCACCATTGCCGGCCCCGCAAATGCCGATGACGCCTCGCCCCTGGCGGGCAAGCATCTGGTCTACCTGCCCGAGCTGCGCGCCGAACGCAAAGGCGGCGGCATCCGGCGCTGGCAATGCGGCAGCGACGACATCGCCGCGAGCGACCGCCACTATGGCTGCCGCCACGCCGCCGGCGCCGCCGCCCCCTGACGCCTGCCTGCCGCCCGAGGAATCCGCATGTCCAATCTGATCGAATCCATCCTGCGCGCCGAGGACGGCGACGACACGCCACGCATGCTCGCGCTGTGCGAGCAAGGGCTGCGCGAGCAGCCGAATACCGCCGTCATGTGGGCGTTGCGCGCCCGCTGCCATGCCAGGCGCGGGGCCGCGGCCGCGCGCGACGCCGACCTGGCGCGGGCGCTGGCGCTCGATCCCCATTGCCCGGATGCCATCGCGGTGCAGGTCACTGCACGCTATGACGAGGGCGACCCGCAAGCGGCCTGGCGCCTGCTGCGCGACGCCAGCCAGCGCACTTCCGGACATTTCGGGCTTCTGCTGGCCGAAGCCTACCTGCTGATCAACGACCGCCGCCTGCAGGATGCCATCGACTGCTGGACCCGCGCGATCCAGCGGCGCCCGCAGGCCGGCGCGCCGCATTGCTACATCGCGTCCAACCTGGCCAATGCCGGACGCCACGGCGAAGCCGTGCCCTACTTCGAACGCGCGGTCGCGCTTGCCCCTGGCAACGGCCGCTTCATGTACGACGCCGGCAACACCTATCGCAGCCTCGGCGACCTGCACAAGGCCATCGCCATGTTCGACCGGGCCCGCGCGATCCTGGGCGAGGAAAACGCCATCCAGCACAACCGCGCCTCATGCCTGCAGGCGCTGGGCCGCGATGCCGATGCGGTGGAAGAGTGGACCAGCCTGCTGCGCCGCGAACCCGACTGGGACTGGCCGCTGGAAGGCAAGGCCCGCTCGCTGCACCGCCTGGGCCGGGCCGGCGAGGCCGCCCCGCTGTGGCAAAAGCTGGATGCGCTGTCTGACAATGGCTGGGAGGGCCGCAAGGAACAGGCCCGCGAGTATGTGCGCAGCCGCCACCCCGAGCTGGCGCAGGAGGCCTTGCGTGACCTGGATCCGATGACCAGCGGCGATGCCCAATTGCTGTTCGTGGCCGGCAACGCGCAGCGCGACCAGGGCGAGTGGGAGCAGGCCCTGGCGTACTACCTGCGCGGCTACGTACTGGCGCCGGACAGCGACTTCCTGCCCGGCAACGCCGCCGACATGCTCGCTCGCCTGGACCGCTACGACGAAGCCTTGCCCCTGTCCGAAGTGGCGATCTCGCTGGACCCCGAGTGGCTCAAGTGGCGTCGCGTGCGCATCGACGCCTTGACCCGTCTGGGCCGCGGCGCGGAGGCGGTGGCCGATGCCGAACGCGCGCTGCAACGCTGGCCCGACAACAGCATGCTGCAGGCCGACGCCGTCAACGCCCTGATTGCCGCGGGCCGCCACGACGACGCCCTGGCGGCCTGCGACCGCCTGATCGCGATGGACCCGGAGTTCCGCAGCTGGGCCCTGTTCTCGCGCGGCGAGATCTACGGCGCCATGAAACGCCACGCGGAATCCGCTTCGGCATTCCGCCAGGCGGCCGCGGCCTACCAACAGAACGGCAAACCCCAATACCAGGAACTGTCGCTGGACAACGCCCTGGCGGCCGAACGGGCGGCCAGCGCGCCACGCGGCCTGCTGGGGCGGTTGTTCGGCCGCAAGTAGCCATCGCGGACGGCATGCCGCGCCGGATTCGGCGCCGGCGGGAATACCCAGGCCGACGCCATGGCGGCACTCACTCGGGCAGCGCCGGCGCGGTCACCCAGCCAAACCCCTGCAACAAGCCCAACAGGCAACGGCGCGCCACCGCCACCGCCTCATCGCGCAGCGCATCGGCGCGCCAGCCCATTTCGATGGCGTAGCCCGGCATGGCGATCGGGCACGGCAGCAGCCGCAGGCCCGCGACCTCGGCCAGCCCGCGCGCCGCATGCGCCGGCAGGGTGGCCAGCGCCTCCCCGCCGCGCAGCAGGAACGCCAGCGCCGAGAAATGCGTGGTCGCCGCCAGCACCCGCCGGTTCAGGCCCAGGTCGTGCAGCACTTCATCGACCACGCCGATAAAGCCGCCCGACGACACCAGCACGTGCGCACGCCGGGTGAAATCCTCCACTGACAACGCGTCCTGGCCCGGCGCCAGGCTGGCCGGGTCAACCAGGCAGGCATAGCCGCCCTGCCCCACGGTCACGCGCTGCAAGGTCGGCGCGGTCAGGCCGCCGGATGCGATCACCAGGTCGACCTCGCGCGCCATCAGCATGTCGGCCACCAGGCGGCTGTGGGTCTGGCGGAAGATCAATCTCAGTCCCGGCGCCGCCACGGCCAGCGCCGCGATCGCCTCGCGTCCCAGCGCGATCTCGAAGTCATCGGACAACCCCAGCGTGACCGAGCGTCCGCCGAACCCCGCCGCGCCCGGCCGCGCCAGCGACAGGCTCTGCCGGCACTTGTCCAGCGCCTCGCCGATGATCGGCCGCAGTTCGCGCGCCCGCAGGCTGGGCGACAGGCCACGCCCGGTGCGCACGAACAGCGGGTCGGCATAGAGCACGCGCAGCCGCGCCAGCGCCGCGCTGACCGCCGACTGGGTCACGCCCAGGCGCAGCGCGGCGCGGCCCGCGCCGCCCTCGTCGTAGATCGCCTCGAACACCTTGAGCAGGTTCAGGTCGGTCGACTCGATATCGATCTGGTTCATATCATTTATCGCCAGGCAGGATTGATTGATTTTAGGCCGCCCCCGACACTAGGACGCATCGACTCCCCTCCCCCGTGAAAAAGGAACCCCCATGACCGCCACCACCGTCGCCGCGCTGCAGATCGGCGCCTCGCCCGAAGGCAAGGACGCCACCCTGGAACGGATCCTGGCCTTCGAGGCCAAGATCAGCGCCTCGGGCGCCGCGCTGGTGGTCATGCCCGAGGCCCTGCTGGGCGGCTACCCCAAGGGCGAGATCTTCGGCACCCGCCTGGGCTACCGCCTGCCCGAAGGCCGCGACGCCTACGCCCGCTATTACCAGAACGCCATCGACGTGCCCGGCCCCGAGACCGACACGCTGGCCGCGCTGTCGCAACGCACCGGCGCCAGCCTGGTGATCGGCGTGATCGAACGGGCCGGCAGCACGTTGTACTGCACCGCGCTGTACTTCGATCCCGCCACCGGCCTGGCCGCGAAACACCGCAAGCTGATGCCCACCGGCACCGAACGGTTGATCTGGGGCCAGGGCGACGGCTCCACCCTGCCCGTGCTGGAGACGGCCGCGGGCCGCATCGGCGGCGCCATCTGCTGGGAAAACCACATGCCGCTGCTGCGCACCGCCATGTATGCCAAGGGCGTGCAGATCTGGTGCGCGCCCACCGTCGACGAACGCGACATCTGGCAATGCTCGATGCGCCACATCGCCCACGAAGGCCGCTGCTTCGTCATCAGCGCCTGCCAGGTGCAGCCCTCGCCCGCCGAGCTGGGCCTGGACGTGCCCGGCTGGGATCCGCAACGCCCGCTCATCAACGGCGGCTCGCTCATCGTCGGCCCGCTGGGCGACGTCCTGGCAGGCCCGCTGCACGGCCAGACCGGCCTGCTCACGGCGAGCATCGATGTCGACGAGCTGGTGCGCGCGCGCTACGACTTCGACGTGGTCGGCCACTACGCGCGGCCCGACGTCTTCACCCTGGAGGTGGACGAACGCGCCCGCCAGACGGTGCGTTTCATCGGCTGAGTTTTCCACAGGGGCGGTCTTGCATGACGGGCCGCCCGCCCGCGAGTGGTATAGTCACGCCCGCCGGATACCGCAGCGCGCTCGCGCGGCACACCAGGTATCCCATTGCGGTTTCCTGTCGGAACCCCAATGCCCGAGTGGTGAAATTGGTAGACACAAGGGACTTGAATCCATTTGAGCCCTCCGGAGGAAACTCCAGAGGTGTAGCCCGTCAAACTCGGCGAATGCCCTGGACTTGTTCCGAGCCAACGCCGAGCCAAGCCCGGATCGAAAGAACCGGGAAGGTGTAGAGAGCAGACGGCGGGCACCTAAGGCCGCAAGGCTATGGTGAAGGCGTGCTCCAGACCACGAACGGCGCTCCGCGCGCCGGCGGCGAAAGCCGAAGTGGTACGAAAATCCCTCGGCCGCAAGGCCGTACCGGTTCGATTCCGGTCTCGGGCACCATTGCCGTCCCCCCTGATCCGGAGACCTGCGTGAGAGCTGCCGCATTGTTCACCCTGATGTTGCTGTCCGCGGCCTGCTGGCCGGGCGGCGCGTCCGCGAAAGACACGCCGGCCGCCAAGCCCGCCTTCTGGCAACGCGGCGCGGGCCAGCCCTACGAGGTGGCCGACAGCACGGTATGGGACGTGCCCGATCCCGTCTCCGGTCGCGCCTACCAGGTGTTCGTCGCGCTGCCGCCCTCCTACGCCGATCAACCGCAGCGCCGCTATCCGGTGCTGTACGTCACCGATGCCGACTATGCCTTCCCGATCGTGCGGCAGATCGCGCGGCGCCTGAATGGGGAAGGGCCCGCGGTGGAGGAATTCATCCTGGTCGGTCTTTCCTATGCGAAGGGCGACGGTGGCATGCACAGCCGGCGGCGCGACTACACGCCCACGCCGGCCGGCACGAAGGACGCCCCGGCCGCCGACATTCACGGCGAATCCGCGGCCTATATCGCCTATCTGCGCGATGGCGTCGTGCCGTTCATCGCCAGCCGCTACCGCACCGACGAGCAACGGCGCCTGTTCCTCGGGCATTCCTACGGCGGCCTGCTCGGCGCCGAGATCCTGCTGAGCGATCCGCGCCTGTTCACGGGCTACATCCTGGGCAGCCCGTCCCTGTGGTACGACAAGCGCTACATGCTCGGCCGGGAGGTCGCCTATGCCACCGGCCACAAGGATCTGCCGGCGCGGGTCTACATGTATATCGGCGAATACGAGGAAGTCCGCAAGGGCGATCCCCGCTATGCCAGGACCTACAACATGGTGTCGGACACGAAGGCATTGGAAGCGGCGCTGAAGTCCCGCCGCTATCCGTCGCTCAAGCTGCGCGTCGACATCCTGAACAACGAAAACCACCTGACCGTCGCGCCTCGCGGCTTCACGCAGGGCCTGCTATACCTGCTGCCCGATTCTCGGCGCTGACCCCCGATCTTGACCACCCTGCCCGCTACCCCGCCCTTCATCGTCCTGGACGCCTGCGTCCTTATGTCCGGCATCCTGCGCCGGCTGTTGCTGCGCCTGGCCGAGGCCGGCGTGTTCCAGCCCGTCTGGACCGAGCGCATCGGCGAGGAATGGCGCCGCAACGCCTGCCGCATCTGGGACATCCCGCCCGAGGTGATGGCCGAGTTCTGGGCCGAGATGAACGCCCGCTTCCCGCAGGCCATCGAGCATGACACCCAGGTCTACGAAGCAGCCCTGCGCTACAGCGATCCCAAGGACTTCCACGTCATCGCCGCCGGCCTGGCGCGCCGCGCCCGCTGCGGCCTGGCGCAAACGCCCGTGGTGCAGGTGCTGACCTGGAACCTGAAGGATTTCAACCGCTCGGAGCTGCGCCGCCAGGGCCTGGACGTGTACAACCCGGACCGCATGCTGGCGCAATGGTGGCAGGACGGCGCCGACCGCATGCGCGACGCCATCGGGCAGATCCCGGCGGACTACGTGGCGCTGGGGCGCGAGCCCGAGCCGCTGGCCGCGACCCTGCATCGCGAGCGGCTGTACCGGCTCAAGAACCAAGTGGGACGGGACCCGCGACTGGGCGGCGCGTAATTCAATGATCGTGGTTGCTAGCCGCGAAACCGGCCGCGTTGAGGATGTCGATGACTTCCTGGATGTGCTCCGGCCCGCGCGTCTGCAGCACGAAGTCGACCTCCACGTTGCGCACCGGCAGTGAGGTGAACGCGCGCTGGTGATGCACTTCGGTGATGTTGGCCTGGGCATCGGCGATCAGCTTGGTGGCGTGGGCCAACGCGCCCGGCAGGTCGCGCAGGTCGACGCGGATGCGCGCCAGGCGGCCGGCGCGCACCATGCCGCGCTCGATCAGCTCGCCCAGCATCAGCGGGTCGATGTTGCCGCCCGTCAGCACCAGGCCGATGCGCTTGCCCTTGAACCGCTCGCTGCCCGCTTCCTGCGCACGCAGCAGCGCCGCCAGGCCGGCCGCGCCGGCGCCTTCGACCACGGTCTTTTCGATTTCCAGCAGCACCACGATGGCGTGCTCGATGTCGGCCTCGCTGACCAGTTCGATGTCGTCGACCAGCCGGCTGACGATGGGCTGCGTCAGCCCGCCCGGCGATTTCACCGCGATGCCTTCGGCGATGGTGTACTGGCCCTGCGGCATCGACACGCCCTTGACCGCGGCGTACATGGCGGGGAAACGTTCGGTCTGCACCCCGATGATCTCGATGCCGGGCTTGAGCGCCTTGGCTGCGGTGGAGATGCCCGAGATCAGGCCGCCGCCGCCGATGGCGATCACCAGCATGTCCAGCTGCGGCTGGTCTTCCAGCATTTCCAGCGCCACCGTGCCCTGCCCCGCGATCACGGCTTCGTCGTCATAGGGATGGATCATGATGAGCCCGCGCTGCTTGGCCAGCTCGTAGCCATGCGCCTTGGCGTCATCGAAGGTATCGCCGGCCAGCACCACCTCGGCGCCGAAGCGGCGCGTGTTGGCGACCTTCACGGTCGGCGTGAAGCGCGGCATCACGATCACGGCGGGCACGCCCATGCGCTGCGCGTGGTAGGCCACGCCCTGCGCGTGGTTGCCGGCCGACACGGCGATCACGCCGGCGCGGCGCTCTTCGTCAGACAGCGTCAGCATGCGGTTGAGCGCGCCGCGCTCCTTGAAGCTGGCGGTGAACTGCAGGTTCTCGAATTTCAGCCAGATCTCGGCGCCGAAGATGTCGGACAGCGTGCGCGACAGCGTGAACGGGGTCTTGAGCACCTGGCCGCGCAGATTTTCGCGGGCGGTCTGGATGGAAGCGATATCGATCACGATGGAAATCCCGTTAGCGCACCGGCAGGAAATTGAAGAGTAAAAGGCCTTGCGCGTAGTTGATGCCGATACGGCGCGAATTCTCGCCAAGCAGGTTGGCGATCAGGTCGAGCCGGCCGATGATGGCGCCGAACTCGCGCTCGAAACTGAGGTTGGTGGCCTGCTGCGACATTTCATTGGCCAGCAGCAACGGCTCGCCACGGTTGTTGCGGCGCGACGCCAGCAGCCAGGCCGCCGCCTCGACGTTCCGTGCGGCATTGTAGACCCGCTGCCCGTCCAGCGCGTCGGTGGCGTACAGGCGGGTCTTGCCGTTGTGGGCGGCGATGATGGTGTCGGCCAGGCCGTAGATGAAGGCGCCGACCCGGTCGCCGGTGTAGTTGGGGTCGAGCGAGACCGCCAGGATCTGGATGTCGTGCAGGCCGGTCAGGTCGGCCGGCGGGATGCGCACCTCGATCGCGTGGCGGGCGCGCGCCACCGCGGTCGCGTGGTCGGGCGCGCCGGTCTTGCGCCATTCGCGCGGATTGCGGCGGTAGAGCTTGTCCAGCAGGCTGTAGAGGCTGGCCAGGTTGTCGCGCACTTCAAGCGTGACGGTGCGGTTGAAATCGGTCTGGACCAGCTGGTCGGCCGACATGCTCTCGCCCTTGGGAGATCCCTGGCCCGGCCCCGGCGGCGACATGCAGCCCGCCAGCAGCGGCCCGAGCAGCAGCATCGCGGCCGCGGGTGCTCGCCATCGCCTCATGCTCGATCCATCCCTATCCCCCTGTCTGGCGCCTGGCCGGCTTGCGCCGCCGACGCTCGTGTCACGCGCAAGACTTTACCGTAAGGCACGCGAAGATGGGAGATGCGGGGGATTCGAAGACGAAAGGAGATGAATCAGCCTGCGACCGCGCCAAAGAAAAACGGCGCCTCGCGGCGCCGTTTTTCAGCAGGGAAAGGCAGGCCTTATTCGGCTTGCGGTTCCGCTTGCGGGGCGGCTTCGGCAGCGGCTTGCTGCTGCTCGATGCCGCCGATCGCCTTGATGGACAGGCGCAGGCGGCCCTTGTCGTCGGCCTCGATGACCTTGACGCGGACTTGCTGGCCGACCTTCAGCACATCGTTGATGTTGGCGATGCGGTAGTTGGCGATTTCCGAGATGTGCAGCAGGCCGTCGCGGCCCGGCAGCACTTGCACGATGGCGCCGAAGTCCAGCAGGCGCAGGACCGAGCCGTCGTAGATCTGGCCCACTTCGACGTCGGCGGTCAGCTCGACGATGCGGCGCTGGGCTTCCTTGGCCTGCGCTTCGTCGACGCTGGCGATCACGATCGTGCCGTCGTCGGAGATGTCGATCTGGGTGCCGGTCTCTTCGGTCAGCGCGCGGATGGTGGCGCCGCCCTTGCCGATCACGTCGCGGATCTTCTCGGGGTTGATCTTGATGGTCAGCATGCGCGGGGCGAAAGCCGACAGCTCGCCGCGCGAACCGTCCAGCGCTTCCTTCATCTTGCCCAGGATGTGCAGGCGGCCTTCGCGGGCTTGCGCCAGCGCCACTTGCATGATTTCCTTGGTGATGCCCTGGATCTTGATGTCCATCTGCAGCGCGGTGACGCCGTTTTCGGTGCCCGCAACCTTGAAGTCCATGTCGCCCAGGTGATCTTCGTCACCCAGGATATCGGTCAGCACGGCGAACTTGCCGCCGTCCAGGATCAGGCCCATGGCCACGCCGGCCACGTGATCCTTGACCGGCACGCCGGCGTCCATCATGGCCAGCGAGCCGCCGCAGACCGAAGCCATCGACGACGAGCCGTTGGACTCGGTGATTTCCGACACGATGCGGATGGTGTACTGGAAGTCTTCCGGGGCCGGCAGCAGCGGAATCAGCGAGCGCTTGGCCAGGCGGCCGTGGCCGATTTCGCGGCGCTTGGGCACGCCGATGCGACCGGTTTCGCCGGTGGCGAACGGAGGCATGTTGTAGTGCATCATGAAGCGGTCACGGTACTCGCCCATCAGCGCGTCGATGATCTGCTCGTCCTGCTTGGTGCCCAGCGTGGCCACGACCAGCGCCTGGGTTTCACCACGGGTGAACAGGGCGCTGCCGTGCGCGCGGGGCAGCACGCCCAGACGCACGCTGATCGGACGCACGGTGCGGGTGTCGCGACCGTCGATACGCGGTTCGCCGTTCAGGATCTGGCCGCGGACGATGGCCGATTCCAGCGAGAACATGATGTTGTCGACGGTGACGGCGTCCGGCGCCGGCTCGCCCTTTTCGGCGGCGGCGGCGTTCAGCTTGGCCGACACGTCAGCCGACACTTCGCGCAGCTTGGTGGTGCGGGCCTGCTTTTCACGGATCTGGTAGGCGGCGTTCAGGCCTTCCTGGGCGGCCGCGGTCACGGCGGCGATCAGGGCCTCGTCCTTGGCGGGCGCTTGCCAGTCCCAATCGGGCTTGCCGGCGTCCTTGACCAGTTCGTGGATGGCGTTGATGACGGCCTGCATCTGCTCGTGGCCGTAGACCACGCCGCCCAGCATGATTTCCTCGGACAGCTGGTCGGCTTCCGATTCCACCATCAGCACGGCGTTTTCGGTACCGGCGACCACCAGGTCCAGCTTCGACGACTTCAGCTGCGACGCGGTCGGGTTGATGGCGTACTGGCCATCGATGTAACCCACGCGGGCGGCGCCGATCGGGCCGTTGAAGGGGATGCCGGAGATGGCCAGGGCGGCCGACGCGCCGATCATGGCGGCGATGTCCGGATCGATTTCGGGGTTGACCGACAGCGTGTGGATGACCACCTGGACTTCGTTGTAGAAGTCTTCGGGGAACAGCGGACGCAGGGGACGGTCGATCAGGCGCGAGGTCAGCGTTTCCTTCTCGGACGGCTTGCCTTCACGCTTGAAGAAGCCACCGGGGATGCGGCCCGCGGCGTAGGTCTTCTCGATGTAGTCGACGGTCAGGGGGAAGAACGTCTGGCCGGGCTTGGCCTTCTTGGAGGCCACGACAGTGGCCAGGACGACGGTGTCCTCGATCGACACCACAACGGCGCCGGAGGCCTGGCGAGCGATTTCGCCAGTTTCCAGGACGACCGTGTGCTGGCCGTACTGGAACGATTTTGTCACTTTATTGAACATGACGATTATTCCTTACAAATGAAAAACCGTGGCCGTCGCGACATGCGTCGCACCGACCACGGTTGCGTCATGGGGAGCCAGCCCCGTCGATCACTTGCGCAGACCGAGTTTTTCGATCAGTGCGCGGTACGAATCGGGATTGCGGCCCTTGAGATAGTCGAGCAGCTTGCGGCGACGGCTGACCATACGCAGCAGACCGCGGCGCGAGTGATGGTCCTTCATGTGTTCTTTGAAGTGACCGGTCAGCTCGTTGATACGGGCGGTGAGCAGAGCCACCTGAACTTCGGGGGAGCCGGTATCGCCTTGAGCGCGTTGGAACTGCGCAACGATATCGGATTTCTTGATGTCAGCTACGGACATTGATGACCTCTTCGGACATGCGACAGGGCCGAGGCGCCCTGACGTGGTTTGGAAAAAAATCGCTGCCGGCGGTAAGCGTTGTTGCGTTCTCACTGCTGCTTCGAGACTGCCCTGGCAATGCCGGAAAACAAGGCTGAAAGCCCCATTTCATTCCGATCCAGTCCAGCCCCGTTGCCGGCGCAAAGCATCGTGCAAAATCAATACACTTGATAAAGCCTGCTGATTATAGCCGATTCGCTAGAATTACCCCAGTGACACCACCGACCCGCCGCCGGATGTCGCGCCACCGCCTCGGCGGCAGGCCACAGGAGCAACAACATGTCAAATTATTACAAACTTGCCCGCACCACCCTGGCCGCCGCGGCCCTCGCCAGCCTGGCCGCCTGCGCCAACCTGGCCCAGGTTGCGCCCGGCACGCCCCTGGCCGACGTCCAGGCCCAGTTCGGCCGCCCCAACTTCGAATGCCCGCAAGCCAACGGCGGCCGCCGCGTGATCTGGACGCAACAACCCATGGGCCAATACGCCTGGGGCGCCAATGTCGGCGCCGACGGCCGGGTCGACCGCGTCCTGCCACTGCTGACCGATGCCCACTTCAAGGTGCTGGAGCAAGGCCAATGGAGCCCCGAGCGCGTGCGCTGCGAGTTCGGCCCCCCGGCCCGCATCGACCAGGCCGGCCTGGGCGAGAAGCGCGAGGTCATCTGGTCGTACCGCTACAAGGAGAACAGCGTCTGGAATTCACTGATGTATGTCTACATGGGACGCGACGGCACCGGGGTGACCCACTTCCACCCTGGTCCGGACCCGATGTACGACGACGACCGCTTCATGTGGCGCTGATCCTTCCCGGGCCGCCCAAGAAAAAACCCGCCGAAAGGCGGGTTTTTTCTTGGCAGCGCCGGATCAGGACGACTGGCCACGCCGTTCCTGCTGCAGCCGGCGGGCGCGGTTCCAGCGCCAGGCCCAGATGACCCAGCCCGAAAAGCCGTACAGCACGAACAGGCCGAACAGCACCACCGGGGGATCGCTGGAGACGAACACGAACACCGCCACCACCAGCAGGATGCCCCAGAACGGCACGCTGCGGCCCAGGGCGAAGCTCTTGCCGCTGAAGAACGGGGCGTTGGACACCATGGTGATGCCGGCGTACATGGTCAGCGTGAACGCGACCCAGGCCATCACACTGTCGTGGATCGGCAGCTTGTTGTCGACCGCCAGCCACACGAAGCCGGCCACCAGCGCCGCCGCGGCCGGGCTCGGCAGGCCCTGGAAGTAGCGCTTGTCGACCACCGCGATATTGGTATTGAAGCGCGCCAGGCGCAGCGCGGCCCCGGCCACGTAGACGAACGCCGCGAGCCAGCCCCAGCGGCCCAGGTCGTTCAGGATCCATTCGTACATCACCAGCGCCGGCGCCACGCCGAACGAGGTCATGTCGGACAGCGAGTCGTATTGCTCGCCGAAGGCCGATTGGGTGTTGGTCAGGCGGGCCACCCGGCCGTCCATGCCGTCCAGCACCATGGCCACGAAAATGGCGATGGCGGCGACCTCGAAGCGGTTGTTCATGGCCTGCACCACGGCATAGAACCCCGCGAACAACGCCGCGGTGGTGAATGCGTTGGGCAGCAGGTAGATGCTTCGGTGGCGGTTCTCGGAATCGCGCATGGAAAAATTGGGCATGGTCTCAATTACTTACGACAGACATTGAAAGGTTAACTCATCTGGCCCCACAACGGGCCGCAGCAAGGGGCATGCCCGCCGCGATCCGGCCCCGCCGGCGCGAAAAGCCCGCCCGCGCCCCGGCGGCGCGCCCGCCTTCGCGCACTTTCTGCGCAAATAAAAACGGCATGCCCTCGCGAGGCATGCCGCTTTCGGCCGGTGCGCGCGGGGCGCAAACCCCGCGCGGAAACCGGAATCAGTTCTTGGACTTGTCCACCAGCTTGTTGGCGGCGATCCAGGGCATCATGGCGCGCAGCTTGCCACCCACCACTTCGATCTGCGATTCCGCGTTGATGCGGCGGCGCGAGGTCAGCGTCGGGGCGCCGGCGGCGTTTTCCAGGATGAACTTCTTGGCGTATTCGCCGGTCTGGATGTCCGTCAGGCACTGGCGCATGGCCTTGCGGGTTTCGTCGGTGACGATCTTCGGGCCGGTTTCGTACTCGCCGAACTCGGCGTTGTTCGAGATCGAGTAATTCATGTTGGCGATGCCGCCTTCATAGATCAGGTCGACGATCAGCTTCAGTTCGTGCAGGCACTCGAAGTACGCCATTTCGGGCGCGTAGCCGGCTTCCACCAGCGTGTCGAAACCGGCCTTGATCAGTTCGACTGTACCGCCGCACAGCACGGCCTGTTCGCCGAACAGGTCGGTTTCGGTTTCTTCACGGAAGTTGGTTTCGATGATGCCGGCACGGCCGCCGCCGTTGGCGCTGGCGTACGACAGGGCCACGTCGCGCGCGGCGCCCGACTTGTCCTGGTACACGGCCACCAGGTGGGGCACGCCGCCACCCTGCTTGTAGGTGTTGCGCACCGTGTGGCCGGGGGCCTTCGGGGCGATCATGATGACGTCGATGTCTTCACGCGGCACGACCTGGCCGTAGTGGACGTTGAAGCCGTGGGCGAAGGCCAGGGCGGCGCCCGCCTTGATGTTGGCGTGCACTTCCTTGTTGTAGACCGAGGCGATGTTCTCGTCGGGCAGCAGCATCATGACGATGTCGGCCGACTTGACGGCGTCCGCCACTTCCTTGACTTCCAGGCCGGCGTTGGCGGCCTTGTTCCACGAGGCGCCGCCCTTGCGCAGGCCGACGATGACCTTCACGCCCGACTCATGCAGGTTCTGCGCGTGCGCGTGGCCTTGCGAGCCATAGCCGATGATGGCAACGGTCTTGCCTTTGATGAGGGAGAGATCGCAGTCTTTGTCGTAGAAAACTTTCATGGGGTGCTCCAGATATCTTGGATATTCGTTGGTTCGTATGTAGGGTGCGGCTTGGCCTGGAAGGCCGGTCAAATCTTCAGAATCCGTTCACCGCGGCCGATGCCGGACACGCCGGTGCGCACGGTTTCAAGGATGGCACTGCGGTCCAGGGCTTCCAGGAAGGCCTGTACTTTTTCCTGCACCCCGGTCAATTCGATGGTGTAGGACTTGTCGGTCACATCGATGATGCGCCCGCGGAAGATGTCCGCCATGCGCTTCATTTCCTCGCGTTCCTTGCCGACCGCGCGCACCTTCACGAGCATCAGCTCGCGCTCGATGTGCGCGCCTTCGGTCAGGTCCACGACCTTGACCACGTCCACCAGGCGGTTCAGGTGCTTGGTGATCTGCTCGATGACTTCATCCGAGCCGGTCGTGACGATGGTCATGCGCGACAGCGTGGCGTCCTCGGTGGGCGCCACGGTCAGGGTCTCGATGTTGTAGCCCCGCGCCGAGAACAGGCCGACCACGCGCGACAGCGCGCCGGGCTCGTTTTCGAGGAGGACGGAAATCACGTGCTTCATGGTGGCCTCCTTACAGGTCTTCAGAGCCGAGCAGCATTTCGGTCAGCCCGCGGCCGGCCTTGACCATCGGCCACACGTTTTCGGTGCGGTCGGTGATGAAGTCCAGGAAGACCAGGCGCTCCTTGTGCTTCTTGAACGCTTCGCGCAGCGCCGGCTCGACGTCGGCCGGGCGCTCGATGCGCAGGCCCACGTGGCCGTAGGCCTCGGCCACCTTGACGAAGTCGGGCAGCGAATCCATGTACGACTCGGAGTAGCGCGAGCCGTAGTCGATCTGCTGCCACTGCCGGACCATGCCCAGGAAGCGGTTGTTCAGGCAGACGATCTTGGGCGTCAGGCGGTACTGGGCGCAGGTCGACAGTTCCTGGATGTTCATCTGGATCGAGGCCTCGCCGGTGATCACGGCGATGTCATGACCCGGATTGGCCATCTGCACGCCCATGGCGTAGGGCAGGCCCACCCCCATGGTGCCCAGGCCGCCGGAGTTGATCCAGCGGCGCGGCTTGTCGAACTTGTAGTACTGCGCCGCCCACATCTGGTGCTGGCCCACGTCGGAGGTGACGAAGGCGTCGCCGCCGGTCACTTCCCAGAGCTTTTCCACCACGTACTGCGGCTTGATGACCTCGTCCGAATTGGCGAACTTGAGGCATTCCTTGCCGCGCCAGGTCTCGACCTGCTCCCACCACTTGGCGATGGAAGCCGGCTTGTGCTCGGCGGCGGCGGCCTCGTACTGCGCGCTCAGGTCGGCCAGCACATCCTTGACGTTGCCGACGATCGGGACGTCCACGCGCACGCGCTTGGAGATCGACGACGGGTCGATATCGATATGGATGATCTTGCGGGCGTTCTGGGCGAAGTGCTTGGGATTGCCGATCACGCGGTCGTCGAAACGGGCGCCGATGGCCAGCAGCACGTCGCAGTGCTGCATCGCCATGTTGGCCTCGTAGGTGCCGTGCATGCCGGGCATGCCGACGAACTGGCCGCTGCTGGCGGGGAAGCCGCCCAGGCCCATCAGGGTGCTGGTGCAGGGAGCGCCCAGTTGCGACACGAGCTTGTTCAGCTCGGGCGCGGCGTTCGACAGGATGACCCCGCCGCCGGTGTAGATCATCGGCCGCTCGGCGGCCAGCAGCATCTGCACGGCTTTCTTGATCTGCCCCTGGTGGCCCTTGTTGACGGGCGCGTAGGAACGCATCGAGATCTCGCCCTTGGGCGGGGTGTACTTGCACTGCGCGACGGTGATGTCCTTGGGGATGTCCACCAGCACCGGGCCGGGACGGCCGGTGCGCGCGATGTAGAACGCGCGGCGCATGGTTTCGGCCAGGTCCTTGACGTCACGCACCAGGAAGTTGTGCTTGACGCAGGGACGGGTGATGCCGACGGTGTCGCATTCCTGGAAGGCGTCCTCGCCAATGGCCGCAGTGGGCACCTGCCCGCTGATGATGACCATGGGGATGGAGTCCATGTAGGCGGTGGCGATGCCGGTGACGGCATTGGTCACGCCCGGACCGCTGGTCACGATGCAGACGCCGACCTTCTGCGACGAGCGCGAGTAGGCATCGGCCGCGTGCACGGCGGCTTGCTCGTGACGAACCAGGATATGCTGGAATTTGTCCTGCTTGAAAATCGCGTCGTAGATGTAGAGCACCGCGCCGCCAGGGTAGCCGAAAACGTGTTCCACGCCTTCATCGGCCAGGCAGCGCACGACGATATCGGCGCCATTCATTTCCATGTTGTCTTTCCTTTCAAAACCGGCCCTGCAACCCTGACTGCTGCGCGCCCGGATACGGCGGCAACTGAACCCATACCGGCTACGGCAACATGATCCGGCGCTTAGCGGCTCACGGAGCCACGCCACCCGGACACCCTGCCGACCCGGCACACGCTCGACAGAACGCAGTGCTAACGCCCCTGGGGGACGCTGGAGGTCGAAATGGAAGCCTTGGCAACACACGCTTGTGGCGCGGCCAACGGCAAATGTATCTGCTGCAGGATGGCTGGGAGGTGACCCTGGCCATCCGCCTCATCGCACCGGTTTCGGATAGGCAGACCGGCGCAAGTGGAGCAATTTACCGCGTTGCGTCAAAGCTAGCAAATCGAGGTTTCGCGGACGTTGCACGGAAGTCGCGCCGGCCACTGCGGGAAAGTCTGGTAACCATCCGACCCCTAAAACGCAGCCAGCCTCTCTATACTTGACGCGTCACCCGGAACCGAGCCCCGCCGCCCATGGATCTGCGCATTGCCAGCATTCGCCGCTTCCTCTACAGCCACTACTTCTTCGGAGGGGTGCGCCAGGGGGTCGGCATGCTGTTGCCGGTGCTGGTGCTGGGCGGACTGTTCGGCCACTACACCACCGGCCTGGTCGCCACCTTCGGCGCCCAGTGCCTGGCCATCATCGACCAGCCCGGCGGCCCGCAGCGGCATCGCACCAACGAGATGCTGGGCGGCGCGGCGCTGGGCACGCTGACCGTCATCATCACCGGCCTGGCCTCGACCCATCCCGTGCTGATCTGGCTGGTGGTCATCGCGCAGTGCTTCGTCTATTCCATGTTCACGGTGTTCGGCAAGCGCGGCGGCCTGATCGGCTTTGCCGGCCTGCTGCTGATGACGCTGACCATGCATTCGCCGCTCGAGGCCCACGAGGTGCTGGCGCACGCCGCCGCGACCCTGGGCGGGGCGCTGTTCTACGTGGCCTTCAGCCTGGGGTTCTCGCGCCTGTTCTGGCTGCGCGAGGAGCAGCAGGCGATGTCGGTGGCGTTGTTCGCCACCGCCGATTATGTCGCCGCGCGCGCCGCGTTCTACGACGAGACCGCCGACCTGGACGAGGCCTACCGCAACCTGATCCAGCGCCAGTCGATCATGACCGAGAAGCACCAGGCCGCGCGCGACATGGTGCTGCGCGCCCTGCCCCGCGGCAAGGGCCTGGGCGACCGCCGCCGCGTGATGATCTGGAACATGTTCGTCGACATGCTGCAACTGCTCGACACGCTGGTGGCCACCCACACCGACTACGCCGCGCTGCGGCGCGCGCTGGCCGGCAACGACTGCCTGATGTTCATGCGCGACGCGCTGGTGAAGATGTCGCTGGAGCTGAACCGCATCGCGCTGGACGTGTCGCGCGGCCGCAAGGTGCAGTACCGCAGCAGCGCCAAGGCCGAGCTGCGCGCCATCGAATACGAGATCGAACAGCTCAAGCAGCAGGGCCTGGGCGAGCGCGAGCCGGAAATGCTGGCGCTGATCGTGCAGGTGCTGCGGCGGCTGCGCAACTCAGCCCGCATCGTCGACCGGCTGGCCGACCACACCGCCGCCTCGCCCCACGCCCAGCCCACCGACGTGCTGCGCATCAACAAGTCGCTGACGCGCTTCATCTCGCGCCAGGAATTCCGGGTCGGCCTGCTGACCAGCAACCTGCGGCTGGATTCCCCGCATTTCCGCTATGCGCTGCGCGTGACGGCCGCCGCCGCCATCGCCATGACGCTGGCCAGCCGCTGGCTGTCGCCGGCGTTCTCGGCGCACAACTACTGGATCATGCTGACCATCGTCATCATCATGAAGCCGGGCTTCGCGCTGACCCGCCAGCGCAACGGCTGGCGCCTGATGGGCACGCTGATCGGCTGCATCTGCGCGCTGCTGCTGTTCAACGTCACCGACAAGCCCGCCATCCTGTTCGCGGTGCTGATGGGCGCCTGCATCATGGGCAACAGCATGGTGCAGCTGAACTACATGGCCAGCGCCATCTTCAACACGCTGTTCGTGGTGCTGGTGTTCCACTTCGTCTCGCCCGGCACGGTGTCGATGTCGGTGATCGGCGAACGCGCCATCGACACGCTGATCGGCTGCGCGCTGGCGCTGGTGTGCAGCTACATCCTGCCGTGGTGGGAGGCGCGCTACCTCAAGCCGCTGGCGGCGGCCGCCACCCGCGCCAACCGGGAATACCTGATGGCCGGCATGCGCTACGTGGAAGCGATGCAGACGCATGGCGCGCCGGTGGGCGCGGCCGCCGACGCGACGCCCGCGGTCACCGACGCCGACCTGGCCTGGCGCCTGGCGCGCAAGAACGTGCACATCGCCTTCAGCAATTTCGCCGAGGCCTTCTACCGCATGATGAGCGAGCCCAAGTCGCACCAGGTCAGCGTGCCAGAACTGAACAACCTGCTGATCCAGAACCACGTGCTGGCCTCGCAGATCACCGCCGCCATTCCCATCCTGGCCGCTTTGCCGGCCACGCCCGAGGCGGTGCAGCGGGCGCTGGCCGGCATGGTCGACCTGCTGGACGAGAACCGCGCGCAGGCGCCCGCCGACCTGCCCACCCAGTTCGACACCGAAGGCGAACAGGCGGCGCTGGTCTATCCGGTCAAACAGATGCTCAAGGCCACCCACATGATCCGCCAGGAGCTGCACGCGCTGGCCGATCCGCAGCACGCGCCGCCGGTGGCGGCGCCGGCCTGACGCATCCACGCACGCTTCCAGCACAAAAAAAGCCGGCCCCGATCAGGGGCCGGCTTTTTACCTGGCGCGTCCGGATCGCTCAGAGCTTGCGGCGGAACACCAGCTTGTTTTCGGTGGAGGCCGAGGCGTCGTACTGATAGCCTTCCAGGTCGAAGCCGTGCAGGCCCTCGGGCTTGGACACCTTGTGCAGGATGGCGTAGCGCGCCATCAGGCCGCGCGCGCGCTTGGCGTGGAAGCTGATGATCTTCCAGGCGCCGTTCTTCCAGTCCTGGAACACGCACTGCACCACGCGCGCCTTGAGCGCCTTCAGGTCGACCGACTTGAAATACTCTTCGGACGCCAGGTTGACGATGACCGGCGCCTTCTGGCCGGCCTGGCGCTCGTTGAGGTAGTCGGCGATGCCGCTGCCCCAGTATTCGTACAGGTTCTTGCCCTTGGGCGTTTCCAGGCGCGTGCCCATTTCCAGGCGGTACGGCTGCATCAGGTCGAGCGGCCGCAGCACGCCATACAGGCCGCTGAGGATGGCCACGTGTTCCTGGGCCCAGTCCAGCTGCCTGGCCGACAGCGTCGAGGCCTCCAGGCCTTCATACACGTCGCCATTGAAGGCCAGCACGGCCTGGCGCGAATTGGCCTGCGTGAAGGTGCGATTCCAGTGGCCGTAGCGCTGCACGTTGAGCTCGGACAGGGCCGGGCTCAGGCTCATCAGTTCGGCGATGTCGTCCGCGGTCTTGGTCTTCAGGACCTTGATCAGGCCGGCGGCCTGGTCCACGAACAGCGGCTGGGTGTGCGTCTCGACGTGCACCGGCGAGTCGTAGTCCAGCTTCTTGGCGGGGGAAAGCAGAAACAGCATTCGGAGATTCCTTTGATCAGCGCGCCGTCCAGCCGCCATCGACGGAGACGGTCGTGCCGGTGATTTGCGCGGCGGCATCGGAGGCCAGGAAGACGGCCGTGCCGCCCAGTTGTTCGGGCGTGACGAATTGCAGCGACGGCTGCTTTTCGCTGAGCAGTTCGCGCGCGGCGGTTTCCTGGTCGACGCCGTTCTTTTCGGCCAGCGCCGAGATCTGCTTTTCGACCAGCGGAGTGCGCACCCAGCCCGGGCAGATGGCGTTGGCGGTGATGCCCTGGCCGGCGGTTTCCAGCGCGGTCACCTTGGTGAAGCCCACCACGCCGTGCTTGGCGGCGACGTAGGCCGACTTGTTGGCCGAGGCCACCAGGCCGTGCGCCGAGGCGATGTTGATGATGCGGCCGAAGCCCTGCTTCTTCATGTGCGGCAGCGCGGCGGCGGTGCCATGGAACACGGCCGACAGGTTCAGCGCCAGGATGGCGTCCCATTTTTCGGTGGGAAAGTCCTCGATCAGCGCGGTGTGCTGGATGCCGGCGTTGTTGACCAGGATGTCGATGCGGCCCATCTGGCGCACCGCGTTGTCGACCAGGCCGCGCACGGCCTCGCCCTTGGACAGGTCGGCGCCGTCGTACAGCACCTTGACGCCATGCTGGGCGGCCAGGCCGGCGCGCACCTTTTCGATCTCGGCGGCGTCGCCGAAGCCGTTCAGGACGATATCGGCGCCCTGCGCGGCCAGCGCGGTGGCGATACCCAGGCCGATCCCGCTGGTGGAACCGGTGACGACTGCGACTTTTCCTTTGAGCATAGATGTTCTCCTGTGGCGGGGCGCGGAAGGCGGGCGGCGGCCGGAACGCGCCGGCCGCCGCCGTGGGCGAAACACGGGCTGAAAAACAGCGTCAAGTGTAGCTGCCCGGCAAGGCGCCCATCATGCCATGCCCCCACGCGGCGCGGGGTCAAGGATGCGGCGACGGGGAATCCGGCGGCTCCGCCTGGCGCGGCGGCGGCGCGGAATCCGACCGGTCCTGCGCCGTCTCGGCGGGCGGCGGCGCCGGCAGGTCCGCCATGCCCCCCAGGCGCTCCGGCACGCGCTCGAGCAGCTTGATCAGGATCGGCACCACGCCCATCGACACCGCCACCACCACCGCCAGCACGTCGCGCTGGTCCAGGTCCATCAGGCGGTTGCTCCAGGCCTCGTTGAAGATGGCGAAGCTGAATTCACCGCCCTGCGCCAGCACCATGGCGAACAGCAGGCGGTGATAGCGCGGCAGGCCCAGGAACCGCGCGAAGCCGTACAGCACCAGCGCCTTGACCAGCAGCAGCGCCGTCACGCCCGCCAGGATGAAGGCCCAGTGATCCGCCACCACGTGCAGGTTCACGGACATGCCGATCGCGACGAAGAACAGGCCCAGCAGCAGCCCCTTGAACGGCTCGATGGCGTTTTCCAGTTCGTCGCGATAGCGCGACTCGGCCATCAGCACCCCCACCAGGAAGCCGCCCAGGCCCGCCGACAGGCCGGCGTAGTTGAACAGCTGGGCGGCGCCGATCACCATCAGCAGCGCCGCCGCGGTGAACAATTCCTTCAACTGCGCCTTGGCCGCCCAGCCCAGCAGCCGCAGCCGGTAGGCCACCGCCACCACCGCCACCGCCACCAGCGCTTCCTTGAACGACGGCTCCGACGCCTGGCCGCTGCCCAGCAGTCCGGCCGCCACCAGCATCGGGATCGCCGCCATGTCCTGGAACAGCAGCACCCCCAGCGCCGAGCGCCCCATCGGCGTGCGCGTCAGGCCGCGCTCTTCCAGCAGCCGCATGGCCACCGCGGTGGACGACAGGGCCAGCGACAGCCCGCACAGCACCGCCACCTGCCAGCCCATGCCGGCCAGATGGCGCAGCGCGGCGCCGAACACCAGCCCCAGCAGCAGCCCGCAGGCCAGCATCTGCGACGCCCCCAGCGTGAACACCTCGTGGCGCATGGCCCACAGGCGCCGCGGCGCCAGCTCCAGGCCGATGATGAACAGCATCATCACCACGCCCCACTGCGACACATTGACCATGTCGCCCACGTCGGTCACCAGCTTCAGGCACGACGGCCCCACCAGCACGCCGGCCAGCAGGTAGCCCGGGATCGCGCCCAGCCCCAGCCGCTGGGTCAGCGGCACGCACAGGACGGCGGCAAGCAACAGGATGAGGATCAGATTCATCGGCGCGAGGCGTGCGGATCGAGACAGTCCGATTCTGCGCAAAGATTGCCCAACGGGAAAGCCGGGGAAACCGTCTGAAGCGCCCGACATCGAAAGGCTTTACACAAAAGTTTTTTTTGCTGTAGAATTGCGGGCTTCGCTGCTCCGACAACGCAGATTCTTCCGACCAGGAATCTGATCGTGGGAAACCAGGAACCGCTGATGGGCTCGCCCCTGATACCGGCCACTGGAATTTCACCGTTGCGGAACCCAGCCACGGAGAGGTGGCAGAGTGGTCGAATGTACCTGACTCGAAATCAGGCGTACGGTATCCCCGTACCGTGGGTTCGAATCCCACCCTCTCCGCCAGTATTCAAAAAAGGCCAATCCCTCGGGATTGGCCTTTTTCTTTGCACGCTTGCCGCGGTATTTTCCCCTAATCCCGCCCTACCCCTCGGCCACGATCTTCGCGTCCTGGATGGTCTTGGCGTACTTGCGCTGCTCGTCGCGCATGAAGTCGGCGAAGCGCTGCACGCTGCCGCCGCCGTCTTCCGCGCCAACCTGCGCCAGCTTTTCCTGCACGTCGGCCATGGCCAGGACGCGGTCGATGTCCTGGTTCATGCGCGCGATCATGTCGGCGGGCATTTTGGCCGGACCCACCATGCCGAACCAGATGCTGGCCTCGAACCCGGGGTAGCCCTGCTCGGCCACCGTCGGCACGTCGGGCTGGCTCTTGGAACGCTGCTGCAGCGTCTGCGCCAGCGCCAGCACCTTGCCGGACTGGATCAAAGGCGTGGCCGTGGTCATGCCCTCGAAGCAATACTGCACGTGGCCGCCCAGCAGATCGTTCATCAGCGGCGCCGAGCCCTTGTAGGGCACGTGCAGCACGTCGATGCCGGCGCGGGCCTTGAAAATCTCCAGCGCCAAGTGCTGCGCCGACCCGCTGCCGGCCGAACCGAAGATGATCTTGCCGGGTTGCGCGCGGCACAGCGCCACCAGCTCGGGCAGCGTCTTGGCCGGCTGCGCCGCGCCGCCGATCAGCAGCGTCGGCGTCTTGCCCACCAGCGCGATCGGCGAGAAATCGCGCTCGGCCGAATAGGCCAGTTTGGGCTGCAGGCCCGGCGCGATGCCGTGGCTGTTGACATGCGCCATCAGCAGCGTGTTGCCATCGGGCGGCTGGCGCGCCACCTGCTCGGCGGCGATGATGCCGGCCGCGCCGGCGCGGTTCTCGACGATCACCGGGATGCCCCACATCACGCCCAGCTTCTGGCCCAGCAGGCGCGCCAGCACATCGGTGCCGCCGCCCGCCGGAAATCCCACCACGATCTTGACCGGCCCCGGCGGCAGCGGTTGCTGCGCCCTGGCCGATGGCAGGACGAGCGCCGCCCCCAGCGCCGCGGCGCCGGTAATGAATTCCCTACGTTGCATGGTTGTCTCCTCGCGCGCCGGGTCCATGCCCGGCGACTGTTGGTAAGCCTTGCCCGCCGCGGCCGGCTGGGCCGCGGCGTCCTGCGGGTCCTGCTGACGCGGTCAGGCCGCGGGCGCCGCCAGCCGCTGGGCCAGTTGCGCCGACTGCGCGGCGTCCAGCTCCACCAGCGGCGGCCGGACCGTGGCCCAGACCGGATCGTTGCGCCGCTGCGCGATCGCGGCTTTCATGGCCGGGATCATCGGGTACGACTGGAAGATGGCGCGGGTCTCGTTCAGGGCGCGCTGCCGGTCCTCGGCGCCGGCCTCGCGCCACGACCGGTACAGCGCGACGATCGGGCCGGCATTGACGTTGCCGGTGGCGGTGATGCAGCCCGCGCCTCCCGCCCGCATGGTTTCCAGCAACACCGTTTCGGTGCCGGCGAACACGTCGAAGCCGCGCGGCTGGAAGTCGCGCAGCATGGCCTGGGTGTTGGCCCAGTCGCCGGAACTGTCCTTGATGCCGGCGACGATGCCGGGAAATTCGCCCAGCAGCCGGTCGATCAGGCCCAGGCTGATCGGCACGCCCGACACCGGCGGGATGTGATACAGGTAGATGCGCAGGCGCTCGTCGGCGACCCGCTCGATCACGTGGGCGAAGGCGCGGAACAGGCCCTCGTCGCTGACGCCCTTGTAGTAGAACGGCGGCAGCATGAGCACCCCGCCGCAGCCGGCGCCGACCGCGTGGCGGGTCAGCTCCACCGCGTCGGGCAGCGCGCAGGCGCCGGTGCCGGGCATCATGCGCGCGGCCGGCAGGCCGGCATCCAGCAAGGCATCCAGCAGATGGCGCTTTTCCGCCACGCTGAGCGAATTGGCCTCGGAGTTGGTGCCGAAGATCGCCAGCCCCGCGCCCTGTTCCAGCAGCGCGCGGCAATGCCCGACGAAGCGCGGCGCGCTGGGCGACAGATCCGCGTTGAAGGGCGTGAGGACCGGGGAATAGACGCCTTGCGGCCGGCCCGCGGCTCGTGTGCTCATGAAGACTCTCCTGTCAGCGGCCGATACGGGTCCACTTGCCGTAGCGTTCGACCATGCGTTCATCGAAACCGAATCCCAACCCCGGCTCCTGGTGCAGCACCACGCGACCCTGCTTGTGGGTCAGTTGGCGGTCCACCAGCTTGCGGAAATTCAGGACCTGGTCGTCCCAGAAAAATTCAACATAACGCGCATTGGGCGTGGCGGCCACCAGCGGCGCGTGCACGTCGTGGAACCAGTGCGGGCACACCACCACGCCGTAGCTCGCCGCGGTCGCCGCGATGCGCTTCCATTCGGTGATGCCGCCGCACACCGCCGCGTCGGTCTGCAGGATGCCGGCCGCGCCCTTGTCCAGCAGCTCCTTGTGATACCAGCGGCCGTAGCCGATCTCGGCGGTGGCGATAGGCAGGTGCGTCAGGCGCGCCAGCTTGGCGTGGCTGTCGATGTCGTCGGGGCCGAACGGCTCTTCGATGAAGTACGGCTCGTACTGCTCGAAGCGGCGGATGTACTGCATGGCCTGGGTCACGTCCTGCCAGGCGTTGTTGCAGTCCATCATCAGCTCGACGTCCGGCCCGACGGCCTCGCGCGCCGCCTTCAGCCGCGCCTCTTCCTCGCGCGGCGACAGGCGCCCGGTCTTCATCTTGACGGCGCCAAAGCCCTTGGCGACATAGCTGGCCATTTCCTCGCCCAGGTGCTGCGGCGTCTTGCCGTCCAGGTAGTAGCCGCCGCTGGCGTAGGCCGGCACCGACTCCAGCTCGACCGCGCCGAGGAACTTGTGCAGCGGCAGCCCCGCGGTCTTGGCGTTCAGGTCCCACAGCGCGATGTCGAGCGCGCTGAGCGCGCGCATCACCGTGCCCTGGCGCCCCTGCAGCAGGGCTTCCTGGTACATGGCCTGCCACAGCCCTTCGACCGCGTGCGAGTCCTTGCCCAGCAGCACCGGCGCCAGCAGGCTCTGCACGGCGGCCTCGAAGATCGCGCCGCCGGCGCTGCCGACATAGCAGAAGCCGATGCCTTCGACGCCATCGGCGCTGCGGACCTTGACCAGTCCGTAATGGCGGGTGGAGACGGTGCGGTTCGAAAACGAGGTGACCTTGTCCAAGGGCACCGCGGCGGCGCAAACGTCGATGGATTCAATGATGGGCACGGCTGGCTCCTGATAACGGGAATAGTGCGGGTTGCGCTGCCGGCGCGCCTTGCGCCGGCGCAACGCTCAAGCGCATTCTTGCCGCCGCCAAAGAAACAAACAATTATCTTGATCCATATTTAGAATATGGAAAAAAAATCTTCCCAGGGCGCCAGACGATGGATTCGAGATTCCTGCAGACCTATGTGCACGTGGTGGAGCTGGGCTCGATCGCGCAGGCCGCGCGCCACCAGGGGCTGACGCCGGCCACCGTGCAGCAGCGCCTGCGCGCGCTGGAAGCGGACATGGGCAGCGCGCTGATCGCGCGCTCGGGCCGCACGGTCAAGCCGACCGCGGCCGGCACCCGCATCCTGGAACGCGCCCGCAACGTGCTGCGCGATCTGCGCGACCTGCGCTCGGCGGCCACCGAGTCCGACCTGCCGGCCGGCCCCTTGCGCCTGGGCGCCACGCCCACGGCGCTGACCGGCATCATGCCGCCGGTGCTGCGCACCTGGGCGGCGCGCCATCCCCACATCGAGATCTATATCGAGCCGGCGCCCACCACCCTGCTCTACAGCAAGGTGCTGGCCGGCGAACTGGACGGCGCGCTGCTGGTGCACCCGCTGTTCGCGCTGCCCAAGTCCTGCGTCTGGCGCGACCTGCGGCGCGAGCCGCTGGTGCTGGTGACGCCGGCCGACATGGTGGTGCCCGACCCGCTGGCGGTGATCGCGCGCGAGCCCTATATCCGCTACGACCGCAGCGTAGTGGGCGGCCGCATGGCCGACGACTACCTGCGCGCCCGCGACCTGCGGCCGCACGTGCGCTTCGAGCTGGACGGCATCGACTCGATCGCCAAGCTGGTGTCGGAGGGATTGGGCGTGGCGCTGCTGCCGGACTGGGCCACCACGGGCGCTTCCGCCCCGGTCAGGCGCTGGCCGCTGCCGGGCCCCTGTCCGGCGCGCAGCGTCGGCGCGATCTGGCCGCGCTCGGGCGTGCGCTCGGAATTGATGCGGGTGTTCGTGGAGATGGCGGAACGCCAGGCGGCGGAGCGCTGACCGGCCCGCGCGGCATGCATGCGGCCAGGGGCCGCCGCGCCTTATGCCGCCAGGTCGGCCCTCAGTTGGCCGTTGCGCGCCACCACCTTGCCGCCAGAGATCACCAGGCGACGCGGCGCGCGCTGCGCCACGGCTTCGGCCACGCCGCTGGCCGCCACCAGCACCAGGTCGGCGCGGGCGCCAGGCGCCAGCCCGTAGTCCGCGAAGCCACAGGCGCGCGCCGCGGCGGCGCTGACGCAGTCGAAGGCCCAGCCGATCTCGTCATCGCGGCGCAGGTCGTTGCGCAGGCCGATCATCATGGCGCGCGCCAGCATGTCGGGGCTGCCGTAAGGCGTCCAGGTATCGCGAATGCCGTCGTTGCCGCCGAACAGCGTCACGCCGGCCTCGCGACAGGCGCGCAGCGCCGGCACAGGACGCGACGGCGGCGCCGTGGTCAGCAGCGCCACATCCAGCGCGGCCAGGCGCTTGAGCAGGCCGTCCAGCCGCTTGGCGTCAACGCCGCCCAGGCAGAAGGCGTGGCTGACGACCACGCGGCCGCGCATGTCCAGCGCCTGCACGCGGTCCAGGATCAGGTCGAGCGAGAAGGCGCCCAGGTCGCCCGGCTCGTGCAGGTGGATATCGAGGGGTTTGCCATGCTTTTCCGCCAGCCCGAACAGCACGTCCAGCGATTGCGCCGGGTCGCGGTCGATGGCACAGGGGTCCAGTCCGCCCAGCACGTCGGCGCCCGCGGCCAGGCCCGCATCCAGCAAGGCGGCGGTGCCGGGCCGAACCAGCAGGCCCGACTGCGGAAACGCCACGGTCTGGATCTCGACCAGGCCGGCCAGGGCCTCGCGGGTGGCGTGCACGCCGTCCAGATGGCGCAGGCCGGCGTCGGTGTCGACATCGACGTGGCTGCGGATGCGGGTGGCGCCCTCGCGCAGGAAGGCCAGCGCCAGCGCGCGCGCATGGCTGGCCGCGTCATGGCCGCTGGCGGCGCGCCAGGCCCGTTCGTTGTCGATGCGGTCGGTCAGCGCCGGTCCCACCTGGTTCACATACCACGGCGAATCCCAGGTGGTCTTGTCCAGATGGGTGTGGCCTTCCACCAGGCCGGGCAGCAGCAGCGCGCCGCCGCCCTGCTCGCGCGTCGCATCGGGCGGCGCCTGCAGGTTGGGGCCGATGCCGGCGATACGGTCGCCAGAAATCAGCACGTCGACCGCCGCGCCATCGGGCAGGCGAACGTTGTTTAACAGCATGTCGGTCATGGAGGTATCCGGCGCCGCCGGCACGCGGCGGCGTCCGTTCAGCCTTGCTGGGGCGGTTCGATCCAGAAGAAGCGCTGGCCCTGGCGGATCATGTCCGCCACGCCTTCGGCGCCCAGGCGATAGTCGGTGCCCATCAACGTGGCGCCACCGTCGTCGTGGATATGGATGACGGCCAGCGGGTCATTGGCCATGGTGTACCAGTAGTAACCGGGCTTGAGATCGTGCAGGTCAGTATTCATGCGTCGAGTATACAAACATCCTTGCGACGTATTCAAAAAGACACACAAGTAACCCTTTGCCTGACATGGCGCCAGCGACGCGTCATACTGTTCCATGCGAGGCTTCCGGAGCCCGCCATGTTGGCACGCGTCGACTCGGCCGCAGAACCTTGGGTATGCAAGCGTCGATCGCGAGGGGAACAACACAGGTATGAAAAGGCAGGCACTCCAATTCAGCGAGCCGCTCAAGCAAGCCATCCTGGATGGCGCCAAGGTGCAGACCCGCCGCATCGTCAAGCCGCAGCCCTCCAAACCGACGACCGCCTGGTACGCCGACGCTGCGGACTCGGGCAAGTGGGTCGCCATGGGTCCGGTCCGGGAAGGATCGAGCGAAATGCGCAAGACCTCTCCCTGGGTCAGTTGCCCCTATGGTAAATCCGGAGACAGCATCACCCTCGAAGACGAGTCCGGCAAGCCTTTTGCCAACGCGGTCATCGTCGGCGTGCGCATCCAGCGCCTGCAAAAGCTGTCGGACGCCGACGCGCGCGCCGAAGGCACACAAGCGCTTTATCACGCCTCGGCGCTGTTGCCAGGCGTGCCCTTGCAAACAGCGTTTGCCTTGACCTGGTGCGAGCGCTACGGCGCGCACGCCTGGGCCGCCAATCCGTGGGTCTGGGTGGTCGAATTCCGCTGTCAGCAACCGGACGAAAACTAGGTAGCGTCGACGCTGGACAGCCCGCAGGCGGCGTGGCTGGCGCATTGGCCGCCTGGCGCAGGCGTACCGGTGTTGCCTGCAGGGAACTTGGCGGCGGCGATGGTGAGCAGCTGTAACCTGGCCGCCGTACTTCACCGCATTCCACCTTATTTCAGTCGATTTCAGCCGAGGGTTTACCAGAGTGGAATCCGCCTGCCGCGCCGCAGCATGGGGGCCCGCAACGCATCCGCAACCGTTGCGGATTGTCGCTATTGAGGGACGGTCATTTACCCACGCCGATCCGAAAAGACCGAAAATAGCCTCAACGGAATACTCAACTTTGCTGCATAACGCAGTAGGCAGGTGCAACATGAAAAAATGGCTAATCGCTGGGGCCGGTGTCGCCGGCCTGCTGATCTCCAGCGTCGCGTTGGCCCGCGTCGACGTCGGCATCTCGATCGGCGTCCCCGGGGTCGTGTACCCGGCGCCGGTCTATGCGGCGCCCGCGCCCGTCTACGTGGCGCCGGCGCCCGTCTATGCGCCCCCGCCCCCGGTCTACTACCGCCCGGCGCCCGTGTACGTCGCGCCCCCGGTGGTGTACCCGGCGCCGGTCTACATCCGCGGCGGCGGCTACTGGGGCCACCATGGCGGCTACTGGCGCGGCCCCGGCCCGGGCTACTACCACGGCCGCGGCGGCTGGCACCGCTGATCGCTCCGCGCCGGGCCAGTCATGCCGGCGCCCTGAAAGACAAAGGCCACTCCTTCGAGTGGCCTTTTTTTTCTGCGGCGTAATTTCCGGTACGCCGCGGAAAGCGGGTCAGGCCGCGGGGACCTGAACGGATTTGCCAGCCACGACGGCCGGCGGTTGTTGCGGCGCCGGGGCGGGCTTGCCCGCGGCCCAACGCGACGATTCCTGAACGAGGTCAATCCAGCGGCGCGGGGCGCTGGAGGCCCGCCACCAGCCATTATGCGGACGCATGAGCAAACTCCGGTTCACCGTTGAAACGAACACCATTGATTTCTTCAAACAACTGCCGACTCTCCTGCTCGGCTTCGTGCAAGCTGGCGAACGGCGCCTGTCCCGGCACGGTCCAGCATTTTTCCGGTGCGGTTCCGCCTACGCGGCGGGTCCATATCTGCACCCGAAAGCCCTGCTCGTCATCCTGAGCCACAGAGCATCTCACACGAAAATCTCCAATCATTCTTGAAGTCATGGACAACTCCTTGTTATATAAGTGAATGATGCGTGTCGAACGCAGGTGTATTGTGCCGAACTATCCGGCCCTTTTATTGAAAATACACAATTGCTCACATCAAAATCAAGCACTCAGGTCGTGAAGATAATCTCTCGAGACGACAGAATTATGTCTCGATCATAAATAAGGCGGATTATCCCGCCATCCGCCGTGTGGCCGACTTGCGTTATCAGCAAGCAGCGTGCCGCCCTCGCGGCGGCAATAAAAAACGGAGCCCGAGGGCTCCGTTTTTCATTGCGCGCGGTATCGGCGTCAGGGCTTCAATACCGTCAGGCCGCCCATGTAGGGCTGCAGCGCCTCCGGCACCAGGATGCTGCCGTCGGCCTGCTGGTGGTTTTCCAGCACGGCCACCAGCGCGCGGCCCACGGCCAGGCCGGAACCGTTCAGCGTGTGCACGTATTCCGGCTTGCCCTGGGCATTGCGGAAACGCGCCTGCATGCGGCGGGCCTGGAAGGTCTCGCAGTTGGACACCGACGAAATCTCGCGCCAGGTGTTCTGCGCCGGCAGCCAGACTTCCAGATCGTAGGTCTTGGCCGAACCGAAGCCCATGTCGCCGGTGCACAGCAACACCACGCGGTACGGCAGCCCCAGCAGCTGCAGGACGCGCTCGGCGTGGCCGACCATGTCTTCCAGCGCCTCGTAGGACTGGTCCGGCTGCGTGATCTGCACCATTTCGACCTTGTCGAACTGGTGCTGGCGGATCATGCCGCGCGTGTCGCGGCCGCCGCTGCCGGCTTCGGAACGGAAGCACGGCGTGTGGGCGGTGAGCTTGAGCGGCAGGTCGGCGGCGGCCTGGATGGTGTCGCGGGCCACGCTGGTCAGCGTGATTTCCGAGGTGGAGATCAGGTACTGGTCTTCACGCACGAAGGGCTTGCCGTGCTCGTCGACCTTGGGATCGTCGTCGCCGCCGCCCTTGGACACGGCGAACATGTCGTCCTTGAACTTGGGCAGCTGGCCGGTGCCGTAGAGCGTCGAGGCGTTGACGATGTACGGGGTGTAGCACTCGGTGTAGCCGTGCGTGCCGGTCTGCAGGTCAAGCATGAACTGCGACAGCGCGCGGTGCAGGCGCGCGATCGGGCCGCGCATGAACGAGAAGCGCGCGCCCGAAAGCTTGGCGGCCATGTCGAAGTCCAGGCCCAGCGGTTCGCCCAGGGCGACGTGGTCGCGCGCCTCGAACGGCAGCGCCGGCGGGTTGCCGTCGGCGCCGGCCGCGGCGGGCAGCCAGCGGCGCACTTCGACGTTGTCGTCGGCGGATTCGCCCAGCGGCACGCTGGCGTGCGGCAGGTTCGGCACCGACATGAGCAGCTCGTTGAGCGGCTGCTGCAGGGCGGCCAGCGCTTCTTCCAGCTGCTTCAGGCGCTCGGGCACGGCCTGCGATTCGGCCATGACGGCGCTGGCGTCCTCGCCCTTGGCCTTGAGCTGACCGATCTGCTTGGCCAGCGCGTTGCGGCGGGCTTGCAGGGATTCGGTTTCGGTCTGGACCGCCTTGCGGCGAGACTCCAGCTCGTTGAACCGTTCCGTGTCGAAGGACACGCCACGGCTCTTGAGGCGGTCTACGACGGTTTGCAGGTCTTTGCGCAGCAGTATCGGGTCTAGCATGGTGATGTCGGTGAGATTGCGGGAAGCAACGGGCGTGGCCCGTTACCGTTTCTTGGCACGTTCTTCCGCGTCCAGCTCGCGCAGAAATGCCAACTTCTGCTGGATTTTAGCCTCCAGGCCGCGATCGGTCGGCCGGTAGAAGGAAGGCTTGAGCCCATCGGGGAAATATTGCTCGCCCGCGGCGTAGCCATGCGGCTCGTCGTGGGCATAGCGATAGGCCTTGCCATGGCCCAATTGTTTCATCAACTTGGTGGGCGCGTTGCGCAGGTGGATCGGCACCGGCGCGCTGCCGTGTTCGGCGGCGAATTTGCGCGCCTGGTTGTAGGCGTTGTAGACGGCGTTGGACTTGGCCGCGCAGGCCATGTAGACCACCGCCTGCGCCAGCGCCAGCTCGCCCTCGGGCGACCCCAGTCGTTCGTAGATGTCGGCGCCATTGACCGCCAGGTCGGTGGCGCGCGGGTCGGCCAGGCCGATATCCTCGACCGCCATGCGCACCAGCCGGCGCGACAGGTACTTGGGATCGGCGCCGCCGTCGATCATGCGGCAGAACCAGTACAGCGCGGCGTCGGGATTGGAGCCGCGCACCGACTTGTGCAGCGCGCTGATCTGGTCGTAGAAGGCGTCGCCGCCCTTGTCGAAGCGTCGCAGGTTCTGCGACAGCGAGATCTCCAGCCAGGCCGCGTCCACCGTGTCGCGGCCGGCGGCCTGGGCCGATTCGGCCACCACCTCGACCGCGCTGATCAGGCGGCGCGCGTCGCCGTCGGCCCAGGCCGCCAGCTGCTCGCGCGCGTCGGCGTCGATGAGGATGCGGGCGCCTTCGTCGTGGCCTTCGTTGAACGCGGTGATGGCGCGGTCGACCAGTTGCTGCAGCTCTTCAGGCGTGAGCGACTGCAGCACGTAGACGCGGGCGCGCGACAGCAGCGCCGAATTGACCTCGAACGAAGGGTTCTCGGTGGTCGCGCCGATGAAGGTGAACAGCCCGCTTTCGACGTAGGGCAGGAACGCGTCCTGCTGCGCCTTGTTGAAGCGGTGCACCTCGTCGACGAACAGGATGGTGCGGCGGCCCTGGCCCTGCGCCACCTGCGCCACCGTGACCGCGTCGCGGATGTCCTTGACGCCGCCCAGCACGGCGGAAATGGCGATGAACTGGGCGTCGAAGCCGTCGGCCATGAGGCGCGCCAGCGTGGTCTTGCCCACGCCCGGCGGGCCCCAGAAGATCATGGAGTGCGGACGGCCCGACTCGAACGCCACGCGCAGCGGCTTGTCCGGCCCCAGCAGGTGCGACTGGCCGACGACGTCGGCCAGCGTGCGCGGACGCAGGCGCTCGGCCAGGGGCACGTAGGGCCGATGGGCGGGATCGGCCGCGAAGAGATCGTTGCTCATTGGCAGCAGATGAGGGAAGACGGCAAGAAAATCAAGCCAGTATTACAACATGTCCGGCCGCCCCGCGCCCCCGTCGACCGGACCGGAAGCCGACGCGGGCGGCCCCGCCCGCCGCCCGCTCGGAAAACCCGCGCCTCAGGCCAGTTCCGGCGTGGAAAAACGGCGGTTGGCCAGCACCGGCAGCACCTTGCGGGCATGCGCCAGGCGCTCGGGATCGATGTCGGCGAACACCAGCGCCGGGGCCTCGCCGGCCTGGGCGGTGACCACGCCCAGCGGATCCACCACCATGCTGCAGCCGATATTGCGTTCGCCGCACTCGCCGGTGGCGGCGACATAGCAGGTGTTTTCCAGCGCGCGCGCCGTCACCAGCACTTCCCAGTGTTTTTCCTTCAACGGACCGCGCACCCAGGCCGCCGGCAGCGCCAGCAGGTCGGCGCCGTCCAGCGCCAGGCGCCGGGCCAGCTCGGGGAAACGCACGTCGTAGCAGGTCATCAGGCCGACCTTCAGGCCGCCGATCTCCAGCAGCGGCGGAATGTCGTTGCCGGGCGTGACGTTGGTGGATTCCTTCATGGTGAAGGCGTCGTACAGGTGCAGCTTACGGTACTGCGACACGATGCGGCCGTCCTGCAGCGTGACCAGGGTGTTCCAGACCCGGCCGTCGCCGGTCGGCACGTGCACGCACATCATGGTGGCCAGCGACGAGCCGCGGCTGGCTTCGAGCAGGCGCGTCATGAAGGGGCCGTCCAGCGGCTGGGCGGCCTTCAGCACGATCTGCGGGTCGGTGATGTCGCGCGCCAGGATGCCCTCGGGCAGCACCAGCAGGCCGGCGCCGCCCTCGCGGGCGCGCGCCATGAGATCGACGCAGACCTGGGCGTTTTCTTCCCAGACGCGGCTGACGGCGAACTGGCCCAAAGCGACTTTCAGCATGACTCTTCCTTGTGTGGGGCGGCAAACAGGCAGCGCCGCGGATTTCCTATTGTCGCGCCAATGGCCGCGAGAGGGCAGCGGCCTGCCGGATCGCCTGGCGGGCGACGGCCGCCGACCGCCACGGCAAGCGCCGACTACGGGTAACTCCCAACTCCCGCTTGTAAATTTCTTTCACGATAATGAAAAAAAACGGATTTGACGTAAATATTTTCCAGCCACGAGCGCCCGCCATGCCCCAATCCTCGATCACCGCAGCCCCCCTGGACGTCAACGGCAAGGGCCTGGGCGCGTTTCCCGCCTCCTGTACCAACGCCGACGTGGCGGCGCTGAACTGGAACCTGCTGGCCGAGGACGTCAGCCTGCCGGTGGCGGTGCTGTACGAGGCCCGCGTGCGCCACAACCTGCAATGGATGCAGCGCTTCATGGAGGCGTACCGCGTCAAGCTGGCGCCGCACGGCAAGACCACCATGAGCCCGGCGCTGTTCCAGCGCCAGATCGACAACGGCGCCTGGGGCATCACCCTGGCCACGGCGCCGCAGGTGGTGGCGGCCTACAACCACGGCATCCGCCGGGTGCTGATGGCCAACCAGCTGGTCGGCCGCGCCAACATGGCGCTGATCGCCAACCTGCTGCGCGATCCGGCATTCACCTATTTCTGCATCGTCGACTCGGCCGCCAACGCCGCCCAGCTGGGCCGCTATTTCGGCGAGCAGGGCCTGGTGCTGCCGGTGCTGATCGAACTGGGCCCGAACGGCGGCCGCACCGGCGTGCGCGACGACGCGCAATTGCAGGCCGTGGTCGAGGAAATCGGCCGCTGGCCCGGCCTGGCGCTGGCCGGCATCGAAGTCTACGAAGGCGTGCTGCAGGAGGAAAGCGCGATCCGCGCCTTCCTGCGCCGCGCCACCGACGCGCTGCGCGGCCTGGCGACCGCCGGCCGCCTGCGCAAGCACGGCCCCGCCCTGATCTCCGGCGCCGGTTCGGCCTGGTTCGACGTGGTGGCCGAGGAATTCTCGCAACTGGACATCGGCGCGCCGCTGGAAATCGTGCTGCGTCCGGGCTGTTACCTGTCGCACGACGTCGGCGTCTACCGCTCGGCCGCCGAGCGCATCAACGCCCACAACCCGGTGGCCCACAAGATGGAGCCGGGCCTGCAGCCCGCGCTGCAGGTCTGGGCCTACGTGCAGTCGCTGCCGGAGCCGGGCCGCGCCATCGTGGCCCTGGGCAAGCGCGACGCCGCCTTCGATGCGGGCCTGCCGACGCCGTCGCTGCGCCATCGCCCCGGCCAGGACGGCGCTCCCGGCGCCGCGCCGGCGCACTGGAAACTCACCGCCATGATGGACCAGCACGCCTTCATGCAGATCGGCGACGCGGACGACATCCAGGTCGGCGACATGATCGCTTTCGACATCTCCCACCCCTGCCTGACGTTCGACAAGTGGCGCCAGGTGCTGCTGGTGGACGAGCAGTACCGCGTCATCGACGTGGCCGACACCTTCTTCTGACCGCCGCACCCGCGCGCCCCGCGCGCGGCTCCCTTGCGATACGAACAAGCCCCACGTCCCGGGGGGGCAAGACAGCACTCGGGCACCCGGCGCCTTTTCCGAATTACGCGACAACCTGTTTTTGACCCTCTGGAGAGAGAATCATGAACTTCCGTACCTCCCGGCGAGGCGGTGGGCTGAAGAGCCTGCTCGCGGCCGGCGCAATTGGCTTGACCGCATTGTCGACCCCCGCCCTCTGTGCCACGCCGGTCAAGGGAGGCACGATTTCCGTCGCCACCATCGGCGAGCCGCCGACGCTCGACCCGATGAGCAGCACCGCCGACCTGGTGGGCATCCTGACCCAGCACTTCTTCGAAACGCTGTACACCTTCGACGCCAAGTGGAACCTGACGCCGCTGCTGGCCGACAAGATGCCGGATGTGACGCCGGACGGCCTGGTCTACACCATCGCGCTGCGCCAGGGCATCACCTTCCATGACGGCTCCAAGATGGATTCGTCGGACGTGCTGGCCTCGCTCAAGCGCTGGACCGAGACCGCCACGCGCGGCAAGATGGCCGCCAAGGTCATCGCCAACATCGAGGCCCCCGACGCCAACACCATCCGCATCACGCTCAAGCAGCCCTACGCGCCGCTGACCGCGCTGCTGGCCATGAACAACGCCGCCGCCGTGATCATGCCCAAGGGCAAGATTGCCCCGGTGCTGACCGAGATCGTCGGCACCGGCCCCTACCAGCTCAAGGCGCGCGTGCCGGACCAGTACATCCAGCTGACCCGTTTCGAGGGCTACAAGCAGCGCGAAGGCGAGCCCGACGGCTACGGCGGCGCGCGCAAGCAATACCTGGACGAGATCCGCTTCGTGCCGGTCGGCAACGCCAACACCCGCTCCGAAGCCGCCGCCGCGGGCCAGTTCGATTACGTCGACTCGCTGCCGGTGGAAGCGCTCGACAAGCTCAAGGGCGGCCGCTCCGACCCGGTGATGCTCAAGCCCTTCGGCTGGCCGCGCCTGGTGCTCAACACCAAGCAGGGCATCATGTCCAACCTGGCGGTGCGCCAGGCCGTGCAGCTGGCGCTGAACGAAGAGGACATGCTGTACGCCGCCTTCGGCAACAAGGACTTCTACAAGCTCAACGGCGACCTCTATCCGGAAGGCTACCCGTGGGCCACGTCGCTGGGCGGCAAGGTCTACAACAAGGGCGACGCCGCCGCGGCCAAGAAGCTGCTGGACAGCGCCAACGTGGCCGACAAGAAGATCCGCATCCTGACCAGCCAGCAGTACGAGTTCCACTACAAGATGGCGCTGGTGGCCGCGGAATACCTGAAGGCCGCCGGCTTCACGGTGGACATGCAGGTGGTGGACTGGGCCACGCTGACGCAGCGCCGCCAGGATCCGGCCGTGTGGGACATCTTCATCACCCACAGCGTGTTCCTGCCCGAGCCCGCGCTGATCGACTTCCCGTCCAAGGACGCGCCGGGCTGGTGGGACACGCCGCGCCGCGCGCAGGTGATGGATGCCTTCAACCAGGCCCGCACCCAGGAAGAGCGCGTCAAGCGCTGGGCCGACGTGCAGCAGGCCGTGTATGACGAAGTGCCGTTCGTGAAGGTCGGCGACTTCAATGCGCAGGCCGCCCGTTCGCCGTCGCTGCAAGGCGTCAAGCCGGCACCGTGGCCGTTCTTCTGGAACGCCTGGAAGGCGCCGAAGTAAGCCGCGCCGCGGGGCGGGCCGAGCCGGCCTGCCCCGCCGCCATCCCAGCGCCCGCGTCGGCGCGCCGATCTTTAGGATGCCACTGTGTTGCGTTATCTCTTGAACCGGCTGGTCGGGCTGGTGGCCGTGATGTTCATCGTCGCGACCATCGTGTTCGTCATCATCCGCGTCACGCCCGGCAACCCCGCCGCCGTGATGCTCGGCCCCCAGGCCAGCCAGGCCGACATCGCCGCGCTGGAACACCAGCTAGGGCTGGATCGCCCCCTGCCCGTGCAATACGTGTCATGGCTGGGCAAGCTGGCGCAGGGCGACCTGGGCCAATCCATCTTCATGAACAAGCCGGTGCTGGCGGCGCTGGCCGACCGCGCCGAGCCGACCCTGCTGCTGACGCTGATGTCGCTGTTCATCGCCACGCTGATCGCGTTGCCGGTGGGCATCCTGTCGGCGGTCAAGCGCGGCACCACGCTGGACCAGTCGGTGCTGTCGTTCTCGATGTTCACCTCCAGCGTGCCGAGCTTCTGGCTGGGCCTGCTGCTGATGCAGCTGTTCTCCGTCAAGCTGGGCTGGCTGCCGGTGTCGGGCTATGGCGGCCCGGACGCCTCGTTCGCCACGCGCGTGTCGCACCTGATCCTGCCGGCGGTGGTGCTGGGGCTGGTGAACTCGGCGCTGATCACCCGCTTCATCCGCGCCAGCATGCTGGACGTGCTGCGCGACGACTATGTGCGCACCGCGCGCGCCAAGGGCCTGACCGAGACCCGCGTGATCCTGAAGCACGCCGTGCGCAACGCGCTGATCCCGATCCTGACGGTGCTGGGCCTGACCACCGCCCTGCTGATCAGCGGCGCCGTCGTCACCGAGACCGTGTTCGGCCTGCCGGGCGTGGGCAGCCTGGTGGTGTCGGCCGTGCTGCGCCGCGACTATCCCGTCATCCAGGGCGCCCTGCTGATCATCGCGGCCATCTACGTGCTCATCAACCTGTTCATCGATCTGCTGTACCTGCTGGTCGATCCGCGCGTCCGTTACTGATGATGAACCCACCCTCGACGCGCCTTCGGCGCCTCCCCCTCAAGGAGGCGCCGCGGGCGGCCCGGCAAAGCCGGCTCCGCGGTGGCCCCGCTTGGAAGTGTTGCGAACGAAACGACCGAAATGACTAATCCAACTACCGTTAACGCCGGCGCGGACCGCTGGCAGGTGTTGCGCCTGCTGGTGTCCCGCAAGACCGTGCTGATCAGCCTGATCGTGCTGATCGTGCTGGTGGCCGCGGCGCTGCTGGCGCCCTGGGTCAGCCCCTACGACCCGTTCAAGCTGTCCATCATGAACCGCCTCAAGGCGCCCGGCGCCGTGCACTGGTTCGGCACCGACGACTTCGGCCGCGACGTGTTCAGCCGCGTCATCTATGGCGGCCGGCTGTCGCTGCTGGTCGGCTTCTCGGTGGTGATCGTGTCCAGCGTGCTGGGCATCGCGCTGGGGCTGATCGCCGGCTTCTTCCGCTCGGCCGACAAGTTCGTGTCGCGCCTGATCGACGCCATGATGGCCTTCCCCGACATCCTGCTGGCGATCTCGCTGGTGGCCGCGCTGGGGCCGTCGCTGGTGAACGTGGTGATCGCGCTGGGCATCGTCTACACGCCGCGCCTGGCCCGCATCGTGCGCGCCTCGACCCTGGTGATCCGCGAGCTGCCGTTCGTCGAGGCCGCCCGCGCGCTGGGCGTGTCGACCTGGCGCATCGTCACCGTGCACGTGCTGCGCAACCTGCTGTCGCCGATCCTGGTGCAGGGCACCTTCATCTTCGCCTACGCGATCCTGGCCGAAGCCGGCCTGTCGTTCCTCGGCGTGGGCGTCTCGCCCGACATCCCCACCTGGGGCACCATGATCAACGCCGGCCAGCAATACATGGGCTCGGCCGACTGGATCATGATCTTCCCTGGCATCGCCATCGTCCTGTCGGTGCTGTCGCTGCAACTGGTCGGCGACGGCCTGCGCGACGTGCTCGATCCGCGCCTGCGCAAGGAGCTGTAATCATGACCGCAAGCACCCGAGACATCGTGCTGTCGGTGGAAGGCCTGAAGACCTGGTTCCACAGCCGCGACGGCGTCGCCAAATCGGTCGACGGCGTCACCTTCGACCTGGCCCGCGGCGAAACGCTGGCCATCGTCGGCGAATCCGGCTCCGGCAAGTCCGTCACCAGCCTGTCCATCATGGGCCTGCTGCCCAAGCCGGCCGGCCGCATCGAAGCGGGCAAGATCCGTTTCCGCGACCGCCGCGGCCAGGAACACGACCTGGCCCACGCCTCGCCGGCCACGCTGCGCCGCATCCGCGGCGCCGAGATCGCCATGATCTTCCAGGAGCCGATGACCAGCCTGAACCCGCTGTACACGGTGGGCGACCAGATCGCCGAGGCCGTGCTGCAGCACGAGGGCGGCTCGCACGCGGCGGCCATGAAACGCGCCCGCGACATGCTCGACCGCGTCGAGATCCCTGCGGCCGACCGGCGCGTCAACGAGTATCCGCACCAGATGTCCGGCGGCATGCGCCAGCGCGTCATGATCGCCCTGGCGCTGGCCTGCAATCCGGCCGTGCTGATCGCCGACGAACCCACCACCGCGCTGGACGTGACGGTGCAGGCCCAGATCCTGGACCTGCTGCGCCGGCTGCAGGCCGAGATGAACATGAGCATCCTGTTCATCACCCACAACCTGGGCGTGGTGGCCGAGATCGCGCATCGCGTGGCGGTGATGTACGCCGGCCGCGTGGTCGAGGACGCCGGCGTCTACGACCTGTTCGAAAAGCCCACCCATCCTTACACCCGCGGCCTGCTGTCCTGTCTGCCGACCGCGGCGCTGCTGGCCTCGGGCGAGCGCCTGCGCGCCATCCCGGGCAACGTGCCGAGCGTGCTGTCGCTGCCGGCCGGCTGCACCTTCGCGCCGCGCTGCGCGCAGGCCGACGACAGCTGCCGCCGCGACGTGCCCGAACTGGTGGCGGTGCAGGACCAGCACCGCGCCCGCTGCATCAAGGTGACCCCGCTATGACCGCAAGCCCCCAACCCGCGCGCGCCGCCGAGCCGCTGGTGCGCATCGAGGACCTGAAGGTCCACTTCCCCACCTCGCAGGCGCGCAACGCGCCGGTGGTGCGGGCGGTGGACGGGGTCAGCTTCGACGTGCCGCGCAACACCATCGTCGGCCTGGTGGGCGAGTCCGGTTCCGGCAAGACCACCACCGGCCGCGCCCTGCTGCGCCTGTTCGCGCCCACCGCCGGCCGCCTGCTGTTCGACGGCCAGGACCTCACCAAACTGTCCGAGAAAGAGATGCTGCCGTGGCGCCGCCGCATGCAGATCGTGTTCCAGGACCCCTACGCCAGCCTCAACCCGCGCATGACGGTGGCCGAGATCCTGGGCGAGGCGCTCGACACCCATCGACTCGCGCAGCACCGCCGCGAGGCCCGTATCGGCGAACTGCTGGAACGCGTCGGCCTGAACGCCGATCACAGCCGCCGTTATCCGCACGAGTTCTCGGGCGGCCAGCGCCAGCGCATCGGCATCGCCCGCGCCCTGGCGGTCGAGCCCGACTTCATCGTGGCCGACGAACCGGTCTCGGCGCTGGACGTGTCGGTGCAGGCGCAGGTGCTGAACCTGCTGCAGGACTTGCAGCGCGACCTGGGCCTGACCATGCTGTTCGTGGCGCACGACCTGGCCGTGGTCGACTACCTGTGCGACGAGGTGGTGGTGATGTACCTGGGCCGCGTCATGGAACGCGGCCCGACCAGCGAGGTCTACGCGCGGCCGCGCCATCCCTATACCCGCGCGCTGCTGTCGGCCGCGCCGGTGCCGGATCCGCGCGCGCCGCGTTCGCGTATCCTGCTCAAGGGCGACATCCCCAGCCCGGTCAACCCGCCGTCGGGTTGCGTCTTCCGCACCCGCTGCCCGCACGCCATCGATGCCTGCGCCACGACCGAGGCGCGCGACGTCAACGTCGGCCCGGGCCATTTCGCGGCCTGTTCGCGCCTCGGCGATCCCGAACTGGCCGCGTAGCGCCCCGCCCGCATCGATCCAGGAACACCACATGAACATCATCCGCGACATCGTCTTCCAGATACGCAGCCGCCGGGACGACCTGAGCGTGACCGAGCGCAAGGTCGCCGACGCCATCCTGGACAACATCATCTGGAGCGCCAGCGCCACCGTGGACCAGCTGGCGGCCAAGGCCGGCGTCAGCATCGCCACCATCTCGCGCTTTGCCCGCACCGTGGGCTGCGACGACACCCGCGACCTGAAGATGAAGCTGGCGCAGGCCAGCACCGTGGGCAGCCGCTTCCTGGACCAGGGCACGCCGGCCGAGGAAAGCACGTTCTACGCGCGCATCTACGCCGACATCGAAAGCACGCTGCGCGCCCACCTGCCGACCTTCACCGAGCCGCTGTTCGAGGCCGCCGCCGCCATCGTCGACGGCGCCCGCATGGTCTACGTGTTCGGCATGGGCGGCGCCTCGGCCGTGCTGGCGCAGGAAGTGCAATCGCGCCTGGTGCGCCTGGGCTATCCGATCGCGGTCTACAGCGACGCCGTGCTGCTGCGCATGGTGGCCGCCACGCTCGACGAGCGCGATGCCGTGGTGATCCTGTCGGCCTCGGGCCTGACGCCCGAAATCGTCGGCGCGGCGCGCATCGTCAAGCAGTACCGCGCCCGCATCGTCGCCGTCACCGACGCCACCTCGGAACTGGCCAAGCTGGCCGACGTGGTGCTGCCGATCCGCACCGACGAAACCGACTTCATCTACAAGCCCTCGGCCTCGCGCTACGCCATGATGCTGGCGATCGACCTGCTGTCGACCGAGCTGGCGATGCTGAACCAAGAAGAGAACCGCGAACGCCTGCGCCGCATCAAGCTGGCGCTGGACGAACACCGCGGCGGCCCCAACCGGCTGCCGCTGGGCGACTGAACCTGGAAATCAAGATGTACGACACCCTCATCGGCAATGTCCGCGTGCTCGACGGCTCGGGCGGCGCCGAATACACCGCCGACGTCGCGCTCTCCGGCGGCCGCATCGCGGCGATCGGCGACCTGTCCGGCCAGCCGGCGGGGCAGATCATCAACGGCGCCGGCCTGGCGCTCGCGCCCGGCTTCATCGACGTCCACACCCACGACGACACCAACGTCATCCGCACCCCCGGCATGCTGCCCAAGCTGTCGCAGGGCGTGACCACGGTGGTGGTGGGCAACTGCGGCATCAGCGCCTCGCCGGTCTCGCTGCGCGGCGAGCCGCCCGACCCGATGAACCTGCTGGGCCAGCGCGACGACTTCGCCTACCCGACCTTCGCCGACTACACCCGCGCCATCGAGGCCGCGCATCCCGCCGTGAACGTGGCCGCGCTGGTCGGCCACACCGCCCTGCGCAACAACCACATGGACCGCCTCGACCGCAGTGCCACGCGCGACGAGGTGCTGGCCATGCGCGAGCAGCTGCGCGAAGCCCTGGCCCATGGCGCCATCGGCCTGAGCACCGGCCTGGCCTACGGCTCGGCGATCGAGGCCGACACCGCCGAGGTCAAGCTGCTGGCCGAAGTCCTGGACGAATTCGGCGCGCTCTACACCACCCACCTGCGCTCGGAATTCGCCGCCATCCTGGAAGCCATGCAGGAAGCCTTCGACATCGCCCTGCACGCCCGCGTGCCGGTGGTGGTGTCGCACCTGAAGTGCGCCGGCGCCGGCAACTGGGGCCGCACCAAGGAAGTGCTGTTCAAGCTGGAGAACGCCGGCCGCATGCAGCACGTGGGCTGCGACTGCTATCCGTACTCGGCCAGCTCGTCCACGCTCGACCTCAAGCAGGTCACCGACGAATTCGACATCGACATCACCTGGTCGGTGCCGCACCCCGAACAGGCCCGCCGCAAACTGTCCGCCATCGCCGCCGACTGGGGCGTGACGCTACTGGAAGCGGCGAAGCGCCTGCAACCGGCCGGCGCCGTGTACCACAACATGCACGAGGACGACGTGCGCCGCGTGCTGTCGAACCGGCTCACCATGGTCGGCTCCGACGGCCTGCCCAACGATCCCATGCCGCACCCGCGCCTGTGGGGCGCCTTCCCGCGCGTGCTCGGCCACTACAGCCGCGACGTCGGCCTGTTCCCGCTGCCCGAGGCCGTCCACAAGATGACCGGCCTGTCCGCCGCCCGCTTCGGCCTGGCCGAACGCGGCCTGGTGCGCACGGGCTTCCACGCCGACCTGGTGCTGTTCGACCCCGCCACCGTCATCGACCGCGCCACCTTCGCCGCCCCCGTCCAGACCGCCGCCGGCATCGAGGCCGTCTGGGTCAACGGCGTCCTGTCCTACCGCCACGGCCAACCCACCGGCGACCGCGCCGGCCGCTGGCTGCCCCGCAACGGCGACCTGCGCGCCAGCTTCGCCGCCTCCACCCCCGCCCTCCAGGAGCCCTGACATGAGCAGCACCACCCCCACCGCCGACAACAACGGCATCACCCGCTACGGCGTCGCCGGCGGCACCGGCCAAGGCGGCTCCCACATGCCCTTCGCCCGCGCCGTCGCCGCCGACGGCTGGCTCTACGTCTCGGGCCAGGTCCCGATGGAAAACGGCGAAGTCATCGAAGGCGGCACCGTCGCCCAGTCCCACAAGGCCATCCAGCAGGTCCTCGCGATCCTCAAGGAAGCCGGCTACGGCCCCGAACACGTCGTCCGCTGCGGCGTCTGGCTCGACGACGCCCGCGACTTCCCCTCGTTCAACAAGGTCTTCAAGGAATACTTCGGCGCAAATCCCCCCGCCCGCGCCTGCGTGCAGTCGCCGCTGATGGTGGATGCGAAAGTAGAAATCGACTGCGTGGCCTATAAACGCCCCCACGCCGCGCTCACTGCGTGAGCTAGCTGGCCCCCCAAGGGGGCTGCCCGGCCTTCGGACGGCCGGGCGTCCCTCCTGGCACCAGCCATCCGCTGCGCGCTTCAGGTAACACCGCCCACACCTCGCCGCAAGCGCGCAGCGACCAGCATCACGACGCAAGACGCCACGTATGCAAAAAAAGGCCGCCCGGGCGGCCTTTTTTTGCGGGCAACGCAAACCTCTCTCATCCCCCTGCGATCCAGCAGCGCCGCATTTCTCGAAACCCGTAGCCCGGCGCGGGGCGCGCAGGCGGTGAGCGCGCCGTCGATGCGCCCGAGGGAATCTGAAGGCAGTCGCCGCAGGCGACAACGAAGATGACAAAGGGAAAGTCCGGAGCGAACGCTCCGGACCGCAATCGTTGGCGCGCTCACCGCCTGCGCGCCCCGTGCCGGGCGGCCTACGAAGCAAACACCACCGCCCAACTACATCTTGACAACATCCACGCCCTTAGGCGCCACAAACCGAAACTCCCCCTCCCCAAGCTTGGGATTGGGAACGATCCCGGAAAGATCCACCCGCGTCGTCTGCCCGAACGAATCCAGCAGCTCCACCCGCACCGGCAGATTGTCCTTCATGCCGATATCCACCCGGGAGAACCCCGCATCCGCCGTGCGCGGCTTCGCCCGCAGCCAATCGATGCCATCCTTGGACGGCAACGCCGACACATCGAACGATTGCTCCAGCGACCCCGACCCGAACAGGATCGCCGCCGGCGACGTCCCGATGGCGGCATCCACCTTGCGCTCGGTCACCTGCGCCAGGTCCGGATCGAACTGGAACACCTGCTTGCCGTCCGAGATCACCAGCTGCTCGTAGGGCTTCTGCACCGCCCACTTGAACTTGCCCGGCCGCTGGAACGAGAACACGCCCGTCTGCGCCGGCTGCGTGCGCCCCTGCGTATTGACGGTGTATTGGGAAAACGCGCCCGTCGCCGCCGTCACCGACCCCACGAACGCGCGCAACTGTTCCTGCGCGCTGGCGGCCATCGCCGCGGCCGGCGTCAACGCCGGGACCAGGCAGAAGGCCAGGCCGGCGGCCAGGCCACGAAACGTCTTCATCATGCTTCCTCTCGAGCGGCGGCGGGCACCAGGATCTCCCGGTTGCCATTGGACTGCATCGCCGACACGATACCCGATTGCTCCATCTGTTCCAGTAACCGCGCCGCACGGTTGTAACCAATGCGCAGGTGGCGCTGCACCAGCGAGATCGAGGCGCGGCGATGCTTGAGCACCACCTCGCAGGCCTGGTCGTACATCGGGTCCGACTCGGCGTCGCCGCCGATGCCGGTGACGCTGCTGGCGCCTTCGCCGCCGTCGCCGTCCAGCCCGCCTTCCAGCAGGCCCTCGACATAGTTCGGCTCGCCCTGCGCCTTCAGGCTTTCGACCACGCGGTGCACTTCGTCATCGCTGACGAAGGCGCCGTGCACGCGCACCGGCAGGCCGGTGCCCGGCGGCATGTAGAGCATGTCGCCCTGGCCCAGCAGGGTCTCCGCGCCCATCTGGTCGAGAATGGTGCGCGAGTCGATCTTGGACGACACCTGGAAGGCGATGCGGGTCGGGATGTTGGCCTTGATCAGGCCGGTGATGACGTCGACGCTGGGACGCTGCGTCGCCAGGATCAGGTGAATGCCGGCCGCGCGCGCCTTCTGCGCCAGGCGGGCGATCAGTTCTTCGATCTTCTTGCCCACCACCATCATCAGGTCGGCCAGCTCGTCGATGACCACCACGATGGTGGGCAGCGGCGACAGCGGCTCGGGCTGGTCGTGCGTCAGCGAGAACGGATTCGGGATCGGTTCCTCGCGCTTGATGGCGTCGCGGATCTTGGTGTTGTAGCCGGCCAGGTTGCGCACGCCCATCTTGCTCATCAGGCGGTAGCGCTTCTCCATTTCGCCCACGCACCAGTTCAGCGCATTGGCGGCATGGCGCATGTCCGTGACCACCGGCGCCAGCAGGTGCGGAATGCCTTCGTAGACGCTCATTTCGAGCATCTTCGGGTCGATCAGGATCAGGCGGGTGTGCGAGGCGTCGGCCTTGTACAGCAGCGACAGGATCATGGCGTTGATCCCGACCGACTTGCCCGATCCGGTGGTGCCCGCCACCAGCAGGTGCGGCATCTTGGCCAGGTCGGCCACCACCGGGTTGCCGGCGATGTCCTTGCCCAGCGCCATGGTCACCACCGAATGGCTGGCGTGATAGGTCTGCGACCCCAGGATCTCGGACAGCTTCACCACCTGGCGGCGCGGGTTGGGCAGTTCCAGGCCCATCAGGTTCTTGCCCGGAATGGTTTCCACCACCCGGATGCTGACCAGGCTGAGCGCGCGCGCCAGGTCCTTGGCCAGGTTGACGATCTGGCTGCCCTTGACGCCGGTGGCCGGCTCGATTTCGTAACGCGTGATGACCGGGCCGGCCTGCGCCGCCACCACGGTGACGGACACGCCGAAGTCGGCCAGTTTCTTTTCGATCAGGCGCGAGGTGAATTCGATGGTCTCGGCCGACACGGTTTCCTGGTTGGCCAGGGGCGGATCCAGCAGGCTGATGGCCGGCAGGTCGCCCTCGCCGCCCGGCGGCGGGGCGAAGAACAGCGATTGCTGCTTTTCCTTTTCGACGCGTTCGGACTTGGGCACCACGGTGATCGCCGGCTCGATGCGCACCGGTTGTTCATGCACCAGCTTTTCCTGCTTGGCCACCACCTGCTCGGTGCGCACGGCCTTGGCCACCTCGCCGACCTTGCGGTCTTCGCGCGCGGCGTAGGAATTGCGCACCCGGCGCACCAGGCCTTCGAGCCAGGAGCCGACGCGCTCGGCCACGGTCAGCCACGAGAACGAGAAGAACAGGCTCAGGCCGATCGCCAGCATCACCAGGAAGGCCAGCGTGCTGCCGGTGAAACCGATGCTGCGGCCCATCAGGTCGGCCAGGGTGTGGCCGATGACGCCGCCGGCGCCGCTGGCGCTTTCCGAGGCGCCCGGCAGGTGGGTGCCGCGGCTGGCCAGACGCAGGGCTTCCATGCCCAGCGAGCCGATCAGCAGCAGGAAGAAGCCGATGCCCTCTTCCCAGTGGACGCGCGGCAACACTTCCGGCTGCTTACCATTGGTAACGCGAAGATGGCTGGCGAGGCGGCGGTAACCCGCCCGCACCCGGTGCAGCAGCAGGATGACCCACCACCAGGCGGAGAAACCGAACAGGTACAGCAGGATGTCCGCCAGGTAGGCGCCGAGGGTTCCGCCCCTGTTATGGATGGTCCCGGCGGGGACGGAATGGGACCAGCCCGGGTCGGCGGCGCTCCAGGTGGCCAGCACCAGCGTGAGCCAGGCGGCCAGGGCGGCGAAGAGGATCCAGCGGGCTTCGCGCAGCAACGCGGAGATACGCGTCTGCAGCGGCGAAGGCCCGTTGCGGGTGTTGCGCGAAGCGCGCGGAGAAGCAGTCGAGATACGCGGCATGCGGCTCATTATAATTGGGCGTTAACCTAAAGATACCCGCCCATGTCCACGCCTACGCACGCTAAAGTTTTGATACTCGGATCCGGCCCCGCCGGTTACACGGCGGCCGTCTATGCGGCACGCGCCAATCTGAGCCCCGTCCTTGTTACAGGTTTGGCCCAAGGCGGCCAGCTGATGACCACCACGGACGTCGACAACTGGCCGGCCGACGCCGATGGCGTGCAGGGTCCGGACCTGATGCAGCGCTTCCAGAAGCACGCCGAGCGCTTCAACACCGAAATGCTGTTCGACCACATCGCCAAGGTCGACCTGTCCAAGCGTCCGTTCACCCTGACCGGCGACACCGGCAAGGTCTACACCTGCGACGCCCTGATCATCGCCACCGGCGCCTCGGCCAAGTACCTGGGCCTGCCGTCCGAAGAGGCCTTCATGGGCCGCGGCGTGTCCGGTTGCGCCACCTGCGACGGCTTCTTCTACCGCAACCAGGACGTGGTCGTGGTCGGCGGCGGCAACACCGCCGTCGAGGAAGCCCTGTACCTGTCCAACATCTGCCGCAAGGTCACCCTGATCCACCGCCGCGACAAGTTCCGCGCCGAGCCGATCCTGGTCGACAAGCTGATGAGCAAGGTCGAGAACGGCAACATGGAACTGAAGGTGTTCCATACGCTGGAAGAAGTGCTGGGCGACGACAGCGGCGTCACCGGCGTGCGCGTGCGCCACGTCGACACCGGCGCCACCGAAGACCTGAAGGTCACCGGCGCCTTCATCGCCATCGGCCACCAGCCCAACACCGAGATCTTCCAGGGCCAGCTCGAAATGAAGGACGGCTACATCGTCACCAAGAGCGGCCTGTCCGGCATGGCCACCATGACCTCGGTCCCGGGCGTGTTCGCCGCCGGCGACGTGCAGGACCACGTCTACCGCCAGGCCATCACCAGCGCCGGCACGGGCTGCATGGCCGCCCTGGACGCACAACGGTGGCTGGAGAATGCGGGGCAATAAGGTCGGCGCGGCCGACCTGAAACGCCTCAAGAAAGACCTGCAGGCCGAGCAAGAGCGCGCCGCCCTCGCCCAGCGGGTGGCGGCGCTGAAGAAAACCGCGCCGGCGCCCGGCGCGGACACCGATCCGGCCGACGACATGGCCGCGTTCCGGCGCACCATGCAGTCGGTCAAGCCGATCAAGCAGGCCGCGCGCGTCGAGCACAAGCCGGCGCCGCAGCCGGCCCCGGCGCTGCGCCGCGCCAACGCGCTGGGCGAAACGTCCACGCGCGCGGATGTGGGCGTCTCGGACAGCGGCGAAATCACGCACCTGCTGTCCGAAGGCGGCACGGCCTTCGTGCGCAGCGACGCCGCGCCCGACACCGCGCGCAACCTGCGCCGCGGCCAGTGGCGCGCCGGCGCCGAACTCGACCTGCACGGCCTGCGCGTGGAGCAGGCGCGCCACGCCATGCTGTCGTTCCTGGACGAGTGCCAGGAACACGGCATCCGCTGCGTGCGCATCGTGCACGGCAAGGGCTACGGCTCGGAAGGACTGGAGCCGGTGCTCAAGGACAAGGCCCGCACCTGGCTGGTGCAGAAGACTGAAGTCCTGGCGTTTTCCGAGGCGCCCGAGCGCGAAGGCGGCGCCGGCGCCCTGCTGGTGCTGCTGCGCCAATCCGAGGGATCGCGCAAATGAAGTGGCTCTACCTGGGCATCGCCATCATCGCCGAGATCTTCGCCACCAGCGCCCTGAAAAGCTCCGACGGCTTTTCGCGCCTGCTGCCGTCGGTCGTGACGGTGTTCGGCTACATGATCTCGTTCTACTTCCTGTCGCTGACGCTGCGCGAGGTGCCGGTCGGCATCGCCTACGCCATCTGGTCGGGCGTGGGCATCGTGCTGATCTCCATCGTCGGCGCGTTGTTCTTCAAGCAGCACCTGGACACCCCCGCGCTGATCGGCATCGGCCTGATCATCGCCGGCGTGGTGGTCATGAACGTCTTCTCGAAGTCCGTGTCGCACTGAGCCGTCCCGGGCGCAAGCCCGGGTCCGGCCGCCGCCGGCGCGTGTCCGGGCCGCCCGGCGCCCCCGCCACGCTCAGGCCGTGCCGTTTTCCGCGGGCGGCTTCGGCGCGCCCGGATGGCGCAGGTAGTCCACCAGCGCCAACGTGGCGCGGTCGGGCGGCGGCGTCAGCAGCGACACCACGATGATCGTCAGGAACGCCACCGGCGCGCCGAACACCCCGGCCGCGATCGGCTGGATGCCCCACCACAGGTCCACCGGCTGGGTCCGCGAGATCCCCAGCACCCATTCCCGCAGCCACGGATGCGTGTGTGTCATGTAGGCAAACGTCACCAGCAGGCCCGCCGCCATGCCGAGCGTGGCGCCCCACTTGTTGGCGCGGCGCCAGAACACGCCCATCACCAGCGCCGGGAAGAACGACGAGGCCGCGAACGAGAACGCCGCCGACACCATGAAAAGGATGTCGGCCGGCTTGCGCGCCGCCACCCAGGCCGCGCCGAACGCCACCACCAGCAGCAGGATCTTGGACACCATCACCCGCCGCGCCGCCGACATGCGCGGCGACACCATCCGGTACCACATGTCGTGCGACAGCGAATTGGACAGGGTCAACAGCAGGCCATCGGCGGTGGACAGCGCCGCCGCCAGGCCGCCCGCCGCCACCAGCCCGGAGATCACATAGGGCAAGCCGCCGATCTCGGGCATGGCCAGCACCACCACGTCCGCGCCGATGCTGATCTCGCTGAGCTGCACCACGCCATCGCGGTTGATGTCGGTGACGTCCAGCAGATTGCTGTCGACCGCGCTCCAGGCATGCACCCAGTTCGGCAGGCTGAGGAAATTCGACCCCACCACCTGCGTGTAGACCTCGTACTTCACCAGCAGCGCCAGCGCCGGCGCCATGAAATACAGCAGCAGGATGAACAGCAGCGACCAGCACACCGAGCGGCGCGCCTCGATCACCGACGAGGTGGTGTATGAACGCATCAGGATGTGCGGCATGCCCGCGGTGCCCAGCATCAGGCACAGCACCAGCGCCAGGAAATTGATGCGCATGTTGCGCCGTTCCTCCGGATCTTCAGATGGAAAGGGCTCGGCATGCGGGGTCAGCGGCGCGGCGCGCGCCTCGAAGGTGGCCTTGGCCTGAGACCAGGCGATCCTGGCCTCCTCCACATTGGGCGGAAAGGCCGCCAGTTCGCGTTCGACCGAACGGATCTCGACCATCGGCGCGTCGCCGGCGTTGAGCTGGGCCAGGCGGCTGCGCAGCTTGTCCTTTTCCAGCGCCCAGGACTCGGGCAGGTCGCGCACCCGCTGCGCCATCTCGTCGGCGCGCTCCTGCCACAGGCGGCGCACCTCGATCTCGGCCGGATCGTTCTGCAGGTAGACCTCTTTTTCGGTCACCTGCTGCAGCACCGCGCCGGCCGACAGCTGCGGCACCGGCATGTCGGTGTGCTTGATCGACAGCCACACCACCGGCACCAGGTAGGCGATGACCAGGATGATGTACTGCCCCACCTGGGTCCAGGTGACGGCGCGCATGCCGCCCAGGAACGAACAGACCAGCATGCCGCCCAGGGCCACGAAGATGCCCAGCTCGAACGAAATGCCGGTCATGCGCGTGGTGATGATGCCCACGCCGTAGATCTGCGCCACCAGGTAGGTGAACGAACAGAGGATGGCGCAGGCCACGCCCGCCAGCCGCGGCAGGTTGCCGCCGTAGCGCGCCCCCATGAAATCGGGAATGGTGTATTGGCCGAAGCGGCGCAGGTACGGCGCCAGCAGCATCGCCACCAGCACGTAGCCGCCGGTCCAGCCCATGATGTAGGCCAGTCCGCCGTAGCCCGTCAGGTACAGCGTGCCGGCGACGCCGATGAAGGAAGCCACCGACATCCAGTCCGCGGCGGTGGCCATGCCGTTGTAGAAGGCCGGCACCCGCCGGCCGGCCACGTAGTATTCGACCTGGTCCGAGGTGCGGCAGACGATGCCGATGCCCGCGTACAGGCTGACCGTGACCAACAGGAACACGTAGCCGATCCAGTTGCGCGGCAGGCCCAGGATCTCGGCCAGCGCCATCAACAGGATCATCAGCGCGAAGCCGGCCGTGTACAGCACGTAGATGCGGCGCAGCCGGATGCTGAATTGCTGCGGGGTATCTCCGCCGAACGGCATCAGGCGTCCCCCTTGGCCTCTTCCGAGCGCTGGTCGGCGCGGTTCATGATCCGCGCATAGATGCCGATGATGATGAGATAGGCCAGCGGCGCGCCGTAGGCCGCCATCCAGAACGAGAACGGCCAGCCGATGAAGTCGAACGACAGGCTGCGGGCGAAATAGGATGGAACGAAGGTCAACGTCGCCCAGACGACCAGCAGCAACACGATCAGCCGCACATTGCGGCGCCAGTAGCGCGTGGGGACGGGTTTGGAGGAAACGCGGGATTCCGGCATAGCTAGCGTGAGCGAAACCTGGGGAATATCGCGAAACGCGGCGCTGGAAAAAACCCTGGCGTGCGGAATACGGGCTTTTTATGCGACAACGGCCGGCACTGCCTGGTGCCAGCCGTTGTGCGTTTTGCTTTTCTTGAGTACTGCTACTTTTTTATGTACCGGTGCCGCCGGTAATTGCCCATGCAGGGCTTTGTCTCCTCACCTGCATGGGAAGAGATTCTGCACCAGATGCGGGAATGCCACACTAGGGGAATGCCCTAATTCGGCGCATTCATTTACATATTCCATGCACCACAGTAGTGCATCTTGGCGTCTCTGTTCTAAATATTGGGATTTTTTCGACCCAAACCCGCTTTCCGGAGGCTGCCGGCGGGCCCGATTTTGAGCCAGCCTCAACTCCCCCCGGCCCCGCCGCCCGCTTCCGGGCACTCGCGCCGCGCCATCGCGGCGCATCCGCAGACCGGATGATGCCAGCGCGTCTTTACGTTCCGTTTACACCCCCCCGCCAAAGCTATACCCCGTTTTTACCCCCTGCTCCGTAACCTGCCGGTGTCCTGATTGGTCACTTCGCCCGCGCGGTCCGCATCCCCTTTTGCCGCCCGGGCCCGTCGTTCGAAGGGAGCCCGCTCCCGGGAGGAAAAACGTGGATGCCATCTATATCGCGATCTTCGCCGTCATGGCCGGGCTGACCTACGCCCTGGTCTCGTTCTGCGAAGCCTTGTCCTCGGGAGAGCAACCATGAGCTGGCTCTACTGGCTGAGCGGCATCACGTCCGCGCTGCTGTTCGTGTACCTGCTGGTCGCCCTGTTCAAACCGGAGAAGTTCTGATGACTGCCGAATTCGTCGGACTGCTGGTCGTGTACCTGGTGGTCCTGCTCGCGATCGCGCCCTTTCTGGGGCGCTATATCCGCATCGCCATGGAAAACGGGCAATCCCGGCTGACCGCCTGGGGCCGCCCGCTGGAACGTGGCATCTACCGGCTGGCGGGCATCGACCCGCAGGCTGAAATGGGCTGGAAGCGCTATGCGCTGGCCGTGCTCGCCTTCAACATCCTGGGCATCGTGGCGGTCTACGCGCTGCAACGCCTGCAGGGCCTGCTGCCGCTGAACCCGGCCGGCATGGGCGCCGTCTCGCCCGATTCCTCGCTCAACACCGCCATCAGCTTCGTGGCCAACACCAACTGGCAGGGCTACGGCGGCGAATCGACGATGAGCTACCTGACGCAGATGCTGGCGCTGACGGTGCAGAACTTCGTCTCGGCCGCCACCGGCATCGCGGTGCTGTTCGCGCTGATCCGCGGGCTGGCGCGCCATTGCTCGGCCACGGTGGGCAACTTCTGGGCCGACATGGTGCGCAGCACGCTGTACGTGCTGCTGCCGCTGTCGCTGGTGCTGGCGCTGGCGCTGGTCAGCCAGGGCGTGATCCAGAACGTCAGCCCCTACCAGGACGTGCAGACGGTCGAAGCCCTGCATTACGACCAGCCGCGCGTGGATGCCCAGGGGCAGCCGGTGCTGGACGCCAAGGGCCAGCCCGTGACCGACCCCGCGGTCACCCAGACGCAGACGCTGGCCATGGGCCCGGTCGCCTCGCAGGAAGCGATCAAGATGCTGGGCACCAACGGCGGCGGCTTCTTCAACGCCAACTCCGCGCATCCCTATGAAAACCCGACGGCCCTGTCGAACTTCCTGGAGATGCTGGCGATCCTGGTGATCCCGGCGGCGCTGTGCTTCACCTTCGGCGAGATGGTCGGCAACCGGCGCCAGGGCATCGCCATCCTGGCGGCCATGACGCTGCTGTTCGCCGTGTTCGCCTTGAGCACCGCCTATTTCGAGCAGCAGCCCAATCCGATGACCGCCCAGACCGGCGTCGACAGCGCCATGAGCGCGCTCTCGCCGGGCGGCAACATGGAGGGCAAGGAGACCCGCTTCGGCATCGCCGCCACTTCGCTGTTCGCCACCATCACCACGGCGGCCTCGTGCGGCGCGGTCAACGGCATGCACGATTCGCTGAGCGCCATGGGCGGACTGTCGCCGATGCTGCTGATGCAGCTGGGCGAAGTGGTCTACGGCGGGGTCGGCTCCGGCCTCTACGGCATGCTGGCGTTCGCCATCCTGGGCGTCTTCATCGCCGGGCTGATGATCGGCCGCACGCCCGAGTACCTGGGCAAGAAGATCGAGGCCTACGACATGAAGATGGTCTCGATCGTGATCCTGGCGACGCCGCTGCTGGTGCTGGGCGGCACCGCGCTGGCGGTGTCGGTGACGGCCGGCCAGGCCGGCGTGCTGAACCCCGGCATCCACGGCTTCTCCGAGATCCTGTACGCCCTGTCCTCGGCCGCCAACAACAACGGCAGCGCCTTCGCCGGCCTGTCCGCCAACACGCCCTTCTACAACGTGTTGCTGGGCATCGCCATGTGGTTCGGCCGCTTCGCCGTCATCATCGCGGTGCTGGCGATGGCCGGATCGCTGGCGGCCAAGCGCCGCCTGCCCGCCGGGCCCGGCAGCATGCCGACCACCGGTCCCCTCTTCGTGGTGCTGCTGATCGGCGCGGTCCTGCTGGTAGGCGCCCTGACTTATGTGCCCGCGCTGGCCCTGGGCCCGGTCGCGGAACACCTGCAACCCTGAATGCAACAGGCTAGGAAAGAAAATGGCCAAGATTGATATGCCAACCCAAGGCGCCGGCGGCGGCGCCGCCCGCGCGCCGTCGGCCGCGCCGCTCGAACGCAAGTTCGGCATGTGGTCGGGCGCGCTGGTCGGCCCCGCGCTGCTGGACAGCCTGCGCAAGCTCTCGCCCGCCGCGCAACTCAAGAACCCCGTGATGTTCGTGGTCTACGTGGGCAGCATCCTGACCACGATCCTGTGGATCATGGCGTTGCGCGGCCAGGCCGAGGCGCCCGCGGGCTTCATCCTCGCGATCTCCGTGTGGCTCTGGTTCACGGTGCTGTTCGCCAACTTCGCCGAAGCGCTGGCCGAGGGCCGCGGCAAGCAGCAGGCCGCGACCCTGCGCGGCCTGCGCACCACCATCGATGCGCGCCTGCTCAAGGGTTTCCGCGATGAGGATGCCGCCCGCGCCGAACCGGCGCTGTGGCGCAACCAGGCCGTCAAGCAGGCCTCCGGGCTGCTGCGCCGCAATGACGTGGTGCTGGTGGAAGCCGGCGAAACCATCCCGGGCGACGGCCAGGTCATCGCCGGCGTCGCCTCGGTGGACGAAAGCGCCATCACCGGTGAATCGGCGCCGGTCATCCGCGAATCGGGCGGCGACTTCTCGTCCGTCACCGGCGGCACCCGGGTGCTGTCCGACTGGATCTTCGTGCGCATCGCCGCCGATCCGGGCGAGAGCTTCCTGGACCGCATGATCGCCATGGTCGAAGGCGCCAAGCGCCAGAAGACGCCCAACGAGCTGGCGCTGACGATCCTGCTGGTCGGCCTGACGGTGGTGTTCCTGCTGGTGGTCGCGACGCTGATGCCGTTCTCGATCTATTCGGTCACGGCCGCCGGCGGCGGCACCGCCGTCACCGTCACGGTGCTGGTGGCGCTGCTGGTCTGCCTGATCCCCACCACCATTGGCGGCCTGCTGTCGGCCATCGGCGTGGCGGGCATGAGCCGCATGATGGGCGCCAACGTCATCGCCACCTCGGGCCGCGCGGTGGAAGCCGCCGGCGACGTCGACGTGCTGCTGCTGGACAAGACCGGCACCATCACCTTCGGCAACCGCCAGGCCTCGACCTTCCTGCCCGCGCCCGGCGTAGCGCCGCGCGAACTGGCGGACGCGGCGCGCCTGGCCTCGCTGGCCGACGAAACGCCCGAAGGCCGCAGCATCGTGGCGCTGGCCGACAAGGCCATCCACGCGCCGGCCGTGCGCGCCGCCGATGCCGAGTACGTGCCCTTCACCGCGCAGACCCGCATGAGCGGCGTCAACCTGAAAGACCGCATGATCCGCAAGGGCGCGGTCGACGCGGTGCGCGCCTGGCTGGCCGAGCAGGACGCCACCGTGCCCGAACAGGTGCTGCGCCTGGCCGAGGACGTGGCGCGTCGCGGCAGCACGCCGCTGATGGTCAGCGACGGCAACCGCGCGCTGGGCGTGGTCGAGCTCAAGGACATCGTCAAGCCCGACATCCAGTCGCGCTTCGCCGAGCTGCGCCGCATGGGCATCAAGACGGTGATGATCACCGGCGACAACAAGCTCACCGCCGCCTCCATCGCCGCCGAAGCGGGCGTCGACGACTTCCTCGCGGAAGCCACGCCGGAAGCCAAGCTCAAGCTGATCCGCGCCTACCAGAGCGAAGGCCGCCTGGTGGCGATGACCGGCGACGGCACCAACGACGCGCCGGCGCTGGCGCAGGCCGACGTCGCGGTGGCGATGAATTCGGGCACCCAGGCCGCCAAGGAGGCGGGCAACATGGTGGACCTGGATTCCAACCCCACCAAGCTCATCGAGATCGTCGAGATCGGCAAGCAGATGCTGATGACGCGCGGCGCGCTCACCACCTTCAGCATCGCCAACGACGTGGCCAAGTACTTCGCCATCATCCCGGCGGCGTTCGCCACGGTGTATCCGCAGCTGAACGTGCTGAACATCATGGGCCTGTCCACGCCGGCCTCGGCCATCCTGTCGGCCGTGATCTTCAACGCGCTCATCATCATCGTGCTGATCCCGCTGGCGCTCAAGGGCGTGCGCTACCGCCCGCTGGGCGCCTCGATCCTGCTGCGCCGCAATCTGCTGATCTATGGACTGGGCGGCCTGCTGGTGCCGTTCGCCGGCATCAAGCTGGTCGACATGGTGCTGGCCGCCCTGGGCTGGGTCTGACCCGCGCCCGTCACTGGAAAGGAACTCATCATGAAACAAGCTCTTCCCCTGCCGCGCCAAGGCGGCATCCTGCGCCCCGCCCTGGTCGTGTTCGCCGCCCTGTCGCTGGTGACCGGCCTGGCCTACCCCTTCCTGACCACCGGCATCGCCGCCGCCGTGTTCCCGCACGAAGCGTCGGGTTCGCTGATCCGCCAGGGCGACAAGGTGGTCGGCTCGGAATGGATCGGCCAGTCGTTCAGCGCCCCGCAGTACTTCTGGGGCCGGCCGTCGGCCACCTCGCCGATGCCGTACAACGGCGCCAACTCCGGCGGCTCCAACCTGGGTCCGCGCAATCCGGCGCTGGCCGAGGCCGTCCAGGCGCGCATCGCCACCCTCAAGGCCGCCGATCCGGACAATCCCACGCCGGTGCCGGTGGACCTGGTCACCGCCTCGGGCAGCGGCCTGGATCCGCACATCAGCCCCGCCGCCGCGGCCTATCAGGCCGCGCGCGTGGCCCGCGCCCGCCATCTGCCGCGCGACAAGGTCGACGCCCTGATCGAAGCCAACACCTCCAAGCCCTGGCTGGGCGTGCTGGGCGACCCGGTCGTCAACGTGCTCAAGCTCAATCTGGCGCTGGACCAGCTGGCGCCGCTGAAATGACACGCCGGCGTATAGTATTGCCAGCCGTTCCCCCACTTCACTTGCGCGTTCATGGCTGACAATGCTGACGAGCGTCCCGATCCGGACGCGCTCTTGAAAGACCTCGACGATGCCGCGCGCCAGGCGGTGCGCGGCAAGTTGCGGGTCTACTTCGGCTCGTCCGCCGGCGTCGGCAAGACCTACGCCATGCTGGTGGCCGCCCGCGCCCACGCCGCGCAAGGCGCCCGCGTGCTGGCCGGCATCGTAGAAACGCACGGCCGGCGCGAGACCGCCGCCCTGCTCGAAGGCCTGGCGGTCCTGCCGCTCAAGGACGTCGCCTACCGCGGCCACGCGCTCAAGGAATTCGACCTGGACGGCGCGCTGGCCGCCCACCCCGACCTGGTGCTGGTCGACGAACTGGCGCATTCCAACGCGCCCGGCTCGCGCCACGCCAAGCGCTGGCAGGACATCCAGGAACTGCTGGCGGCCGGCATCGACGTCTGGACCACGCTCAACGTGCAGCACCTGGACAGCCTCAACGAGGCCGTCGGCAGCATCACCGGCGTGCGGGTCTGGGAAACCGTGCCTGACGAAGTCTTCGACGCGGCCGACGAAGTCATCCTGGTGGACCTGTCGGCCGACGAACTGCTGCGCCGCCTGCGCGAGGGCAAGGTCTACCTGCCCGAGCAGGCGCGCCACGCCACCCGCAACTTCTTCCGCAAGGGCAACCTGATCGCGCTGCGCGAACTGGCGCTGCGCCGCACCGCCGACCACGTCGACGACGACGTGCAGGCCTATCGCCGCGACCGCGCCATCGAGCCGGTCTGGCGCACGCGCGAAGCGGTGGTGGCCTGCATCGGCCCGGACGCCGACGCCGAATACGTCATCCGCAGCGCCCACCGCCTCAGCCAGCAGCTGGAATGCGACCTGCACGTGGTCACCATCGACGTGCCGCGCGCCGCGCCGCCGCCGCAGGCCGAACAGGAACGGCTGCAGCGCAGCCTGGCGCTGGCCGACTCGCTCGGCGCGCGCTGCGAGACCCTGGCCGGCGGCGACATGGTCGACGCGGTGGTGCGCTACGTGCGCCGCCACAACATCACCAAGGCCATCGTCGGCCGTACCCGCGCCAGCGGCCTGCAGCGTCTGCGCCTGTCGCTGTCGGCGCTGCTGACCGCGGCCATCAGCCCCGGCTGGCTGTGGCGCCGCCACAGCTTCGCCGACATGCTGGCCGCCGGCTGCCCCGAAATCGACATCATCCGCCTGGGCGCGCCGCCGCTGCCCGCCGCCAGCGTGCCGGGCCGCGATCCGCTCACGCTGGGCCGCCGCGGCCGCCTGAACGGCGACGAGCGCAGCCCGCTGGCGCTGGGCGGCTACGCCTGGGCGCTGTGCTATTGCGCGCTGGCCACCGCGCTGTCGGCGCTGGCGTTCCCGGCGCTGCACCAGACCAACATCGTCATGCTGTTCCTGCTGGCGGTGGTGGCCGTGGCGCTGCGCCATGGCCGCGGCCCGGCCGCGCTGGCCTCGATCGTCAGCGTGGGGCTGTTCGATTTTTTCTTCGTGCAGCCGCTGGCCTCGTTCGCCGTGTCGGACGTGCAATACCTGCTGACCTTCGGCGTGCTGCTGGCCGTGGGCCTGCTGATCGGCCAGCTCACCGCCGGCCTGCGGCTGCAGGCCCAGGCCTCGGTCAAGCGCGAGGCCGATGCGCGCAGCCTGTATGAATTCGCGCGCGAGCTGTCGTCGGCGCTCCTGCCCGAGCAGATCGTCGCGTCCGCCGGCGCCTTCGTGCACGCCACCTTCGGCTCGCGCTGCGCGCTCTACATCCTCGGCCTGGACGACCGCCTCAAGCTGGCCTCGCCCGCCGCCGACGACATGCCGCCGCTGGAGTCGGCGCTGGCCCAATGGGTCTACGACCACGGCCAGCCGGCCGGCGCCGGCACCGCCACGCTGTCCAACAGCGACCTGCTGTACCTGCCGCTGAAGGCGCCGATGCGCACCCGCGGCGTGCTGGCGCTGGCGGCGCCGCGCCGCAGCCTGTTCTCGCAACCCGACTCGCGCCGCCAGATCGAGGCCTACGCCACGCTCATCGCCATCGCCCTGGAGCGCCTGCATTACGTCGAAGTGGCGCAGCAGGCGCTGGTCAGCATGGAATCCGAAAAGCTGCGCAACTCGCTGCTGGCCGCGGTCTCGCACGACCTGCGCACGCCGCTCACCAGCCTGGTCGGCATGACCGACACGCTGATGCGGCGCCAGGACGCGCTGCCGGCCGACATCCAGGACACCATCCGCGCCATGCGCGACCAGGCGCAGCGCATGCACGCGCTGGTCGCCAACCTGCTCGACATGGCGCGCCTGCAGAGCCGCGACACGCCGCTGCGGCTGGAATGGCAGTCGATCGAGGAACTGGTCGGCGCCTCGCTGGCCGCCATGCGCGAACCGCTGGCGGCGCACCAGGTCGCGGTCGACAGCCTGTCCGGGCTGCCGCTGGTCGAATGCGATGGCGTGCTGATCGAGCGGGTGCTGTGCAACCTGCTGGAAAATGCCGCCAAGTACACCCCGGCCGGCAGCGTCATCCGCCTGCACGCCGCGGCGCAGGACGGCGAGCTGCGCGTCGCGGTGTGCGACAACGGCCCCGGCGTCGCGCCCGGCGCCGAGCGCCGCATCTTCGAGAAATTCACCCGCGGCGAACGCGAATCCGCCACCCCCGGCGTCGGCCTCGGCCTGGCCGTGTGCGAGGCCATCGTCAGCGCGCACCACGGCCGCATCTGGGTCGAGCACGCGCCGGGCCAGCCCAGCGGCGCGCAATTCGTCTTCACGCTGCCCCTGGGTACGCCGCCCCCGATCCACCCCGAAATCGCCTGAGTCCATCGCATGTTCGACTTTCAGCCCACCGTCCTCATCATCGAGGACGACGCCAATATCCGCCGCTTCGTGCGCCAGGCCCTGGAGAGCGAAGGCTGCGCCGTGTTCGAAGCCGACACCGTCAAGCGCGGCCTGATCGAGGCCGGCACCCGTCAGCCCGACGCCGTGGTGCTGGACCTGGGCCTGCCGGACGAGGACGGCATGACCCTGATCCGCGAACTGCGCGGCTGGACCGAAGTGCCGGTGCTGGTGCTGTCGGCGCGCACGGCCGAGGCCGACAAGGTGGCGGCGCTGGACGCCGGCGCCGACGACTACCTGACCAAGCCGTTCGGCGTCAGCGAACTGCTGGCGCGGCTGCGCGTGCTGCTGCGGCGCCATGCCCGCGGCGGCGCCGGCAGCGCCGCCGAGATCAGCTTCGGCGACGTGCGCGTGGACTTCGCCAAGCGCGTGGTCGAACGCGGCGGCCAGCACGTGCACCTGACCGCCATGGAATACCGCCTGCTGGCCGCGCTGCTGGCCCATCGCGGCAAGGTCATGACCCACCGCGAACTGCTGCGCGAGGTCTGGGGCCCGTCGCACGTGGAAAGCAACCACTACCTGCGCATCTACATGGGCCACCTGCGGCAGAAGCTCGAGGCCGATCCGGCGCAACCGGTCTACCTGCTGACCGAGATCGGCGTGGGCTACCGCTTCGCGGGCTGAAGGCAGGCGCGGCATGCCGCGCCATTGATGCGCCTTTTACGCGGGCCGCGCGAGTCTTGTCTCGCCGTTTATGCCGCTTCTCCTATTGTGGCGATCCCGTCCAACACAGGAGAATTCCATGTCCCGCAACACCCTGGCCGCGCTCGCGCTGTTCGCCCTTGCCACCCCCGTGCACGCCGCCGATGCGCCCGCCGCCGGTGAGCCGGCTCCCGAGTACTCGCTGACCGCCAACGTCACGCTGGCCAGCCAGTACCGCTACCGCGGCCTGATGCAGACCAACAACCAGCCCGCGATCCAGGGCGGCTTCGATTTCACGCACGCCAGCGGCCTGTACCTGGGCAACTGGAACTCCAGCATCAGCTGGCTCAACGACGGCAACAGCAAGGTCTCGGCGCCGGTGGAGATGGACTTCTACGGCGGCTACAAGGGCAACCTGGCGCCGAACGTGCCGTTCGACCTGGGCGTGCTGCAGTACTACTATCCCGGCGACTACCCGTCGGGCTACACCAGCCCCGACACCACCGAGCTGTATGCCGGCCTGGGCTACGGCCCGGTGCTATTCAAGTACTCGATCGCCATGACCAACCTGTTCGGCTTCGCCGACAGCAAGTACAGCCAGTATTTCGATCTGAGCGGCAACTTCGACACTGGGTTCTGGGGCCTGACGGTCAACGCCCACGTCGGCCGCCAGACGGTCCGCAACGTCACCGACGGCGCCTACACCGACTGGAAACTGGGATTGACCAAGGACTTCGGCCAGGGCCTGGCGGTCTCGATCGCCTATATCGACACCAATGCCGACCGCGCCGTCTACACCAACAGCCGCGGCCGCTACATGGGCCGCGCCACCGGCCTGCTGTCGCTGACCAAGACGTTCTGAGCGCGTCCGGGCGTTGACGCGCTTTTTACGCGCCGCGCCCGCATTTATCGGCAGGTTTTACGGCCCGCTTTCTATAGTGGAATCGTCATCAACCAACCGGATACGCGCAAGCCCACCCCCCGGCTGCGCCCCCCCCGACCGCCATGATTCCCCGCCAAGAACGCAGCACGTACGCCTCGTTTGACCGCTCCGCGCCGGCCCCCGCGCCGCAGCCCGCGGAAATGGTTTCCCTGACCGTCAGGATCGACACGCTGGACGCCCTGAAGGTGCGGTTGGCCCTGCACCGCGAACTGGGCGAACGCATCGGCGTCTACGTGCTGTCGGTGGATCACGCGCATGGCCAGAGCATCCTGCAGCTGCATTGCGACCGCGGCCAGGTCGACGCCCTGATGCACGCGGTGATGTGCGGACTGCCCCAGGCCGAGTTCGGCCCGCTGCGCCCCGCCGCCGCCATCACGGTGCAGTGACCATGGATACCCCGCTCCCCCCCGCTTTCGACGGCCTCTGGCTGCCGATGGTCACGCCGATGCGCGGCGGCTATGTCGATTGCGAGGCCGCCCAGGCGCTGGCGCGCTACTACCGCAACGCCGGCGTGGCCGGCCTGGTGCTGTTCGGCTCCACCGGCGAAGGCAACCTGCTCTCCATTCCCGAGAAGATCGAGATGATCGAGGCCATCCGCCGCGATCCGCACGCCCTGCCGCTGGTGTTCGGCGCGGGCGGCGTCGACACGCGCGGCGTGGCCGCCGCCATCCGCCGCCTGGACAAGTACGCGCCCGCCGGCTACCTGGTGCCCCCGCCCTACTACCTGGGCCCGTCGCAGCAGGGCATCCTGTGGCATTACCGGCAGATCGCCTGGGCCACCGAGCGTCCCATCATTCTCTACAACATTCCCAAGCGGGCCGGCGTCACCATGACGGTCGAAACCATGGAATCGCTGGCGCTGCTGCCCAATTTCCACGCCGTCAAGGAATGCAATCCACCGGTGCTGATGGCGCTGAATGCGCGCGGACACCTGGCGGCCCTCTGCGGCGAGGACATGGCGCTGCTCGACCATTTCCTGGCGGGCGGGCGCGGCGCCATTCCGGCGGCCGCCCACCTGTTCCCCGAACGCTTCGTCGAAGTGATGCAGCTGGCGCGCGACGGCCACGCCGAAGCGGCGCGCGAATTGTTCGAGCCGCTGCGCGGCCTGATCCGCGTGCTGTTCGCCGAACCCAACCCGGCGCCGATCAAGCGCGCGCTGGCCCTGCAAGGCCTGATCGCCGACGAACTGCGCCTGCCCATGACCAGCGCCAGCCGCGAGCTGACCCCGCGCCTGCAGCGGGCCATGAGCGTGGTGCAGGGCTCGCCTAGTAGGCTGCAGACAGCTTGAACACCGCCACCGCGCGCGCCAGGTCGTCGGCCTGATCGTGCAAGGTGGCGGCCGACGCCGCGAACTCCTCGACCAGCGCCGCATTCTGCTGCGTCACGCTGTCCAGGTGCGTCACCGCCTGGTTGATCTGTTCGATGCCGACGCTCTGCTCGGACGAGGCGGTGGCGATCTCGCCCATCAGCGGCGCGCTACTCGCCGCCGACTGCAGCACGCTGCTCATGGTGGCGCTGGCCTGCTCGACCCGCTGGCTGCCGCGTTCGACCGAATCCGACGACGCCTCGATCAGCGTCTTGATTTCCTTGGCGGCGGTGGCCGAGCGCTGCGCCAGCGCCCGCACCTCGCCCGCCACCACCGCGAACCCGCGCCCCTGCTCGCCGGCGCGCGCGGCCTCCACCGCGGCATTGAGCGCCAGGATGTTGGTCTGGAACGCGATTTCGTCGATCAGTCGGATGATCTCGTCGATCCGCTGCGAGCTCTGCGAGATCTCGCGCATCGCGTCGATCGCGTGCTGCGTTTCTTCGCTGCCCTGCCGCGCCAGTTGCGCCGACTGGCCGGCCAGCGAACTGACCTCGCGCACGTGGTCGGCGCTCTGCTTGGCGGTGGCCGTGATCTGCTCGACGCTGGCCGCGGTCTGCTCCAGCGCGGCCGCCTGTTTCTCGGTGCGGTCGTGCAGGTCCATGCTGCCCGCGGCGATCTGGCGCGAAGCCGCCGCGATCGAACCGGTGGAGTGCACGATGGTGCGCACCGCCACGTCCAGCCGTTCCTGCATCAAGGCCATGGCGTCGAACAGCCGGCCGATCTCGCCGCGATGGTGGCGCGAGATGATGCTGGACAGATCGCCTTGCGCCACCCGCTCACAGACCGCCACCGCCTCGTCCAGCGGACGGATGATGTGGGAACGGAAGAACCGCAGCGCCGCCGCCAGCAGCGCCACCAGCAGCGCCAGCGTCACGCCGCCCTGGCGCCACAGCGTCGCGCGAAAAGCCGCATCGACGTCGTCCACGTACAGGCCGGTGAACATCAGCCACCCCCATTCCGGGTCGTAGACGGCGTAGCTGGCCTTGGGCAGCGCCTCTTCGGCCCCCGGCCGCGGAAAGTGATACTGGACGAAGCCGCCGCCCGCCTTGCCCTGCGCGTAGAGATTCTCGAAGATCGGCAGACCGTCACTGTCCGTGACCGCGCGCACATTGGTGCCGGTCATCTTGGCGTCGGGATGCACCAGCAGCGTATAGCTGTCGTCGAACACGCCGACATAGCCGTCCGCGCCATAGCGCAGCTGCGCCAGGCGCTGCGCCACGTTACGCTTGGCCTGCTCGGGCGACAGGTGCTCGTCGAGGGCGCGCTGCTTGCCATTGCGCACGATGCCGGCGGCCAGGTCCAGCACATTGCGCAGTTCCGTCTTGCGCTCTGCCAGCATCTCGGCGCGCCGTTCCCAGGCATCCCATCCCCCCAAGGCCAGCACCGCGACCCCGATCGCGAGCACGAACCACAGCAGCTCCCTGCGCAAGCTTGAATTCTTCATAGACCCTCTTTCTCCATGCCCACCCGCATCCGAAACCAAAGACGGCGAAATGTGACGATTTATCTATTGCGTCTGATCAGAATAAGGGGGAGCGACAGGGTTTTCACCGACGAGAGGGGCCGGGCTTGATCTACGTCAAGCCCGGCAAGCATTTGGATGCGCCACGCGCGCGCGAAAAAAAAGCAAGGCCGCCGGGGCCTTGCTTTTCAGGATGACGGCGCGGCCGCGACGGGCCGTCCGGATCCGCTATCGTTTCGCCGCGAGGCGCTGCTGCGCCAGCCCGGTGCGGGCCGAGGTCAAGGCATACAGCACCACCACCGTCAACGCATAGATCGGCACGCTGCGCATGTTGCGGAACATCATTTCCGACAGGCTGAAGACGAAGTAGCCCAGGCAGAACAGCATGCCGATCTGCGAGCCCACGTGCACCACGGGGTCGTCGCTGGCGGAACGGCGCCAGAAGACCGCGGCGGGGATCAGGTACAGCGCCAGGATGCTGAGCAGCCCCAGGAGGCCATAACCCGCCAGCGCCCCGAGCATGTCATTGTGGGGTTCGCCGTAATCGGTCGAGACCAGCTCGGTCACGATGCCCTGCTTCTGCAGCTTGACCAGTTCCGGCCGGAAGTTGGGCACGCCCACCCCCACCAGCGGGCTTTCCCTGAACATCAGCCAGGAGGCCTTCCAGAGCTGGATGCGAATGCCCACCGAGGTGTCACGGTCATGCTGCTCATAGCGGCTCACGTCCGACACCATGTTCTTCCAGCGGCTTTCCTTGCTGTTCCAGGACAGCACTGCCCCCACCGCCATCACCACGACCAAGGCCGCCACGAAGATGAGCTTGGTACGGCGTTGCCACTGCCGTTTGGTCAACAGGTAGACCAGGCCGAACACCAGCAGAAGCGCCCAGCTGCTGCGCGTCTGTGAAACCCAGACGCCATACAGGCTGACCGGCACCGCGGCGATCTTGAGGGCGGCTTCCAGCCTGGGCCAGGGCGACAAGCGCCAGGGCAGCGTCAGCAAGGAGGCGAAGCCAAACAAGATCGTCAAGTCGGCGAATGCCACCGCGTTGTAGCGGCCGCCATACTCGGACACCGCGCCACGGCCCAGGCTGGGTTCGTAGATGATGTACACCAGCATGAGCGACCCGGCAAAAGCGCCGAACAACAGGCTCCACTGCACTTGCTGCAACCAGTTGCGGGGCACGCGCAACAGCATCCAACAGACGGGCACCGCGAGGGCGAAACGCAGCAGCTTTTCAATTTCGGAAGAGCTCCAGACGCCCAGGTAGCTGCTGCTGATCAGCATCGCGATGAGCGGCGCCATCAGCGCCACGGCCATCGCCGACATCTCCTTCAGCGCGAAAGGTTCCCGGTGCTGGACAAGATTGGCCGCCATTGCCACCAGCGCGATCAATGCAGTCAGGTAGAGGATGGCGGGCCCCCCCACGGCACTGGTCAGTGCCAAGGCGGGGATCAGCAGTGTCAGGAACGCGACACCGCGCAGGCATGGAATGGACATCATGGGATTCAGTTCGGCCTTTGGCAGGACCAGTGATACTTTAGGGGAGAGAATTGGCGGACGCGGCAGGCTATGACACGTTATGCGGATCCGGCAGGCCATCCCGCGAAACCGTCGCGCAGGGTCGGAGTCAAGAACGGACGACCTTTGCAGCCGCCATGGATTTTTTGTAGTCCCGCGTCAGGCTTTCAAACGCCGACATGACGCTGCCCGGCCGCAGCCACTCGCGCCACAGGCGGTCACGCCAGCGGCCTCCGGGAATATAGACGGGATACGCGATGCGCGACATCGACCAGCCCGGACGCCAGGCCTTGGTCCGGGTGGGCCGGCCGGTCAACGTCAAGGTTGGCACGCCGACGCTGGAGGCCAGATGGCCAATGCCGGACTCGTTACCGATGAACCAGCCACATTCGTGGATGAATGCGGCCACGTCGGCCAGGGAGGGGGACTGCTGGATCGCCAGGCCGGCCTCGGTCAGGCAGGTCCATCCGGCGCGCTCATGAGGCGCCAGGATGAAGACGGGCTCATAGCCCTGGCGCTGCAGGCGCAACCCCAGTTCGACGAAATGCCGCGGCGCCCAGCAACGCTGCGCCCCGGTGGACGACGGATGCACCGCAACCCTTTTGTCGAACGCGCGATGCCGCCCCGCCATCGGTGGACGCAGGCCGATATCGGTGCCCGCCAGCGACAACCCCAGCGCATCGCGGCAATAGTCCCGGATCTGGTTGAGCTTGATGAACCCCTTGCCGGTGATCACCACGTGGGCGTCGTAATAGAAATAGGACGCGGCACAATCATGCAGGGCGTATGGCCAGCCGACGTGCATCTGCGCCGCGCAATCGTAGTCGGCCAGCACCGCCGACGCCTGCTCCTGCGGCAGTGACGGCCGGATATCCATGCCGGGAAACCAGCTGCGCAGGCCGTAGGCGAAATCGCCAAAGACCGTGACCTGGCGCCCGTGCGCGACCAGGTTGAACGCCATGGTCATCATCAACAGCGTGTCGCCCAGCCTCGGGGCCATCAATAGCGCTACCCGCCCGGCATCGCGCAGGCTGCGGACGCACGCCGAAGCATCATAGGGCGGCATATTGGGAGCGGGTTGGGCCATGTCTAGGAAATATCAGCGGAACCGGGTCAGCAAAACTGAGCCAAGAGTATCAGCGGTGGAGGGAAAAATGCAGCATTGCTGAACATATAAATTATACCGCCGTAACAATAACAATTTGATTCGTTTTGTCTTGTGTTGGTATACGAGGCGCTAAGGAATTCCCTTATTTCCGATATAGATCTTCACATGGACCGCCGTAAAAAAAGCCCGCGAGCCTTGCGGCTTACGGGCTTTTCAAAGACTCACCGATAAGGCCCGGTCACATATTCTCGATCATCACCTGCCCGAAACCGGAGCACGACACCTGCGTCGCGCCCTCCAGCAGCCGGGCGAAGTCATACGTGACCTTCTTCGACAGGATCGACTTCTCCATGCTGGAGATGATCAGGTCGGCCGCCTCGGTCCAGCCCATGTGGCGCAGCATCATTTCCGCCGACAGGATTTCCGAGCCCGGGTTGACGTAGTCCTTGCCCGCGTACTTCGGCGCCGTGCCGTGGGTGGCTTCGAACATCGCGACCGAATCGGACAGGTTGGCGCCCGGGGCGATGCCGATGCCGCCCACCTGCGCGGCCAGCGCGTCGGAGATGTAGTCGCCGTTCAGGTTCAGGGTGGCGATGACGTCGTATTCGGCCGGGCGCAGCAGGATCTGCTGCAGGAACGCGTCGGCGATGACGTCCTTGACGATGATCTCGCGGCCGGTCTTGGGGTTCTTGAACTTGCACCACGGGCCGCCGTCGATCAGCTGCGCGCCGAATTCCTTCTGCAGCAACGCATAGCCCCAGTCACGGAAGCCGCCTTCCGTGAACTTCATGATGTTGCCCTTGTGCACCAGGGTCAGCGACGTGCGGTCATTGTCGATGACGTACTGCGCCGCCTTGCGCACCAGGCGCTCGGTGCCCTCGCGCGACACCGGCTTGATGCCGATCGACGAGGTGTTCGGGAAACGGATCTTCTTGACGCCGAGCTTGGTCTGCAGGAACTGGATCAGCTCCTTGGCCTGCTCGCTGTCGGCCATGTATTCGATGCCGGCGTAGATGTCTTCCGAGTTCTCGCGGAAGATCACCATGTTGGTCTTTTCGGGTTCGCGCACCGGCGAGGGCACGCCCTTGAAATACGCCACCGGGCGCAGGCAGACGTACAGGTCCAGCTGCTGGCGCAAGGCCACGTTGAGCGAACGGATGCCGCCGCCCACCGGCGTGGTCAGGGGGCCCTTGATCGAGACCACGTAGTCCTTGACCACGTCCAGGGTCTCGTCGGGCAGCCAGACGTCCGGGCCGTAGACCTTGGTGGCCTTCTCGCCGGCGTAGACCTCCATCCAGTGGATCTTGCGCTTGCCGCCATAGGCCTTCTGCACGGCGGCGTCCACCACCTTGATCATGACGGGCGTGATGTCGGCGCCGGTGCCGTCACCCTCGATGTAGGGCACGATGGGCTGATCCGGCACATTCAGCGAGAAATCAGCGTTGACCGTGATCTTCTGGCCCCCAGCGGGCACCTTGATATGTTGATAGGACATGAATGCTCCATTTGCTCCGAGTGGTTTTTCTGCACGCGCGCCGCATCGGCTGGCGTGTGGTCCGCGGGCCGCGCGGCCCTGGCGAAACGCACACTGGATAGCGGATAGCAACCAATTCTATATCGCATTGCGGCCCGCGGGCGGGCGGCGCCCCGGCGGGCGGTAAAATAAAGCCCTCTCTGGCCAGCATGGCATCCGTCTGACAATGTTCAACCCTTCCCGCGACCAAGTCCGCGAATTCTTCATCGAAACCTGGCGCAAGCACCGCGCCAACGAGGTCCTGACCCCGCTGGAGGCCATGGCCCTGGACTGGATCATCGAGCATCCGGAATACCACGCCGATCTCGAAAGCCCCGAGGCCATGACCGCCGAATACGCGGTGGAAAAGGGCCGCACCAACCCGTTCCTGCACCTGTCGATGCACCTGGCCATCGCCGAGCAGCTGTCGATCGACCATCCGCCCGGCATCCGCAGCGCCTACCAGCGCCTGGTGGCGCGCAGCGACGCGCACCAGGCCGCGCACGAGATCATGGAGTGCCTGGGCCGGGTCGTCTGGGAAGCGCAGCGCCTGGGCACCCCGCTGGACAGCGATACCTACATCGACCTGATCCGCCAGCGCGCCGAGCGCTAGCCCCTGGCGCGACACGAGCGCCCAAGAAAAAACCCTCGGTCTCCCGAGGGTTTTTTGCATGCGGCCGGACCGTCGCGCTATTTGCGCACGCCCAGGTCGCTGGGCTGGGCCGACAGCCACGCCGCCACGTTGCTGATGTCCTGGTCGGACAGCTGGGTGGCGAAGGCGCCCATGATGGGGTTCTTGCGCACGTTGGCCGTGGCCGCGCTGCCCGAGGCGCCGCGGCGATAGGCCTTGAGCGCATGCACCAGGTAGTCGGCGTGCTGGCCGGCCAGCGTCGGATAGGCCGGGTCCACCGCCGTCTTGGCGTCGGCGCCGTGGCATGAGGCGCAATTGAATTTGTCGAAGACGGCCTTGCCGGCCGCCAGATCCTGGGCCTGGGCAGTCGCGCCCGAAATGGCCAGCGTCGCGCCCGCGAGGGCAAGCATGATGCGGTTCATGTGATTGCCCCCGGTTATTTCAGGTTCGAGTAGTAAGCGGCCAGGTCGGCGATGTCCTGGTCGGACAGGCTGCCGGCAATGGCATCCATCGTGGGATGGCTGCGCGCGCCTTTTTTGTACTCGTTGAGGGCGGTCTCGATGTACTTGGCGTTCTGGCCAGCAATCATCGGTACGTGATAAAGCTCGGGGAAGGTCGCCTTGTAGCCTTCGATGCCATGGCAACCGATGCACATGGAAACCTTGTCACGGGCATTCTGGACATTACCGACCGGCGCTGCATCCGCAGCTACTGCCTGGCCGGCGATCGCACAGGATGCCAATGCGGCCAGCAGGGAAACCGAGTACTTCAGAGAGAATCGCAACTTCATTGGGATGGCTCTTCTTGGTATGGCTTGAGGACTAGGGCCTGCTCACACGGAAAGGCCCCCGGCAAACACGTTGCGGGTCGAACCCAACTGCAAAACCGCCTGATTGTACGATAATTGTCTAGGATTAATACCCAAAAATGGCCTTGATCCCCATCAACCCTGAGAAGTCCGCTGATCCATGTCCGCTGCCCAGACCGCTCCTTCCGCACCGCACGCACGCTTCGATGGCACCGACCGATACGTCGCCACCGATGACCTCAAGCTCGCCGTCAACGCCGCGCTGACGCTGCAGCGCCCGCTGCTGATCAAGGGCGAACCCGGCACCGGCAAGACCATGCTGGCCGAGGAAGTGGCGCGCGCGCTGGGCCGCCCTTTGCTGCAGTGGCACATCAAGTCCACCACCAAGGCGCATCAGGGTCTTTACGAATACGACGCGGTGTCGCGCCTGCGCGACTCGCAGCTCGGCGACGAGAAAGTCCGCGACATCCGCAACTACATCGTGCAGGGCACGCTGTGGCAGGCCTTCGACGCCGAGCAGCCGGTGGTGGTGCTGATCGACGAGATCGACAAGGCCGACATCGAATTCCCCAACGACCTGCTGCGCGAACTCGACCGCATGGAATTCCATGTGTACGAAACGCGCCAGACCATCGCCGCGCGCCATCGGCCGCTGGTCATCATCACCTCCAACAACGAGAAGGACCTGCCCGACGCCTTCCTGCGCCGCTGCTTCTTCCACTACATCCGCTTCCCCGACCGCGACACCATGCGCGACATCGTCGCGGTGCACTTCCCCGAACTCAAGCAGGACGTGCTGCGCGCCGCGCTCGACACCTTCTTCAGCCTGCGCGACGCGCCCGGCCTGAAGAAAAAACCGTCGACGTCCGAACTGCTGGACTGGCTGCGCCTGCTGCTGGCCGAGGACGTCAGCGCGGCGCAGATCGACGCGCACACCGCGACCGCGGTGCCGCTGATGGCCGGCGCGCTGCTCAAGAACGAACAGGACGTGCATCTGCTGGAGCGGCTCGCCGCCATGACCCGCGGCGCGCCGCGCCGCTGACGCATCCTTCACGGCGCCTGCCATGCTGATCGACTTCTTCTACCACCTGCGGGCGCACAAGCTGCCGGTCTCGGTGCAGGAATACCTGACGCTGGTGGACGCGCTGCGCCAGGACGTGATGACGCCCACGCTGGACGACTTCTACTTCCTGGCGCGCACCGCGCTGGTCAAGGACGAATCGCTCTACGACCGCTACGACAAGGCCTTCGGCGCCTACTACAAGGGCATCGAGGCCGCGCTGCCGGCCGGCAAGGACATCCCGCTGGACTGGCTCATCAAGCAGTTCGAGAAAAGCCTGTCGCCGGAGGAAAAGGCCGCCATCGAGAAGCACGGCTGGGACAAGCTGATGGAGCTCTTCAAGGAGCGCATGGAAGAGCAGAAGGAACGCCACGCCGGCGGCAGCAAGTGGATCGGCACCGGCGGCACCTCGCCCTTCGGCAACGGCGGCTACCATCCCGAGGGCATCCGCGTCGGCGGCCAGTCGGCCGGCAACCGCAGCGCGGTCAAGGTCTGGGACATGCGCCAGTTCAAGGACTACGACGACCAGGTCGAGCTGGGCACGCGCAATTTCAAGGTCGCGCTGCGCCGCCTGCGGCGTTTCGCGCGCGAAGGCGCCGAACTCGAACTGGACCTGGACGACACCATCGCCAGCACCGCGCGCAACGCCGGCCACCTGGACCTGCGCATGGTCCCGGAGCGCCACAACACGGTCAAGGTGCTGATGCTGCTGGACGTCGGCGGCAGCATGGACGACCACATCGGCCGCGTCGAGGAACTGTTCTCCGCGGCCCGCAGCGAGTTCCGCAATCTCGAGGTCTACTACTTCCACAACTGCCCCTACGAGAGCCTGTGGCAGAGCAACCGTCGGCGCCAGAACGAACGCTTCGACACCTGGGACGTGCTGCGCAAGTACAACCCCGACTGGCGCCTGATCATCGTCGGCGACGCCACCATGAGTCCCTACGAGATCCTGCAGCCGGGCGGCTCGGTCGAGCACTACAACAAGGAAACCGGCGCGCAGTGGATGCGCCGGCTGCTGGACGCCTGGCCCAAGTCGGTGTGGCTCAATCCCGAGCCCACCGCGTCATGGCAGTACCGCCAGTCGATCGCGCTGATGCGCGACATCATGCAGGACCGCATGTACCCCGTGACGGTCGCGGGGCTGGAACAGGCGATGCGGGTGCTGTCGAAGTAAGGCGCCAGCCGCGCGCCGCGGCGCCGTTGCGGCGACGCGCGTCAGCCATCGACCGGCCGCGCCGGCGTGTCCAGCGTCAGCTGGTAGAACGCCAGGTCGAGCCAGCGGCCGAACTTGAAGCCAGCCTCGCGGATGGTGCCGGCGTGCGCGAATCCCAGCTTCTCATGCAGCTTGATGCTGCCCTGGTTGGCCGCGTCGATGCCGCCGATCATCACGTGCACCTGGTTGGCGCGGGCGCGCTCGATCAGCACGCGCATCAGTGCCTCGCCCAGCCCCTGCCCGCGGAAACGGCCGTCGACATACACGGAATGCTCGACCGAATACTTGTAGGCCGGCCAGGCGCGGAACGTGCCGTAGCTGGCGAACGCCATCAGCTCGCCCGCCGCGTTCTCGAACCCCACCACCGGGAAACCGCCGCCCGCCTTGGCCTGGAACCAGCCCAGCATCGCCTCGCGCGGGCGCGGCTTGTAGTCGTACAGCGCGGTCGAGGTGACGATGGCCTCGTTGAAGATGGCCAGGATCTGGTCCGCATGGCGTTCATGCGTGCAATCGACCAGGATAGCGCCGCGCGGGGCGCCGTTGTCAGCGTGCGTAGTCATGGCGCGGATTGTAGCGAGCCGCCCTGACCGCCAGATAAAAAAAACCGGCGATGTCGCCGGTTCAGTGAGGGGACTGCCGCTTCTGGCCACTCTCAGGCGGCGCGGCTCTCCACAGATCGGTTGGCGCTGCCGGCCATGCTGCGCATCCCCGGGCACTGGCGCCAGGACAGTTCGTCCGCATCCATGTCCAGGTCGAACAGGTCATTGGCCGCGGGCCACGGATGCTGGCGCGCCTCGGCGCCCTCCATCTCGAGCACATGCCCGGCAAAGCCTCGCGGCGATCCTCCGCACTCGGCGAAATAGCGCTGGGCGCGCAGGTCCACCACATAGGTGGTCATGTCATGGGTCAGTATGGCCACGAATTGGCCGTCATCACTGGCATAAGCGTACTGAAACTGCCCTTTGATGCGGTCGCCGCTCATGGGGCTGCCGGTCAATTGGGACAAGGCACGCGTGACGATCTCGGTCAGCATGGGTCGTTCCTCCGAAAGATGCGCCGGCAGGATGCCGGCGGCGAAGGCGCGAACAACAAGCACCGTCGTCGCCCGTGGGGCGCGAGGCGCAATCCGGCATGCGGCCGGTCTGCGACCCGGCAGGGCGGCGGCTGGCGTTGGACGGGAAACCTGTAGACGGCTGTCGCGCATCCCGTCGACAACAGCAACTACGTTCCGCAAAGCTTACACCCGCGCCCGCCCCGATCTCAAATCGGCCGCGCCACGCCAGGGTGTTGCAACGCAACATTCCGGCATGGCGCGGCCTGCCGACGCTTATGCCGCCGCGAACGGCCCCATGCCTGCGCCTGCGTCACCATTTTTCTGCGCATGCCAGGCCTCGCGCGCCAGCCGGTACAGCACGTGCGTCTTCAAGGGATGGCCGTCCGGCACCGCCGGATGCTCGAAGCGCTGCGTATCCTCACGCATGCCCAGGCGCCGCATCACCGCGCGCGACGGCGCGTTTTCCGGCACCGTGAACGCCACGATCTCGGGCGCGCCGACCTGTTCGAACCCCACCCGCAGCGCGGCCTGCGCCGCCTCGCTGGCATAGCCCCTGCCCCAATAGGGCGCCGCCAGGCGCCAGCCGATTTCCACGCCCGGCGCGAAGGGCAGCGTCGGCGCCAGCGCCTTGATGCCGACGAATCCGATGAACGGCGCCACGCCGGGCGCTTCCACCGCCCAGAAACCCCACCCGTATTCATCGATGCCCGCGGCCAGGCGATCGGCCAGCGCATCGCTTTCCTGGGCGGTCATCGGCAGCAGATAGCGGGTCACGCGCGCATCGGTGTTCATGTCGGCGAACGGCTTGCGGTCGGCCGCCAGCCACTGCCGCAGCACCAGGCGGGGAGTCTCGATTTCAAGGGATAGCGACATGCGCGGTTTTCCAGACAGAACGACGGACCGGCGCGCCAGGGGCCGCGCCCCTGAACCATTCACACCGTATACACTCCAACGGATTCTGCCATGCCAAAGGAATAGTCCGCCATGCGCCTGTCCATATCGAAGCTGCCGCGTCCGCTGGGCGCGCTGCTGTTCTCATCCTTCCTGGCCTTCCAGGCCGGAGCCGCCAGCCTGCCGGCCGGCGTCACGGAGGCCGCCTCGATTGAGGGCATCACCGAATACCGCCTCAGCAACGGCCTGCGCGTCCTGCTGGTTCCCGACGAATCCAAGCCCTCGACCACGGTCAACATGACCTACCTGGTCGGCTCGCGCAACGAGAACTACGGCCAGACCGGCATGGCCCACCTGCTCGAACACATGCTGTTCAAGGGCACCTCCACCACCCGCAACGCCATGGGCGAGTTCTCGCGCCGCGGCCTGCAGGCCAACGGCTCGACCTCCAGCGACCGCACCAACTATTTCGCCAGCTTCGCCGCCAACCCCGACACCCTCAAGTGGTATCTGGGCTGGCAGGCCGATGCCATGGTCAATTCCCTGATCGCCAAGGAAGACCTCGACTCCGAAATGACCGTCGTGCGCAACGAGATGGAAAGCGGCGAGAACAGCCCCTTCCGCATCCTCATGCAGAAGATGCAGGCGGCCGCGTTCCAATGGCACAGCTACGGCAAGAACACCATCGGCGCCCGCTCCGACGTCGAGAACGTCGACATCGGCCAGCTGCGCGCCTTCTATCACGAGTACTACCAGCCCGATAACGCGGTGCTGATCGTGGCCGGCAAGTTCGATCCGCAGGCCACGCTGGCCGACATCGAATCGACGCTGGGCAAGCTGCCCAAGCCCGACCGCAAGCTGCCGCCGGAATACACCGTCGAACCGGCCCAGGACGGCGAGCGCACGGTCACGCTGCGCCGCACTGGCGGCACCCCGCTGGTCGCCGCGATGTACCACATCCCGGCCGCCGGCAGCACCGACTTCGTGCCGTTCGACCTGGCCACCACCATCCTGGCCGACACGCCCTCGGGCCGCCTCTACCACGCGCTGGTGCCGACCAAGCTGGCCTCGGGCGTGTTCGGCTTCACCATGGAAAACCTGGATCCGGGCCTGGCGATGTTCGCCGCCCAGCTGACCCCGGGCAAAAGCCAGGACGCCGCCATGAAGGCGTTGACCGCCACGCTGGAAACGCTCGGCAAGAAGCCCTTCACCCAGCAGGAACTCGACCGCGCGCGCAGCAAGTGGCTGACCTCATGGGAGCAGACCTACAGCGATCCCGAGCAGGTCGGCGTGGCGCTGTCCGAAGCCATCGCCGCCGGCGACTGGCGCCTGTTCTTCCTGCAGCGCGACCGCGCCCGCAAGGCCACGCTGGCCGAAGTGCAGCAGGCCGCCACCACCTACCTGGTGCAGAGCAACCGCATCGAGGGCCGCTACATCCCGACCGACAAGCCGGTGCGCGCGCCGCAGATGCAACGCGTCGACCTGACCGCGGTGTTCAAGGACTACAAGGGCGATCCCGACTTCAAGGCTGCGTCCGCCTTCGACCCCACGCCGCAGAACATCGACCGCCTGACCCAGCGCAAGACGCTCGACCTGCCCAACGGCCCGGTACAGCTGGCGCTGCTGCCCAAGGCCACGCGCGGCAACCGCGTGCAGGCGCAGATGCTGATCCAGTTCGGCAACGAGAAAGACCTGCTGGGCCAGCGCGTGAATTCCAGCGCCGTGGCCGACCTGCTGACGCGCGGCACCGCCAAGCTGTCGCGCCAGGACATCCAGGACCGCCTCGACAAGCTGCAGGCCGAGCTCGGCTTCAGCGGCGGCGGCACCACGCTCAAGATCGCCATGTCGACCAAGCGTGAAAACCTGCCCGAGCTGACCCGCCTGGCGCTGGACATCGTGCGCAACGCCAACTTTCCCAAGGAACAGCTCGAGGAATACCAGCGCCAGCTCGAGACCTCGATCCAGAACGCCATGACCGAGCCGCAGGCCCTGGCCGGACGCGCCCTGGCCCGCCAGGACAATCCGTGGCCCGCTGACGACCTGCGCTACGTGCCCACGTTCGACGAATCGCTGGCCAGCATCCGCGCGCTGAACCGCGACGCGCTGGTCAAGTTCCACGCCAAGTTCTACGGCGCCGGCAAGATCGAGTACTCGGCGGTCGGCGATTTCGAGCCCGAGGCCGTCGAAAAGGCCGTCAAGGATGGCCTGGCCGGCTGGAAGCGCGCCCCCGCCTACACCCGTGTCGGCAATCCGTACCGCGACATTCCCGCCAAGCAGTTCGACATCGAGACCCCGGACAAGGCCAACGCGTTCTACATCTCGCGCATGCCCTTGAAGCTGCAGGACAGCGATGCCGACTACGCCGCGTTGTACCTGGCCAACTACCTGTTCGGCGCCTCGGAAACCTCGCGCCTGTGGAACCGCGTGCGCGAAACCGAAGGCCTGTCCTACAACGTGCGCAGCTCGCTGTCGGTCTCGTCGTTCGAACCCAGCGCCAGCTGGACCATGTACGCCATCTACGCGCCGCAGAACCGCGAGCGCCTGGAAAAGGCCATCGGCGAGGAACTGGCGCGCGTGCTCAAAGACGGATTCAGCGACAAGGAAATCTCCGACGGCATCACCGCCCTGCTGAACTACCGCAACCTGGCCCGCGCCCAGGACGACGTGCTGGCCGGCACCTGGCTCGACTACCTGCAGCGTGGCCGCACGTTCGAATGGTCGGCCGAGATGGACAAGAAGATCACCGCCCTCACGCCCGACGTGGTCAACGCGGCGCTGCGCAAGTACCTGCGCCCGGATGGCTTCAGCACCGCCGTCGCCGGCGACTTCAAGAAAAAGGCGCCCTGAGCGCCACGCCCTCCCGGCGTCCCCAGCCCCTGCCCCGGCAGGGGCTTTTTTTTGCCCGTGCGTTCCGCTCCCCCGGGTCGCTTCCGCAGTCGGACAGGAAAGACCATGCCATACGCGGGGAGATATCCCTATACGGCATTTATTACACGGTTATTTGGAAAGATGTTTTCAAGATATCAGGGTTTATCCCAAGTGGGATGCCGCGCACAATTCAGTCATCGGGAACAAACAACGAACCACGACGGAGGGCCGCCGGATTCGGCCCCGTTTAAAACGAATTGGAGGTCATTATGAAAACCCTGACAACTACCCTGCTGATTTCCCTAGCCCTGGTGGGCGCTGGCGCCCAGGCCGCCGGCGTCGAGCAAGCCAAGTCGAGCGCCCAGGTGGCGACCGAACTGCAACAAGCCAAGATCAGCGGCCAATACACCTTTGGCGAGCTGGACTACCCGCCCGCCCTGCCCCAGGCCGCCAGCCTGAGCGCGCAGGAAGTGCAGGCCCAGCTGCAACAAGCCAAGACCAGCGGCGAGTACACCTTCGGTGAACTGCAATACCCGCCCGTCAAGGCGGCGGCCAGCGTCAAGACGCGCGCCGAAGTCCAGCAGGAACTCGCCCAGGCCAAGGCCAGCGGCCAATACACGTTCGGCGAACTCGAATATCCGCCGATCACCCGGTGAGCTGCTTGCTGTAGCCCGGCCGGCCCCGGGCGGCATCATGGTTCGGGGTCGGTTTTTTCAGGCCACAGCGGCGGAGCAGTAGCAGTGCGAAGTAGCAGTACCTGTAGTTGCAGTAAGAAGTCTGTTTTGGAAGATGCAGCACCTGTAGTTAGCAGTACGAAGTCTGAAGCAAGAAGTTGCAGTACCTGCAGTAAAACCGCGGCGCAAGCCGCGGTTTTTTTTGCCCTGACCATTATTCGGCCATTGCCCGACCAATGAAATCGGCCCAGGCTCCGGACGCTTCCGGAGCCTGGGCCGAGAACCGCCGGTACGGCGGGATTCAGCTCAGCCGATTCAGCTGAAGAACTCCTTGACGCGATCGGTCCAGGACTTGCTTTGCGGCGAGTGGCGGTCGCCCCCGTCGTTCAGCGAGGCCTCGAACTGGCGCAGGATGTTCTTCTGGTCGTCGCTCAGACGCACCGGCGTCTCGACCACCACGTGGCAGTACAGGTCGCCCGGATAGCTGCCGCGCACGCCGCGGATACCCTTGCCGCGCAGGCGGAAGGTCTTGCCGGACTGCGTGCCTTCGGGAATCGAGATCTCGGCCTTGCCGCCCAGCGTCGGCACCTGCAGTTCGCCGCCCAGCGCCGCCGTGGTGAACGGGATGGTCAGTTCGCAGTGCAGGTCGTCGCCGTCGCGCTGGAAGATCTTGTGCTGCTTGATGTGGATTTCCACATACAGGTCGCCCGGCGGGCCGCCATTGATGCCGGGCTCGCCATTGCCGCTGGAGCGGATGCGCATGCCGTCGTCGATGCCGGCCGGAATCTTGACCTGCAGGGTCTTGTTGCGGCGGATGCGGCCGACGCCATCGCAGGCCGTGCACGGATCGGTGATCTCCTTGCCGTTGCCATGGCAGGTCGGGCAGGTCTGCTGCACGCTGAAGAAACCCTGCTGCATGCGCACCGCGCCGGAGCCGCCGCAGGTGCGGCAGGTCTTGGGCGAGGTGCCGGGCTTGGCGCCGGAACCGTGGCAGGTGTCGCAGTTTTCCCAGCTGGGCACGCGGATCTCGGTGTCGAAGCCGGCCGCGGCCTGCTCCAGCGTGATCTCCAGCGCGTACTTCAAGTCGGCGCCGCGATAGACCTGCGGACCGCCGCCGCGGCGGCCACCGCCGCCACCGCCGAAGATCTCGCCGAAGATGTCGCCAAAGGCGTCGGCGAACCCGCCGCCCATGCCGCCACCGCCCATGCCGGCGGCGTTGGGGTCAACGCCCGCATGGCCGTAGCGGTCGTACGCGGCGCGCTTCTGTTCATCGCCCAGGACCTCGTAGGCTTCCTTGGCTTCCTTGAACTTCTCTTCGGCTTCCTTGCTGTCCGGATTGCGGTCCGGATGGTACTTCATGGCCAGCTTTCGATAGGCCTTCTTGAGTTCGTCGTCCGAGGCGTTTTTCGCCACGCCCAGGACTTCGTAATAGTCGCGTTTTGCCATGATCGGTGGGCTCGGGGGAGAGCCTTCTTTTCAGTGCTACAGAATGAGTTCGCCCGGTAGGCGGATTTCTCCGGCTACCGGGCGGCAGAGGCAGGTCAGCGCCCGGCCATTATTGGTCGCGCTTGACTTCCTTGAAGTCGGCGTCGACGACATTGTCGTCCACCGGCTTCGCGTTGTCGGCGGCCTGCTGCTGGCCGGCGGCTTGCTGCGCCTGCATGTCGGCGTACATCTTTTCGCCGAGCTTCTGCGAGGCGGTCGACAGGGCTTCGACCTTGGCGTCGATGGCGGCCTTGTCGCCGTCCTTCAACGTTTCTTCCAGCGCCTTGATGGCCGCCTCGATGCCTTCCTTCTCGGACGCCTCGAGCTTGTCGCCGTATTCGGTCAGCGACTTGCGGGTGGCGTGCACCAGGGCATCGGCCTGGTTGCGCGACTGGGCCAGTTCGGCGACGCGGTGATCTTCCTCGGCGTTGGCCTCGGCATCCTTGACCATGCGCTGGATCTCGTCTTCCGACAGACCCGAGTTGGCCTTGATGGTGATCTTGTTTTCCTTGCCGGTGCCCTTGTCCTTGGCCGACACGTGCAGGATGCCGTTGGCGTCGATGTCGAACGTGACTTCGATCTGCGGCATGCCACGCGGCGACGGCGGGATCCCTTCGAGGTTGAACTCGCCCAGGGCCTTGTTGCCCGCGGCGATTTCACGCTCGCCCTGGAACACCTTGATCGTCACGGCCGGCTGGTTGTCGTCGGCGGTCGAGAAGGTCTGCGAGAAGCGGGTCGGGATGGTCGTGTTCTTCTGGATCATCTTGGTCATCACGCCGCCCAGGGTTTCAATACCCAGGGACAGGGGGGTGACGTCCAGCAGCAGCACGTCCTTGCGGTCGCCCGACAGCACGGAACCCTGGATGGCGGCGCCAGCGGCGACGGCTTCGTCGGGGTTCACGTCCTTGCGCGGATCCTTGCCGAAGAATTCCTTCACCTTTTCCTGGACCTTGGGCATGCGGGTCATGCCGCCGACCAGGATCACGTCGTCGATGTCGGAAACCTTCACGCCGGCGTCCTTGATGGCCACGCGGCAGGGCTCGATGGTGCGTTCGATCAGTTCCTCGACCAGCGCTTCCAGCTTGGCGCGCGTGATCTTCAGGTTCAGGTGCTTCGGACCCGAGGCATCGGCCGTGATGTACGGCAGGTTGATCTCGGTCTGCTGCGCCGACGACAGTTCGATCTTGGCCTTTTCAGCGGCTTCCTTCAGGCGCTGCAGGGCCAGCACGTCCTTGGACAGATCGACGCCTTGTTCCTTCTTGAACTCGGAGATGATGTAGTCGATGATGCGCTGGTCGAAGTCTTCGCCGCCCAGGAAGGTGTCGCCGTTGGTCGACAGCACTTCGAACTGCTTTTCGCCATCGACGTCGGCGATTTCGATGATCGACACGTCGAACGTGCCGCCGCCCAGGTCATACACGGCGATCTTGCGGTCGCCCTTTTCGGTCTTGTCCAGGCCGAAGGCCAGCGCGGCCGCGGTCGGCTCGTTGATGATGCGCTTGACTTCCAGGCCGGCGATGCGGCCGGCGTCCTTGGTGGCCTGGCGCTGGCTGTCGTTGAAGTACGCCGGCACCGTGATGACGGCCTCGGTCACTTCCTCGCCCAGGTAGTCCTCGGCGGTCTTCTTCATCTTGCGCAGCACGTCGGCCGACACTTGGGGAGGCGCCATCTTCTTGCCGCGCACTTCCACCCAGGCGTCGCCGTTGTCGGCCTTGACGATGGCATAGGGCATCAGGTTGATGTCCTTCTGCACCGCCTTTTCCTCGAACTTGCGGCCGATCAGGCGCTTCACCGCGTACAGCGTGTTGCGCGGGTTGGTCACGGCCTGGCGCTTGGCGGGCGCGCCAACCAGCGTTTCGCCGTCGTCCATGTAGGCGACGATCGACGGGGTGGTGCGGGCGCCTTCGGCGTTTTCGATGATCTTGACCTGACCGCCGTCCATGACAGCCACGCAGCTGTTGGTCGTGCCCAGGTCGATGCCAATAATTTTGCTCATGGTCGGGTTACCTTGGATAAATCTGTGAAATTGGAGAGAAATTTCCTGTCCCCACATAACTGGGGCTGCCCGCAGGGTTTTTCAAGACGCCTGGCTGGAATTTTCCGCCGGCGTTTCCTGCAGGCGCCGGATCGCCGCCGTGAACTGGGGCAATCCGGGCCAACCGGTAATGCGGCCGAGCCGTTTTCCGGCCCGGTAAAGCACAAAAGTGGGGACACCATGCAGGGAAAAGCGGCGGCCCAGCGGCTCGTCGGCATACACATCCGCCTCGAACCAGCTCAGCCCCAGGCCCAGCAGGGTTTCCTGGTGCAGCAGCGCCGCCTGCTTGAAGAGATTGCAGTTATAGCAATCCTGGCCCCACAGGAACACGCAGCGCAGGTCCGATCCCGGCGCCTGGACCACGGCGGCGTCGAATCCCGCGGTATCGACATGACGCATGCCGAACACCGCGAAGACCTGGGCCGGGTCGAACCTGGGATCGGTCATGGCGCGCGGTCCGTTCAGCCTTGGCCGGCGGACACCACCACCAGGGCCGGACGCAGGGTGCGGTCGGCGATGGCGTAACCTTTCTGCAGCACCTGCACCACCGTGTTGGCGGGCTGGTCGGTCGGGATCGACGAAATCGCCTGATGCTGGTGCGGATCGAACTTGTCGCCCTGGACCGGCGCGATTTCCTTGAGCATGTTGCGCTCGAAGGCGGCCGCCAGCTGCTTGAGCGTGACTTCGACGCCTTCGCGCAGCGTGTCCACGGTCTGGTCGGCCTGGGCCAGCGCGGCCTCGAGGCTGTCCTTGACCGGCACCAGGCTCTCCGCGAACGACTCGATGCCGAACTTGCGTGCCTTGGACACTTCTTCCTGGGCACGGCGGCGCACGTTCTCGGCCTCGGCGCGAATGCGCAGAAGCTGGTCATGCTGCTCATTGACGGTAGCCTGGGCCGCGTCCAGCTGGGCGCGCAACTCGTTCAGCTCGGCCTGCGCGGCGTCCTGGGCGGCGGGGGCCGCATCGGCATCATTGCCGAATCCGGGCGTCTGATCTACAGGCTCGTTGGGTGCCGTCATGGGGAATCCTCCAAAAAGAATGGCTTTCGCAGACATGAATGGGGGCCAATACCCCTATTTCAAGCCCGGGAAAGCAAATATTCCCCGCCGCGCACCGCTGCCGCGGCAATGGGCGGCAATACTGAAAAATCCGGCAAAACCCACTGAAAACTCAGCATCAGCGGCAAAAAACCGCCCAGAATCCGGATTTCCGACGCAGCCGGCGCCATCAGGAACCGATCATTTCTTGTGCGGCTGCGCCGGGGCGGCGGCGTCACTGGCGGGAAAGCTCTCTTTCAGGGCGCGGTCGACGCGCGGATCGTCGTCGGGTTCCGGGTTGATCGCGATGGGATCGCTGGCGGGGAAGGTCTCGGCCAGCGCCTCGTCCAGCTCGTGCTCGACCTGATCCTCGTCCACCGGGGTGCTGACGTTCCCCTTTTTCACAATCTTGCCCGTCTTGGGATCATGGTGCATGCGCCCTCTCCTTCAAGTCCGTGAATGTGTGGGCCATCCCTGCAAGTGCCGTTCCGTCAGGGTGGCCAACCCCGCGATCCAGGCCGGATCGTCATTGAGCGCCGGGATGTAACGGAACTGCTTGCCGCCGGCGCCGAGAAAGGCGTCGCGGCACTCCAGGCTGATCTCTTCCAGGGTTTCCAGACAGTCTGCCACAAATCCCGGACACACCACATCCACCTCGGTGACACCCGAGGCGGCCAGCGCCTTGAGGGTCGGTTCAGTGTAGGGCTCGAGCCAGCGGGCGGTGCCGAAGCGGCTCTGGAAGGTCACCTCGATCTGCTCGCGCGGCAGCGACAGGCGCTGCGACAGCAACCGCGCGGTTTCCATGCAGTCGCGGTAGTACGGATCGCCCAGCTCGATGGAATAGCGCGGCAGGCCGTGGAAGCTCATGACCAGCTTCTGCGGCTTGCCATGCTCGCGCCAGTACGCCTCGATGCGGGCGGCCAGCGGATCGAGATAGATGGGATCCTCATGGAACCGCTTGATGAAGCGCATTTCCGGCTGGTCGCGCAGCCGGCCGGCGTGGCGCGTGACGGCGTCGACCACGGTGGCCGAGGTGCTGGCGGCATATTGCGGATACAGCGGCACGGTCAGGATGCGTTCGCAGCCCTGCGCCCGCAGCCGCGAGATGGCGTCGGGAATCGACGGGTTGCCGTAGCGCATGCCCAGTTCCACCACCGCCTCGACGCCGGCCGCGGTCAACGCGGCCTGCACGCCTTCGGCCTGGCGGCGGCTGTAGACCATCAGCGGCGAGCCGTCCTTGAGCCAGACGCCGGCGTAGCGCGGCTCCAGCTTCTTGGGCCGCATCGTCAGCACCAGGCCGTGCAGGATCGGCTTCCACAGATAGCGCGGAATCTCGATCACGCGCGGGTCCGACAGGAATTCGCCCAGGTACTTGCGGATGTCCTTCTTGCCCGGGGTGTCGGGCGTGCCCAGGTTCACCAGCAGCACGCCGACCTTGCCCGGCGCGCGCGGCGGCGGGTCTTCATTGAAAGGGTCGTCCTGCTCCGTTTCGGGCAGGTAGCGTTCAGGCCAGAGATACTTGAACAGGCGAAGAAACACAAAAACTCCCCTTCCTCCGCAAGGAGGATGTCGGTTCGAATGGAACTACTGGTTGTGGCTGAGGGCGTTGGACAGCAGACGCGCCGTGATGTCCACGATGGGAATCACGCGTTCGTAGGCCATGCGGGTCGGACCGATCACGCCGAGCGTGCCGACCACCTTGCCATCCACGCCATAGGGCGCGGTGATCACCGAGACTTCTTCCATCGGCACCAGCTGCGAATCGCCGCCGATGTAGATCTGCACGCCTTGCGCGCGGCTCGACACATCGAGCAGCTGCAGCAGGTCGGTCTTCTTCTCGAACAGCGAGAACATCTTGCGCAGGCGATCCATGTCGGACGCGATGTCAGTGACGTCGAGCAGCTTGCGCTCGCCCGAGATGACCACGGCGTCGCCGTCCTCGGCCGCTTCGGCGCTGGCCTCGACCGCCGCCTGCATCAGCCGCGAGATGTCTTCGCGCAACTGGGCCAGCTCGGTGGACAGCGTGCGCCGCACCGCGTCGAAGGACTTGCCGGCGAAATGGATGTTGAAGAAGTTGCCGGCCTCCAGCAGCTCGGCCTCGGCGTAGTCGCGCTGCACGAACAGGATGCGGTTCTGCACGTCGCCGTCGGGGGTGACGATGATCAGCAGCACGCGCTTGTCGGACAGGCGGATGAATTCGATCTGGCGGAACACCTGGGCGCGCTTGGGCGTCAGCACCACGCCGGCGAACTGCGTCAGGTTCGACAGCAGCGCCGCCGCGGCATTGACCGCGCGGGTGGGTTCGGCCGCCGCCAGCATGTCGCCCATGTTGTGGGGCTCGAGCTGGTAGGACTGCACCGCCAGCAGCGAATCGACGAACATGCGGTAGCCGCGCGGCGTCGGAATGCGCCCCGCGGAGGTGTGCGGACTGTGGATCAGGCCCAGCTCTTCCAGGTCCGCCATGACGTTGCGGATGGTGGCGGGCGACAGGTCGAAGACCTTCGATAGCGTCCGCGAGCCGACTGGTTGCCCATCGGCGATGTAGCGTTCGATCAACGCTTTCAGTAATGCGCGTGCGCGGTCATCCATAGCGGGTATTTTAGGGAATCTTTTCCAATTAAGGCGATTTTTGTCCCGCAAGCCAATATGCGGCCCCATATAATCGGCTAACGGGCCCGATTCCGGACCCATTTCGCTTTTTCTGATTCGCCTCGCCACCATGCACTTTCCTACCGTCGCGCTGATCGGCAGATACCAGGACGCCGGCCTGGCCACTCCGCTAAGGGCGCTCGCGCACGCGCTCACGCAGGCCGGGCGGCAGGTGCTCGTCGACGCCGACACGGCCCGCAATACCGGGCTCACGGAATACCCGGTCGCCACCTACGAGCAGATCGGCCAGGACGCGTCGCTGGCGGTGGTCATGGGCGGCGACGGCACGGTGCTGGGCGCGGCGCGCCATCTGGCGCCGTTCGGCGTGCCGCTGGTCGGCATCAACCACGGCCATCTCGGCTTCATCACCGACATCCCGGTGCAGGACGCGCACGACGCGCTGGCGCGCGTGCTCGAAGGCAACTTCCAGATCGAGGAACGCATGCTGCTGGAAGGCAGCGTCTGGCGCGGCGACCAGCAGATGTACGCGGCCTCGGCGCTCAACGACGTGGTGCTGAACCGCGCCGGGCGCGGCGGCATGATCGAAGTGCGCGTCGAGCTCGACGGCGCCTTCATGTACACGCAGCGCGCCGACGGCCTGATCATCGCCACGCCCACCGGCTCGACCGCCTATGCGCTGTCGGCCAACGGCCCCATCCTGCACCCCGGCATGAACGCCATGGTGCTGGTGCCGGTGGCGCCGCAGACTTTGTCGAACCGCCCCATCGTGATCCCCGACAGCGGCGTGCTCAACATGACGCTCACCGCCATGGGCCGGGTCGAGGTCGGCGCCAGCGTGCACTTCGACATGCAGACCTGGTCCGACCTGCAGCCCGGCGACCGCATCGTCGTGCAGCGCGCGCCCTACACCATCCGTTTCGTGCATCCGGAAGGCTACAGCTTCTTTTCCACCCTGCGCCGCAAGCTGCACTGGAACCTGATGCCGCAAGCCACCGACAACGTAGAGTAGTAAGCGCCCCGACATGCTGCGCACCCTGCACATCCGCGACTTCGTCATCGTCGAGCAGACCGAGATCCATTTCGGTCCCGGCTTCACCGTCTTCTCCGGCGAGACCGGCGCGGGCAAATCCATTCTCATCGACGCGCTGGCGCTGGCGCTGGGCGAACGCGGCGACGTCAGCGTCCTGCGCGAAGGCGCCGCGCGCGCCGACATCACCGCCGTCTTCGACACGCCGCCGGCGCTGAACGCCTGGCTGGCCGAACGCGAGATCGACGCCGACGAGGAACTGTCGCTGCGCCGCGTGATCGACGCGCAGGGCCGCAGCCGCGCCTACATCAACGGCACGCCCGCCACGGTCGCGCAACTGCGCGAACTGGGCGACAGCCTGGTCGACATCCACGGCCAGCACGCGCACCAGAGCCTGATGCGGCCCGAGGCCCAGCGCGACCTGCTGGATGCGCACGGCGGCCACGGCGACCTGCGCCAGGCCGTCGGCCAGGCCTGGAAGCAATGGCGCGCGCTGGCGCGCCAGCTCGAATCCGCCGAAAAGGATGCCGCCGGCCTGGCCACCGAACGCGAACGGCTGCAATGGCAGGTCGACGAACTCGACCGCCTGGGCCTGGCGCCGGACGAATGGGAATCGCTGCAGGCCGAACACACGCGCCTGTCGCACTCGCAATCGCTGCTGGACGGCGCCACGCAGATCCTCGATGCGCTCGACGGCGAGGGCGATTCGGCCCACCATCGGCTGACCTCGGCCAATCACCGCATCCAGCAGATGCTGCGGCACGACACCGGCCTGCAGGGCATCTACGACGAACTCGAGTCGGCCCGCATCGCCATTAGCGAAGCCGTGTCCGACCTGAACAACTACGTCAGCCGCGTCGATCTCGATCCACGCCGCCTGGCCGACCTCGAAGCTCGCCTGAGCGCCGTGTTCGAGACTGCGCGCAAGTTCCGCACCGAACCCGACGGGCTGTGCGCGCTGCGCGACAGCCTGCACGCCGAACTCTCCGCATTGCAGGCCGCCGCCGACATCGACGCGCTGCGGGCCCAGGCGCAGGCGGCGCAGGCGCAGTACGACGCCGCCGCCGCCAAGCTCACCACGGCGCGCCGCAAGATCGCCAAGGACCTCGGCAAGCAGGTCACCCAGGCGATGCAGACGCTGGCCATGCAGGGCGGCAAGTTCGAACCCACGCTGGCTGCGGCCGCGCCGTCGGCGCATGGTAACGAGCAGGTCGAATTCCTGGTGGCCGGCCACGCCGGCACCACGCCGCGGCCGCTGGCCAAGATCGCTTCCGGCGGCGAACTGTCGCGCATCTCGCTGGCGCTGTCGGTCATCGCCAGCCGCGCCGCGCGCGTGCCCACGCTGATCTTCGACGAAGTCGACAGCGGCGTCGGCGGCGCGGTGGCCGAAGCGGTCGGCAAGCTGCTGCGCGAACTGGGCGAACGTCACCAGGTGCTGTGTGTCACCCACCTGCCGCAGGTCGCGGCCTGCGGCAACAACCAATTCCTGGTCAGCAAGACCGAATCGCGCGGCACCACCCGCTCGCGCATCGAGGAACTGGACGACGGCGCCCGGGTCGAGGAAATCGCCCGCATGCTGGGCGGCATCAAGCTCACCGCCACCACCCGCGAACACGCCCGCGAAATGCTGGCCGGCATCGGCCGCGCGCCGGCCTGAGCCGGTTGCCGTCCAGGCCTCAGCCCCGCAGCCTCGCCGCCCGCAGGCCGGTTTTCGGTCGTCCGAATCCAGGGGCTGCCCCCGCGCCGGCAGCCCATATCCCGCCAGCCTGTCGCCCCGATTCAGTCCGGGAATAAAAAAAGCCCCTTCTTGAAGAAGGGGCTTTTGCTTTCACTGAACCACGGCGAGCGCGGCCGTGGTCAGGGTCGAACGCGGAAAAGCTCAGCGGCCTTTCAGGCAGCTGCCGCAGATGCCGTACAGCACCATGGCGTGGCTTTCCAGCGCGAAGCCGTTGTCCTTGGCGATCTTCTGCTGGCGCTTTTCGATGTCCGGGTCCGAGAATTCGACCACTTTGCCGCAGTTCGTGCAGATCAGGTGATCGTGGTGATCGCCGTCATTGAGCTCGAACACGGCCTTGCCGCTGTCGAACTGGCTGCGGGCAAGGATGCCGGCCTGTTCGAACTGGGTCAGCACGCGATAGACGGTGGCCAGGCCGATTTCGACGTTTTCGCCGATCAGGGCCCGGTAGACGTCTTCGGCGCTGAGGTGGCGCTGGTCAGACTTACGGAAGATATCAAGAATTTTCAGGCGCGGGAAAGTCGCCTTCAAACCCATGTTTTTCAGTTCGCTTTGGTCGCTCATGGTGTAATCGCTCTCCGTCCGCGTTGGCATGGGCAAGGATACCGGGTAACCGCGAGCCGGCTTCCCAGAATTCCTGCCGCCCCGCAGAACTATCCTTATGAAACCTTTATGATAACGGTTTTGTCTGCTTCCAAATAATAGGGGCGCGTAGTGTCCATGATTGCACGAATTCCTTCCCGCTCGCTCAAGACCGGATTGGCCATCGCCGCCCTGGCCGTCGCCCTTGCCGGCTGCACGGGGGACAAGTGGGGCTTCCCCTATAAGGCCGGCGTCCAGCAAGGCAACTGGATCACCCAGGAGCAGGTCGCGCTGCTGCAACCGGGCATGACGCGCGAACAGGTGCGCTTCGCCCTCGGCAGCCCCACCCTGACCAGCGTGCTGCACGCCAACCGCTGGGATTACCCCTACTACTACAAGCCCGGCTACGGCGACGCCCAGGAACGCAAGTTCACGGTCTGGTTCGAGAACGACCGGCTGACCCGCTGGGAAGGCGACAAGCAGCCCGACCTGCAGCCCTACCAGCTGAACACCCCCAGCGCCACCGCCGACGAAAAGGCCGACAAGCGCCTGAGCGAGGACGAGGCCCGGATCAAGCAGGAAGAAGAGCAGAAGAAGCGCGACGCCGCCGCGCCCGCCAACCCCATCACCCAGTACCCTGGCCAGCCCGGCAACGCGCCCGAGCCGCTGCGCTAACCCAAGGATTTTCTTCATGCGTATTGCTATCGCCGGCGCCAGCGGCCGTATGGGCCAGATGCTGATCGACGCCGTCCTGAAGGCCGACGGCCTGCAACTGGCGGTCGCGCTCGACCGCCAGGGTTCGCCCTCGCTGGGCCAGGACGCGGGCGCGCCGCTGGGCCAGCAGACCGGCGTCGCCATCACCGACGACCTGGCCGCGCTGGCCAACGCCGACTGCCTGATCGATTTCACCCGCCCCGAAGGCACGCTGGAACACCTGCAGGCCTGCGCCAAGCTGGGCGTGAAGGCCGTCATCGGCACCACCGGCTTTGACGACAACGGCCGCGCCGCCATCGAAGTGGCCGCGCAGAAAACCGCCATCGTGTTCGCGCCCAACATGAGCGTGGGCGTGAACGCCACGCTCAAGCTGCTGGACATGGCCGCCCGCATCCTGAATTCGGGCTATGACGTCGAAGTGTTCGAAGCGCATCACCGCAACAAGGTCGACGCGCCCTCGGGCACCGCGCTCAAGATGGGCGAGACCATCGCCTCGGCCTGGGACGTCGCGCTGCCCGACGTGGCCACCTGGAGCCGCCACGGCGACACCGGCGTGCGCAAGCCCGGCACCATCGGCTTCTCGGTACTGCGCGGCGGCGATATCGTCGGCGATCACACCGTGTCGTTCTGCGGCATCGGCGAACGCATCGAGATCACCCACCGCTCGGCCAGCCGCGCCACCTATGCCGAAGGCGCATTGCGCGCCGCGCGCTTCCTGGAAGGCAAGCGCAACGGCCTGTACGACATGCAGGCGGTGCTGGGTCTCTGATCCCGCCGCGCCAACAAAAAAAGGACCCGCGAGGGTCCTTTTTTTCGTGGCGCGTCCGCTCACACCACCACGGGTTCCGGCTCCAGCGCCACGCCGTAGCGTTCGGCGACCGCGCCCTGGATCGCGCGCGCCAGCGCCAGGATGTCGGCGGCGGTGGCGCCGCCGCGGTTCACCAGCACCAGCGCCTGCCGGTCATGCACCCCGGCCGCCCCGAGGGCGCGCCCCTTCCAGCCGCACTGGTCGATCAGCCAGCCAGCCGCCAGCTTGTAGCCGCCGTCCGGCTGTGGATACGACACCAGGCCGGGATAACGGGCGGCAAGCGCTTCGCGCTGCGCGGCCGATACGATGGGGTTCTTGAAAAAGCTGCCGGCGTTGCCGGTGACCGCCGGGTCCGGCAGCTTGGCGCGCCGGATCTCGCAGACCGCCTCGAAGATGGCGCGCGCCGACGGCTCGCCCGCCAGCCCGGGATGACGCTGCAGATCCGGATACGACAGCACCGGCCGCCACGGCCGCGGCAAGCGCAAGCGCACCGCCACGATCACCCAGCGGCCGGGCGGCTGATGCTTGAAGACGCTGTCGCGATAAGCAAAGCGGCAATCGGCCGCGCTCATCTCGACATACCTGCCGGCCAGCACGTCCCAGGCGGTCAGGCTGTCGAAGCGATCGGCCAGCTCGACGCCGTAGGCGCCGATGTTCTGCACCGGCGCCGCGCCGACCGTGCCCGGGATCAACGCCAGGTTTTCCAGGCCGTCCCAGCCCTGCTTCACGCATTCGGCGACGAAGCCATGCCAGGTCTCGCCGGCGGCCGCTTCGACCAGCCACGCATCGGCCTCGGCCCGCAACAGGCGCACGCCGCGCAGCGCCACGCGCGCCACCAGGCCCGGCACGGTCTCGGGCAGCACCACATTGCTGCCGCCGCCCAGCACCAGCAGCCGGTCGTGCCGCGCGGCCAGGGCCGACAGCGCCGGCAGTTGGGCCACATCGTCGAGCGTGACGCAGGCCTGGGCCGTGGACGCCAGGCCCAGGGTGTTCAAGGCGGAAAGGTCCCGCGCCTCGGGGGTCAGGACAGGCGCGGTGGCAGAGGAATTTGACATGGATACTACCGGGTGTGCTATATTTTCTGTCTTCGCTCATATTACTTGATTGAGCTTGGCAGCCAGGCGGCACTCAGTGCAACCTTGGCCACGCGAAGTTCAGCGCGATCCGCCTGCCCCGGCAATCTGCCAGCGGCAAGCACGATTGAAAAAAATCATGTAGAATGCGCGCCTTCTGATCGATAACCAAGTTGATCAGGCAACCGCGAAAGTGGTTGGCAATAAGAAATGGTTTGCACTGGCACTGCGTGGAGTTTTCACCAAGCCAGAAATTGCGGACCCATGCGGGAGTAGCTCAGTTGGTAGAGCGCAACCTTGCCAAGGTTGAGGTCGCGAGTTCGAGACTCGTCTCCCGCTCCAGATTTTATGGGCAGTGTCTTCACACTGCGCATGTTGCAAGAAAGGGCCTGCGGGCCCTTTTTTCATTTCCGCGGCGACAATCACACATTCGCGACAACAACCGGAAATGGCCTGCATGACGACACCCCCGCGAACGGCTGCACAGGACGAGATCTGCGCCCGATACGGCATGCAGGGCATGGCGCCGGAAGAGATGGTCGCGGTCGCCCTGCATACCCTTGGCGCCACGCCGATTTACGGCACGCGCATCGCGTTGCCGCGCGACGGCACCGTCAGCTGGTTCATCCACGGCGGCGAATACTCGGACGCCGACGACTTCTACCAGCCCCTTCACACCGCGCATCTGGCGACGCTGCTGCCGCGGGTCGTCGATTACCTGCGCCTGCCGCCAGGCGCGAAGTTCATCATCGACGACCAGGGCTACGAAGACGTGTGGATGGACGCCTAGGGCCTATCTGTGCTGAAAAGGGAGCCCCCGCGCGGCGCCTGAACGGCAACCTCGGCCAGGGTGTCGGCCGCATCCGCGAAGTACGCCGCGATTTCCGCCTGAGTCCGCAGCCGTGCCGCCTCCAGCGCCTGTCCCCCCATCGCGGTGCCTTCCACCGAAAAGAACGTCAGGCGCTTCAGGCCGATGGTGGCCAGCGCCACTTTCAGATAGGGCGTCAGGAAATCCGGCTGGCGCGCCTCGCCCCCGGAGAACAGGCCGCCCGACGACACCGCCACGAACACCGGCTTGTCGGCCAGCACCCCGATCTTGCCTTCGCGCGTCACGGTGAACGTGCTGCGCACCCGCACCACGTGATCGATCCACACCTTCAAGGCCGAAGGCACGGTGTAGTTGTGCATCGGCGTGGCGATGACGACGTAATCGGCGTCGGCCAGCGATTGGATCAAGCGGTCGGACTGATGCAACGATCCGGCGGGATCGCCGTCCGGATCGGAGGGCGATCCCAGCGCCCACGCGTATTCGGCATCCACATGCGGCAGCCGGTTGGCGTCGATCTCGACGAGGTCGCGGCCACGCGCGGCATCCGCCCGCGCCAGGCCATCGACGACGAACTGCGACAGCCGGTGGCTTTCCGATTCCGCGCCGCGCGGGCTGCAAGTCAAACGCAGGACGCTCATGCCGCTTGCTCCCCCAGCACCTTGCTGAAACGCATCGCCCCGGTTAGCAATCCCTGACGGAAGTAGAAGCGCTGCGCCAGCGCATTGGCCAGCCCGGTGTCCAGCACCAGCTTGGCGCAGCCGGCCTCGCGCGCCATGCGTTCGAGCGCCTGCAGCAGGGCGGCGCCATGACGCGCGCCACGGCTGCGCTCGGTGACGACCAGGTCGTCGACATAGAGGAAGCGGCCATAGATCAGGTTTTCCTGGAAGCGGTAGCCGGCCAGCGCGACGGGCGCGTCGTCCTCCCACACCGCCAGCAGGGCGTAATGCTCGTCGCGCATGCGCGCGACGCGGTCGGCGAAATCGCGCTCGTCGGCCAGGTGCGGGCGCAACTCGCGCATGACCGGAAAGCAGGCGCGCAGCGCCTCGGCGGATTCGATAGGGCGGATGTCCTGTTGACTCATGAGGATCCTGTCTTGAAAGAAACCACCCGCCGCCAGGGCGGGCACAACCATGATGCTAAGGAAGCCATGCCATAATTTGAAGAACCATAAATTGACCTTTCGACTAGGCCATGACGCCCTCTTCCCTTGCCAGCCTGCCGCCCGCCGCTTCCGGCGACGAACCGCTGTACCGGCAGGTCTACGAGCGCTTCCGCGGCGCGATCGCCCAGGGCACGCTCAAGCCGGGCGACCGCATCCCGTCGGCGCGCGCGCTGGCCAAGGACCTGGGCGTGGCGCGCGGCACCATCGAGATGGCCTATTCGCTGCTGCACGCCGAAGGCTATGTGCAGCCGCGCGGCCAGGCCGGCACCGTGGTCACCCCCGGCCTGCAGGCGCAGGCCGCGCCCCGGCCGCTGCCGCCGCCCGCCAAGGCGGACCCCGACATCTGGCGCCAGCCGCCGACGCTGCTGCCGTTCCAGATGGGCCTGCCGGCGCTGGACGCCTTTCCGCGCAAGATCTGGGCGCGGCTCGGCGCCCGCCACCTGCGCGCCACGCAGGCGGCCGACCTGTCCTACCCGCCCGCCGACGGCCTGCCCGCGCTGCGCACCGCGATCGCCGCGCACCTGCAGGTCGCGCGCGGCATCCACTGCTCGCCGGCGCAAGTGTTCATCACGTCCGGCTATCGCGAGAGCCTGAACCTGGTGATCCAGGCGCTGCTGCAGCCCGGCGACGAGGTCTGGGTGGAAGACCCCGGCTACCCGCCGACGCGTGAGCTGTTGAAGCACTCGGGCCTGACGCTCGCGCCGGTGGAAGTCGATGCCGAAGGCATCATGGTGGCGCAGGGCATCGCGCAGGCGCCGCAGGCGAGCGCCGCGGTCGTCACGCCCGCGCACCAAAGCCCGCTGAGCGTGACGCTGTCGCTGACGCGCCGTCAGGCGCTGCTGGAGTGGGCCGAGCGCAATCAGCGCTGGATCGTGGAAGACGACTACGACGGCGAGTACCGCTACGTCAGCCGGCCGCTGCCGGCCCTGAAGAGCCTGGACCGCCAGGGCCGCGTGCTCTATGCGGGCACCTTCAGCAAGGTCATGTTTCCCGGCATCCGCCTGGCCTACCTGGTGGTGCCCGAGGCCCAGGTGCGGCGCTTCGAGGATGTGAACCGGGTGCTGGGCAACGGCATTCCGGGCCTGACCCAGGCGCTGGTCAGCGCCTTCATGCTGGAGGGCCACTTCGCCCGCCACATCCAGCGCATGCGGCGGCTCTATTCGGAGCGCCGCAACGCCACGGCCGCGGGACTGGCCAAGGTGTTCGGCCCCGCCATGCCGATCAATCCGCAACCGGGCGGCATGCATCTGCTGGTGCGGATGCAGGGCCACCAGACGGACCGCCCGCTGGCGCAACGCATGGTCGAGCACGGCATCTATGCGCACGCCCTGTCGCGCTGGACGACCGCCGCCCCATGCGGCGCCGGACTCTTGATGAGCTTCACCAACATCGAGTCCCAGGAGCGCGCCGAGCAGCTCGGGCGCCGCATCCTGGAACTTATGTAGCGACCCGCGTCTTGCCCATGGGCAAGACGACGCCGCCGTCCGCCTCAATCCCGCTTACTTCAACCCGGCCTTGTCCAGGCCGAACGCGGCGTCGGCGGAGCCCGGCTCGGTGCGGAAGGCGACGTTCAGGCGGTTCCAGCCGTTGATGCCCACCACCAGGAAGGTGAGGTCCGAGATTTCGGCTTCGGACAACTGGCCGCGGACCTGTTCGTACACCGCGTCGGACACGCCATGCGGGTGCAGCGTGGTCAACGCCTCGGTCCATTCCAGCGCGGCGCGCTCGCGCGGGCTGAACAGGGTGGACTCACGCCAGATGGCGATGTGGTGCAGCCGCAGCTCGCGCTCGCCGCCGATCTTGGCCTGCTTGATGTGCATGTCCAGGCAGAAGCCGCAGCCATTGATCTGCGAGGCGCGGATAGTCACGAGGTCATTGAATTCCCGGATCACGGCCGTCTTTTTCAGCGCGGTGCTGAAGTCGAGGTAGTGCTTGGACAGTTCGGCGGAAACCTGGAAGTAATTCAAACGCTGGGTCATGTCACGGATACCTTTGTGGGAGCGATTGCGGACGACATCGCCGCATGCCCACATAGTGCCGCCAGCGGCCGCGGCGAAAAAGCGCCAAGAATCACCATTTGGCCTGGGCCATGCTGCTTGGGCCATGCTGCTTGGGCCATGCGGTCTGGGCCATGCGGCCTGGGCACGTCCGCTTGCCCCGGCCGAAAATTACGGTATACTCTCGCCTCTTCGCAGTACAGCAGTATCCGCGCGGGAGTAGCTCAGTTGGTAGAGCGCAACCTTGCCAAGGTTGAGGTCGCGAGTTCGAGACTCGTCTCCCGCTCCAGCAGATGCGCCGTTTCATGAACGTCGCCGCATTGGTGGAACAGCCGCCGGATTTGCTGATTGAATCGGATCGCCAGGCTTCATCGGCACCGCTTTCCCCCTCGACGGATTCCTGTCGCTCCCCCCTCCCCCCGTATTGCCTTGTTGTTCGCGTCGATTCCGCATCGTCAGCGCTCAGCCATCCCGCGTTCCGCACGCCTGCGCAACGTTGCGGCGCCGCTCACGAGGCGCCGCGGGCGCGCGACATCATCCGGCAACTTTTTTTGCCGGACGCCCGGCGAGCCCGCACAAGTCCTAAAAACTGTGTATAATCGCTGTCTTTGGTGGACACGGCCTCTTTCAAAAGCAGCCGACAAAACAGGTTCATCAAACGCAGTGCCCCCGCGGGAGTAGCTCAGTTGGTAGAGCGCAACCTTGCCAAGGTTGAGGTCGCGAGTTCGAGACTCGTCTCCCGCTCCAAATACAAAAAGGAAGCACCGGCCTATACCGAGCTTCCTTTTTTCTTGCAGTACTGGCGCAATGGCAGAGTGGTTATGCAGCGGATTGCAAATCCGTGTACGTCGGTTCGATTCCGGCTTGCGCCTCCAGTATTTCTCCCCCTGCATCTCGTTACCCATCCCTACGCCCAGTCAATCGTTTGATTGCTAAGGTGACGCCGTTTTCATTTGACGACGATCCCATGCACAGCAATCAAAAATCGCGACGCGCCCGCCCCACCCTGCTGGCCTTGTCCGCCGCCACGCTGATGACGCTGGCGCCGCTGGCCGCCGAGGCCGATTCCGACCGCCATCACCGCCATGGCCATGGCCATGGTCATGGCCGCGGCGAGTATAAAGAGAAGTACTGGGACGGCGCCTGTGAAGTCGAGCGCAAGTGGAAACGCAACGGCGACTACCGCGAAAAGCGCAAGTGCCGCGACGACTACCGCTACGGTTACGCGCCCCAGCCCGTGCTGGTGCCGGCCATGCCCGCGCCCGCCATCATCATCAACCCGCCCCCCATCATCATCCGCCCCTGACCATGGATCCCTCGGTGAAAGACGCCATCGCCCGCTGGCCCGACGTGCCCGCGGTGTTCGGCTGGCTGTCGCTGGATCCGCGCGGCCGCTGGCGCCTGCATCCGCAAGGACAGGCCGCCGCGGGCGGGCCGGGCGAGTCCATCACCAATCCCCAGATCCAGGGCTTCATCGACCGCAATTACGAACACGACGAGGCCGGTCGCTGGTTCTTCCAGAACGGGCCGCAGCGCGTCTTCCTGCGGCTCGATGCCGCGCCGTACGTGCTGCGTCTCGATGACGCCGGCCGCGCCCTGCTCACGCACACCGGCCAACCGGTGGGCGCGGTCAGCGGCTGGTGGCTGGATGACGCCGGACAGTTGTACGCCATGGCATCGCAGGGCCCCGGCGTGGTGCTGGATCGCGACCTGCCGCCCCTGATGGAACGGCTCGTCACGGACGACGGCGCCGCCCTGCTGGACGTCATCGATCGCCTGGCGCCCTCGCAATCGCTGCGCATCGCGCTGCCGGGCGTCTACGACGCGGCGCCGCTGCGCCTGATCGACCGCGCCCAGGTGCCGGACAGCCTGGGTTTCCAGGCCAACCCCACCGCCTGATCCGGCGCGTTCGCGCAAGACGGCGCGCCGGCGGCAAGCCGCCCGCTTCAGAACATGCCGTTGCTGTTGGCGGATTGCTCGGGAATCGGCTGCACCGCGTCCCAGTGCTCGACGATCTTGCCCTGCTCCAGCCGGAAGATGTCGATGATGGCGTTGCCGCGCGACCCCGGTTCGCGCACCGCGTGCACATGCAGGATCACATAATCGCCATCGGTGAAGACGCGCTTGATCTCGCTTTTCGACTGCGGGTATTTGTCGCGCAGGAAGGCGACGAACTTGCGGAATCCCTCGGGTCCATCAGCCGCGTTTGGATTGTGCTGGATGTAGCGGTCGCCCAGGTACTTCACGGCGGCGTCCGCGTCTTTCTGGTTCAGGCCCTTTTCATAGAAGGCCAGCACGGCCGCCTTATTGGCGGCCTCTTGTTCGGTCGAGGCCTGGACGGCGGGCGACAGGGCGACGGCAAACAGGACTGCGCCGAGGACACGCGTGATGAACGACATGGAATCTCCAGAAAAGCCAAGGCGGCCGGCCCATTCTAGGTGCCGGCCGCCTTGCGGGCGATGCCCAATCCAGTAGACAGTTTGATGCGCGAGCCGATCAGCCGCGGCCGCTCTTGAGCAGCGCGAACTTGCCGTCGCCCAGCAGCGCCAGGACCGCGGCGGCCACCGACAGGAACACCGGATACTCCCAGCCGCCGTTGGGGTTGCTGAAGCCCCAGCCGTTGCCGAAGTGCACGGTGGAGGCAACGAACAGCTGCACCGCGGCGATCACGGCGATCCAGCGCGGCCACACGCCCAGGATCAGCAGCACGCCGGCGCCGATCTCGAAGAAGGTCACCGGATACGCCAGCCAGCCGGCAAAGCCGATCTTGGCGAAGAACTGCGCGGTGCCCGGCAGGGTGAACACCAGCAGCTTGGTCAGGCCATGGGCCAGGAACATCACGCCCAGCGCGATGCGAAGCAGGAGCGCGGCATAGGGCGCGGTACGGGTATCGATCATTGCATTCTCCGTGAGCGAATCGCCCAGGACGGGAAGATTCTTCATGGCCGCTATTCTTGCGATTCCAAAAACAAAGATAAACATGCAAAATCGCAACTTATTGTTCCCCGTTAGGTAACAATCATGGACACCCATACCGCCATGCAGACCTATGCCCGGGTGGTCGAACTGGGCTCGTTCGCGGCTGCCGCGGACAAGATGGGCCAGGCCCGTTCCGTGGTCACGCGCCAGATCGCGCACCTGGAAGAGAAGTACGGCGTGCGGCTGCTGAACCGCACGACCCGCAAGCTCAGCATGACCGACGCCGGCCGCGCCTTCTACGAGCGGGTGCGGCCGATCCTGGCCGAAGTGGCCGACCTGGAACTGTCGCTGCAGGCCGAGGGCCAGGCGCCCAGCGGACGCCTGCGCGTCAGTGCGCCGGTGTCGTTCGGCATCCTGCACCTGGGGCCGGCCATCGCCGAATACCTGCTGCGCTATCCCGACGTCATCATCGACCTGGACCTGAACGACCGCGTGGTCGACCTGGTCGAGGACGGCTACGACGTCGCGGTGCGCATCGGCCCGCTGCAGGACTCGTCGCTGGTGGCGCGGCCGCTGGCGCCGCAGCAGTTGCTGGTGTGCGCCGCGCCCGCCTACCTGGCGCGCCATGGCGTGCCGCAAACGCCCGACGACCTGAAGCAGCACCGCTGCCTGCATTACGCCTACGCCAGCACCGGCAACGAATGGCATTTCGAGAAGGACGGCGTCACCCACCTGGTGCGGGTCAACGCCGCCCTGCGCGCCAACAATGGCGACGTGCTGCGCACCGCCGCGCTGGCCGGACACGGCGTGATCCTGCAGCCGGAATTCCTGGTGGGCGAGGACGTGCGCGCCGGCCGCCTGACCGCCCTGCTGCAGGACTACGCCCACACGCCGATTTCCATGTACGCCGCCTATCCGCACCGGCGCTTCCTCTCGCCCAAGGTGCGTTCCTTCGTCGAACACCTGGAAGAACGCTTCGGCAGCCGCGCGCCGATGGCGCCCGCGCGACGCGCCAGCCGTCGCCGCAGCCGTTAGAATCGTAGCCATGACCGCCAAATCGCCCCTCGAATACTTCCCCGCGCCGCGCCGTGCGAACTTCTGCAGCCAATGCGGCTCGCCCGTGAACCGCCGGGTGCCCGAGGGCGACAACCGCGAACGCGACATCTGCGATCACTGCGGCGCGATCCACTACCAGAACCCGCGCCTGGTGGTGGGCACGGTGCCGGTGCTGGACAACCGCGTGCTGCTGTGCCGGCGCGCGATCGAGCCGCGCTACAACACCTGGACGCTGCCGGCCGGTTTCATGGAGCTGGGCGAGAGCACCGCGCAGGGCGCCGGCCGCGAAACGCTGGAGGAATCCGGCGCGCGCATCCGGCTGGGCGAGATCTACACCATCATCGACGTGCCGCAGATCGAGCAGGTGCACGTCTTCTACCTGGCCGAAGTGCTGGGCCCCGAGCTGGATCCCGGCCCGGAAAGCCTGGAAGCCCGCTTCTACGACGAGGCCGAGATTCCCTGGGACGACCTGGCGTTCCGCACCGTGGCGACCACGCTGCAACGCTATTTCGAGGACCGCAAGCGCGGCACGTTCGGCCCTCACCACTACACCCTAGAATCGCACCGTTGAAGCTGCCCTGGCTCGCCGCCGACACGCCCTTTCCGCCGGCGGAATTCGCCCTGACGGATCCGGACGGCCTGCTGGCGGCCGGCGCCGACCTGTCCACGCCGCGCCTGATCCAGGCCTACTCGAACGGCATCTTCCCCTGGTATTCCGAGGGCGAGCCGATCCTGTGGTGGAGCCCGGATCCGCGCATGGTGCTGGCCTGTCGCGACTTCGCGCCCTCGCACTCGCTGCGCAAGCTGCTGCGCCAGATCGCCAGCCACGAACACGAGGCCGCGCCGCGCATCGAGGTGCGGGTCGACACGGCCTTCGCCACGGTGATGGCGCACTGCGCCGCGCCGCGCGATGGCCAGCCGGGCACCTGGATCACCGCCGCCATGCGGCAGGCCTACCTCGCCTGGCACGAGGCCGGCTACGTCCACAGCATCGAAACCTGGATCGACGGCGAACTGGCCGGCGGCCTGTACGGCATCAACCTGGGCCGCATGTTCTTCGGCGAATCGATGTTCACGCGCGCGCCCAACGCCTCCAAGATCGCGCTGGCCTACCTGGTGCGCTACGTCAGCGCGCAGGGCGTGCAGTGGATCGACTGCCAGCAGCAGACCCGCCATCTGGCCAGCCTGGGCGCGCGGCCGGTGCCACGCTCGCGCTTCCTGCAACACGTGCGCGCCGCCACCGTGCAGCCGCCGCTGGCCTGGTCGCGCGGACGGCTGGACAGCACGGGGCGGCTGCTGCCCCTGGCGGCCGCCTGACGGCCGCCCCGGCGCCTGGCGCCGCGCTCCGTCCCCCCACATCGCGAGCCGGGTTAGGCGTTAATATGTAGTCGTCCCCGTCACGGACTTGGCGCCGGACACCGGGATCCCACATGAGCCAGCTCAAAGAATTACCTTTCTCCACGCTGCAGTTCTACGCGACCGCTCCCTACCCTTGCAGCTACCTGCCGGGACGCCAGGCACGGTCGCAGGTTGCCGCGCCCGGCCACCTGATCAACGCCGGCACCTACTCGCAACTGGTCGAGCAGGGTTTTCGCCGCAGCGGCCTGTTCACCTACCGCCCGCACTGCGACAGTTGCCACGCCTGTGTGCCGGTGCGGGTCGACACCGCCGGCTTCGCGCCCAACCGCAGCCAGCGCCGCGCCTGGCGCGACCACCGCAACCTGCAGTCGTTCGTGGCCGAGCTGGCGTGGTCGCCCGAGCATTACCGGCTCTATACCCGCTACCAGCAGGGCCGCCATCCCGGCGGCGGCATGGATGAGGACAGCCGCACGCAGTACGCGCAATTCCTGCTCACCAGCCGCGTCAACACCCGCCTGGTCGAATTCCGCGATCCCGCGGGCGTGCTGATGATGGTCTCGATCATCGACGTGCTGGACGACGGCCTGTCGTCCGTCTACACCTTCTACGATCCCGACGTGCCGGGCAGCCTGGGCACCTACAGCATCCTCTGGCAGATCGAGCAGTGCCGCACGCTCAACCTGCCCTGGCTCTACCTGGGCTACTGGATCGCCGACAGCCAGAAAATGTCGTACAAGGCCAGCTTCCATCCCGCCCAGTACCTGATCGACGGCGCCTGGGGCGAACCGCCCGCGCCCGCCACGCCCGGCCCGGCCGCCTGATCCGCCCCGGCGGCGGCGGCCCGCAAGGGCGGCCAAAGACGCTTTACAATCCCGCTCCATGTCGATCCTCTTCCACGCCTATCCCCTGGCCCGCCCGGCGCTGTTCGCCATGGACGCGGAAACCGCCCACGAAGTCACCCTGTCGGGGCTGCAGCGGGCCTACGAATGCGGCGCCACGCGCAAGCTGCTGCACGCGCAGCCCAAGGCGCCCTGCACCCTGATGGGCATGCAGCTGGCCAACCCCATCGGATTGGCGGCGGGACTGGACAAGAACGGCGCCTATATCGACGCGCTCGGCAATCTGGGTTTCGGTTTCGTCGAGGTCGGCACGGTGACGCCGCGGGCACAGCCGGGCAACCCCAAGCCGCGCATGTTCCGCCTGCCGCGCGCCAACGCGCTGATCAACCGCCTGGGCTTCAACAACCAGGGGCTGGACGCGTTCCTGGCCAACGTACAGCGCAGCCAGTGGCGCAAGCAGGGCGGCATCCTCGGCCTGAACATCGGCAAGAACGCCGACACCCCGATCGAGCGCGCGGCCGACGACTACCTGATCGGCCTGGCCGGCGTGTACCCGCACGCCGACTACGTCACGGTGAACATCTCGTCGCCCAACACCAAGAATCTGCGGGCCCTGCAAGGCGGTGACGAACTGTCGGCGCTGCTGGCGCAACTGGCGGACAAGCGCCGCGCGCTGGAAGACCAGCACCAGCGCCGCGTGCCGATGGCCGTCAAGATCGCTCCCGACCTGACCACGGAACAGATCGACGCCATCGCCGACGCCCTGCCGCGCCATGGCATCGACGGCGTCATCGCCACCAACACCACCCTGTCGCGCGATGCCGTCACCGGCATGGCGCACGCCGAGGAAGCGGGCGGCCTGTCCGGCGCGCCGGTGCATGAGCTGTCGCTAGCGGTGATCCGCCGGCTCAAGCAGCAGCTGGGCGACAGCCTGGCGATCATCGGCGTGGGCGGCGTGCTGTCGGGCCAGCAGGCCCGCGAAAAGATCGAGGCCGGCGCCGACGCGGTGCAGTTGTACACAGGCCTGATCTACCGCGGCCCCGCCCTGGTGGGCGAGTGCGTGCGGGCGGTGGCCCGCCGGGCCTGATCCCGCGCCCCGGCCACGCCGGGGCTTTCCAGGACGAACCTCGCGGGCGGCCATGCTGCCCGGGCGGCGCCCGCGCGCGCCCGTCATCCCGCGGGGAAAATGGGCAAAAAAAGAGGCCACCCGAAGGGTGGCCCTAATTCCAGCTCTGCTCTGTCACTCAACAGTACTACATTACTGCGATTTGCGCAGCATCGCGCGCCAAATACTTAGGCGCTGCGACGGCTGCGGCTGGCGACCTTGGTGGCGGCGTCGGCGGCATCCGTCGCGGCCTTGAAGGTCGCGTTGGCGGCGGCATTCAGGTTGGACTCGGCGACTTCGGCGGCCTGCTTGGCGGCCTTGGTCAGCGAATCATAGGCGCTGTTGGCGGTGGCCAGCGACGACTTGATCAGGGCGACGGCGCTTTCCGAACCCGTGGGGGCGTTCTTGGAGAACTGCTCGACGGCGTCGCTCAGTTGCTGTTGGCCTTCGGCGATTTGTTCTTCGGTCAGCTTGACCAGGTTGCCCTGCACGCCGGCGACGATGTCGTACACGTGCTTGGTGTAGGCCAGGGCCTTTTCGGCGCCCGGCTGCAGCAGGCCCGAGGCGAACGCCGCGGCTTCCTGCGGGTCCTTGACTTCGGCGGCTTGCTGCGACTTCTGGGCGACTTCGTCCAGGGTGGCGCGCACGACCTTCAGGTTCAGTTCGACCAGCTTTTCGAAGCCGGCGAACACGGCCGATTGGGCGGCCACGAAGGTGTTGATGCTGGCTTTTTGACGGTCCAGGACTTGTTGCGGGATAGCGCTCATAGAATTGCTCCTTTTAGGGGTAGCCGGAGGCTCTCCGGCAAGTAAGGATGGTGTCTGCGACGAAATAAGGAACGTGCGCGGAAACTGGTACTACAAGCTACCGCCGGCCCGTTTGATGCACTGCACAATTGATATTCTACGGGCCTAAAAAACCTTGTCAAGCAATATTGGTGCAACGCAACAACTATTTGCACATTAACAGTGCAAGCGCCGGTGCGGGGTTGATCCAGCACAAGGATTTCCCATGATTCGGGAAATACCGGACATGACGGCGTATCAATTCTTTTCTACACTGCTTGCACGCTGATGACAGACAAACACAAACGATAAGTCAGCGGTCAAAAACACATCGCAGCAAGCAAAACCCTGCAATTGGAGACTTCATGACCCTCATCCCCCGCACGCTTTCGGCCCTGCTCGCGGCCAGCGCCATGCTCGCGGCCGGCGCCGCCCACGCGGAATTCCCGGAACGCCCCATCAACATGGTGGTGCCTTTCGCCGCCGGCGGTCCGACGGACAACGTCGCGCGTTCGCTGGCTGAAGCCATGCGGCATTCGCTGGGCCAGACCGTCGTGGTCGAAAACAAGGGCGGTGCGGGCGGCACCATCGGCACCACCCAAGTGGCCCGCGCGCAGCCGGACGGCTATTCCGTGCTGCTGATGCACGCCGGCTTCTCGACCGCGCCGTCGCTCTACAAGAATCCGGGGTACGACCCCTACAAGAGCTTCGAGCCGATCGGCCTGGTGGTCGACGTGCCGATGACCATCATCGCGCGCTCGGACTTCCCGCCCAACAACATCCAGGAACTGGCCGACTACGTCAAAAAGAACAAGGACAAGGTCTCGCTGGCCAACGCCGGCATCGGCGCCGCCAGCCACCTGTGCGGCACCATGCTGGTCGAGGCGCTGGGCGTGCAGTTGCTGACGATCCCCTACAAGGGCACCGCGCCGGCCATGAACGACCTGTTGGGCAAGCAGGTCGACCTGCTGTGCGACCAGACCACCAACACCACGCAGCAGATCGACAGCGGCAAGGTCAAGGCCTACGCCGTCACCAGCCTGCAGCGCGTGCCCACGCTGCCCAAGCTGCCGACCATGGACGAGTCCGGCTTCAAGGGCTTCGAAGTCGGTATCTGGCACGGTATGTGGGTGCCGAAGGGCACGCCCAAGCCGGTGGTCGACAAGCTGGTCAAGAGCCTGCAGGCCGGCCTGGCGGATCCGAAGTTCCAGGAACGCATGAAGCAGCTGGGCGCCACGGTGCTGACCGCCGACGCCAATCCGCAGGCCCTGGACGCCAAGGTCAAGCAGCAGGTCCCGCAGTGGGCCGAGCTGTTCAAGAAGGCCGGCGTCGAACAGCAGTAATTCAGGGCGGGCCCCGCCAGACGGGGCCTGCGCTGCGCATCGCGCCTGACGGATAGTTTCGCCACGGCCATGAAAAAGCCCCTCGGTTGCTGAAACCGGGGGGCTTTTTCATGGCCGTGGCAACGCAGTCGATCAGGTGCGCATCGCTTCGGCCGCCATGCCCAGGCCGTTGAAGCCGCTGGACACCGAGGGCTCGTAGCCCAGCGCCTCGGAAATGCTGGCGGCCGTGTCCACCAGGGCCTTGATCCAGTCGTCCTGCAGGCGCTCGGCGGGCGCCGAGATCGACAGGCCGGCGACCAGCTTGCCGGTGTCGTCGAAAATGCCCGCGGCGATGCAGCGCACGCCCAGTTCCAGTTCCTCGTTGTCGCGCGCGTAGCCGTGGCGGCGCACCAGCGCCAGCTCGCGCTCGAGGCGGTCGAGGTCGGTCAGGCTGTTGCGGGTGTGGCCGGCCAGGCCGGTGCGCAAGGCGTAGGCGCGCACCTGGCGGGCGTCGCCGGTCGACAGGAACAGCTTGCCGGTGGAGGTCAGGTGCAGCGGCGCGCGGCCGCCGATGGCGCGCACCACCTGCATGCCCGAGCGCTCGCTCCAGGCGCGGTCGATGTAGACGATTTCGTCGCCCTGCTGCACCGACAGGTTGATGGTCTGGCCCGTGAGCTTGTGCAGCGACCGCATCGCCGAAATGGCCGCCTCGCGCACGTTCAGCCGTCCCTTGACCAGCGAGCCCAGCTCCAGCAGGCGCATGCCCAGCTGGTACAGGCCGTTGTCGACGCGCTCGACATAGCGGCCCACGACCAGGTCGTTCAGGATGCGGTGCGCGGTGGAGGCATGCAGGCCGGTGGTCGCGGACAATTCCTTGAGCGTGACGGGATCGGGCTGCGCGGCCAGCGCATCGAGCAGGCGCATGGCGCGCTCGATGACCTGGATGGCAATGGGACTGCCCGAAGCGCCATCGGCCTCGGCGTCCAGGGCGTTGCGGGTGGAAGAAGGACGGGACATAGGAAGGAAGGGCTAGCGCGGCGCCACCGAAAGAGACCAGACTTGCGGCAGCGCAGCAAACAGTTCTTTCCCGTATTGTGAAATTTACCGGGCTATTTGGCAACCGTTTTTTGGCTCGCAAACGGGGGACGCGCCCCGTTTCCCTTGCCGCCGCCGGCTCAGGCCGCGGGCGGCGCCAGCTTGCCGCCCAGGCGCAGCACCTCGGCCCGCAGGAAGGCCAATGCCTCGGCCGCCGCCTCGGGTTCGCCCTTCACGCCCAGGTCGATATGCGGCGTGCCGCCGGCTTCGCCGACGCTCGGCAGGCTGAAGGCGCGCACGCCCGGCCAGCGGCTTTCGACGGTCTGCATGGCCGGCGTGATGCGCGATTCCGGCATGCTGAACACCAGGAACGAATGCTCCGCGTGGCGGCGCGTATGCTGCAACGCACGATAGCGCGTATCCAGGGTCCATTCGAGCATCGGCCAGGCCATCACGGGAAAGCCCGGCACGAAGGTATGGTCGCGGATGAAGAAGCCCGGGATGCGGTTGTACGGATTGGGCACGATCTCGCAGCCCTCGGGGAACACGCCCATCTGCAGCCGTTGCTGGTTCTCGGGCGCGCTCATGTCGGCCGTGCCCTGCCCCTTGGCCGCCATCTCGGCGGTGCGCAGCGCGATCGCCTGCTCCGCCTCGGGATGCAGGGCCAGCGGCAGGTCCAGGGCCGCCGCCGCGGCCTGGCGGGTATGGTCGTCCGGCGTGCCGCCGATGCCGCCGCAGGAAAACACCACGTCGCCGGTGGCGAAGCTGCGCCGGTAGGCGGCCACCAGCACCTCGCGGTCATCCGGCAGGAACTCCGCCCAGGCCAGTTGCATGCCGCGCGCGCCGAGCAGCTCGACGACCTTGGAAAAATGCTTGTCCTGGCGGCGGCCCGACAGGATTTCGTCGCCGACGATGATGAGGCCGATGCGGCGGGAGGCGGATTCTGCTGCCATGTCCGGTTCCAGAATTTGGCGGTTGAATGAAGGCGAAGGCGCCGCGTCAGGCGACGTCGATGGTGCGTTCCTGGCGCAGCCGCTGGAGCGCGTCCAGGCCGTAGTGCGCGTAGACCAGCGCCGAGAACACGGGCAGGATAATCCAGGCGGGCGGCAGCAGGTTCAGCAGCGAGCAGATCAGGCCGATGATCCAGAAGCCGCCGTTGTGGCGCTCCAGGATGAGCTTGCGCTCGGCCGGGCTGGCGTGCTCGACGATGGCGTCGACCCGCATCATGCGCGAAAAGGCGAAGGTCCACCAGAAGATCGGCAACACCAGGGCCATCGGCGGCACCAGCCACAGCGGCATGGTGAACAGCCAGCCGAGCACGAACGCGCCCGACACCCAGATCGCGTTCCAGACGCTGACGGAAGTGGCCAGCTTGCCCTGCCGGCCGAGGCCGGCGTACTCGCGGTGGCCGACGTGGCGCAGCACCAGCGGCATGACGAACACGGCCGCGATCGCCAGGCCCAGCACGCCCGACAGCGGCAACAGGATCGACACCGCGATCACCGGCACCAGGTAGATCTTGAGCGAGAACAGCCCCATCGCCAGCAGCCATTCCTCGGTGCGGTTGATGAAGTCCCAGTGTGAAGCCTGGGCGGCGAGCCAGTCGGTCAGGGGCGTCCAGAACAACCAGAACAGCAGCACCACGCCGACCAGCGCGATCAGGAATGGCAGCAGCACCGCGAACAGCATCGTCGGATGGCATTGCGACACCAGGGCGCGCTTGAACGCCAACCCGACGCCGCTCGCGGCACGGGCGAAGCGGCCGGTTTCGGGCGGCGGGGAATCAGTGCGCAAAGCGGTCATCGTAGGACGAAAGGAAGGTGATCATCCCGGGTATGATAGTCAAACACGCCCCCCTGCGCTCGTATGACATTACTTGTACCCGGCTCCGACCTCACCGCCTTGCGCGCCCAATTGGCGGCCTCGCCCGACGCCTGGCTGGTCGCCTGTTTCTGCGCCGCCTGGTGCGACACCTGCGAAGAATACAAACCCAAGCTGCGCGCCCTGTCCAGCGCCCTGCCGCGGCATGTCTTCGCCTGGATCGACATCGAAGACCACGCCGAATTGCTGGGCGAGGTCGACGTCGAGAACTTCCCCACGCTGCTGATCCAGATCGGCGGCCGCGTGGTGTTCTACGGCCCGATGCTGCCGCACATCGGCCATCTGGAACGTCTGCTGGAAAGCCTGGACGAACGCAGCGCGGCGGTCACCTCGGCGCTACCCGATTTGCCCCGCCTGCTCGCCGCCTGACGGCCACGCCGGGCCGGAGATCCACGCCCCCCGGGGGAGGCTCGGCCCAATTCGCCGTTATTGCTGCAACAAGGCGCCGATGGCTTGCGCCGCCCCGCGCAGCAGCGGCACGATCTCACGCACCCGGGCGTCCGTCATGCGGTTGTGGGTCGCGGCGACCGTGACAGCGGCCAGCAACAGGCCACTCTCGCCATACACGGGGACACCCAGCGCGCTGATGCCGGGCACCGCGCGATTGGCGATGTGCGCGTAGCCAACCTTTGCCACCAGCGCGCAATGCGCGCGGACATCGTCGGCATCCAATTCCCCATATGCCCCGAGCCGCGGCGCAACGGCCTCGATGATGCGTTTCTGTTCCGCGGCCGGTAACGCCGCCAGCAGCGCCAGGCCGCCCGCGCTGACCCCCAGGGGTTGGCGGCTGCCCAGCGGCAGTGCCGGCGTCTGCACGGGATAGGTCCCCTGGATGCGATTGATGCAGACGGCGTCGTCGCCGCTGCGCACAAACAGGAACGTCGTATCGCCCGTCACGCGGGCAAGGTCCGCCAGGGTGGCCGTGCTCAGGTCGCGCAGATTGAAACGATGCGCCGCCGCCAGGCCCAGCTCGAACACCAGGGGACCCAGCCGGTAACGACGGGTCGCGGCATCCTGCACCGCCATCCCTTGCGCGACGAGCGCCTTCAGCAGCCGATGCATGGTGGGCCGCGTCAATTGCGCGGCCTGCGCCAGATCGACCAGCCGCAGGCCGACATCGGCCTGGCGCGCCAACAGCTTGAGCACCAGCACCGCCCGGGTAATGCCTTGGGCGCCATCGACCCGCGCAAGGGAATCATTCATGCCATTCCAATTAGTGGAATTATTTTCGGTTGTGTTGCGAGCGAATTTATCGCAACGCTAGCATTTATCGCCAGTAGCAGGAGTATTTCACTGAATCATTGGTCTCCATTTAATTCCAAATAATGGAATCAAACGTGAATTGCTCCCGCGTGTTTCCCCACATGGAGCCTGCCGATGAATCACCCCTCGCCCGTCTGGTCCGCTCGCGATCGCGTCGCCTACGAGCCGATTACCCAACGTCGCCCATTCGTGCTGCCCGACGGCGCGCGCGTTGCCGTCTGGACCATCGTCAACGTGGAAAACTGGCTGCCGCAACACGCGATGCCGCGCGCCGTCCTGCCTCCGCCGATGGGACAGCCGTTGCTGCCGGACATTCCGAATTGGTGCTGGCACGAGTACGGCATGCGCGTCGGCTTCTGGCGCTTCCTCGAGACCTTGGGCGCGCGCGGGCTGAAGGCCACGCTGGCGGTCAATGGCACCGCCTGCCGCGAATACGCCCAGGCTTGCCAGGCGGCGCTGGCGGCCGGCTGGGAATTCATGGGCCACGGCCATGTGCAGCAACCGATGCACCGGGTGGCGGACCAGGCCGCGGCGATCCGCGACACGATCGCGGCCATCCGCGATGTCACCGGCCGGGCGCCGCGAGGCTGGGAAAGCCCCGGCCTGACCGAGACGGATGACACGATCGACCTGCTGGCCGCCGCCGGCATCGAATACGTGGCCGACTGGGTGCTGGACGACCAGCCGGTGCCCATCAGGACACGCACGGGAAGCATGCTGTCGGTGCCCTACACCGTCGAACTCAACGATGTCGTCATCTCCGCCGTGCAGCAGCACCGGTCCGAGGAATTGCTGATCCGAGGCCGCGACCAGTTCGACCAGCTCTACCGGGAAGGGGCGAGCATCCCGCGGGTCATGGCGATCTCGATCCACCCTTATCTGACGGGCGCGCCACATCGCATCCGCTACCTGGCCGAGCTGTACGACCACATCCTGTCGCACCCGGATGTGTGTCTGTGCACCGGCGGCGACATTCTCGATATCTATCGGAATCAAGCCGACCAACCCGAGCAGGCCTAGCCCGGAGCCGAACATGGACCTTCCCCGCGTTCTCCTGCTGGCCACTGGCGGCACCATCGCCATGACGCCCGGCGCCGATGGCGGCATCGCGCCCGCATTGGACGCCCATGCCCTGGTCGCCGCCGTTCCGGACCTGGCCGCGGTGGCCAGCCTGGAGGTCATCGCTTTCTCCAACAAACCCGGGGCGTCCCTGACGCAGCAAGATCTCGCGCAGCTGGCGGCGTTGATCGAGGAAGGATTCGCCCGCGGCTGCCAGGGCGCGGTGGTGGTCCAGGGCACCGACACCATCGACGAGACTGCCTTCGCCTTGGAATTGCTGGCGCGCCGCCCGCTGCCCATCGTCGTGACCGGAGCGATGCGCGGCGCGGCGGCGCCGGGCGCCGACGGCCCCGCCAATCTGCTGGCGGCGGTCACCGTGGCTGCCGCCCCCGCGGCGGCCGGCATGGGCGCGCTGGTGGTGCTTGGCGACCAGGTGCATGCCGCCCGCCATGTGCAGAAAGCGCATACCACGCTGCCGTCGGCCTTCCATTCGCCCGGCCGGGGACCGCTGGGCACGCTGTGCGAGGGGCGCCTGCATCTGCACGCCCGGCTGACGCCGCTGCCCGCGCTGCGGTCTCCGCGCCCATTGCAGGAAGCGCCCATCGCGTTGCTGCGCATCGGCCTGGACGACGACGGCAGGTTGCTGCCCGCGCTACCTGACCTGGGCTTTCGCGGCGCGGTCATCGAGGCGATGGGGGCCGGCCATGTGCCGGGCCACCTGGCCCCGCTGCTGGGCGACCTGGCGGCGCGGATGCCCGTCGTGCTCAGCACCCGGGTGGCCGCCGGTCCGGTGCTGCGCGCCGCCTATGCCTTCCCCGGATCGGAAAAGGATCTGCTGTCCCGCGGGCTGATCCATGGCGGCGCGCTGGGTGGCCTGAAGGCGCGCCTGCTGCTGCGCCTGCTGCTCGCCACAGGCGCTTCCCCGGAGGCGCTGCCCGCCGAATTCGCCCGACGCTGCGACGCGCTCGCCTAGGGCCCATCGACATTCAAAGGAGACTGCCATGCAAACGCGCCGCTACGCGCTCGGGATGTTCGCCGTACTGCTTTTCTCATATGTCATCAACGCCATCGACCGGCAGCTGTTTTCAGTCCTTGCCACGGATGTACGCAACGCCCTGGGCCTGACCTTGCCGCAGGTCGGCCTGGCTTCGACGGTCTTCACGCTGGGCATGGGCCTGGCCGGCATACCCACCGGCTATCTGCTGGGCAAGGTGTCGCGCAAGTCCGTCACGCTGATCGGGCTGGTCATCTTTTCCGTGGCCACCTTCCTCACCGCCTATGCGAAAGGACTGCCGGACCTGCTGGCCTACCGGTTCATTTCCGGCCTGGGCGAAGCCATGCAGCTGACGGCGCTGCTCGCCATTGGCACGAGCTACTTCCTGCAGCACCGGGCGGTCGCCGCGAGCTCGCTGAATTTCACATTCGGCATCGGCGCCATCATCGGCCCCAACCTCGGCGCCGCGATCCTGGCCGCAAGCCACTGGCAGATGCCCTTCATCGTTTTCGGGCTGTCGGGCATCATCGCCATCATCCTGATCGTGCCGCTGGTCAAACCCTGGTTCAGCGAAGCACAGGCGCTGCCGACGCAGGCCGAAGACACCGCCAGCCCGGCGGCCGGGACAAGCCTGTGGGCGCGCACGCCGGTCATGCTGGCCATCGCGACCGCGTTCGCCGGTCTGTCGATCTATGGCTATCTGGGCTTGTATCCCACCTACCTGCGCGAAGCCCTCGGTTTCAGCCCCAAACAGGCGGCGGGCGCAGTCAGCTTCTACGGCCTGGGCGCCCTGCTATCGTTGCTGGGAGGCTGGCTCGGAGACCGCTACGACTACCGCAAACTGTTGTTCGGGTCGCTGCTGTTGTCGGCGTTGGCCGGAGGACTGCTGTTCACCGACCTGGAGAAATCGCTGAGCGCGCACGCCGCCATGTCGTTCATCTTCGGCGCCGCCATCAGCGGCATGGTGTATGCCAACCTGTCGGCTGGCATCATCAAATCCGTCAGCCGGGCCAAGGCGGCGCAGGCCTCGGGCCTGTTCGTGGCCAGCCTGTATGTGCCCGCGGCCTTCGCCGGGTATCTGCTGGGCCAATTGAAATTGACGCTGGGTTGGACTCAGGCCGGCATTCTCCAGGTAACGGGCTGCGCGATCCTCGCGGCATTGTTCTCGATCGCGGCCGGCGTGCGACGCCCGGATCCGATCCCCACAACGACAACGAGCGCCCCATGAACGCCGCATCACCGTTGTCTTGAAACAAAAAAAGCGTCCATCAAGGACGCTTTTCCTTTGGCGCGGGCCGCATCGGCGATGCGGGCGCGCAGCGCTGCCGCTACTTGCGGCTGCCGCCCAGCAGGACGGCGATCTGGCGCTTGGGCGCGGACGAATTGCCACCCTGGCGCGGCGCGTCGGGCTCTTCTGCCGGGGCCGACGACGTCGACGGCTCGTAGGGCTTGAGGAAGAAATCGTCCACCGGCTGGCGCGACGATCCGCCGCTCGAACGGCGTTCCGACGAACGGCCACGCTCGCGGCCGCCTTCGCGCGGCGATGCGGCGCGCTCTTCGCGGCGGCCATGGCCATGATGGCTGCGCGCGACCAGGTCGGCGGGCAGTTCCAGCGTGCCGCGCGGCACTTCGCGCTTGATCAGCTTTTCGATGTCGAGCAGGAAACGCTCTTCGTCGCCCGTGAACAGGGCGATGGCTTCACCGGTGGCGCCGGCGCGGCCGGTACGGCCGATACGGTGCACGTAGTCTTCGGCGTTGTACGGCAGGTCGTAGTTGATGACGCAAGGCACGCCGGCCACGTCCAGGCCGCGCGCGGCCACGTCGGTGGCGACCAGCACTTCCAGTTCGCCGGCCTTGAAGGCTTCGAGCGCCTTCATGCGGTCGGCCTGGGTCTTGTCGCCGTGGATCGATTCGGCCTTGACGCCGTCACGCTCGAGCTCGCGCGCCAGGCGCGCGGTGCCGATCTTGGTGTTCGAGAACACGATGACCTGCTTCAGGCCGCGCGACTTCACCAGGTGCACCACCGCCGCGCGCTTCTGGTCGCCCGACATCTTGTAGGCGATCTGCGTGATGGTGTTGGCCGTGGCGTTGCGCGCCGCGACTTCGATTTCGACCGGGTGGTTCAGGTACGAACGGCCGAGCTTGCGGATTTCGTTGCTGAAGGTGGCCGAGAACAGCAGGCCCTGACGCTGCGCGGGCAGCAGGCGGATGATGCGTTCCAGGTCGGGCAGGAAGCCCATGTCGAGCATGCGGTCGGCTTCGTCCAGCACCAGGATGCCGACCTGGCTCAGGTTCACGTTCTTCTGCTCGACGTGGTCGAGCAGGCGGCCGGGCGTGGCCACCAGCACTTCGCAGCCACGGCGCAGCGCTTCTTTCTGCGGACCGATATCGACACCACCGAACACCACCGCGGAACGCAGCGGCGTCTGCTTGCTGTAGCGCTTGACGCTTTCGTAGACCTGGTCGGCCAGCTCGCGCGTGGGCGTCAGGATCAGCGCGCGCACCGGGTGCCGCGCGGGCGAGGCGCTGGTGTTGGCCAGCGGCATCAGGCGATGCAGGATGGGCAGCGTGAAGGCCGCCGTCTTGCCGGTGCCGGTCTGGGCCGCGCCCATGACGTCGCGCCCTTCGACCACGACGGGAATGGCTTGCGCCTGGATCGGGGTGGGCGTGGTGTAGCCGGTTTCGGCGATCGACTGCAACAGCAGGGGATGCAGCCCGAAGTCGGAGAACGTGGGCGTAGGCGCGGGCGCTTCGGCGGTGGGTGCTGCGGATTGAGTGGATTCAGTCATCAGGGTTTGGCAGATACCGGGACCAGTGGAAAAGAACAAAACGAGAGTGCTGCGAGCACTGCACGACATATGCATCGGGACAACCGGAACGCGCGCCACGCTCGCGCGGCCACGTGCAAACCACCCCGAGGCACAAGCGCGTCGCGGGCAATCAGCACCCTGCCTTGCAGGCCAGGTGGCGCATTCTGGTTTCGATACTTATGAGGGCAGTACCAGGCCCGGATTGCTGTGGATAACTTAATTTTAGCGCAGCCGGACGCCGGGGCGGTCAAGCCAGTGCCTGGGGGCGACTCCTTTGGCCTGGCGGAAGCTCTTGCTGAAATGGCTCAGGTTGGCGAATCCGGCGGCCAGCGCGGCGTCCGTGACGCTGTAACCGGCCTCCAGCATGGACGCCGCGGCCTCCAGCCGGACGGACTTCAGATAGGCATGGACCGAACGGCCGGCCACCTGGCGAAAGCCCGCCTTGAGCTTCTTTTCGCTCAGGCCGACCTCGCGCGCCAGCCGCGATACCGTCCATTCCTCGCCGTAGCGGACCTCTATCAGGCGCCGCGCCTGCCCCAGCTGGCGCCGTTCGCGCGGCGCCACCGGGGGCTCGCCAGCCGCGTCGCTCATGGTTTCCAGCACGATGGCCAGGGCTTCGAGCGCCTTGGCGCGCATGTACAGGCGGCGCGCGGTGTTGTCCTCATGGAGGCAATCCAGCACGTCGCCGGCCAGCCGCAGCAGGCCGGGCGGCGCGGGAAAGCCGGCCATGAGCGACCCCATGGCCGGCACGCTGTGATCCAGCACGAAGGCGCCGCGCAACGCGGCCAACGGCCTGCCGCCGGCGCGCAACAGCCCGGCGGGTGAATAACGGATGTCCACCAGGCGGACATTCTGCCCGCCCGCCATCTGGAAACGGCCCCGCGCGCCGCGTTCGCCGGTCTGCACCACGGCCATGCCGGGTCCGACCGCCAAGGGTGCCCCGCCCTCGATCGACATGCGGGCATGGCCGTCCAGGAAAACGGCGATGCAGAACATCGGCGGACCCTCGGCATCGACGTCGAGCCCGACGGCGGGGGCGCCGTTCCAGGCGGTCAGGGTCAGGTCCTCGTCGAACGCTTCCTGGCGCGACAGGGCGATCCATTCGCTCGGTATCGATACCGCGGGCAACAGCGGGTGGCCGGAACGGACGGACGATCCGGCGGAGGTACGCGTCATGGCGGCAATGGCGGAATCCAAATTTAGGCCCCGATTTGAACAACGGCAGCACTGAAAACGTCAGCGCGGCGCCCATCAAACAACAATAATTCTCATTAATGATTCTACCGAAAGCCCGGGCCGACAACATGACGACAGCGTTCCCTTTCCGACACACCGCCCTGGCGGCCGCCCTGTGCGCCTTCGCGGCGCCCGCCGCGGCACAGTCCGTCAGCGAGCTGGCCCCCATCACGGTCACCGCCAGCAAGCAGGAACAGTCGCTGCGCGATCTCAACGGCGCCGCGATCGTCGTGCCGGCCGAGGCCCTGCAGGCCGCCCAGGTCGACAACACCATGCAGTTGTCACGCGTGCTGCCCGGCGTGCAGATGTCCAGCAGCGGCTCGCTCCTGTATCCCATCATCTCGGTGCGCGGCATCACGTCCGCGCAGGACTTCTACAACCCCGCCCTGACGGTCTACGTTGACGGCGTGCCGCAATTGCCGACCTTCACCTCGCAGCTGCTGACCGACGTCGACCGCGTCGAGCTGCTGAAAGGCCCGCAGGGCACGCTCTACGGCAAGAGCGCCATGGGCGGCGTCCTCAACATCGTGTCGCGGCAGCCGGGCGACGATCCCTACTTCCGCGCCAGCGCCGGCGTCGCCAGCCGCGACGGCTACCTGTTCAAGGCCAGCGGCGGCGGGCCGCTGGTCGACAACCTGCTGTACGGCTCGGTCACCGCCGTGACGAACGACGCGCCCGGCCGGCTGGACAACCCCGCCACCGGCGCCAGCCGCGTCGGCGGCGCCTCGGCCAATGCGGGCGCCGCGCGCCTGCGCCTGGCGCCCGCCGGCAGCCCCTGGGAACTGGGCCTGGCCATCAGCGGCGAATGCACCCGCGCCAGCCAGGACGCCTACGTCCCGTTCGACGATCTCCAAGCCAGCCACGCGTACACCGCGCCGGGCATGCCGGCGTCGCTGGCGGATTTCTACCAGAAGCGCTGCGGCAACAGCCAGGCGCTGACCGGCCGCTACGATTTCGACGGCTGGCGCCTGAACGCGGTGGCGGCCTGGCAGGCCCTGCACTATGACCGCCACTACCCCATCGGCCCCAGCTACACCAGCCAGCCCGAGCGCTGGCGCCAGCAAGTGCAGGAACTGCGCCTGTCCACCACCGGCCAGCGCGCCGTCGACGGCGTGCTGGGTCTGTATCGCCAGCGCGTCACCCAATCGCGGGCGGTGTTCAACCAGATGCAGGGCCCGATGCCGCTGGACACGCTCCAGGTCGACTCGCGCAACACCAGCGAATCGCTCGCCGCCTATGCCGACGCCACCTGGCATGCCACCGACGCGCTCGATCTGTCGGCCGGCCTGCGCTATTCCCGCGACAAGGCGGCCACGCGCTATGACGGCCAGACGCTGGATTTCGCCACCTTCGGCCAGGCGCCGTTCGGCGGTTCGGGCTCCAGCGCGGGCAACAGCGTGCTGGGCAAACTGTCGGCCGGCTACCGGCTGTCGCCCGAGTGGCGCGTGTATGCCAACGCCGCGCAGGGCTACAAGCCGGGCGGCTACAACCTGGCGCCGTCCAATCCCAGCGACGCCCGCCCCTACGGCAAGGAAAAAGGCATGAGCTACGAGGTCGGCACGCGCTATGACGGCGACACGCTGCGCCTGGGCGCCGCCGTCTACCGCACCGACATCCGCGACGCGCAGCTCTATGTCGGCGGGCTGGGGCAGCAACACCTGCAGAACGTCGGCAACACCCGCGCCACGGGCGTCGAGTTCGACCTGGGCTGGGACGTCTCCGCGCAGTGGACGTTGGGCCTGGACGGCTTCGTCAACCACACCACGTTCCGCAGCTTCGGCGACGCCTCCGCCTGCCAGGGCTGCGACGGCAACCGAGTGCCGTTCTCGCCGGGCTATGGCTTGACCGCCAGCGCCCGCGGCCACTTCGACACCGGCATCGGGCGGCTGTCGCCGACCTTGGCCGTGCGGCGCATCGGCGCGCAGTTCTTCGACATCGCCAACACGCTGCGCCAGGACGCCTACACGCTGGTAGACCTCAGCCTGGCCTGGCGCATCCGGCCGCAGGTCGAGGCCACGCTGTATGCCAACAACCTCACCGACAAGCGCTACCGCACCTTCGCCTTCACTGGCGGACCGATGGGCAACTTCGCCCAGGTCGATCCGGGCCGGACGGTCGGCCTGAACGTCGCCTTCGAATACTAGGATCGGCTTCATGCGCCCAGATGTGCCCGCGCGCCTGCCCACGGCGCAGGTGATCGCCGCCATCGGCGGCATCTGCATGGCCCAAAGCCTGGTGAGCGGCATCGCCTTCCAGGGCGTGCCCGCCTTGCTGCGCGACAGCGGCGCGCCGCTGGACCAGATCGGCCTGGCCTACCTGGCGTTCCTGCCCTGGGCGCTCAAGTTCCTGTGGGCGCCCTGGATCGAACGCTACCGGCTGCCGGCGGGCCATGCCGAGCGGCGCACCCGCCGCATCGTGCTGCCCGGGCAATGGTTGCTGGCCGCGCTGCTGTTCCTGCTGGCGGGCCTGGGCCAGCCTTCCATGCCCATGCTGTTGGCCATCCTGGGCCTGATCTCGTTGACCGCGGCCACGGTGGACATCGCCGGCGACGCGTTCGCCGTCGAACAGCTGGCGGAGAACCGACGCGGCTGGGGCAACGCCACCCAGGTCGGCTCCAGCTATCTGGGCATGTTCCTGGGCGCCGGATTGTTCGTCATCCTGGCAGGCAGCTACGGCTGGCGCGTGGCGGCGGCCACCATGGGAGGACTGGTCCTGCTGTTGACGCTGCCATTCGCCCTGGTGCGCGAGCCGGCGCGCGCGGCCCAACCGTCCGCGCACCGCCCCAGCCTGGCGCATGCGCTGGGCCGCCCCGACGTGCGCCTGGGCCTGGTCATCACGATCGTGTTCCAGGCCGGCTCCCGGCTGGCCTATGGCATGACGCCCCTGCTGCTGCTAGATCGCGGTGTGCCGCTGGCGTCGGTGGGCTGGATCAATGGCGCCGGCGCGGTCGTGGCGGGCCTGGCCGGCACCCTGCTCGGCGCCTTGATCCTGCAGCGCCTCGCGGCGGCGCGGGCGGTGGTCGTGGCCTTGGCCCTGCAGACCATGGCGCTGGTCCTCTTCCTGGCCGCCGTGTTGGCGTCATCCTGGCTGCCGCACGCCGGCCCGCATTGGCTGGTGGCGCTGGCGTTGCTGAAAGCGGCGACGGCGGCCACCGGCTTCGTGGCCTTGTACGCCTTCCTCATGGGCCGGGCCTCGCCAGCGCAGGCCGGCGTCGACTTCACCCTGTTCCAGTGCGCCGACGCCATGATCGCCACGATCGGCGGCGTGGCCGCCGGCTGGCTGGCGCAGCACTGGGGCTATGACGTCTGCTTCGGCGCCGCGGCGGCCTTCGGCGCTGCCGGGTTGCTCGCCCTTCCTATCCTGATGCGGCACCTGGCGCCGCCCTTTCCCCCGGAGAATGAACATGTCTGAACGCACCGTGGTCATCGCCGGCGCCGGCGTTGCCGGGCTGGCCTGCGCCTGGTGGCTGACGCGGCACGGCTGGCGCGCCGTCATCGCGGAACGCGCCGCGCACCTGCGCGATGGCGGCTACATGATGGGCCTGTCCGGCCCGGGCCTGCTGACCGCGCGCCGCATGGACCTGGTACCGGCGCTGCGCGCCGTGGAACGCGAGATCGGCGAAAACATCTACCGAGACCGCCGGGGCCGCGAAGTCATGCGGATCCGCTATCGCGAACTGCTGAAGGAACTGGACTGGATCACCTTGCGCCGCACGGACCTGGTGCAGGTCCTGCATGGCGCGGTGCGCGACCACGCCGAGATCCGGCTGGCGACCACGGTCGCCCACTGCGCCCAGGACCCGGATGGCGTGGACATCACGCTGTCGGACGGCAGCCAGTTGCGGGCCGACCTCCTGATCGGGGCGGACGGCGTGCGCTCGGCATTGCGCGCCCAGGTGTTCGGCGCCGACGATCCCCCGCTGTCCGCGCTGGGCTATCGCTACGCCGCCTACGACACCGAGGACGACACCGGCATGGCGCGGGACTTCGTGTCCTACGCGGCACCCGGCCACCAGGTGGAATACCACGGGCTCGGCGGCGGCCGCAAGGCGGCCCTGCATGTGTGGCGCAGCCATGAGCACGGCTGGGTCGAGGCGCCGCAACGGCTTGGCCTGCTGCGCGAACTGTCCCGCGACACGCACGCGGAAGTCGGCCGGCAGCTGGCCATGCTGGCGCAGGACACCCCCATCGTCATGGACGACCTGGCGCTGGTCGAACTGCCCTGTTGGCATCGGGGCCGCATCCTGCTGGCGGGCGACGCCGCACATAGCCTGTCCCTTATTTCTGGGCAGGGCGCGGGGATGGCATTGGCTGGCGCCTACGTGCTGGCCCAGGAACTGGGCAGGCTGCCGCTAGAACAGGCGTTGGCGGCCCACGAGCGGCGGTTGCGGCCGGTGATCGACAGCCTGCAGCAGCGCAGCCGCAAGCTGGCGCCCGTCTATGTCCCGGAATCGGCATTCGCCTTCGGCTTGCGCAACACAGCCTTGCGGCTGCTGCCCAGGCTGATCCTGAAGCGCTATTTCCTCAGTGGGCTGAAGTCCGAAATGGAAGCCGCCGCCGCGCTGGGCTGACCGGCCTCAACCCGCCAGCCAGCGCAGGCCCCACAGCATCAGCATGCCGACCACGATGACCAGCACCGCGCTGCGGGTGCGCAGGAAGACCAGGATGGCGACGATGCCGGCCACCAGCTTGTAGTCGAAGATGGGGCCCAGCCCCGCCTTCCAGGGCAGCAGGTCGGGCACCACGATGGCGGTGAGCGCGGCGGCCGGCGCGTAGCGCAGGGCGCGCCGCACGCCGTCGGGCAGCGGAATGTAGTCGCCAAATAGCATGAAGCCGGCGCGCGTCAGCACGCTGCACAGCGCCAGCAGCAGGATGGCGGAATAGACGTAGATCTCGGAGGGCCAGAGGGTCATGCGCGCGCCTTGAAGAAGCGTTCGGCCCACATGCCGGCCACCACGCCGGCGATGACCGCCGCCGCCAGGCCCAGCCGCAGCGGCAGCACCTGGCCGGTCCAGGCGACCACGCCGGCGGCCAGCATCGAGACCAGCATGGGCTTGGAATTGGCCAGCGGCACCGTGATCGCCAACAGCGCCAGCACCGCCGCGAAATCCAGCGACCAGGCGGCCGGCACCATGGTGCCCAGGTAGATCCCCACGATCGACGACGCCTGCCAGACGAACCAGCCCGGGGCGATGGTGCCGATGAAGTACCAGAGCTGCTCGCGGGTGCCGCGCTCGGCCGCGTCGCCGAAACGCGGCATGAACAGCACGAAGCCCATGTCGGTGGTGAAGTAGCCCAGGCCCAGGCGCTTGGGCCAGGACAGGTGGCGGAAATAGGGTTGCAACGCCGCGCCGAAGATCAGGAAGCGCAGGTTGACCACGCAGCCGGCGGCGAAGATCAACCACAGCGGCGCGCCGGTGGCGATCAGCGGCAGGGACGTGAGCTGGGCCGATCCGGCGTACAGCAGCAGGGTCATGGCCAGCGCCATGGATTCGGTCAGGCCCGACTTGACCATGGCCACGCCGGTCACCAGCCCCCAGGTCGCGGTGGCGATCAGGGCCGGCACGATGGCATGCACGCCGGCGCGGAAGGCGGCGACGCGCTCCTGGCGGACCTCCCGGGGGTCTTCGGTTTCGGGAAACGCTGACTCAGAGGACAACGGCGAGCCCCTGGGGATTCAGACAGAACGACATGGACACTCTGTGGGGAAGGAACCGCACGACAAGCTGCTAGCCCGCCGGGCCCGCGGACGCCAGCAGGCACCGCGCCGGTGCACGAATGGAGCGCTATTGTAACCTCGTCGCTTGATACAATACGGCCCTCAGGTTTAGTGAGGGAGCAAACCATGTCGATGGCTGACCGCGATGGCTTCATCTGGTATGACGGCAAGCTCGTGCCCTGGCGCGACGCGACCACGCACGTGCTGACGCACTCCCTGCACTATGGCCTGTCGGTATTCGAGGGCGTGCGCGCCTATCGCTCCGAGATCGGCACCGCCATCTTCCGCCTCGAAGACCACACCAACCGCCTGTTCAATTCGGCGCACATCTACCAGATCCCCATGCCGTTCGATCGCGACACGATCAACGAAGCCCAGCGGATGGTGGTGCGCGAGAACCAGCTCGAATCCGGCTACCTGCGCCCGCTGGTGTTCTACGGCCCCGAAAAGATGGGCGTGTCGCCCAAGGGCGCCAAGGTGCACGTGGCGATCGCCGCCTGGCCCTGGGGCGCCTATTTGGGCGAAGAAGCCTTGTCGCAGGGCATCCGGGTCAAGGTGTCGTCGTTCGCCCGCCAGCACGTCAACGTGACCATGCCGCGCGCCAAGGTCGCCACCACCTACGCCAACTCGATCCTGGCCAACACCGAGGCCCTGCAGGACGGCTACGACGAGGCCCTGCTGCTGGACACCGAGGGGTTCGTGGCCGAAGGCTCCGGCGAGAACCTGTTCCTGGTCAAGGACGGCGTGCTGTGCGAACCCGAGATCGCCTCCGCCCTGACCGGCATCACCCGCTCGACCATCCACGCCCTGGCGGCCGATTTCGGCCTGCGCGTGGTGACCAAGCGGCTGACCCGCGACGACGTCTACATCGCCGACGAGGCCTTCTTCACCGGCACCGCCGCCGAAGTCACGCCGATCCGCGAGGTCGACAACCGCCAGATCGGCTCGGGCCGCCGCGGCCCCATCACCGAGAAGCTGCAGAAAGCGTTTTTTGACATGGTGAATGGCCGCAACCCGAAGTACCATCACTGGCTGAGCAAAGTCTGATCCACGCCGCCCTGCCCGGCAGGGCGGCATTACTGCCCCAACCTACCGATTTACCGGTATTTTTTATTCAGGAAATTCCATGACCGCCGCTGCCCCGGCCGCCGCCCCCCACGAAGTCATCGAAGTCGGCGCCGAAGACCTGCCCGTGTTCTGTCCGGGTCCCAAGGCCCCGCTGTGGAGCATGCACCCGCGCGTCTTCCTGGACGTCGCCCGCAACGGCTCGGCGCGCTGCGCCTACTGCGGCGCCGAGTACAAGCTCAAGCCCGGCACCGTGCTGCACGGTCACCACTGAGACCCGCCGCCCAACAGCCATCCGTCCCGCCATCATGTTCGCCACGCCCGAAGAAGCAGAACACGCGTTCTACGAAGCCCTTGAGCAGGGGGACACCGTCCGCCTGATGCAAGTGTGGGCGGACGACGAGGAAGTCGTCTGCATCCACCCGGGAGGCCTGCGCATCGTCGGCCACTCGGCCGTGCACGAGTCCTGGCAGCACGTGCTGGCGAACGGGCCGCTGCACATCCGGCCATTGCGCCCGCTGGTCATGCTGAGCATGATGTGCGCGGTGCACGTGCTGGTCGAGCAGGTCGCGGTGCGCACGCGGGAAGGCACGCAGTTCGCCAACTGCTACGCCACCAACATCTATCACAAGGGTCCCACGGGCTGGCGCATGGTCATGCACCACGCTTCGTCGGCGCCCACCGAAGCCGGGGTGCTCGACTTGCACGACGTGCCCGACATGCTGCACTGATCCGGGTCGACTTTGGCTGCTGCACGTTTCGACACAACGCCCTGCCCTGTTCCCTCCTGGCTGCCCGGAGGCGATGCCCAGACGGTGTACGCCGCGCTGTTCGCGCAGTACCACCGCATCGCCTTCGTGCGCGACCGGGTCGAGACGCCCGATACCGATTTCGTCGATTTCGACTGGACCGGGCCGGGGCTGTTCCCGCACAAGGCGGCCGACGGCGCGCCCGTGAGCGGCCAGCAGCCCGTGGCCAACGGCAAGACCGCCGCCGCGCGCTGGATGACCGACGCCGACTGGAAGTCGCTGCCGCAGACCGCCGACACGCCGGCGCTGCTGCTGTTCCACGGCCTGGAGGGCGGCAGCACCAGCCGCTACGCGCAATCCATCGCGCATCATTTCCGGGCGCGCGGCTGGATCGTGGTCATCGCGCACTTCCGCGGCTGCTCCGGCGTGCCCAACCGCCTGGCGCGGGCCTATTACTCGGGCGATTCGGCCGAGGTCGGATTCCTGCTCAACACGGTGCGCAACCGCATTCCACACGCGCGCTGGCACGCCGTGGGCGTGTCGCTGGGTGGCAATGCACTGCTGAAATACCTGGGCGAGCACCAGGAAGACACCGGCTGGCTGACGGCCTGCGCGGGCGTCTCGGTGCCGCTGGACCTGGTGGCCTGCGGCAAGACGCTGTCCACCGGGTTCTTCAACCGCAAGGTGTACACGGGCCACTTCCTCAAGACCCTCAAGCACAAGGTGCTGGAGAAGGCCCACCGCTACCCCGGCGCCATCGACGTGATGCGCATCGCCCACGCGCGCGATCTGCGCGACTTCGACGACGCCTACACCGCGCCGATGCATGGATTCCGCAATGCGCTCGACTACTGGACGCGGGCGTCCAGCAAGCCGTGGCTGCCGCGCATCTCGGTGCCGACGCTGGTGCTGAACGCGCTGAACGATCCGTTCATCCCGGCCAGCGCGCTGCCCAAGCCGGACGAGTGCTCGCCCACCATCCTGCTGCACCAGCCCACCGATGGCGGCCATGCGGGCTTTCCGACCGGCGCCTTTCCGGCCCACCTGGGCTGGCTGCCGCAACGGCTGGGCCGCTTCTTCGAGACCGGGCTGTAGGCGCCGGGCGGCGCCCGCGGCCCGCCCGCGGCGTCAGCCCGACTTGAAGCGTTCCAGCAGCTGGCGTTCCTCGGCCAGCTTGTCCTTGACTTCCTTGATCTGCACGTCGATCTGCGATTGCTCGTAGAAATCGCTCGACATGCCGCGCGCCTGCTGCAACTGCGATTCCGCCGCCGCGAAGGCGCCGGTCAGGACGTAATAGCGCGCCAGGTCGCGGCGCGCCTGCACCGGCTTGCCGGTGCGTTCTTCGCTGTGCGCCAGCATCTGGTAGAGGCTGGGCTCGTCGCTGCCCCATTGCTTGATCCTGCCCCGCAGGTAGTCCTGCGCCTCGGCGTGGCGGCCGTTGCTCTGCAAGGCAGCGGCGTAGGCGATGCCCAGCGCCCGCTGCTCCGGCCAGCGCTTGGTGGCGGCCTGCGCCAGGTCCAGCGCGCGCCGGTTGTCCTTGCGCGCCAGGGCGATGTCGACGGCCAGCTTGGCCATCTGCGCCGAATCGCGCCCGTCGGCGGCGGCCTGGCCCAATTGCCGTTCGGCCTCGTCCAGGTTGTTGCGCTGGAACGCCTGCAACGCCAACCCGTAATAGGCGGCGGAGCGGCGCACGCCGGACAGGGCCTGGGCCTCGTCCTGCAGCTGCTGCGTGGCCGAACGCAGGCTGACCGCGTCACGGCCCTGCACCACGCGCATCTTGGCGCGCACGTACCAGAAGTCGTCGCTGTCGACGTGGCGCGACGGCGGCAGCGAGCGCACGCGGTTCTGCACGTCGGACATGCGTTCGATCGACAGCGGGTGGGTGCTGGCCCAGGAGCCGCCGCCCGCCCCTTCGTTCAGGCGCGAGGCGTTCATCAGGCGCGAGAACATCTGCGCCATGCCCTGGGCGTCGTAGCCGGCCTTGGTCAGCATGGTGAAGCCGGCCCGGTCGGCCTCGCGTTCGGCATCGCGCGAGAAGCCCAGTTGGCGGTTGATGGCGGCGGCCTGGCCGAACGCGGCCACGCCCATCGCCAGGTTGCCGCCGCCGCCGGCCAGCGCCGCCAGCAGCGCGCCCGCCAGGCTCGCCAGCATGACCATGCTGTTCTGGCTCTGCTGCGTCATGCCGCGCGCGATGTGGCGCTGGACCACGTGGCCGATTTCGTGCGCCAGCACCGCCGCCAGTTCCGACTCGCTGCCGGAGGAGACGATCAGCCCGGTATTGACGCCGATGAAACCGCCCGGCATGGCAAAGGCGTTGATCTCGGGATCGCGCACGCCGAACATCTCGACCTCGGGCACCGCGCCGGGCGCGAAGGCCGCCAGCTTGCGCCCCATGGTGGTGAGGTACTGGCTGAGTTCGGGATCATCGACATAGGTGGGGTCGCGGCGGCCCTGCGACATGATCGCCTCGCCCAGGCTGCGCTCCAGCATGGGCGAGAGCTCCGCCGAGGAAGCGGCGCCCATCGACGGCAGCCCCACGGGTTGGGCCCAGGCCGTGACCGGCAGGGCCGGCGCGACCAGCGCGACACAGAGTCCGACGATCACGCCCCGCTGCGCAATCGAGCAAATGGATGGCATTTTTCTGCGATTCATGAACCTATGATAGCGATGCGCTTAAAATGTTTCACCGATTGCCCCTTATGAGGTTTCAATGCGCCCCGTCCGTAAAGCCGTTTTTCCTGTCGCGGGCATGGGTACGCGCTTCCTGCCCGCCACCAAGGCGATGCCCAAGGAAATGCTGCCCGTCGTCGACAAACCGCTGATCCAGTACGCCGTTGAAGAAGCCGTCGCCGCCGGCATCACCGACCTGATTTTCGTTACCGGCCGCAACAAGCGCGCCATCGAAGACCATTTCGATTCCGCTCCCGAGCTCGAATCCGATCTCGAAAGCAAGGGCAAGCATGAGCTTCTGGCAATGGTGCGGGGCATTCTACCTGCCCACGTCAATTGCCTCTATATCCGCCAGTCGGCCCCGCTGGGCCTGGGCCATGCCGTGCTGTCGGCCGCCCCGGCCGTGGGCGATGAACCCTTCGCCGTGCTGCTGGCCGACGACCTGATCGACGCCGACACGCCGTCCATCAAGCAGCTGGTGGACGTGGCCGTGGCCCGCAGCGCCAGCGTGCTGGGCGTGCAGGACGTGCCGCGCGAAGACACGCGCAAGTACGGCATCGTCGCCGCCCAGGCGGACGACAGCCACGCCGACGGCCGCACCGAGCGCGTGACCCATATCGTGGAAAAACCCGATCCGGCGGACGCGCCCTCGACGCTGGCGGTGGTCGGACGCTACGTGCTCGAAGCGGCGATCTTCGACCACCTGCGCTCGACCAAGCGCGGCGCGGGCAACGAAATCCAGCTGACCGACGGCATCGCCTCGCTGATGCGCGAGCGCGCGGTGTACGCCCACCGCTACGAAGGCACGCGCTACGACTGCGGCAACAAGGCCGGGATGTTCGAGGCGACGGTGGCGCTGGGCCGGAAGTACCACGGCCTGCTGCCGCAATAAGGCGGCTGGCGCCCCCCTCCCGCAGCATCGGAAGCAAGCGCCCCTGTGGCGCTCGCGGACTTTTGGGCGGGCGTCTAGGCGGAGGCCGCGCGGCGGCCGCGGGCCCGCGCCATGGCATCGCGGTCGGCCTTGCGCAGGCGCCCCTTGGCGGACAGCCGCATCAACGTGCCCAGGGCCACCATCAGGCCGATCACCTCGACCAGCGCGGCCGGGATCCACATGGTCAGGCCGCCGATGGTCTGGTCGGTCTGCGCGGACATGGCGATGGCGCGGCCGCACAGTTCGAACAGGGGATAGATGTCGCTTTCGGTGAAAGCGATGACCGCCCCCGCCACCATCTGCGGCAGCATGGTCAGGATCGGCGAGATCACCCGGCCGCCCGGCGTCATCGCGGCCGGCGGCGCGGGCCGGCGGTCCAGGATCAGGTTCCAGTACATGAAGCCGCTGATCACCACCGACCAGTTCATCACGCGGTACAGCCGCCAGTCGAGCATGGAATAGAACTGCACCGACGGAATCAGCCAGACCAGCACCAGGAACACGAACAGGGTCGGCACGAAGATCTTGTTGGTCAGCACCGCCACGGTGGCGCGGCCGGCGCCGGTGCGCAGGAAATCACGCAACCGGATGCGCCACGACATCGGCAACCCGCCGCGCATGACCTGCCCGGGAAAGGCCGCCATCACCAGCAGCGGGCCAAGGTGATGCAGCACCAGGTGCTGGATGCGGTGGATGAAGAACATGCGCTCGGCGTAGTAGTCCAGGCGCGTGTGCATGGACAGGTACAGCAGCACCATGCCCAGCCAGAACAGCGCGCGGCGCGCGCCCGTCACGTGATGCACGCGCTGGCCGCGCACGAACAGCACGATGGCCACCAGGAAGGAGGCCACCAGCGTGGGAGAGAACTCCCAGGGTATGAGCCATTCGAGACTGTCCATGCGGGTCATCCGGAAAATGCCGACGGGGGCGTGGCGGGCCCGGGCCTGGACGGGCCGGAACACGCAGCCGGGTCGATTGTAGTAGACCCGGCCGCCCCCTGTACGGCTCAGAACCGGTGCGAAATACCCGTACCGAAGCGCGACGTGTGGGAATGGCCAGGGTCGAACTGGTTGTCCAGGGTGTAATTGGACGTGTAGCCGGCGAACGCATAGAGCGTGGTGCGCGGCGACAGGTCATACGTATACCCCAATGTCACCAATTGCGCATTGCGCGCGCTCGAACCGTCCTCCCATTTCCAGTCGGGACGCGCCAGCGACCACTGCACCACCACGGCGCCGTGGCCGACCGGCACGCTGGCGCCCAGCAGCCAGGCGTCGACGGTGCCGCCGCGCGCGAAGGCCGCCGGCCCCAGGTTCCGGCCCAGGTTGTCCGGATCGCCGCCGTCCAGGCCAACGTAGCCGTTGCGCTGGCGCGACCATCCCGCCGACACCTTGAACAGCTCGAAGTCATAGGAAGCGCCCAGTTGCACCGCCTGCGGCCGGCCGCTGCTGCCCTGGATCGGCTCGGCCAGGCGCAGCTGGTCCCAGGTGGCGACCGCCAGCAAGGGGCCTTCCTCGTATTTCAGGCCCAGGCTGAGGGCGCGGTTGTTGGCCGCGGTCTTGAAGCGGTTGCTGTCGTCGGCGTCGAACGAATAGCCGATGCCCGCCTGGAAACCCTGCCAGGTGGGCGTGTAGTAGTTGACCAGGTTGCTGAACTGGTAGTTGTCCGAGGCCTTGAAGGTGGCGCCCATGCCCATTTCCTTCCAGGAGGCCAGCTCCAGCGCGTTGCCGTAGGTCTTGCCGACGGTGTACTGGCGCCCCAGGCGCAGGTCGCCGTAGCTGTCATGGGCCAGTCCGACCCAGGCGCCGTAGTTGAACATGCGGTCGTCGTCGGCGCGCTTGCCGGTGGACGGGTCGAAGCCGCTTTCGAGCTGGAAGCGGGTGCTCCAGCCGTCGCCCAGGTCCTCGGAACCACGCAGGCCCCACAGGGAGTCGGTCAAGCCGCCGTTGAGGACGCCATTGTGGGTGCCCTGCCCGGAGGTATGGGTGGTGGCGATGCCCGCATCGACCACGCCGTAGAGTTGGATGCCCGGGCCATCACCGGCCGCATTGGCCGCCAGCGGAAGCCAGGCGGCGCCCGCCATGAGCGTCGTGGCAACAGTCGAGATTTTCATGCTTCTCTCCAGAATCCGGGGTGGCGCCGCCACCACCGGAGGTATTGAATCCGCGGCGGGCGCCTGCCCGCCGCCAGGTGTATCAATAGTGACTATTGCCAGCCATAGCGACGCACCCAGATGCCCTTGAGCAATTGGGTCAGCACGCAGTAGCTCAGCAGGATGCCGACCAGCCAGGGGAAATAGCTCCACGGCAGCGCCTGCAGCTGGAAGTACTCGGCCAGCGGCGAGAACGGCAGGAACAACCCCAGTCCGACCACCATGACCGTCATCAGCATCAACGGCCACGCGGCGCGGCTTTGCAGGAACGGGATCTTGCGTGTGCGGATCATATGCACGATGAGCGTCTGCGACAACAGCCCTTCGACGAACCAGCCGGATTGGAACAACGTCTGGTGCTCGGGCGCATTGGCCTGGAATACGTACCACATGAGCGCGTAGGTGGTGATGTCGAAGATGGAGCTGATCGGGCCGAAGAACACCATGAATCGACCTAGTCCTGCGGGGTCCCATTGCTGCGGTTTTTTCAGCAGTTCCTCGTCGACATTGTCGAAGGGAATGGCGGTCTGCGAGATGTCGTACATCAAGTTCTGCAGCAGCAGGTGGATCGGCAGCATCGGCAGGAACGGCAGGAACGCGCTGGCCACCAGCACCGAGAAGACGTTACCGAAATTGGAGCTGGCGGTCATCTTCAGGTACTTGAGCATGTTGCAGAAGGTCTTGCGGCCTTCGATCACGCCGTCCTCCAGCACCATCAGGCTCTTTTCCAGCAGGATGATGTCGGCGGCTTCCTTCGAGATATCCACCGCCGAGTCCACCGAAATGCCGACGTCGGCGGCGCGCAGGGCCGGCGCGTCGTTGATGCCGTCCCCCATGAAGCCCACGGTGTTGCCCTGGGCCCGCAGCATGCGGACGATGCGCTCCTTGTGCGCCGGCGTCAGGCGCGCGAACACATTGGCCTCGCGCACCGCCACGGCCAGCCCGCCGTCGTCCATGGCCTCGATGTCGGCGCCCAGGTAGACCTTGCGCACCTCGAAGCCGACTTCGCGGCAGACCTTCTGCGTCACCAGTTCGACGTCGCCGGTCAGCACCTTGACCTCGATGCCGGAACCGCGCAGCGCGGCCAGCGCCGGGCCGGTGGACTCCTTGGGAGGATCGAGGAAGGCGATGTAACCGACCAGCACCAGCTCGGCCTCGTCGGCCACGCCATAGGCCTGCTGGGTGGGCGGCAGTTCGCGCACGCCCACGGCGATCACGCGCAGCCCGTCACGATTCAGGTCAGCGGTCACGCGGCGGATGTCGGCGCGGCGCGCGTCCGTCAGCGGATGCACGTCCTTGCCGACCCGCAGGCGGGTGCACACGGAGAGCATTTCCTCCAGCGCGCCCTTGCAGATCAGTTCATGATGCTCGCGGCCGTTCTCGGTTTCGCTGACCACCACCGACATGCGGCGGCGCGAGAAGTCGAACGGGATCTCGTCGATCTTGCGGTAGCGCGCGGCCAGGTCCAGCTTGCGCTCCACTTCGGCATGGCGCAGCACGGCCACGTCGAGCAGATTCTTCAGGCCTGTCTGGTAGTAACTGTTGAGGTAGGCATAGGCCAGCACGTCGTCGCTGGTGGCGCCGTACACGTCGGTATGACGCTCGAGCACGATGCGGTCCTGGGTCAGCGTGCCGGTCTTGTCGGTGCACAGCACGTTCATGGCGCCCAGGTTCTGGATCGCGTCCAGCCGCTTGACCACCACCTTGCGGCGCGACATCCGCACCGCGCCCTTGGCCAGCGTGGCCGTGACGATCATCGGCAGCATTTCCGGCGTCAGGCCGACGGCGATCGCCAGCGCGAACAGCAGCGCCTCGAGCCAGTCGCCCTTGGTGAAGCCGTTGATCAGCAGCACGATGGGCGCCATCACCAGCATGAAGCGGATCAGCACCCAGCTGACCCGGTTGATGCCCTGCTGGAACTGCGTCGGCATGCGCGAGGTCTGGGTCACGCGCCCGGCCAGCTGGCCGAAGTAGGTGCCGGAGCCGGTCGCCACCACCAGGGCGGTGCCGGAGCCGCTGACCACGTTGGTGCCCATGAAGGCCATGTTCTCGAGTTCCAGCGCGTTGGCGGTCTCGACGCGCTGCATGGCGTATTTCTCGACCGGCAGCGATTCGCCGGTCAGGGCCGCCTGGGCCACGAACAGGTCCTTGGCGCCCAGGATGCGGCAGTCGGCGGGGATCATGTCGCCCGCGGACAGCAGCACCACGTCGCCCGGCACCAGTTCGGCCAGCGGCACCTCGATCTGACGCGAGCCCGAGGCGTGCAGCGTGGCGCCGAAGAAGCGCCGCGCGTCGCCCTCGGCCATGCCGGCGGCGTCGCTGCGCAGCACCGTGGCGGTGTTCTGCACCATGGCCTTCAGGGCCTCGGCGGCGCGATTGGAACGCCGCTCCTGCACGAAGCGCAGCAGCGTCGAAATCACCACCATCGAGCCGATGATGATGACGCCCTTCCAGGACTGGTCGTCGGGCTCGGCCATGTACACGTCCGTCACCCACGACAGCGAGGCCAGGCCGGTCAGCAGCAGGTTGAAGGGATTGCGGAACGACTGCCAGAGGTGGGCGTACCAGGTCAGCGGCTTTTCGTGATCGACCTCGTTGGCGCCGTAGCGGGCGCGGGCCTCATCGGCCTGGGCTTCGGACAGGCCGCCGCGGCCGCTGCGGAACATCGAGAACAGCGCGTCGAAATCCATGCGCGCCACATCGAGCATGCGGCGGTTGGCGCGGCGCGCGGCATCGGAGGAGTCGGCGGAAGCGGCAAGCTGCCCGCCGCCCTGCTCCAGCATGGGGGAACGCCGGAAGTGGCGCCCCGATCGCCGCAGCCCGGCCGCGGAGGAAAAGAAGGTCTTCAGGAATTTGAACATCGGAGTGTTCCCGTTATTGGTGTTGTTCTGGAAGACACGGGCTGGCCGCCGCCATGCCTTTGCGCGGGCAGCACGGGGCCGCGGCCTGCTCAGGGCAGGCCGTTTCCGCCACGTACAGGCGTGCGCAGGCACCGGGGCGATGTTGCCGGTGTCCGGATCGCGTCGAGGCGCGCCGGGTGCGGAAGGCGGAACGGGAAACTAGCGGAAGAACCGGGGCCGGCGGAACCGGCGCGCGTCGAGCGGGCCTGGCCGGGGGTTCAGGGCTGCGGATTCCGTACGGACCGGGTGACTATCCGGCCAGTCGGCTCGCAAGGGAGAGGACGGGTCAGACAGGCAGGCCGGCGCCGCGCACAAGGCGCAATCGAGGCTCGGGGTCTAAGGCACTGGGCATGGTCTCTCCTGGGGTGGCGGGCGGCGGCGTCAGGCCGCCAGCGGTTGCGCGCCGAAATGCACGTGGCGCACAGCGGGGTTGGCGCTCAGCCGGCGGGCTTGCGACATCAGTTCGCCGCGCAGCTCGGGCGGGCAGTTCACGGTGATGCAGGCCGACGCCATGTTGGGGTCGCGGCCCTGGTCGATCTGCACTTGCGACACGTCGAGTCCGGCCGCGCTGAAGTCCAGGCAGATCTGCTTGCGCAGGGCGCCCAGTTCGTCGCGCGGGCAGATGACCGTCAGGCGCGAGGTGCCGCGGCGGCGGCCCATGGCGGTGGCGCGGTCCACGCCGGCGCGGCGCAGGAACAAGTCGAAGAAACGCATAGCGGCCTCCATTGCGTAATGGGGAGCGGCTTTCGCGCATACGCGCGCACGCAGGCACTCGGCGCATGGCGGGCGGGCACGAAAAAGGCGTGCACGAACGCGGGCGCTGCGACTAGCGGCGGTTCTGGCGGTTTACGTTGGGGAGAATCCCGGCAAGCCGTGGGCCTGCACTGCTGCCCGGAAAGAAGCCCGGGGCTTGGGATACAACCGCAACCTGTTCAACAGGCTGCGGCAGACGGAGTTCTGCGTGGTCCTGTCAAACAGCGACGTCGATGCAAGATCGACTACTTTCGCCGGAATCGGTATTCACGAAGACTGCTCCTGGGATGGATAACGGGCGGAATTTTACGCGGGTTTCCACTGATGGACAAGGTTTATGGGCAGAAAAGGCCGCTTTTGTGCAAAAAAGGCGCGGGGCCGTTCCACCCCGCGCCTTCCAACCCAAGCCGCGTCCGTCAGGCGTAGAAATGCCAGCCCAGGTAGGCCGCGAACAAGGCATAGAAACCGCCCACCGCGGACAGCGCCGGCACGCTCATGCCGGCGCGGCGGAAGCGCAGCCACAGCAGGCCGATCGACAGCATGGTGAACAGGCCGGCGGCCAGCAGCGGACCGTCGAGCAGCCAGGGCGTCAGGAAGATGCCGAGCGCGCTGGGGATGGTGGCCTGGATCATCATGGCGCCGGAAATGTTGGCCAGCGCCAGGCGCTCCTTGCCCTGGCGCACCCAGATCAGGGCGTTCATGATCTCGGGCAGTTCGGTGGCGACGGGCGCCAGCAGCAGCGCGGCCACGTGCGGCGAAGCGCCCATGGCGATGCCCAGCACTTCGATCTGGTTGACGAAGACGTGCGAGGCGCCGGCGATCACGGCCAGGGCCAGCAGCGTCTGGGTCGCGGCCCAGAACATCGACGGATTGTCATCGCGCGGCCGCAGCTTGAGCGGTTCGAGGTCTTCGCAATCGATGCATTCCTCGTCGTTGCTCAGTTCGCGCTTGATATACAGGCCATAGGTGGCCAGGAACAGGATGCCGAGCCAGGGCTTCCAGGCGAAGGCCAGCAGGCCCAGCCCCACCTTGAAAATGAAGATGCCCATGAACCAGGCCTGGTCGCGGGCCAGCCGGCGCTGGTCCGCGTTGATACAGTTGGCCTGCGCGGGTTGGCCGCGGCGCGCGCGCCACAGGGCCAGGCCGACCACGGCGTAGGCCAGCGTCGCCAGCACCAGCGGGCCGCCCATGGCGGCGCCGACGCCGATGTCCTTCTGCTCGGGGGTTTCGCCGAACACCACGGCCATGAAGGTCACGGCGCTCTCCGGCAAGGCGGTGCCGAACGCGGCCAGCACGGTGCCGGTCGCGGTGGCGCCAAGCTGGAAGCGATGTCCGACCCATTCGACGCCATTGACGAAGAATTCGCAGGCGAGATAGATCACTGCCGCGGACAGGAAAAACAGAAACAGGGTGAGCAACATATAGACGAGCCGGACGAGCAGAAACCAATTGGCGCGACGCTGCGGCTCGCCCGGCTAGGGTGAACGCAACGCGGCCAAAGGTCTCGCCTGGCTGATCCATGCGCGGGCGGGCCGCGACATGGAGACCGTTAGCGCCATGGAGTTCTGGCGACCGCTACGCGGTACCGAACCACCAAGTCTGTTGACGCTAACTCCTTTGGGGACAAAGGATGGCTACTCCCCAATGACAGTGCGGCGATTGTAGCAGCGCGTCCATGACAGTCCAATGAATCCGCGCCCGCGGCGGGGAAATGGGCGCGGACTGTCGCATCCGCGGCACGGCGAGTAAAGTAAACGGCATCTCAGCTTCCCGCCGGGCCGCGCGCCCCCTGCCCCTCATGAGCCTGCCTCCCGTCGATATCGCCCCCTTCGCCGCCCGGCGCCAGCGCCTGATGGAGCGGATGCGCGCCGACGGGGGCGGCATCGCCATCCTGGCCACCGCGCCCGAGGCCATCCGCAACCGCGACGCCGAATATCCCTACCGGCACGACAGCGACTTCTTCTACCTGACCGGCTTCACCGAGCCCGGCGCCTGGCTGGTGCTGATCGCAGGCGCCACCGACCGCGCGCTGCTGTTCTGCCGCCCGCGCCATATCGAGCACGAGATCTGGGAGGGCCGCCGCTTCGGCCCGGAAGCCGCGGCCGAGCATTTCGGCTTCGACGACGCGCATGCGCTGGACGCGCTCGATGAACTGGCGCCCCAGCTGCTGCTGGACCAGCCGACCCTGTACGCGCCGCTGGCCGGCGACAAGCGCACCGACGGCCGCCTGCACCGCTGGCTGGCGGCGGCGCGCGAGGCCAGCCGCGGCGGCCATCAGCCGCCCATGCGGCAACAGGACATCCGGCCGATCCTGGCCGAGATGCGCTTGATCAAGGACGCCAGCGAGATCGCCGCGATGCGGCGCGCGGCCAAGATCTCCGCCGGCGCCCATGCGCGCGCCATGCGGGCGGCGCGCGCCGGCATGCGCGAATACGAACTGGAAGCGGAACTGCTGTATGAATTCCGTCGCCATGGCGCGCAGGCGGTGGCCTACAACAGCATCGTCGCGGCCGGCGCCAATGCCTGCGTGCTGCACTACCCGGCCGGCGAGGCGGTGCTGCGCGACGGCGACCTGGTGCTGATCGACGCGGGCTGCGAAGTCGACAGCTACGCCAGCGACATCACCCGCACTTTCCCGGTCAACGGCCGCTACAGCGGTCCGCAGCGCGCGCTGTACGACCTGACGGTGGCGGCGCAGGAGGCCGCGGCCCAGGCGACCGCGCCCGGACGCGGCTGGAACGACGGCCACGAGGCCGCGGTGCGGGTGCTGGCGCAGGGCATGCTGGACCTGAAACTGCTGAAGGGGTCGCTGGATGGCGTGATCGAGTCGGGCGACTACAGCCGCTTCTACATGCACCGCACCGGCCACTGGCTGGGCCTGGACGTGCACGACGTGGGCGACTATCGCCAGCCGGGCGGCACGCCCGGCGCGGAACGTCCGTGGCGCAAGCTGGAGAGCGGCATGATGCTGACGATCGAGCCGGGCATCTATGTGCGTCCGGCCGACGACGTGCCCGAGGCCTACTGGAACATCGGCATCCGCACCGAGGACGACGCTCTGGTGACGGACGAGGGCTGCGAGCTGATCACCCGCGGCGTGCCGGTGCAGGCCGGCGAGATCGAGGCGCTGATGCGCGAATGAGCGGGCGGCGCGCGCGGGCCGGCATGGCGCCGGCCGCGCCCGTGATGGCGGCCCCGGCCTACAGCGTCAGGCCGTCCAGCCAGCCCATCGCCACCCACACGTAGACCACCACCATCGCGATCGCGAACATCGACACGGTGGCGCCCACCAGGCAGGCCATGATGGCCACCAGCACCGGCCCCCATCCTGTCTTCGGGGACGGCGGCAGCCCGGGGTTGTAGAGGCGGTCGAACTTCTCGTCCGGCATCAGTGAGAACACCGCGCTCTCGATGAAGCCGTCGATCATCGGGATGAACAGCAGGAAGAAGGCCGGGTTGTCGTACCAGACCGGGTAGTAGCGGAACGCGCAGAACAGGCTGAGCAGCGCCAGCGCCGTCACCAGCCAGGCATGGCGCCGGCCCAGGTACCACCAGTGCGCGCCGAGCCAGCCGAACAGACAGGCCAGCAGGCCGACGGCGACCTTGCCGCGGGGGCGGCGCGGGATTGCGGCGGACAGCGAAGAAGAAGCCTCGAGCTGCGTCATATCAATCAACCGGTAAAGGGTCCCGGGCGCCAAGCCGCGCCGGCAGACCCGGATTGTAGTGGACAGGTAAAATCGCGGCATGACTATCTCCGCCTTCGACATTGCGATTCTCGGCGCCGGCCCCGTGGGGCGTGTCCTGGCGTTGATGCTGGCGCGCGTGGCGCCGGATCCGGCCCGCATCGCCCTGCTGCAAGGCGCCAGCCCGGCGCCCGTGACGCCCGCCGCCGCCATCCCCGCGGCCGATCCGCGCGTGCTGGCCATGAACCACGGCAGCCGGGTGCTGCTCGAATCGCTGCACGCCTGGCCCGCCAAGGCGGCGGACATCCTCAACATCCACGTTTCGCAGCGCGGCCGGCTGGGCCGCAGCGTGATCCGCAACACCGATTTCGACGTGCCGCAGCTGGGCTGCGTGGTCGCCTATTCGGCGCTGCACGCCAAGCTGGAGGAATGCGTGGCCGCCAGCGGCGTGACCCTGCTGTCGGGGCCGCCGGCCACGATCGACGGCCAGGACGCCGACGGCGTGCGCATCCGCCTGGGCGACGCCGCCGTGACCTGCCGGGTCGCCGTGCAGTCGGACGGCGCCGGCGCCAGCGACGTGCGCCGCGACTACGGCCAGCACGCCCTGCTGACCACCGCCCACGCCACCCTGCCGCGCCGCGGCTGGGCCTGGGAACGCTTCACCCCCGAGGGGCCGCTGGCGCTGCTGCCGCACCCGCAGACGCCGGACGCCTATTCGGTGGTCTGGTGCAGCGCGCCGGATCGCGCGGCCGAATTGGCGGCGCTGGACAACGGCGCCTTCTCGCGGGCGCTGTCGGCGGCCTTCGGCGACCGCCTGGGACGCCTGTCGTGCCAGGCGCCGCGCCACGTCTTCCCGCTGGCGCTGAGCGCCCGGCGCGCCCTGGTGCAGGGCCGCGTGGCGGCGATCGGCAACGCGGCGCAGACGCTGCATCCGGTGGCTGGCCAGGGCCTGAACCTGGGGCTGCGCGATGCCGGCCGGCTGGCCCAGACCCTGGGCGCGTGGCTGCCCGCCCCGGATACCAACCCGGCCGCGGCGCTGGCCGACTTCGGCCGCGCGCGCCAGGTCGACCGGATCGTCACCGCCGGCCTCACCGACCTGATGCCGCGCATCTTCGCCACCGGCCTGGCGCCGGTCGAGCATGCCTGCGGCCTGGCCCTGCTGGGCCTGGACCTGGCGGCGCCCCTGCGGGCCCCGCTGGCCCGCCACCTGCTGCAGGGTTTCCGGGCCTGATCCTCCCCTTTTTTCGTCCGCCTGTTACCAAGCTGTTGCGGCCGAAAAAAGAGGGTTCGATCGAGCCGGTTAAAATGTGACCATGCGCATAGGCCCGTGGACCCTTCCCAACAATGTCCTGGTCGCGCCCATGGCGGGCGTGACGGATCGTCCTTTCCGACAGCTTTGCAAGAAATTGGGGGCCGGTTACGCCGTCTCGGAGATGGCCGCCAGCAACCCCAAGCTGTGGGACAGCGTCAAGACCTCGCGCCGCCTGAACCACGACGGCGAGATCGCCCCCATTTCGGTGCAGATCGCCGGCGCCGACCCGGCCATGATGGCCGAGGCCGCCGTGTTCAACGCCAACAAGGGCGCGCGCATCATCGACATCAACATGGGCTGCCCCGTGAAGAAGGTCTGCAATGTGGCGTCGGGGTCCGCCCTGCTGCGCCACGAGGACCTGATCGTCCGCATCCTGGACGCCGTGGTCGAGGCCTGCGCGCCGCTGGGGGTGCCGGTCACCCTCAAGACCCGCACCGGCTGGGACCGCGACAGCCGCAACGCCCTGCGCGTGGCCAGGCTGGCCCAGGACGCCGGCATCGCCGCCCTGACACTGCATGGACGCACCCGCGCCGACCTCTATACGGGCGAGGCGGAATATGACACTATCCGCGCCGTCCGCGCCGAGCTGAAAATCCCGCTGATCGCCAATGGCGATATCGACTCGCCTGAAAAGGCCAGGCGCGTCCTGGATTACACTGGCGCCGACGCGGTCATGATCGGCCGGGCGGCACAGGGCCGTCCCTGGATCTTCCGCGAAGTCGACCAATACCTGCGCACGGGCGAAACACTGGCCCCTCCCAGCTATGGGGAAATGCGCGAACTGCTGCTCGAACATCTCGACGACCACTACCGCTTCTATGGCGAACACACCGGCGTACGCACGGCGCGCAAGCACATAGGGTGGTATCTGGACGGCCTGCCGGATGCGGACTCGTTCCGCGACCGCATGAACCTCATCGACAACACCCGCGACCAGTGGCGGGCGGTGTCGGAATGGTTCCTCAATCTTTCCCGTGACGGCAACCCCAACCCGGCGCCTGTCGCGAAAGCCCTGCTGGCGGCATAACCGCCTCAACACCAACATAAAAATATCTGTACTCCGATGAGCAAGAAAGATGTCCTGGAAGAATGCGTGCGCGCCAGCCTGGAGCGCTATTTCGAAGACTTGGGCGAATCCGAGCCCCACGACATGTGGGACATGGTGATGCGCTGCGTGGAGCGCCCGGTCCTCGAAGTGGCGTTGGAACGGTCTGGCGGCAACCAGTCGCGGGCATCCGAAATGCTGGGCATCACGCGCAACACCCTGCGCAAGAAACTGCTGGCCCACAACATCCAGGTATAGCGCATCGCCGCGCGGGCGGGCCGGCTGGCGCGCCCCGCATGACAGATTTCCCATCCCGACCTGAAGCGAGACAGGCGCCCGCGCCCCACTCCCGTCCCTCACCATGAAAATCGAAACCGCCCTGCTTTCGGTGTCCGACAAGACCGGCATCGTTGAATTTGCCCGCGCGCTGGCCGCGCGCGGCGTGCGCCTGCTGTCGACCGGCGGCACCGCCAAGCTGCTGGCCGAATCCGGCCTGACCGTCACCGAAGTGGCCGCCCACACCGGCTCGCCCGAGATCCTGGACGGCCGCGTCAAGACGCTGCACCCGAAGATCCACGGCGGCCTGCTGGCCCGCCGCGACAGCGCCGAGCACATGGACACCATCAAGGCGGCCGGTATCGATCGCATCGACATGCTGGTGGTCAACCTGTATCCGTTCCGCGAAACCGTGGCCAAGCCGGACTGCACCTTCGCCGACGCGGTCGAGAACATCGACATCGGCGGCCCGGCCATGCTGCGCGCCGCCGCCAAGAACCACGGCACCGAAGCCGGTGGCGTGACGGTGGTGATCGACCCGGTCGACTACTCGCGCGTGCTGTCCGAAATGGATCAGGGCGGCGGCACCTCGTACGGCCTGCGCCTGGCGCTGGCCGCCAAGGTCTACGCCCACACCGCGGCCTACGACGGCGCCATCGCCGCCTACCTGACCAGCCTGACCGAGGCCGAACCGGCGCAGGACGCCGTGCCGGCCCGCCAGGAATGGCCGGGCACCCTGACCCTGCAGGTCAAGCAAGAACAGGCCCTGCGCTATGGCGAGAACCCGCACCAGACCGCCGCGTTCTACGTCGACGCGCAGCGCTCCGCCGGCCTGCTGGGCAACTACCGCCAGCTGCAGGGCAAGGAACTGTCGTACAACAACATCGCCGACGCCGATGCCGCCTGGGAATGCGCGCGCAGCTTCGAGGCGCCCGCCTGCGTCATCGTCAAGCACGCCAACCCCTGCGGCGTGGCCGTGGCGGCCGACACGCTGGGCGCCTACCAGCAGGCCTTCAAGACCGACCCGACCTCGGCCTTCGGCGGCATCATCGCCTTCAACCGCCCGGTCGACGCCGCCACCGCCGAAGCCGTCAGCGCCCAGTTCCTGGAAGTGCTGCTGGCCCCGGCCTATGACGGCGCCGCGCTGGCCATCCTGGCCGCCAAGAAGAATGTGCGCGTGCTGGAAGTGCCGATGGGCACGGGCCAGAACGCCTTCGACGTCAAGCGCGTCGGTGGCGGCTGGCTGGTGCAGAGCCCGGACGCCTACAACGTGCCGCGCGACGCCCTGAAGGTCGTGTCCAAGCGCCAGCCCACCGAACAGGAAATGAACGATCTGGCGTTCGCCTGGAAGGTCGCCAAGTACGTCAAGTCCAACGCCATCGTGTTCGTCGGCGGCGGCATGACGCTGGGCGTCGGCGCCGGCCAGATGAGCCGCATCGACTCGGCCCGCATCGCCTCGATCAAGGCCGAGAACGCCGGCCTGACGCTGAAGGGCTCGGCGGTGGCGTCGGATGCCTTCTTCCCGTTCCGCGACGGCCTGGACGTGGTGGTGGCCGCGGGCGCGACCTGCGTGATCCAGCCCGGCGGCAGCATGCGTGACGACGAAGTCATCGCCGCGGCCGACGAGCATGGCATCGCCATGGTGCTGACCGGCACCCGTCACTTCCGCCACTGATGCGCGTCCTCGGCATCGATCCCGGCCTGCGCCGCACCGGCTTCGGTGTGATCGATGCCGACGGCTCGCGGCTGCGCTATGTCGCCAGCGGCACCATCGTGGTGCCGCCGGCGCTGACGCTGTCCGAGCGCCTCAAGGTCATCCTGGACAATCTGCGCCAGGTGGCGCGCGACACGCAGCCCGACGTCGCCGCGCTGGAAATCATCTTCCTGAACACCAATCCCGCTTCCACCCTGCTGCTGGGCCAGGCCCGCGGCGCGGCGCTGTGCGCGCTGGCCGACAGTTCGCTGGCGGTGCACGAGTACACCGCGCTGCAGATCAAGAAAGCGGTGGTGGGCACCGGCCGCGCGGCCAAGGAGCAGGTGCAGATGATGGTGCAGCACCTGCTGGCGCTGGACGGCACGCCCGCCCCCGACTCGGCCGACGCGCTGGCGTGCGCCATCTGCCACGCCCACGTCGGCCCGCTGCAGGACCGGCTGACGCAGCTGGGCACGCGCCTGAGCCTGAGCGGCAAGACCCGCATCCGCAACGGCCGCCTGCTCGGCTGAGCCCCCCGCCCCCGCCTCGCGCGGACCCGTATAGAATCCCGGCATCCGCCGCGGCTGTCGCGGCCCCCTCTTTTGCCAGGCCACTGCCACCATGATCGGACGCATCACCGGAACCCTGATCGAGAAACTGCCGCCCACCGTGTGCGTGGACGTCAACGGTCTGGGCTATGACATCGACGTGCCCATGAGCACGCTCTATTCGCTGCCGGAAACCGGCGCGCGCGTCACCCTGTACACGCACCTGACCGTGCGCGAGGACGCCCACATCCTCTACGGCTTCGCCACGGCCGGCGAGCGCAGCGCCTTCCGCGAGCTGATCAAGGTCAGCGGCATCGGCGCGCGCACCGCGCTGTCGGTGCTGTCGGGCCTGTCGGTGGCCGATCTGGCCCAGGCCATCACGCTGCAGGAATCGGGCCGCCTGACCCGCGTGCCGGGCATCGGCAAGAAGACCGCCGAACGCCTGCTGCTGGAAATGCGCGGCAAGCTGGGCGCCGACATCGGCGCCACCGCGCATCCGGTGCAGGACAACCAGTCCGACATCCTGAACGCGCTGCTGGCGCTGGGGTACTCCGAGAAGGAATCGCTGTCCGCGCTGAAGACCCTGCCCGAAGGCGTGGGCGTGTCGGACGGCATCAAGCAGGCCTTGAAGGCGCTGGTGCGCTGAAACAGCCGCCGGCGCGCGCCCCGGCCGGCGCCGGCGTGCCCTGTGGCCGGCTAGCGTATCGGCGACAGGTAACCGGGCGCGACCGCTTCCAACCCGGTCGGCACCACGTTCAATTCGGGCGCCATCGGCGCGCCGCAGATGTTGTCGCTGCGTAGCGAATCGAGGTTGTCGCGCGACATCAGGGGCCGGCCCGGCAGGCACTCGAACAGCATGGCCTGCATCCGCCCCAGCCCCATCGGCAGGTTGACCACCGGGCGCGGGTGGCCGCCCCAGCCGGCGCACAGGCGCGCGATCTCGCCCAGGGAGTAGACCTGCGGGCCGCCCAGTTCATAGGTCTTGCCCCAGGCGTGGGTATTGCCCAGCGTCGCCACCATCGCCGTCACCACGTCGCCCACGAACACCGGCTGCATGCGCACGTGCGCGCCGGCCAGCGGCAACATGGGCAGCCAGCGCGCCAGGCGCGCGAACATGTTGGTGAAGTTGTCGTCGGCGCCGAACACCACCGACGGACGGAAGATGGTCCAACCGCCCTCGCGCCAGTCGGCCAGTTCCTGCTTGATGGCGGCCTCGCCGTCGCCCTTGGAACGCTGGTACATGCTGGCGCCGCTGGAATCGGCGCCCAGCGCGCTGACGTGCAGCAGGCGGCGCGCGCCCTGGCGGCGGCAGGCCCGCGCGATGCGCTGCGGCAGGAGCACGTGGGCCCGCGCGAAATCGGAGCCGTAGGGCCGGCCCGAATTGCCGTGCAGGATGCCCACCAGGTTGATCACCACGTCGCAGCCGCGCACCAGGCGGTCGAGCTCGCCGTCGTCATGCAGGTCGCTGGCGAGCAGGGTGACGGTGGGCAACAACTGGAGTTCTCGCCCCTGGCCATAGCGGCGGGTGGGCACCAGGATCTGGTGCTGCCCGCCCGCCAGCCGGGCGATGAGATGACGGCCGATGAAGCCGGTGCCGCCGATGACAAGGATACGCATGGAGCAGCCCCTGTTCTTCAGGATTCAGGTCCGATTCTGCCCTGCGTGCGCCGCCTCCGCAAGCTGGCGGCCAAAGCGCCGGACGATATCCCGCCGGCGCTCCGCCCGTGGGGTCAGCCCGCCAGCAACTTGCCGTAGGCCGGAAGATCGACGTTGCCGCCGCTGATGATGACGCCGACGCGCGCGCCGCGCACCGGCACCACGCCCTGCAGCACGGCCGCGGCCGCCAGGCAGCCAGTGGGTTCCACCACCATCTTCATGCGTTCGGCGAAGAATTTCATGGTCGAGACCAGCTGGTCATCCGTCACCGTGACGATATCGCGCACGTGCTTCTGGATGAGGGGGAAGGTCAGGTTGCCCAGATGGGTGGTGGCGGCGCCGTCGGCCAGGGTCTTGGGCGCCTGGATGCGGACGATCTCGCCCTTGCGCAGCGATTGCTGGCCGTCGTTGCCGGCTTCCGGCTCGACGCCGTAGACCAGGCAGCGCGGGCTGAGCGCGAACGCCGACAGCGCCGAGCCCGACAGCAGGCCGCCGCCGCCCAGGCACACGAACAGGTAGTCGAGCTCGCCGACATCCTCGAACAGTTCCTTGGCCGCGGTGCCCTGCCCGGCGATCACGTCTTCGTGGTCGTACGGCGGGATCAGCGTGGCGCCGGTCTCGGACTGGATGCGCAGCGCGATCTGCTCGCGGTCTTCGGTGTAGCGGTCATAGGTGACGATCTGGCCGCCGTAGCCTTCGGTGGCGGCGCGCTTGGCCGCCGGCGCGTCCAGCGGCATGATGATGGTGGCCTTGACGCCCTGCAGCTTGGAGGCCAGCGCAATCGCCTGCGCGTGGTTGCCCGACGAGAACGTGACCACGCCGGCGGCGCGCTGCTCGGGCGTCAGGCGCGCGATGGCGTTGTAGCCGCCGCGGAACTTGAACGCGCCCATGCGCTGGTAGTTCTCGCACTTGAAGAACAACGAAGCGCCGGCGATGGCGTCGGCCGTGGTCGAGGTCAGCACCGGCGTGCGGTGCGCATTGCCGGCCAGGCGCTCGCTGGCGCGCGCGACGTCGTCGAAGGTGGGCAGTTCGGGCAACATGGAAACAGTCCTTTGTACGCGAAGAAAGTCGGATTTTATTTGCCGAACAGCTCGCCGCTGGAGCTGGCGGCGCCGGCCGGCGGGGTCAGGCCCAGGTGGCGCCAGGTGGTCAGGGTGGCGGTGCGGCCGCGCGGCGTGCGTTGCAGGTAGCCGTGCTGGATCAGGTAGGGCTCGATCACGTCCTCGATGGTGTCGCGCTCTTCGCCGATGGCCGCGGCCAGGCTGTCCACGCCCACCGGGCCGCCATCGAACTTGTGGATGATGGCTTCGAGCAGCTTGCGGTCCATCAGGTCCAGGCCCTGCGGGTCGACCTCGAGCATGGCCAGCGCGCGGCCGGCGACGTCGGCGTCGATGGTGCCGCCGGCCTTGACCTCGGCGTAGTCGCGCACGCGCCGCAGCAGGCGGTTGGCGATACGCGGCGTGCCGCGGGCGCGGCGCGCCACTTCGGCGGCGCCGTCAGGCGTGATGCCGGCATTGAGCAGGCCGGCGCTGCGGGTGACGATGCGGCCGAGGTCGTCGGCGTTGTAGAACTCCAGCCGCGAAACGATGCCGAAGCGGTCGCGCAGCGGATTGGTCAGCATGCCGGCGCGGGTGGTGGCGCCGACCAGGGTGAACGGCTGCAGGTCGAGCTTGACGCTGCGAGCGGCCGGGCCCTCGCCGATCAGGATGTCGATCTGGAAATCCTCGAGCGCCGGATAGAGGATTTCCTCGACCACGGGCGACAGGCGATGGATTTCATCGATGAACAGGACGTCGTTCTTTTCCAGGTTGGTCAGCAGCGCGGCCAGGTCGCCCGGGCGTTCCAGCACGGGGCCGGAGGTCTGGCGCAGCTGCACGCCCATTTCGTGCGCGATGATGTGGGCCAGCGTGGTCTTGCCCAGGCCCGGCGGGCCGAACAGCAGCACGTGGTCCAGCGCCTCGCCGCGCTTGCGGGCGGCCGCGATGAAGATCTCGAGCTGTTCGCGGGCGCGCTGCTGGCCGACGTATTCCTCCAGCGCCTTGGGCCGCAGGGCGCGTTCGATCGATTCCTCGTTGGGCGACGCCGGTTGGGGCGCGACGATGCGAGGCGCGTCGGGGCGGGAGGAAAGCGAATCGGACTGGATGGCCATGGTGCGGGAACGACTGGATACTGAGCGGGATGCTGCATCGTACCGTAACCGCCGGGCCCGGGGCGGGGTCCGGGCCCAAAACGCCCCGGGCCGGAATCAGGCGCCGTCGACGACCGGCAGCTTGACCCGCACGCACAGCCCGCCCGACTCGGCCCGCAGCAGCTCCAGCGAGCCGCCGTGGGCGCGGGCGATGGCCTCGGCCAGCGCCAGGCCCAGGCCAACGCTGCCGGTGCGGGTGCGGGCGTCGTCCAGGCGGCTGAAGGGCCGCAGCGCCTCCAGGCGCCGCTCCGGCACGATGCCGGGGCCGTGGTCGGAGACATCCAGCACCGCGTAGCGGTCTTCGCGCCGCAGGCAGATGTCGACGGGCGGCGCGCCATGGTTCAGGGCGTTGCCGATCAGGTTGTCGAGCAGCCGGCCCAGCGCCACGGCGTCCCCGTGCACGATCAGCGCGTCGTCGCCGCCGGAAGTCTTGAGCGTGACGTCGGTGCCGGCGCCGCGCCAGGCGTTGACGCGTTCGGTCAGCCAGTCGGGCAGCACCATCGACGCGTAGCGGTAGGCGGCGGGATCGGTGCCGCGCACGAAGCCGATGAACTGGTCGACCATGTGCTGCATGTCCTGCAGGTCGGTGCGCAGCCCTTCCTTGAGGGCCGAATCGTCGGCCAGCTCGATGCGCAGCCACATGCGCGACAGCGGCCCCTTGAGGTCGTGCGGCAGGCCCGACAGCAGCGTGCGGCGCACGGAATCGGATTCGGCCAGCGCGTCCAGCATGGCGTTGAAGCGTTCGCCCAGCACCCGCGTCTCGTGCGGCCCGGACGGCTCGACCCGCTGCGGCTGGCCGGCGGCCAGGCGGTCGGCGGCGTCGGCCAGGCGGGTGATGGGACGGGTGATGTGCCAGGAAAAGCCCACCGCCAGCAGCAGCAACAGGCCCAGGCCGCCCAGCCAGGCGGCGATGAACGGCGTGGCCACGGGCGGGTCGAGGCGATCCAGCGGGATCACCAGCCATTCACGCAGGCGCGGCGCATCCTCGCTGGCCGGGTTGGGCGCCAGCGAGATGAAGATTTCCGGCGTGGGGCCGCGCGACAGCGCCACCCGGGTGCCGTCGTTCAGGCGCTCGTTGAGCTGCTGCACCAGCCCGCGCAGGTCGCGGCGGATGTCGTCGGGCTCGGGCTTGTAGCGGCGCATGTGCTCTTCGCGTTCGCGCTCGCGGTCGGCGTGGCGCTCTTCGCGTTCGCGCTCGTGTTCGACTTCGCGCTCGTCGCCGCGCATCTCGGGCGGCAGCGGCGGCCCCTGGATCTGGGCGCTCGGCGGCGGCGGAGGCGGCGGGGGCGGAGGATGCTGCGCATTGCGGGGCGGCGGGCGGCGGCCGTTGAAGCGTTGCAGCTTGGCCTCGGCGGGCAGCACCCGCGACCACAGGCGCCACTGGTTCTGCGAGGCGGCGCGCACGAAGTCGGCGCGATCCTCGGCCGGCACCTGCGACACGGCGGCGCGCAGGGTGCGGATGGTGGTGGTGATGTAGCCGATGGCCACGTCTTCCATGAACTTGTGGCGGAAGTACGAGACCGTCACCAGGGTCGCCGCCTGCGTCAGCAGCACCGACCCGAGGATCAGCAGGATGAGCCGCGCTCGCAGCGAGCGCGGCACCAGGAAGCCGGCAGAGAAGCGCATCAGGGGGAAAACCGGTAACCGATGCCCCAGACGGTCTGGATCCAGCGGGGTTGCTTGGGATCGTCCTCGATGACGCGGCGCAGGCGCAGGATGGCGATGTCGATGGCGCGGTCGTTGCGTTCGCCGGCGTCGTCGTCGCGCGCCAGCGCCAGCAGGCGTTCGCGCGACAGCGGCTTGCCGGCGTTGCGCACCAGTGCCTCGAGCAGGTTGATTTCACCGCCGGTGAGCTTGACCACCGTGCCTTCGCGCGACAGCTGGCGGGTGGAGGGATCGAACAGGAACGGGCCGAACGACACCGGCGCGTCCTTGGTCAGCGCCGACGGGCCGCGCTTGCGCCGCAACACGGCCTCGATGCGGGCCAGCAGTTCGCGCGGGTCGAAGGGCTTGCCGACGTAGTCGTCGGCGCCGGCCTCCAGGCCGATGATGCGGTCGACCGCCTCGTCGCGGGCGGTCAGCAGGATGACGGGGATGTCCTCGCCCTGCTCGCGCAGGCGGCGACAGGCGTCGGCGCCGTCGCCGCCGGGCAGCATGCGGTCCAGCACCAGCAGGTCGGGGGCGTAGCGGGTGATGCGCGACGGCAGGTCGCTCGCGTCCGGCGCCAGCAGGGTGTCGTAGCCGTGGCGGTTCAGGTAGTCGGCCAGCAGTTGCCGCAGGGCCGGATCGTCGTCGACGACCAGCAGCTTGGTGTGGTGATTGTCCATGGATGCCATAGTGGAGCCGTCCCGCGTTGGCGGCAAGAGCCGGGAAATCATCTGAAATATACCTGTTGCACGATGTTTGCCGGCGTTGGCGGTCCTTTCGCGTCGGCATGGCCGTGCGGGGCGGACTGGCCCTAAAATAAATCCCATTGCCCGCATACGCTGGTCCGGTTTACTAAAAATCGTTTACAGCTGGGGCAGCGTCCCCTTTCTACACTGTCGTTATGCCCGCCCCTGCATCCTGGCGCAGACGGCTGCTGTACACGGCGTTGACGGCAGGCTTGGCCAGCCCGTTCGCGTCGGCGTTCGGCGGCACGCCCGCGGCCCCCCTCTCCCCTTCGCCGGCCCCGACCTACGTGGCGCGCGGCATCGGCGTGCTGGCGCCGGTGCAACCGGTGCCGGTCCGGCCCGCGCCGTCGCTGGAGTCGCGCGCGGTGCCGCTCGACCCCACGCCCTGCGACATGCAGACGGCCGAACCGGCCATGGATACCAGCGTGGCCGGCGGCAATGACGCGGAGCTGATACCGGGGACGGGCTCGACCCTGTCCGGCGATGCCAGCGCCGGCCCGCTGGGCTGCACGCCGCCCCAGGCCGCCGCCGACCCGTCCGACACGCCCGAATACGCCTTCGACCTGGAAAGCGGCGATATCCCGCGCGTGCCGGTGGTGGTGATCTCCGGCGTGTCGCGGCCGACCCGTCCCTGGTTCTCCTCGGTCAGCGGCCAGGACGGCCTGCGCTACGGCGGCGACCGCAACTGGGTCTACCGCAACACCACCGGCCCGTCGTTCTCGGTGGGCAACATCAACGCCAACGCGCCCACCTGGGGCAGCAGCGCGCCCGTCGGCGGGCTGCAGATCTCCAACCTGCAAAGCACCACGGCGCCGCTGGCGGAAGGCAGCTTCGGCTATTCCTCGTCGCTGGGCCGGCTCAACCGCATGGATCCGAGCGCCACGTCCGGGGCGGTCGACTACGGCGCCTCGGTCGGCAACAGCACCGTCCGCTACGGGCTGACGCCGGTGCTGACGCTGGAAGGCCAGATGCAGAGCGCGCCGGCGCTGACCACGCGCGGCATGGGCACCACCTATTCCGCCGGCGACTACGGCACCTTCCAGGCCGGCGCCACTCAGAGCTCGTTCGACGCCGCCAGCGCCTGGCGCTACCGCTTCGGCTACAACGTCGACGTGGCCGACGCGGTCAACCTGGGCTACACCAACGAACAGATCGGCGCCGGCTTCGGCGACCTGTCCACCTATTCCGGCGGCGTCGCCGCGGCGCCGCAGACCCGCAACACCCTGTCGGCCGGGGTGCCGATCACCGGCTGGGGCACGCTCAGCGGCACCTATTCGGGGCTGCACGAGGGCTCGGTGCTGGCCGAACAGCGCGTCGGCCTGTCCCACAGCATGTTCGTGGCGCCCAAGGTCAAGCTGGCGGTGGGCGCCGACCGCGACATCATTTCCGGCAATTACGAGTGGCGCGCCAACCTCAGCATGCCGGTGGACACCTTCATGCGCGGCACGTGGCTGAGCTGGTGATGCGGGTCGCCCGGCGGACGGAAATATCCCCCCGCGCCCGGGCGGCCGGATTTGCGGCTTAAAATCCCCGCCATGATGCTCCCGGCCTATCCCCATGTCTGACGCGCGCGCCCTCGGCGTCCTGCAGCGCGTTTTCGGTTACGAATCCTTCCGCGGCGACCAGCAAGCCATCGTCCAGCAAGTCATCGACGGCGGCGACGCGCTGGTCCTGATGCCCACTGGCGGCGGCAAGTCGCTCTGTTACCAGATTCCGTCGCTGGTGCGCGAAGGCACCGGTATCGTCGTGTCACCCCTGATCGCGCTGATGCAGGACCAGGTCGACGCGCTGACCGAACTCGGCGTGCGCGCCGCCTTCCTCAACTCGACGCAGGAATGGCGCGTGGCCCGCGACGTCGAGCAGGCTTTCCTGGCCGGCGAGCTGGACCTGCTGTACGTGGCGCCCGAGCGCCTGCTGACCGACCGCTGCCTGCAGCTGCTGGAACGCGGCAACATCGCGCTGTTCGCCATCGACGAGGCCCACTGCGTCTCGCAATGGGGCCACGATTTCCGCCCGGAATACCTGGGCCTGTCGATGCTGCACGAGCGCTGGCCCGATGTGCCGCGTATCGCGCTGACGGCCACCGCCACCGCCGAGACCCGCACCGAGATCGCCCAGCGCCTGTCGCTGACCGACGCGCACCACTTCGTCTCCAGTTTCGACCGCCCCAACATCCGCTACCGCATCGTCGAGAAAAACGAGGTGCGCAAGCAGCTGCTGGACATGATCCGCACCGAGCACGAGGGCGAATCCGGCGTGGTCTACGCGCTGTCGCGGGCGCGGGTCGAGGAAACCGCCGAATTCCTCTGCAACCAGGGCATCGACGCCATGCCGTACCACGCCGGGCTCAGCGCCCAGGTGCGGGCCGCCAACCAGGCGCGCTTCCTGCGCGAGGACGGCGTGGTCATGGTCGCCACCATCGCCTTCGGCATGGGCATCGACAAGCCCGACGTGCGCTTCGTGGCCCACATCGACCTGCCCAAGTCGGTCGAGGGCTACTACCAGGAAACCGGCCGCGCCGGCCGCGACGGCCTGCCCGCCACCGCCTGGCTGGCCTATGGCCTGCAGGACGTGGTGCAGCAGCGCCGCATGATCGACGAATCCCCCGGCGACGACGCCTACCGCCGCCGCCTCGGCCAGCAACTGGACGCCATGCTGGGGCTGTGCGAAACCGTGGAATGCCGCCGCGTGCGGCTGCTGGCGTATTTCGGCCAGCACATCACGGCCTGCGGCAATTGCGACGTCTGCCTCGATCCGCCCCAGGCCTGGGACGGCACCGTGGCCGCGCAGAAGGTGCTGTCGGCCGTCTACCGCCTCTGGAAGGAACGCGGCCAGCGCTACGGCGCCGGCCACATCATCGACATCCTGCGCGGCAAGGTCACCGACCGCACCAAGCAGCACGGCCACGAAACCCTGAGCGTGTTCGGCGTGGGCGAAGACCTGAGCGACACGGCCTGGCGCGGCGTGCTGCGCCAGTTGCTGGCGCAGGGCCTGCTGACCGTCGACAACGAGGGCTACGGCACCCTGGCCCTGACCGAGGGCAGCCGCGCCGTGCTCAAGGGCGAACGCCAGCTGATGCTGCGGCGCGACTCCGAAAAGAAGACCCGCTCGGGCAAGACCGGCGGCACCCGCGCCAAGGCCGCGGCGATCGACCTGCCCGCCGAACTGCAACCGGTGTTCGAGGCGCTGCGCGCGTGGCGCGGCGAAGTGGCCAAGAGCCACGGCGTGCCGGCCTACGTCATCTTCCACGACGCCACGCTGCGCGAGATCGCGCTGGCCCAGCCGGAATCGATGGACGCGCTCAGCCACATCAGCGGCGTCGGCGCGCGCAAGCTGGAAGCCTACGGCGAAGAGATCCTGCAACGGGTGGCGCGGCCGGTGCTGTAGCGGCCGGCGGTTCTCGATAGCAGCCGCTTCGATGACGGCTGTGCGGCGGCCGTCCGCGTGGCGGCCCATGCGGCGGGCGCCTCGACGGCGCCCGCGTTGCCGTCAGGGCGACGGCGGCGGCAACAGCGGCACGGGCGCGCGTTCCCGGCCGAACACCGAGCGGTAGGCCAGGATGTTGAACACCAGCACCACCGGAATCCCCACCACCGCGCCGGCCATCACCAGCCGCATCGAGCCCAGCGCGCCGGCGCCGTCCCACAGCGTCATGTCGTCCAGGATCAGGTAGGGGAACAGGCTGTAGGCCAGGCCGCTCAGCATCAGCAGGAACAGCGCCACGCACAGCACGAAGGGCAGCCAGCTGAAGCGGTCGGCGCGGCCCGGCAGGCGGGCCAGCAGCATTTCGGCGGCGACGAAGCCGGCCAGCATCAGCACCCATACCGTGGCCGCCAGGCTCAGGTGGGCGATGTTGCTCCATTTGTAGAAGATGCCGGCGTTGGCCAGGCCCAGCGTGACGGCGATGGCGACCATGCCGACCGCGGTCCAGCGGATCGCGTGGCGCGCCCAGTTGGCGGCGCGGCGCTGCAGGTCGCCGTCGACCCGCATCACCAGCCACGATGCGCCCAGCAGCACATAGGCGGCCACGGCGCACAGGCCGACGAACAGCGCGAACCAGCCATAGCCGGCGTCGGATTGGTAGCCGGTGGCGATGCGGCCGAGCAGCATGCCCTGGCCGAAGGCGGTCATCAGCGAACCGGCCCAGAAGGCGAAGATCCAGCGCGGCTTGGCCTCGTTGCGGGCGCGGATGCGGAATTCGAAGGAGACGCTGCGCAGCACCACGCCCAGCACCATGAAGGTGAGCGGTCCGTAGAGCTTGCCCAGCACCGCGCCCCAGGCGAACGGAAAGGCCGAGGCGAACAGCCCCATGCCCAGCAGCAGCCAGAATTCGTTGGCGTCGCGCCAGGGGCTCAGCAGGCTCATCATGCGGCCGCGCTCCTGTTCGGGCGCCAGCTGCAGCAGGATGCCCACGCCCAGGTCGAAGCCGTCCAGCACCACGCCGGCGGCGATGACCACGAACAGCAGGCCCATGAACGCCAGCGGCATCCAGAAGGAAGGATCATCGGGACTCAGCCCCTGCGAGGCAGCGAGCATGGCGATCATGGCGTTCCCCCGCCCAGTTTGCGCACCGGCACCACGCCGTAGCGGGCCGCGTGGAACAGCATGCCGGCGAAGGCCGCCAGCAGCAGCGCGTACAGCAGGCCGTAGCCGATCAGACCGTACAGCACGGTGCTGGAAGACATGGGGCCCAGCACCTCGGTCTGGGTGATCGTGCCGTTGACGACGAAGGGTTGCAGGCCGATGACGGACACCCACCAGGCGGCGACGACGGCGATGCCGCCGGAGAACATCATGCCGCACAGCACGCGCTGCCACCATCGCGACACCACCGCGACATCCATGCCGCGGCGCCAGGTCAGCAGGACCGTGACCCAGGACACGGCCAGCATCAGCAGGCCCAGCCCCGCCGCCACCCGCAGCGACCAGAAGGTCAGCGCCACCGGCGGCAACATGCCCGAATACTTGTCCAGCCCCTGGTAGGTGCCGTCTTCATTGCGGTGCAGCCACATGCCGCCGGCGTTGTTCCAGGTCCAGTCGGCCACGTTGGTGTGATTGCGGGCGTCCGGCCAGCCGAACAGCACCAGGCGCGGCTCGGCGCCGCTTTCCCAGTAGCCGGCGGCGGCGGCGGCCTTGGCGGGCTGGTACTGCGCCACCATCTGGCCGGCGCCGGAGGCCACCGGCAACTGCAGCACGGAAGCCAGCGCGGCGATCGCCAGGCCGGTCTTGAAGGTGCAGCGCTCGCCGTCGTCCAGCGGACGGCGCAGGGCCTGCAGCGCGGTCACGCCCATCATCAGGAAGGCCGCGGCCAGGGCCGAGCCCACCACCACCACGGCCATGCGCCAGCCGACCGAGGGGTTCAGCACCACCGCCGCCCAGTCATAGACCTGGTAGCGGCCATCGACCAGCACGGCGCCGTCAGGCGTCTGCATCCACGATTGCAGCGCCAGCACCCAGAACAGCGCCACCAGCTGCCCCACGGCCACCATCAGCACCGCCAGGGTATGGGCGCCGTCGGACACGCGGCGCTGGCCGAACAGCATGACGCCCAGGAAACACGACTTGAGGATGAAGACGGACAGGATGCCGTAGCCCAGCAACGGCCCGGCGACGTTGCCGATCTTGTCCATCAGGCCGGCCCACAGGCTGCCCAGCTGGATCAGCACCGGCACACAGGCGGCCAGGGTCAGCACGAAGGACAGGGCGAAGATGCGGACCCAGAAGCGGTAGGCGGCGGTCCAGCCGCCCTGCCCCGAGACGCGGGCGCGTATCTTGAAGAACAGCAGGACCCACGCAAGCGCCAGGGCCACGGCCAGGAACAGCGCCAGAAAGCTCAGGCTGGCCACGAATTGCGCGCGGGCCAGGGAAAGGGTGGAGATATCCATGATGGCCCGTAGTGTAGAGCCAGTTACATGGCAATGGGGGCCAGTTTGAAACCGCTTGCAGCGAGCCAAAAATGGCTTGTCACGGGAACGTGGCAAAATTGACGCTTTGTCGCTGCTTTTTCCTATTCTTTCAAGAATGACCTCCGCCACGACGCCGACCCCCGCCGCATCCAATTTCCTGCTCAACATCGTCGAAGACGACCTGCAAGCCAACCGCTTCCAGGGCAAGCGTTGGGCGGGCAAGCCTGGACCGGCCTCCGTGCAGCAGCAGGGCGAACCCGACCCGGCGAAGATCCGCACCCGTTTTCCGCCGGAGCCCAACGGCTACCTGCACATCGGCCACGCCAAGAGCATCTGCGTGAATTTCGGCCTGGCCCGCGATTTCGGCGGCGTCTGTCACCTGCGCTTTGACGACACCAACCCCGAGAAGGAAGACCAGGAATACGTCGACGCCATCATCGAGGCCGTGCACTGGCTGGGCTTCGACTGGAAGGCCGACGGCCGCGAGAACCTGTATTTCGCCAGCGACTACTTCGGCTATATGTATGAGTTCGCCGAGGCGCTGGTCGAGGCCGGCCACGCCTACGTCGACGCGCAGAGCCCCGACGAGATCCGCGCCAACCGCGGCACCCTGACCGAACCCGGCACCGACTCGCCCTGGCGCAACCGTCCGGCCGCCGAGTCCATCACGCTGCTGCGCGAGATGCGCGACGGCAAGCACCCGGACGGCAGCCTGGTGCTGCGCGCCAAGATCAACATGGCGTCGCCCAACATCAACCTGCGCGACCCGGTCATGTACCGCGTGCGTCACGCCACCCACCACCGCACCGGCAACCAGTGGTGCATCTACCCGATGTACAGCTGGGCGCACCCGGTGGAGGACGCGCTGGAAGGCATCACCCACAGCGTCTGCACGCTGGAGTTCGAAGACCAGCGCCCGTTCTACGACTGGATCCTGGAACGCCTGGCCGAACTGGGCAAGCTGGCCCGGCCGCTGCCGCACCAATATGAGTTCTCCCGCCTGAACCTGAGCTACGTGGTCACCAGCAAGCGCAAGCTGCTGCAACTGGTGCGCGAAGGCCACGTGGACGGCTGGGACGATCCGCGCATGCCGACCATCTTCGGCCTGCGCCGCCGCGGCTACACGCCGGCCTCGATCCGCCTGTTCTGCGACCGCACGGCGGTGTCGAAGTCGGATTCGCGCATCGACTACAGCCTGCTGGAGCAGGCCGTGCGCGACGACCTGGACCCGATCGCGCCGCGTTCGGTGGCGGTGCTGGACCCGCTCAAGCTGGTCATCACCAACTATCCGGAAGGCCAGACCGAGATCTGCACGGCGCCGCGCAATCCGCACGATCCGGAAGCCGGCGTGCGCGAATTCCCGCTGTCGCGCGAGCTGTGGATTGAGCGCGATGACTTCCGCGAGGAAGCGCCGAAGAAGTATTTCCGCCTGTTCCCGGGCAACCTGGTGCGCCTGAAGTACGGTTATGTGGTGCGTTGCACCGGCTTTACCAAGAACGAGGCGGGCGAGGTGGTCGAGGTGCAGGCGGAGTACCTGCCTGAGACGCGCAGCGGCACGCCGGGGGCGGACAGCGTCAAGGTCAAGGGCAATATCACCTGGGTGAGCGCGGCGCATGCGGTGCCGGCGCAGATCCATCTGTACGACCGCCTGTTCGCGGATCCGCGGCCGGATGGCGGCGACAAGGATTTCCTGGCCTGCCTGAATCCGAATTCGAAGCAGACGGTGACGGCGTGGCTGGAGCCGGGCACGGTGGCGACGCCGGGGGCGACGTGGCAGTTCGAGCGGCTGGGGTATTTCACGGCTGACTTGAAGGAGTCGACCGTGGAGAAGCCTGTGCTGAATCGGGTGGTGACGTTGCGGGATTCTTGGGCGCAGGGGTGAACGGGTTTTGCCTTGTTGCGTTGTGTATTCAAAAAAGCGCCTTCGGGCGCTTTTTTTTATGGCCAGCGAGGTTGTGGGCTTCGTAGGCCGCGCCTCGCGCGGTGGGCCTGGGGAGGGCGTGCCCACGATTGCGGTCCGGAATCGAGCGTTGAGGCCGGGCTGGATACAGGGGTTCCGGAGAGGTTTTCGGGGCCCGCCAAAATCGGCCGCGCGGGCGGCCGGTTTTGGCATACGTGGTGTCTGGCGTTGGGGCGATGGGCGCTGCGCGGAGGGGGCAGGGAGATTGCTTTGGGGGGGCGGGGACGCCCCCCGCCCTCTTTCAGTCCAGTTTGATGTTGGCGGCCTTTACTACGTCGGCCCACTTGGCGGTTTCGCTTTTCATGTAGGCCTCGAAGTCGGCGGGGGTGCCGCCCAGGGGTTGGCTGCCTTCGTCTTCCAGGCGCTTGATGACGGCGGGTTCCTTGAGGACGGCCTGCATGCGGGCGTTGAGCTGGTTGACCATGTCGGGGGACATGCCGGCGGGGCCGACCAGGCCGGTCCAGGCGGACGCTTCGAAGCCGGGGTAGCCGGATTCGGCGACGGTGGGGACGTCGGGCAAGGCGGCCAGGCGGGCGTTGGAGGTGACGGCCAGCGCGCGCAGCTTGTTGGCGGCGAGCAGGGGGAAGGCGGTCTGCGGGGTGATGAAGTAGAGGTCGGTCTGGCCGCCGACCAGGTCGGTGACGGCGGGGCCGGCGCCCTTGTAGGGGACGTGCAGGAACTCGACGCCGGCGCGGCGCGCGAGCATGACGCCGGACATGTGGCCGATGGTGCCGTTGCCGGCGGAGGCCAGGCGCAACGCGGCGGCGGGCTTTTTCCTGGCGTCGTCGACGAGGTCGGCGAGGGTCTTGTAGGGCGAGTCGGCGCGCACCACCAGGACCACCGGCTGGGCCGCGACCAGGCCGACCAGGGTGAAGTCCTTTTTCGGGTCGAAGGGCATCTTCGGATACAGCGCGGGGTTGATCGCGAGGTTGGCGGCCTGGCCCATGCCGACGGTGTAGCCGTCGGGCTGGGCGCGGGCCACGTAGTCCATGCCGATGTTGCCGGTGGCGCCGGGCTTGTTCTGCACCACCAGGTTCCAGCCGGTGGCCACGCCCAGGCGCTCGGCCAGAAGGCGGCTGACGACGTCGGTGCCGCCGCCCGGCGGCATCGGCACGACCAGGTTGATGGGGCGTTCGGGATAGGCGGCGATGGCGGGCGCGGCGCCGGCCAGGGTGGCGACGGCGATCGCGGCCGCGGCCAGGCGGCGCGGCAAGAGGCGCGAGAGGGCATGCATGAGTTGTCTCCAGAGGGGATATATATCGGGCGGGACGGCCGGGGCCGACAGGGTTAGTTCACAGGCCCCACGACGCCTGCTTCGGTCAGGGCCGCGATCTGCGTCGCGCTCAGCCCCAGGGTTTCCAGCAACTGGGCGCCATGCGCGCCCAATGCCGGGGGATCGATACGCACGCCGGGGCGGCGGCCGCCCAGCGTGATGGGCAGCAGCGGCACCTTGGCATGCGCGTTGACCGCCCCGCTGCCCGCCCCGCTGCCCGCACCGTCTTGCGGCAGGGCGATCTCGGCCAGGCCGCCGGTGGCGGCCAGGTGCGGATCGTCGAACAGGTCCTGCGGCTTGGCGATGGGCGCGTAAGGCAGGCCGTGCGCCTCGAAGCGGGCGGCGATGGCGGCGGCCGGCTCGGACGCCAGGCGTTCGCGCAGGATCGGCATGAGCCAGGCGCGGGCCTCGACACGGTCGTTGTTGCCCGCCAGGCGCGCGTCGGCGGCCAGGTCGGCGAAGCCGAAAGCGTCGCAGAACAGCTTCCACTGGGTGTCGGACACCACGGCCAGGAAGATCTGTTCGCCGTCCTTGACGGTGAAGACGTCGTACACCGCCCACGCCGATATGCGACTGGGCATGGGCGCGGCGGGCTTGCCGGTGACGGCGTACTGCATCATGTGATGGCCGACCAGGAACACGTTGTTCTCGAACAGCGCGCTCTGCACTTCCTGGCCGCGGCCGGTGCGCTGGCGCTCGAGCAGCGCGGCCATGGCGCCCATGGCGCCGAACATGCCGCCCATGATGTCGTTGACGGCCGCGCCCGCCCGCAGGGGGCGGCCTTCGGGGCCGGTCATGTAGGCCAGGCCGCCCATCATCTGCACCACCTCGTCGAGCGCGGTGCGGTGCTGGTAGGGACCAGGCAGGAAGCCCTTGTGCGAGACGTAGATCAGGCGCTCGTTCAGCTTCGACAGCGTGGCGTAGTCCAGCCCCAGGCGCGCCATGGTGCCGGCCTTGAAGTTCTCGCTGACGATGTCGGCGGTGGCGATCAGCTTGAGCACCAGCTCGATGCCGCGCGGATCCTGCAGGTTGACCGGCAGGCTCTTCTTGTTGCGGTTGAACATGGTGAAGAAGCCCGCGCCCGAGCCTTTCAGGCGGCGCGTGTTGTCGCCCTGCACCGGTTCGATCTTGATGACCTCGGCGCCCAGGTCGGCCAACATCATGCCGCAGGTGGGGCCCATCACCATGTGGGTGAATTCGACCACCCGAATGCCCGTCAGCGGCAGGGCCGGTTCGGCGCTGGCCGGATGGGGGTCATGCGTACTCATGCGGCCTCCCGCGCGTAGGTGAATCCTTTCGGCAGGCCCGCGTCGGGCAAGTGGCCGTACAGCGCTTCGCCCGGCAACCCGTCGCGCAGCGCGGCGCGGGCCGCCATCAGCGCGTCGACGTCGATGCCGGTATCCAGGCCCATCGACTCCAGCAGGAACACCAGGTCCTCGGTGACGATGTTGCCGGAGGCGCCCGGCGCGTAGGGGCAGCCGCCCAGGCCGCCCTGGCTGGCGTCGAAGGTGTCGACGCCGACCTCCAGCGCCGCCACCACGTTGGCCAGTCCCTGGCCGCGGGTGTTGTGGAAATGGGCGCCGCCGGCGCGCGCGCCCAGTTCGGCGCGCAGCGCCTTGAACAGGCGCCCGACCTGCGCCGGATTGGCGTAGCCGGTGGTGTCCGACAGCCCGACCTCGTCGACGCCCAGCTGCGCCATGGCCACGGCCATGCGCAGCGTGTCGGCTTCCGGCACCTGGCCGGCCAGGGTGCAGCCGAAGGCGGTCGACAGACCGGCCTCGAGTTTCACGCCGGGATGGCGGGCGTCGCGCAGCGCCACCACGGCCGCGACTTCGTCACGCATCTGCGCGTGGGTCTTGCGCACGTTGGCCAGGGAATGGGCCTCGCTCACCGACACCGGCAGCGTGACCTTGGCCGCGCCGGCCTCGAAGGCGGCCTGCGCGCCGCGCAGGTTCGGCGCCAGCGCCGCGACGTGCAGGCCGGGCAACTGGCGCGCGCCGGCCACCACCTCGGCGGCATCGGCCATCTGCGGCAGCAGCTTGGGCGGCACGAACGAGCAGACCTCGATTTCGCGCAGGCCGGCCGCCGCCAGCGCGCCGATCCAGCGCAGCTTGGCGGGCGTGGACATGACGGCGGCGATGCTCTGCAACCCATCCCGGGGGCCGACCTCGCTGACTAGAATCTGGGGCATTGACTTTCTCCTTAGCGTTCTATAAGATAGAACGACGTTCTATAAATTATTCCCCATCCGGATTCCGGGTGTCAACCCTGCCTGCCCGAAAGGCCGTTTCGCCATGCCCAGAAAAGCCAGCCAGCCCTCCCTCGCCGACCAGCACGCCGCGCCCGGCGGCGCCGCCGCGGTCGATCGCGCGCTGTCGGTGCTGTCCGCCTTCCGCACGGGCGACACCGCCCTGACCCTGGCGGAACTGGCCGAGCGCACCCAGCTCTACAAGAGCACCGTGCTGCGCCTGCTGGCCTCGCTGGAACACGGCCGCCTGGTGCAGCGCAGCGCGGACGGCCACTACACGCTGGGCGCGGAGATCGCGCGGCTGCACGCCGTGTATGCGGCGTCGTTCTCGCTGGAAGGGGTGGTGATGCCGGTACTGCGGGAACTGACCCGCGTGACCCGCGAAAGCGCCGCGTTCCACGTGCGCCAGGGCGACCATCGCCTGTGCCTGTACCGGGTGGATTCGCCGCAGCCGGTGCGCGACCACATCAAGGCCGGCGACCTGCTGCCGCTGGAACGGGGCGCGGGCGGACGCGTGCTGATGGCCTTCGCCGGCGCGGCCGGCGAGCCGTACGAGACCATCCGCCACAGCGGCGTGGTGGTGCTGGAGGGTGACCGCATGCCCGAGCTGTCCGGCATCTCGGCGCCGGTCTTCAATGAAACGGGGGCCCTGGCCGGCGCCGTCACGCTGACCATGCCCACGCCGCGGCTGCAACGCGAACATGCGGCGCTGGTGGTGGCCGCCGCCGCCGAAGCCACCCGCAACCTGGGGGGTTTTTACCCTTGGCCGAACGATTGAACGGGGCCCGGGCGGGTTATCATGCCCGACATTCCGCAGCCGGTTGCGCGCGCCCCTTCCAGGCGCCCCGAACCGCCAGCCCCAATCAAGATGAACACTGAATCCCTAGCCCTGGACTTCAAGAGCGCCACCCTGTATGCGATCCGGGTGGTCCTGCACAGCGCCGACCCCGAACGCCTGAACGCCGCGCTGGCCAAGCGCATGGCCGACGCCGGCAGCTTCTTCGAGAACGAGCCCGTGGTGATCGACGCCAGCCGCGTCGAGGAAGCCATCGACTGGGCCGCGCTGGTCGGCGCCTTGCGCGGGCACAACCTGCCGCCCATCGGCGTGGTGGCCGAAGGCGCCAACCTGGCCGCGGCCCGCGCCGCGGGCCTGACGCCGGTGGAGCTGTCCACCCCGGCCGCGCGTCCGGCGCAGGTGATCGACACCGCCCCGCCCAACGACGTCGCCACGCCGGTGCCGTCGGTGCCGGCCGCCGCCGTCGAGATCGCGCCCGCGCCCACCACGGCTGCCGAAGCGCCGGCCGAAAAGGCCGCCGAACCCGCCACGCCCAAGAGCGCGGCCGAACCGCTGCCCGAGCGCGCCGCCGCCAGCACCACGTCGGCCGCCAGCCCGACGCCGGCCGCGCCGCAATCGTCGTCGGCCCTGGTCATCACCCGCCCGCTGCGTTCCGGCCAGCGCGTCTACGCGCGCCACACCGACCTGGTCGTGATCGGCATGGTCAGCCAGGGCGCCGAAGTCATCGCCGACGGCAACGTGCACGTGTACGGACCGCTGCGCGGCAAGGCCATGGCCGGCGCGCGCGGCGACACCTCGGCGCGCATCTTCACCACGCATCTGGATGCCGAGCTGCTGGCCGTGGCCGGCGTCTATCGCGTGGTCGAGGACAAGCTCGACCGCTCGCTGCACAACCAGCCCGCGCTGGTGCGCCTGGATGGCGATACCTTGCGCATCGAGGCCCTGAAAGCCTGAGCGGGCCGGCCTCTGGCAAGACCGCGCCAGGCTCGGAACGGTCTTGCATCGACAGACTCTGTTTACCTTGAACGGGCGGTGCCCGTTCAACACATTCTGTAAGAAGCCTTACACGGGCTTTTTGCTTTACGATAACGCGATTTATTCGAACATAAGGGTTTGATCGTCATGACACGCATTGTTGTGGTGACTTCCGGCAAAGGCGGCGTGGGCAAAACCACGACGAGCGCCAGTTTTTCCGCGGGCCTCGCGATGCGGGGCCACAAGACCGCTGTCATCGACTTCGACGTCGGCCTGCGCAATCTCGACCTCATCATGGGCTGCGAGCGTCGCGTGGTGTACGACTTCGTCAATGTGATCCAGGGTGAAGCCACGCTCAACCAGGCGCTGATCAAGGACAAGCAGCTTGAAAACCTGTTCATCCTGCCCGCCTCGCAGACGCGCGACAAGGACGCGCTGACGCAGGAAGGCGTGGAAAAGGTCATCAACGACCTGAAGGAAATGGGCTTCGACTACATCGTCTGCGACTCGCCCGCCGGCATCGAGACGGGCGCGCTGATGGCGGCCTATTTCGCCGACGACGCGCTGGTCGTGACCAACCCCGAAGTCTCGTCGGTGCGCGACTCCGACCGCATCCTGGGCATCCTGGCGGCCAAGTCCAAGCGCGCCGTCGAAGGCGGCGACCCGGTCAAGGAATTCCTGCTGCTGACGCGCTACAACCCCAAGCGCGTGGTCGACGGCGAGATGCTGTCGCTGGGCGACATCGAGGACATCCTGCGCATCAAGCTGATCGGCGTCATCCCCGAGTCCGAAGCCGTGCTGCAGGCCTCGAACCAGGGCCTGCCGGCCATCCACCTGAAAGATACCGACGTGTCCGAGGCCTACAAGGACGTCGTGGCCCGCTACCTGGGCGAAGACAAGGCCCTGCGCTTTACCGACTACGAAAAGCCGGGTTTCCTGAAACGCCTGTTCGGAGGCAAGTAAGCAATGTCCTTCCTGTCGTTTCTGCTTGGTCAAAAGAAAACATCCGCTTCCGTCGCCAAGGAACGGTTGCAGATCATCCTGGCCCACGAGCGGGGCCGTGGCGACTCGCCCGACTACCTGCCGCAGTTGCAGCAGGAACTCATCGCGGTGATTTCCAAATACGTGAAGATCAACCCCGAGGACATCAAGGTGCACCTGGAACGCCAGGACACCCTCGAAGTGCTGGAAGTGAAGATCGAGATGCCGCAAAGCGAATCCTGACGCGTTTTCCGCGCGCCGCTGGCCGGCGCCGGATCCGCACGCGATGCGCGCAAAAAAACGCCCGGCAATGCCGGGCGTTTTCGCATTTGGGCGCAGCGCGCCAGCCTGCGCTGGCGACCGCCTGGTTCGCGGTTTAGTGCTTGCCCACCTGATCGCCGATGACGCCGCCGATGGCCGCGCCGCCCACCGTGCCGAGAATGCCGCCGTTGGTGATGACGGCACCCGCCACGCCGCCGAGCGCCGCACCGCCCACCGTGCTTTTCTGGCGATGGCTCATGCTATCCCACGACGAGCAACCCGCCATGGCGGCGGCCATGGCAACAGCGACACAGATTTTGGAAAGAGATGCGATTTTCATGATGAGGCTCCTATTCTTGTCCCCGGGGTCGCACCAAGATCCAGACGCGAGCGCACGATGCCCCTTGTGGGTTTAGAGCCTTCAGGATCGCAAAATATCCCGTCCCGCGCTGTGAAGTTTGCCCAGGAATTGTGTCAAACGGCGAGGGAATCTTTGCGCTTCCCAGGGACAGTGTTGCTGGAACGGACCGCTATTTGACCAGACGTAACACGTCGCGGAAGCGCGCATGCTCGCAGGTCTCCATCCACTCGAAAATCGCCATCTCCGTGGTCACGATCTCGGCGCCGTGGGCGCGCGCGCGGCGCAGCGCGGCATGGTGGTCGGACGGCTTGCGCGAACCCGCCGCGTCGGCCACCAGCACCGCCTTGTAACCCAGTTCGGTCAAACCGATGACGGTCTGCAACACGCAGATGTGGGCCTCGCAGCCGGTCACCAGCACCGTCTTGCGCGCCGCCGGCAGCCACGCATCGAAGCCGCGCTCGCGCGCCGCGGAGAAGTGCATCTTCTGGAACGTGGACTGCACCAGTTCGGCGAGCGGCGCCACCGTGACGCCCAGCATCTTGCTGTGATGCTCGGTGGCCACCACCGGCACCTCCAGCAGCCGCGCGGCCTGCGCCAGCTTGGCGTTGGCGGCCAACACCGCGTCGCCGTCGTGGATCACGGGCATCAGGCGGCCCTGCATGTCGACGATGAGCAGCGTGGAATCGGAGGCTTGCAGCAGCATGGGGGGACTCCTGGAATATTGGGAACCGCTTGAAAAAAACCCGGCACGCAATGGCCGGGTTTTCGGACTGCCAGTCAGGCCAGCTTACTTCAATGCCTTGTAGCGCAGGCGCTTGGGCTTGGCGCCCTCTTCGCCCAGGCGGCGCTTCTTGTCGGCTTCGTACTCCTGGTAGTTGCCATCGAAGAACACCACTTGCGAATCGCCTTCGAAGGCCAGGATGTGCGTGGCGATACGGTCCAGGAACCAGCGATCGTGGCTGATGACCATGACGCTGCCGGGGAACTCCAGCAGCGCGTCTTCCAGCGCGCGCAGCGTTTCGACGTCGAGGTCGTTGGACGGTTCGTCCAGCAGCAGCACGTTGCCGCCGGCGATCAGCGTCTTGGCCATGTGCAGGCGGCCGCGTTCACCGCCCGACAGCTGGCCGACCACCTTGTTCTGGTCGCCGCCCTTGAAGTTGAAGCGCCCCAGATAGGCGCGCGAGGACATCTCGAACTTGCCCACGGTCAGCAGGTCGGCGCCGTCGGCGACCGCGTCGAACACGGTCTTCTTGTCTTCGAGCGCGTCGCGCGACTGATCGACGTAGGCCAGCTTGACGGTCTGGCCGATCTTCACTTCGCCCGAATCCGGCTGCTCGCGGCCCGCGATCATGCGGAACAGCGTCGACTTGCCGGCGCCGTTGGCGCCGATGATGCCGACGATGGCGCCGGCCGGGATCTTGAAGCTGAGGTTGTCGATCAGCAGGCGGTCGCCGTAGGCCTTGCTGACGTTGTTGAACTCGATGACCTCGTTGCCCAGGCGCTCGCCCACCGGAATGAAGATTTCCTGGGTTTCGTTGCGCTTCTGGTATTCGTAGGACGACAGTTCCTCGAAGCGGGCCAGGCGCGCCTTGGCCTTGGCCTGGCGGCCCTTCGGGTTCTGGCGCACCCACTCCAGTTCCTTCTTGATGGTCTTCTGGCGGGCCGACTCGGACGACTCTTCCTGCTTGAGGCGGTCTTCCTTCTGTTCCAGCCACGAGCTGTAGTTGCCCTTCCAGGGGATGCCGTAGCCGCGGTCCAGTTCGAGGATCCACTCGGCGGCGTTGTCCAGGAAGTAGCGATCGTGGGTCACGCCCACGACGGTGCCCGGGAACTTGTGCAGGAACTGTTCCAGCCACTCGACACTTTCGGCATCCAGGTGGTTGGTGGGTTCGTCCAGCAGCAGCATGTCGGGCTTGGACAGCAGCAGGCGGCACAGCGCCACGCGGCGCTTTTCACCGCCGGACAGGTTGCCGACGATGGCATCCCAGGGCGGCAGGCGCAGCGCGTCGGCGGCGATTTCCATCTGGTGTTCGATGTCGTCGGCGCCGCTGGAGGCGGCGGCGGCGATGATGGCTTCCAGCTCGGCCTGCTCGGCGGCCAGCGCGTCGAAGTCGGCGTCCGGCTCGGCGTAGGCCGCGTAGACCTCGTCCAGGCGCTTCTTGGCGGTGACCACCGCGCCCAGGCCTTCCTCAACCGCCTGGCGCACCGTGTGCTCGGGGTTGAGCTGCGGCTCCTGCGGCAGGTAGCCGATGTTCAGGCCCGGCATGGGGATGGCTTCGCCCTCGATTTCGCGATCCACGCCCGCCATGATCTTCAGCAGCGTCGACTTGCCCGAGCCGTTCAGGCCCAGCACGCCGATCTTGGCGCCAGGAAAAAACGAAAGCGAGATGTCACGCAGGATCTGCCGCTTGGGCGGCACGATCTTGCCGACGCGGTTCATGGTGTAGACGTATTGGGCCATGGGCTCGTATAGGGTAAGAAAGCTGATGAATCGTTGATTGTAGGCCGGAACCCGGACAGGCGTGCGACAGGCGGCCGTTCTACGACGCGGCCCGCGCCCGCCGCCAGCCGGCGAACGGCGCCCGCATCTGCGCCAGCATCACCCCGGCCAGCGCCATCGCGCCGCCGATGATGTGAAAGAGATGCGGCTTCTCGTCCAGGAACACCGCCGCGATCGCCACCGTGCCCACCGGCATCAGGTTCAGAAACACGCTGGCGCGGTTCGGCCCCAGGTGCCGCACGCCCTGCATCCACAGGAACGGCGCGAACAGCGACGGGAACACCCCCGCATAGAGCACCAGCGGCAGGTTGTCGCCATTGATGGGCGAGGCGGGCGCCATCAGGAACCCCGGCAGCTGGAACAGCACGCCGAACGCCACCTGCACGTACAGCGACACCCACGGCCCGACAGGCAGGCCCCAGCGGCGCAGCAGCACGCCGTAGAGCGCGTAGGCCAGCGCGGCCACGCCCATCAGCACGTCGCCATGGTTGGCGCCCACCGACAGCAACCGCGTCGGATCGCCCTCGCCGATCAGCAGCGCCAGGCCCGCCAGCGACAGCAGGCCGCCCAGCAGCGCCAGCGCCGACGGCCGCTCGCGCAGCACCAGCGCCCCCACCGCGATCGTCAGCAGCGGGATCATCGCGGTGATGATGCCCATGTTGGTCGCCGTCGTGCTGCCGGCCGCCACATAGGCCAGGCCCTGGTACAGCGCCATGCCCAGCCCGCCCAGCACCGCGAACTTGGGCAGGTAGGGCCACACCAGGCGGCGCTGGCGCCACAGGCCGGGCAGCGCGAACGGCGTCAGCAGCACGCCCGCCAGGGTCCAGCGGTAGAAGCCGATGACCGCCGGCGAGATCAGGCCGGCCGCCATCTTGGTCACGATCATGTTGACCGACCAGATCAGCGCCGCCAGCAGCGGGAACATCAGGTAGCGGGCCGGGGTGGCGGGAGAATCTGCGCGCGTCATGGAAATACTGCCAAGCATGGAAAACAAGCGGCCAGTGTAGGAGCTGTCCGACTCGCTGTATATAATGAAAAACCGACAATTCCACGCGAACTTCGGACATGGCCCCCTTTCCCGACCTTGGCCCCGGCAGGCCCTATCCCCTGGCCTGCCGCATCCTGCACTTCCTGCCGAAATCCAGCATCCAGCGCCATCGCTCGCCCTGGGGCGAATTGAATTTCGCCCTCTCGGGCATCATGGAAATCGGCATCGAGGACACGACCTACCTGTCGCCGCCCCACTACGCCATCTGGATCCCGCCGCAGGTCCCCCATTGCTGCCAGAACCAGGCCGAAGTGCATTACGCCTGCATCGACGTCCCCGCCGCCGCCTGCGCCACCCTGCCCGCCACGCCCTGCACGCTGGAAATCAGCCCGGTCATGCGCGCCGTGCTGGCCGACTTCGAACGGCGCGGCGTCGCCTATCCGGATACGCCCGAAGACCGGCGCCTGGCGCAGGTCGTGATCGACCAGATCCGCGTGGCCCGCGCCTACGCCAGCTATCTGCCGTCCACCCACGACGCCACGCTGGCGCCGATTCTCGCGGCCCTGCAGCGCCAGCCTGGCGACAAGCGCGGCGCGGCCCACTGGGCCGCCACCGCCGGCATCACCGAGCGCACCCTGCTGCGCCACTGCCAGCAGCACCTGGGCATGCCCTTCAACGAATGGCGCCAGCGCCTGCGCGTCGTCAGCGCGCTGGAGATGCTCGATGCCGGCCATCCGGTGCAAACCCGTGGCGCGCGAACTCGGCTACAGCACCCCGTCCGCCTTCATCGCCATGTTCCAGCGCCTGACCGGCCAATCCCCCGACAGCGCCCGCAAACGTCCCGCCGCGCCGGCCTGACATCCCGCCACGCCGCGCCTGGATGCATCGTCATCCAAGCGCCCGATGCAAGCCTCGCGTGATCGCGAGACAATAGCGTCTGTTTTTTCGTAACGCCGTCCCCGCGGCATCATCGCGCCAGGAACCCCCATGTCCGCCTCCGCCACGCCCCCGCCTTCCCTGACCCACTTCAGCGCGACCGAACTCGACATGCTGGCCAAGACCGCGGACGCCCTCAGCGCCTACCTGGGCAAGCCCGTCCTGGCCGAAGTCGTACTGGGAGAAGAAGGCACCGAATGGGTCACCTATGGCGTGCCCATCGACGAAAACGCCGAGCCCGACGAAGAGCAGACCCACGTCCAGCTGGGCGGCCCCGGCGCCCGCCTCCTGGGCAACCGCGGCGGCCTGCCCCCGACCGGCGACGACACCTACGACTGCCTCTACCTCTGGGCCATCCAGATCTCACTGAACGAAGGCGAACGCTTCATCAAGCTCGACCACGACGGCGAAGAATCCGCCTGGTCCGACACCCTGGAAGACGTCCTCCCCTTCGCCCTGACCGAGGAACCCCTGCCCGATCCGGACGAGGAAGACGAAGAAGACGACGACGAGGACGAAGACGACGCCCACGACCACCCCCACGACCACAACGACCCCGGCCACCGTCACTGAAGAACAACAAGGCAGGCGGCCGGCCCCAATCCGCCGTCCTCCCACAAACAAAAGGGCTTCCAAAAGGAAGCCCTTTGCCAAAACCACTCCCCCGCCACACCGCCCCGAAAAAAAAAGGCAAGCGAGCAAGCCAGCACCACCTCGACGCCCCACCCCTCAGACGCTGCAACGGGCCGCCCGCGCGGCCCCGTTGCAGCAGCCCCGCAAGACCCTCTCCCCCCACGACAGTGCCGGCAAACACGCCAAGCACACCAGTCGCCCCAGCACCCGTCATGAGCCGCTGACGCAAGTCTGTCGCGGCGGTCGGCGGTGGGCGCGGGGCGTGTAGATGCGCCCGACGGAATCCGAAGGCAGCCGCCGCAGGCGGCAACGAGGATGAGGAAGGGGCAGTCCGGAGCGAACGCTCCGGACCGCAATCGTAGCCCCGCGCCCGCCGCCGACCGCCGCGACAGACGCCTCAAGAACTCAAACAACCCACAAGACTAAGACAGCAAAAGATCACCCCGCAATCCGCCCCTCCTCCACCGCATGGCAAGCCACAACCGCCAGCTCCGCCACCCGAGCCACAGGCGCCTCCGCCTTGCACCGCTCATTCGCATGCGGACACCGAGGATGAAACGTGCACCCCGACGGCGGATTCAACGGATTCGGCACTTCCCCCGCCACCGCCGTGCGCGGCTTCCCGGTCCCATCGATATCCGGAATCGCCTCCAGCAGCATCCGCGTATACGGATGCCGCGGCCGCGCGAACAGCTCATCGCGCGGCGCCACCTCCACCATCCGCCCCAGATACATCACCCCGACCCGATCGGCCACGTGATGCACCACCGCCAGATTGTGCGAGATGAACAGGTAGGTCAGCCCCAGCTCGCGCTGCAGATCCTTCATCAGGTTCAGCACCTGCGCCTGCACCGACACATCCAGCGCCGACGTCGGCTCGTCGCACACCAGGAACTCCGGATTCACCGCCAGCGCCCGCGCGATCGAAATGCGCTGGCGCTGCCCGCCCGAGAACTGATGTGGATAGCGGCTCTGGTCGGCCGGATCCAGCCCCACCTGCTTGAGCAGATCGCCGACCCGCGCCGTGCGCTCGGCCGGCGTCATCTTCGTGTGCGTCAGCATCGGCTCGGCAATGATGCGGCCGACCCGCCAGCGCGGATTCAGGCTCGCATACGGATCCTGGAAGATCATCTGCAGCCGCTTGCGCAGCTCGCGCCCGCCCGGCTCCGACATGCGCGACAACGGTTGGCCGTCGAAGCGGATGTCGCCGCGGGTCAGGCCATACAGCCCCACCAGCATGCGCGCCACCGTCGACTTGCCGCAGCCCGACTCGCCCACCAGCGCCAGCGTCTCGCCGCGCTTGATCTCGAACGACACGCCGTCCACCGCGCGCAGCATCACCCGCGGCTTGCCCGCCAGCTTGCGCTCCAGCCAGGGCGGCGACACATCGAACCAGCGCGCCGCGTCCTTCACTTCCACCAACGGCGTGCTCATGTGGCCACCTCGACTTCGTTTTCATGCAACCAACAGGCCGCGCGGGACGTGCCCGCCGGCATCAGCTCGGGCCGGTCCTGGCCGCAGCGCGGCAGGCGCCGCCCGCAGCGCGGATTGAAGGCACAGCCCGGCGGAATCGCGTTCAGCCGCGGCATGCTGCCGTCGATCTGCACCAGCCGCTCGGAATGTCCCTGCAGCGACGGGATCGATCCCATCAGCCCCGTCGTATACGGATGGCGCGGCTGGTGGATGACGTCGCGCACGGGGCCGATCTCGGCCACGCGTCCCGCGTACATCACCGCCACGCGGTCCGCCGTTTCCGCGATCACGCCCATGTCGTGCGTGATCAGCATCACCGCCGTGCCCTGTTCGCGGCACAGGCGCTTGAGCAGCTCGATGATCTGCGCCTGGATCGACACGTCCAGCGCCGTGGTCGGCTCGTCCGCCACCACCAGCTTGGGCTCGGCCGCCAGCGCCAGCGCGATCACCACTCGCTGCCGCATGCCGCCCGAGAACTGGTGCGGATAGTGGTCGATGCGCTCGCGCGCCGCCGGGATGCCGGTAGCCGCCAGCAGCTCGACCGCGCGGTTGCGCGCCTGCGACCAGCTCATGTCCAGGTGCGTCACGATGGTCTCGGCCAGTTGCCGGCCCACCGTGTACAGCGGATTCAAGGAGGTCAGCGGGTCCTGGAACACCGCTCCGATCTCGCGGCCGCGCACGCGGCGCATCTGCTCGTCGGGCAGGTTGTCGATGCGCCGGCCCGCCAGCAGGATCTCGCCGGCCGCGATGCGGCCGGGCGGTTCCAGCAGGCCGATGATCGACGCGCCGGTCAGCGACTTGCCGGCGCCCGATTCCCCCACCACGCCCAGGACTTCGCCCGCCTGGATCGAAAAGGACACGTCGTCCAGGGCGCGTAGCGTGCCGCGGCGCGTCGGAAACTCGACGCGCAGATTGCGGACTTCAAGTAATGCGCTCATGGGTATATCTCTAATTCAGGCGTGGATTCAATGCGTCGCGCAGCCAGTCACCCAGCAGGTTGACCGACAGCACCAGCAGCACCAGCGCCGCGCCCGGGAAGATGGTGATCCACCATTCGCCGGAAAACAGGAAATCGTTGCCGATGCGGATCAGCGTGCCCAGCGACGGCGCCGTCGGCGGCACCCCCACCCCAAGGAACGACAGCGTCGCCTCGGTGATGATGGCGGTCGCCAGGTGCACGGTGGCCAGCACCAGCACCGGCCCCAGCACGTTGGGCAGCACGTGGCGGAACATGATCACGGGCGAGGCCACGCCGATCACGCGCGCCGCCTGCACGTACTCGCGGTTCTTCTCCACCAGGGTCGAGCCGCGCACCGTGCGCGCGTACTGCGGCCAGCCGGCCAGTGCGATGGCGCCGATCAGCACCGGGAACGCGATGATCTCGTGCAGCTCGCGCGGCACCGCCGCGCGCGCCACGCCGTCGATCAGCAGCGCGATCAGGATCGCCGGGAACGACAGCTGCACGTCGGCGATCCGCATGATGAAGGCATCGATGCGCCCGCCCGCGTACCCCGAGATCAGCCCCAGCACGATGCCGATCAGCATCGACAGCAGCACCGAGGCCAGGCCGATCAGCAGCGACACGCGGGTGCCGTACAGGATCGCCGAATACAGGTCGCGTCCCTGGCTGTCGGTGCCCAGCAGATAGGTCGACTGGCCGTTGGGCGACCAGGCCGGCGGCAGCAGCGCGTCCAGCAGTTCGACCTTGGTCAGGTCGAACGGATTGTGCGGCGCCACCCAGCCGGCCCCGAAGGAGCCGATCAGCAGGGCTGCCAGCAGCACGGTGGCGACGATGGCCACGGGGGCCCGGCGCCAGGCCCAGGCAATATCGCTGTCCCACCAGCGTTTCATAACGGCACGCATCAGTGGCCACCTCCGCCGCGGGTCAGCCCGGAGCGCAGGCGCGGGTCCACGACAAAATACAGAAGATCGACGATCAGGTTGATCACCACGAACACCAGCGCGATCAGGCACAGGTACGCGGCCATCACCGGCACGTCGGCGAATTGCACCGCCTGAATGAACAGCAGCCCCATGCCGGGCCACTGGAACACCGTCTCGGTCACGATGGCGAAGGCGATGATGCCACCCAGCTGCAGGCCGGTGATGGTGATGACGGGCACCATGGTGTTCTTGAGCGCGTGGCCGAAATGGATGGCGCGACGCTTCAGGCCGCGGGCGCGGGCGAACTTGATGTAGTCCGAACGCAGCACCTCCAGCATTTCCGAACGCACCAGCCGCAGCACCAGGGTCATCTGGAACAGCGACAGCGTGATCGACGGCAGGATCAGGTGCTTCCAGCCATTCGCGGTGAACAGGCCGGAGGTCCACCAGCCCAGCGCCACGGTATCGCCGCGGCCGTAGCTGGGCAGCCAGCCCAGCTGCACCGAGAACACCAGGATAAGCAGGATGCCGATCAGGAAGGTCGGCAACGACACGCCCAGCAGCGAGCCGGCCAGCAACAACTGCGACAGCAGGCTGTTGCGCTTGAGCGCGGTATACACGCCCAGCGGCACGCCCACCACCAGCGCCAGCAGGGCCGCCACCAGGGACAGCTCCAGCGTGGCCGGCAGGCGCGATTTGAGCAGGGTCGAGACCGGTTCGCTCTGGCGCAGGGAAATGCCGAAATTGCCTTGCGCGGCGTTGGCCACGAAGTGGCCGAACTGGACGATGGCGGGCTCGTTCAGCCCCAGGCGCTCACGCAGTTCGATGCGCTCGGCATCGGTGGCGTCCTGCCCCAGCATGATGGTGACAGGGTCGCCGACGTATTGAAAAAGCACGAAGGCCAGTAGCGCGACGGTGAGCATCACCGCTACGGCCTGCAACAGGCGACGCAGTATGAAAGCAAACATAGGCGGGAAAGGCAAAACGGCGAAGCCCCGCGGGGCTTCGCTGTCTGATTAGCCGGAAGGGCGGGGTCAGTCGACCTTGACCCAGTCGGCAACGAGGCGGTTGTCCGCGCGGTGGATCACCGACACGTTCTTGCGCATGGCCCAGGGGATGACCTGGTCATGCAGCGGGATGTGGCCGAATTCCTGGGCGTGGACTTCCAGCACCTTGCGGATGTCGGCGTCGCGCTTGGCCACGTCGGTTTCCGTCTTGATGCGGTCGATGACCGCGTCCAGGTCCTTGTTGCTGTAGTTGCCCAGGTTGTACATGCCGTCCGCGCCCTCGCCCTTGGTGCGGATCAGGTTCTGCAGCGTGTACATGGCGTCGAACGTCGGCACGCCCCAGCCGAACAGGTAGGCGCTGGTGTCGGAGTTCTGCACCTTGGGGAAGTAGGTCGAACGCGGCATGGCGTTCATGGTCGCCTTCACGCCCACCTTGGCCCACATGCCGACCACGGCCTGGCAGATGGCCTCGTCGTTGATGTAGCGGTTGTTGGGACAGTCCAGCGTGAAGTTCAGGGTGCCGTCATAGCCGGCATCCTTGAGCAGGGCGCGGGCCTTCTCGGGATCGTAGGGCACGCGCTTGTGCAGCGATTCGGCCCAGCCGTGGACCTGCGGCGCGATCATGGTGCCGGTGGGCGCCGACAGGCCGCGCATCACGGCGCGCTTGATGGCGTCGACGTCGATGGCGCGGTACAGCGCTTCGCGCACGCGGATGTCCTGGAACGGGTTCTTGCCCTTGATGCTGGAGTACTGCAGCTCGGGACGCTTCTGGTCCAGGCCCAGGTAGATGGTGCGGTATTCGTTGCCCTCGACCACCTTGGCCGACTGGCGCAGGCGGTCCAGGTCCTGGGCGGCCGGATCCAGCACGAAGTCGATCTCGCCGGACAGCAGCGCGGCGGTGCGGGTGGCGTTCTGCTTGATCGGGGTGAACACCACTTCGGTCACGTTGCCGACCTTGTTGGCCTGGTTCCACCAGCCCTTGTTCTCTTCGAACACGGTGCGCACGTCGACTTCGCGCGACTTCAGCTTGTACGGGCCGGTGCCGTTGGTGTTGCGGGCGCCGAAGGTCTCTTCCTTGTTGACGAAGTCCTGCGGCTTGGCGATGTTGTTCTTCTCCGACCAGGCCTTGTTCATGATGAACACGTTGGGCAGCTGGCGCAGCAGCACCGGGTTGGGCGCCGAGGTCTCGATCTCGACCGTCAGGTCGTCGATCTTGCGCGCTTCCTTGATGCCGGTGGTGTAGGCCTTGTAGTTCGAGGTGGGCGCCATGGCGCGGTGCACCGAGAACACCACGTCGTCGGCCGTGAAGGCGGCGCCGTCGTGGAACTTGACGCCGGGGCGCAGCTTGAAGCGGTACAGCGTGGGCGAAACCTGCTCCCACTCGGTTGCCAGGCGCGGCACCACCTTGAAGTCCTTGTCGTAGTCCACCAGCGGTTCATAGACGTAGCTGTTGGCGGCAATCGTCATGCCTTCGTTCTGCGAGTGCGGATCAAAGGTGAGGATGTCGCCCTGGGCGGCCCAACGGAAGGTCTTGGCCTGCCCGATCGAGGGCACGGCCACGGCGGCGGCGATCGCGATGGCAATCAAAGTGCGGCGCATAGGTTTAACTCCTGACTATAGTCTGAATACCGGCGCGATATTGCCTAGGCCCAAGACCCGCGTCAATTAAGGGTTTATGCGTACCGGAGGGGGTTTTCAGAGGAGAAACATATTTAGGGACGTATAAAAATATGACAAAAAAATCGATCATCCCTTGATATAAACACTGTTCGCCCGGCCGGACCGGCCGCCATACCGGCGCCAGCCCCGTCCGGCGCGGCCGGAGCGCCCCTATTCGTCGGCGTCCAGCGGCAGGTCGAGCGGCACGTGCTCGGCCATCAGGCGCCGCAGCATGTCGATCAGCAGCGCCGCTTGGTCCTCGCCGAACGGCGCCAGCACCGCCTTCTGGTGCTGCATGGCCTGCTCGCACAGCGCGCCGATCAGGTGGCGGCCCTTGGTGGTGATGACCACGCGCGTCTGGCGGCGGTCGGCGCGCACGCCGCTGCGCGCCACCAGCCCCTCGGTCTCCATGCGCTGCACCACCTTGCTGAGCGTCGGCTGCTTGGTGATCGCCAGCACCGCCAGGTCGCCGATGGTCTCGCCGGCGCTGCCCTCCAGGCTGGCCAGCACCCGCCATTCGGTGACCGACAGGCCGGCGGCCTTCACCTGCTGGTGGAACTCCGCCGAGATGCGCTGGCTGGCCTGCGCCAGCAGGTAGGCCAGGTAGTCGTCGACGAACCGCGCGCCACTGGCCTGGGTCCCGTTGCCCTGCTTGTCCGACCGCATGTTGTTCCGCTCCCACGCATCAATAGTGAATAGACGACCCGAGGCCGGCAGGCGCATTGCACCACGGCGGCGCAAACGCGCGCCATGACGCGGCGCAATGCTGTTGCGCAGCACAGGGTATACCCCGAATCGCGACCCGTTTTTGCACCATGAAAGCGCCTTTTCAGCGCCTTCAGGCTAGAGGACAACCAGTATATACACCCTTGTTTTCGCGTGATATTTTTTTGATTCCATGAAATTTCATCTTTTTTGTTGACAGCTAAAACGTTGACTCCTAAAGTATTTTTCAGAGCGAAATTTCGTGACATGGGCGTGCTGCGCAGCAGCATGGCTTCGGGACCCGGATGCCGGTCCGCGTGGAGGAGTTCGAGATGGCTGAAAGGTCTTTCAAGAAAGAAGTCCAGCAGTTGCGCATCGGCGCGGGCGAGGAGTTCCGCGGCGAGGGGATTCTCGCGGTCACCAAGGCGCTGCTGCAGTCCGGCGTGGGCTATGTCGCGGGCTACCAGGGCTCGCCCATCTCGCACCTGATGGACGTGCTGGCCGACGCCAACGACATCCTGCAGGAACTCGGCGTGCACTTCGAGGCCAGCGCCTCGGAAGCCACCGCCGCCGCCACGCTGGCCGCCTCGGTCATGTACCCGATCCGCGGCGCGGTCACCTGGAAATCCACCGTCGGCACCAACGTCGCCTCCGATGCGCTGGCCAACCTGGCCTCGGGCGGCGTCACCGGCGGTTCGCTCATCATCGTCGGCGAGGACTACGGCGAAGGCTCGTCCATCATGCAGGAACGCTCGCACGCGTTCGCCATGAAATCGCAGATCTGGCTGCTCGATCCGCGCCCCAACCTGGAAAGCATGGTCAAGGCGGTGGAAGACGGCTTCGCGCTGTCGGAGGCCAGCAAGACGCCGGTGATGCTGCAATTGCGCATCCGCGGCTGCCACGTGCACGGCCGCTTCATCGCCAAGGACAACCAGCGGCCGGCGTTCTCGCTGGCCCAGGCGCTGGAAAGCCCGGCGCGCGACACCAGCCGCATCGTGCTGCCGCCGGCCTCGTTCCTGCACGAGCAGGAAAAGATCAAGGAGCGCTGGCCCGCCGCCATCCGCTATATCAAGGAACACAAGCTCAACGAACACTTCGACGGCGACCAGGACGACATCGGCCTGATCCTGCAGGGCGGCCTGTACAACGGCGTGATCCGTTCGCTGCAATTGCTGGGCCTGGCCGACAACTTCGGCAACAGCCGCATCCCGCTGTACGTGATGAACGTGGCCTACCCCGTCATCGAGGACGAGGTCATCGACTTCTGCCGCGGCAAGCGCGCCGTGCTGCTGCTGGAGGAAGGCCAGCCCGACTACCTGGAACAGGCCCTGCACGCGGTGCTGCGCAAGGCCGGCGTCGATACGAAACTGTCCGGCAAGGACGTGTTGCCGATGGCCGGCGAATACACCACCCAGGTGATGCGCGACGGCCTGCGTGAATTCCTCAAACGCGAACGCCCCGAATCGCTGCAGACCCATCCGGCCGTGGCCGCCGACGCCGGCGCCGCCGAGCCCGCGCTGCAGGTCACCGAGATCACGCGGCCCAAGCCCGCGCCGCGTCCGGCCGAGCAGCCCATCACCTTCCACAAGCACGTCGCGGAACTGGCCGCCGTGGTGCCGCCCCGCCCGGCCGGCTTCTGTACCGGCTGTCCGGAGCGGCCGATCTTCTCGGCCCTGACGCTGGCGCAGGAAAAGCTGGGCCAGCACCATATCTCCTGCGACATCGGCTGCCACCTGTTCTCGATCCTGCCGCCGTTCAACCTGGGCGCGACCACCATGGGCTACGGCCTGGGCGCGTCCAGCGCCGCGGCCTTCAACGTGCCGGCGGCCAAGCGGCCCATCTCGATCATGGGCGACGGCGGCTTCTGGCACAACGGCCTGGCCTCGGGCATCGGCAACGCGGTGTTCAACAAATACGACGGCGTCATCGTCATCGTCGACAACTTCTACGCCTCGGCCACCGGCGGGCAGGACATCCTGTCCTCGCGCGCCGAGAATCCGGACCGCTCCACTAACAACCCCATCGACCAGGCCGTGCGCGGCGTGGGCGTGAAGTGGGTGCGCACGCTGGACCGCACCTACGACGTGGCCAAGGTGCGCGCCACCATCGAAGAAGCGCTGACCACCGACATCAAGGGCCCCAAGGTCATCATCGCCCAGTCGGAATGCATGCTGAACAAGCAGCGCCGCATCAAGCCGCTGTTCAACCAGGCGGTCAAGGCGGGCAAGCGCGTGGTCAAGGAACGCTTCGGCGTCGACCCCGACGTCTGCACCGGCGACCACGCCTGTATCCGGCTGTCCGGCTGCCCGTCCCTGACGGTCAAGGACAGCGGCGATCCCCTCAAGGAAGATCCGGTCGCCCACGTCGAGAGCAGCTGCGTCGGCTGCGGCAACTGCGGCGAAGTGGCGCACGCCGCCGTGCTGTGCCCGTCCTTCTACCGCGCCGACATCGTCCACAATCCCAGCGGCCGCGACCGTTTCCTGGCGCGCCTGCGCCAGGGCGTGATCGGCTACCTGCAGCGCCGCCGCGAAGCGCGCCTGGCCAAATTCGCCCTGTGAGGACCCGCCCCATGAACCCGGTGGCATTGCAGCAAGGCACTCCCATCAAGATCGCCATCCTGGCCATGGGCGGCCAGGGCGGCGGCGTGCTGGCCGACTGGATCGTCGACATGGCCGAGCACGCCGGCTGGTGGGCCCAGACCACCTCGGTGCCGGGCGTGGCGCAACGCACCGGCGCCACCATCTATTACCTGGAACTGCTGCCCGAGTCCGACGTGACCCGCGCCGGCCGTCCGCCCGCGCTGGCGCTGATGCCCACGCCGGGCGACGTCGACCTGGTGGTGGCGGCCGAGCTGATGGAAGGCGGCCGCGCCATCCAGCGCGGGCTGGTCACGCCCGACCGCAGCATGCTGATCACCTCATCGCATCGCAGCTACGCGGTCAGCGAGAAATCGGCGCCCGGCAACGGCATCGCCGATCCCAACAAGGTGCTGGAGGCCGGCCGTGCCGCGGCCCGCCGTTTCCTCTGCTTCGACCTGCAGGACCTGGCCGACCGCGCCGGCAGCGTCATCAGCGCCAGCCTGTTCGGCGCCGTGGCCGGCAGCGGCGCGCTGCCGTTCTCGCGCGACGACTTCGAGGCCACCGTGCGCCGCGCCGGCGTCGGCGTGGACGCCAGCCTGCGCGCCTTCGCGCTCGGCTTCGAGGCCGCCGACCAGGCGCCCGCGCAGCCGGCCGCGATCGACCTGACGCGGCCGGTGCCCGCCGTGCCCGAGCGCGCCGCCAGCCCGAAGGCGCAGGCCTTGCTGGACCGCATCCAGCGCGATTTCCCCGCCTGTGCGCAGCCGATGCTGACGGCCGGCGTGCGCCGCCAGATCGAGTTCCAGGACCTGGCCTATGCCGAGGACTACCTGGCCCGCATGGCCGCGATCCGCGAACTCGACGCGCGCCACGGCGGCGACGCCCGGCAATGGGCGCTGACCTGTGCCGCCGCGCGCTACCTGGCCACCGCCATGGCCTATGACGACGTGATCCGCGTGGCCGACCTGAAGACGCGCGGCAGCCGCTTCGAGCGGGTGCGCGCCGAAGTGGGCGCCAAGCCGGACCAACTGGTCTACACCACCGAATTCATGCATCCGCGGCTGGAGGAAATCTGCGGCACGCTGCCGGCCGGGCTGGGCCGCTGGCTCGAACGGTCGAAAGCCTTCGGCGGTTTCGTCGAACGCCGCCTGGGCAAGGGCCGCCGCATGCAGAGCGGCACGCTGGGCGGCTTCCTGATGCTGTACACGCTAGCCGGCATGCGGCGCTTCCGCCGCCGCACGCTGCGCCACCAAATCGAATCCGCGGGGCTGACCCAATGGCTCGACCTGATCGCCAGCCTGGCGCCGCGCGACTACGACCTGGCGGTCGAGACCGTCAACTGCCGCCGCCTGGTCAAAGGCTACAGCGACACCCACGTGCGCGGCGGCGGCAAGTACCGCCAGCTGATCGCGGCCGCCGCCCAGCTGGCGGGCCGGCCCGATGCGGCCGCCTCGCTGCGCGCCCTGCGCCAGGCCGCGCTGGCCGACGAGAAATGCGGCCCCATGGAACGCCAACTGGCCGAAAAACTGGCCGCCTGACATCGAGATAGAGACGAACGCCGTGCAAACCCTGAAACTCATCGTCCGTGAAGTCCGGCAGGAATCGCCGCTGATCCGCTCGCTGCGCCTGGCGCGCGAAGACGGCGGCGCCCTGCCCGCCTTCGGCCCCGGCGCCCACCTGAAGGTCAGCGTGCCGGGCCTGCGCGAACCGCGCTGCTACTCGCTGGTGCAACTGGCGCCGGAGGCCGGCCGTTTCGCCGAACCCGTCGAATATCGCCTGGGCGTGCGGCTGGAGGAAGCCAGCCAGGGCGGATCGCGCCACATGCACGGGCTGGCGGTGGGCGACACGCTCAGCGTCGAAGGCCCGAAGAACGATTTCCCGCTGCACGAGGCCCCGGCCGGCGACGAGCCGGTGGTGCTGATCGCCGGCGGCATCGGCATCACGCCGGTGGCGTCGATGGCCGCGGCGCTCAAGTCCGCCGGCCGCGCCTTCGAACTGCACTACAGCGGCCGCAGCCGCGACCAGCTGGCGTTCCTGCCGGAACTGCAGGCGCTGGCCGGCGACGCGCTGGTGCCGCACGCCGACGACGACGCGACCTGCCGCTTCGACCTGAAGGCGCTGCTGGACGCCGCCCATCCGCGCCAGCACCTCTACGTCTGCGGCCCCAAGGGCCTGATCGACGCCGTCATCCAGGAAGCGCGCGCGCGCCACTGGCCCGACGCCCACATCCATTTCGAGCTGTTCGCCAGCGCCGCGCCGCAGGCGGGCGACCAACCCTTCGAGGTCGAACTGCGCCAGTCCGGCCGGGTGCTGACCATCCCCGCCGACAAGACCATCGTCGACATCATGGAAGAAGAAGGCTGCGACCCGATGTACGACTGCAAGCGCGGCGAATGCGGCGTGTGCCAGGCCACTGTGCTGGAGGGCGAGCCGGACCACCGCGACTACTACCTGTCGGATACCGAGAAGGCCAGCGGCAAGATCATCCAGATCTGCATCTCGCGCGCCAAGTCGGCGCGCCTGGTGCTGGACCTGTAGGGCCGGGCGCGACAAGAGGAGACCACCATGGCCAAATACCGCGACAACCCCGACGCCATCCGCGCCCTGCTGCGCGAGACCGAGGTGCACAAGGACCTGTTCATCGACCCGGAACTGTTCGACCTGGAGATGGAACGGCTGTACGCCAACACCTGGGTCTTTGTCGGCCACGACAGCCAGGTGCCCAATCCCGGCGACTACATCACCACCACCGTCGGCAACCAGCCGGTGGTGATGGTGCGGCACAGCGACCGCTCGGTGCGCGTGCTGCACAACCGCTGTCCGCACAAGGGCACCATGGTGGCGGGCGACGCCTGCGGCAACACCGGCAAGTTCTTCCGCTGCCCGTACCATGCCTGGACCTTCAAGACCGACGGCAGCCTGCTGTCGATCCCGCTGAAGAAGGGCTACGAGAACACCGGCCTGGAGCAGTGCGAGGCCAGCCAGGGCATGGCGGCGGTCAAAGACGTGCGCAACCATCGCGGCTTCGTGTTCTGCCGCCTGAACCCGAACGGCCAGTCGTTCGAGGACTTCTTCGGCGACGCGCTGTCGACGCTGGACAACATGGTCGACCGCTCGCCCGAGGGCCGGCTGGAAGTGGCCGGCGGCGTGCTGCGCTACATGCACCGCTGCAACTGGAAGATGCTGGTCGACAACCAGACCGACACCTGCCACCCGATGGTGGCGCACGAATCGTCGGCCGGCACCGCCGTCAAGGTCTGGGAGCAGGCCCCGGCCGGCACCCCAAAGCCGATGGCGGTGGAACTGTTCGCGCCCTTCATCTCGCCCTACGAGTTCTTCGAGAACATGGGCATCCGCGTCTGGGAAAACGGCCACGGCCACACCGGCGTGTCCGATTCGATCCACGCCGCCTATTCGGGCATTCCGGGTTACTGGGAGTCGATGGTCGCCGCCTACGGCGAGGAGCGCGCCCACCAGATCCTGGGCGACGTGCGCCACAACACCGTGTACTTCCCCAACATCATGGTCAAGGGCCCGATCCAGACCCTGCGCGTGTTCAAGCCGATCGCCGCCGACCGCACCCTGGTGGAATCGTGGACCTTCCGCCTGGTCGGCGCGCCCGACCTGCTGCTGGAACGCACCCTCATGTACAACCGCCTGATCAACGCGCCCACCTCGGTGGTCGGCCACGACGACCTGGAGATGTACGAGCGCGCGCAGGATGGCCTGCAATCGCGCGCCCGCGACTGGGTCAACGTCGGCCGCCTCTACGACCCGGCCGAGCTCGGCCAGAAGAACGTCACCACCAACGGCACCAACGAATGGCAGATGCGCAACCAGTACCGCGCATGGGGCCGCTACATGACGGAGCAGGCATGAGCTTCAGCGACCGCGACCTGATCGATTTCGTCTACGCCGAGGCGCGCCTGCTCGACGAGCTGCGCTTCGAGGACTGGCTGGAGCTGTACGCCGACGATGGCTACTACTGGATGCCGCTGGCCCACGGCCAGACCGACGCCCGTCTGCATGCCTCGCTCATGTACGAGGACAAGCTGCTGCTGCGCGTGCGCGTCGAGCGCCTGGCCGGCCAGCGCACCTTCTCGCAGCAACCCAAAAGCCGCTGCCACCACCTGCTGCAGGCGCCCACGGTCGAGCACGACCATCCCGATTCGGCGCCGGACCAGGGCCGCCACGTGGTGCGCACCGCCTTCCATTACGTCGAGACGCGGCAGGACGCGCAGACGCTGTACGCCGGCTGGGCCACGCATCACCTGGTCGAGCAGGACGGCGCGCTGCGCATCCGCCTCAAGCGCGTCGACCTGGTGAACTGCGACGCCGCGTTCGGCAACATCCAATTGTTCATGTAGGAGCGGCTTGTGAGCACCACCGTCCACCAGGCTTTCCTGGACACCGCGGCCCGGCATGGCGCCCGGCCCTTCCTGTGCATCCTGCCGGAAACCGCCGACATCTACGGCATCGGCGCCGGCGAACTGGGCTATGCCCAGGCCGCCGCCGCCATCGAGACGCTGCGGGCGGCCTACGCCCGCGCCGGCTACGGCCACGGCCATCGCGCCGGCCTGCTGCTGGAAAACCGGCCGGCCTTTTTCCTGCACTGGTTCGCGCTGAACGCGCTGGGCGTGTCGGTGGTGCCGATCAACCCCGACCTGCGCGCGGCCGAACTGGAGTACCTGACGGGCCATTCCGAGATCGCGCTGGCCGTCGCCCTGCCGCAGCGCCACGCCGACCTGCTGGCCGCCGCCGAGCGCGCCGGCCGGCCGCTGCGCGTGATGGGCCCCGACGATGCGCCGCCCGCCGCGCCCTTCCCCGCGCCGCTGGCGGGCACGCCCGACGAACTGACCGAATGCGCGCTGCTGTACACGTCCGGCACCACCGGCCGCCCCAAGGGCTGCATCCTGCCGAACCGCTATTTCCTGCACGCGGGCGGCTGGTACGCCCGCATCGGCGGCCTGGCCGAATTGCGCCCCGGCGAGGAACGCATGCTGACGCCGCTGCCGCTGGTGCACATGAACGCCATGGCCTATTCCGCCATGGCCATGGTGCTGACCGGTGGCTGCCTGATCCCGCTGGACCGCTTCCATCCCAAGACCTGGTGGGACAGCGTGCGCGATTCCGGCGCCACCGTGCTGCACTACCTGGGCGTGATGCCGGCGATCCTGATGAAGGCCGAACCCTCGGCCCGAGACCGGCAGCCGGCGATTCGCTTCGGCTTCGGCGCCGGGGTCGACCGCAAGCTGCATGAACCGTTCGAGGCGCGCTTCGGCTTCCCGCTGCTGGAAGCCTGGGCCATGACCGAGACCGGCGCCGGCGCCGTCATCATCGCCAACCAGGAGCCGCGCCACATCGGCAGCAGCTGCTTCGGCCGCGAAGAGGACGACGTGGCGGTGCGCATCGTCGCCGACCACGGCGGCGAGGCCGCCGCCGGCGAGCCGGGCGAGCTGCTGGTGCGCCATGCCGGCGATGACCCGCGCTACGGCTTCTTCGCCGGCTACCTCAAGGACGCGGACGCCACCTCGCAGGCCTGGGAAGACGGCTGGTTCCACACCGGCGACATCGTGCGCCGCGAGGCCGATGGCGCGCTGCGCTTCGTCGACCGCAAGAAGAACGTGATCCGCCGCAGCGGCGAGAACATCTCGGCGGTGGAGGTCGAAAGCGTGCTGCTGCAGCATCCGCTGGTCAAGGCGGTGGCGGTGGCCGCCGTGCCCGACCCGGTGCGCGGCGACGAGGTGCTGGCCTGCGTGGTGGCGGAAACCGCGCCCGCCGACGCCGCCGCCCGCGACGATGCGGCCCGCGACATCGTGCAATGGAGCCTGCAACAGCTGGCCTACTACAAGGCGCCCGGCTACGTCGCCTTCGTCGACAGCCTGCCGCTCACCACCACCAACAAGATCCAGCGCGGCGAAATGAAGACGCTGGCGCCGACGCTGCCCGGCACCGCCCGCTGCGTCGACACCACCGCCATGAAGAAGCGCCAGGAGCCAGCCCGATGACCCCGACGCGCGCCCGCTACGACGGCGTGGTGGCGGCCCTGCCTGTCAGCATTCCGTATGAGCGCTACTCCACCCATGCCGCGCATTGGTGGCTGGGCCGCGCGCTGGGCGCGCTGATCCGCCAGGCCGGCATCGCCAAGACCGACGTCGACGGCCTGTGCGTGTCCAGCTTCACGCTGGCGCCGGACACCGCCGTGGGCCTGACGCAGCACCTGGGCATGAGCCCGCGCTGGCTCGACCACATCCCCATGGGCGGCGCCAGCGGCGTGGCCGCGCTGCGCCGCGCCGCGCGCGCGGTGCAGGCGGGCGACGCCGGCATCGTCGCCTGCATCGCGGGCGACACCAACCAGGTCGACTCGTTCCGCAACACCGTCAGCCAGTTCTCGCGCTTCGCCCAGGACGCCGTCTATCCCTATGGCGCGGGCGGCCCCAACGCCAGCTTCGCGCTGCTGACCGCGCACTACATGCGCAGCACCGGCGCCACCCGCGAGGACTTCGGCAAGGTCTGCGTGGCGCAGCGCGACAACGCCCTGCGCTATCCGCACGCGCTGATGAAGAAGCCGCTGACGCTCAGGCAGTACCTGGACGCGCGCGTCATCACCGACCCGATCCACCTGTTCGACTGCGTCATGCCCTGCGCCGGCGCCGACGGTTTCCTGGTGATGAGCGAAGACCGGGCGCGGGCGCTGAACCTGCCCTACGCCCGCATCCTGTCCACCATCGAGCGCCACAACGCCTGGATCGAGGACCCGATCCAGACCCGCGGCGGCTGGACCATGGACATCGACGAACTCTACGGCATGGCGGACGCGGCGCCGGCCGACATGGACTTCCTGCAGGCCTACGACGACTACCCCGTCATCAACCTGATGCAGATGGAAGACCTGGGCTTCTGCGCCAAGGGCGAGGCGCCCGGGTTCGTGCGCGCCAACACCTTCACCGTCGATGGCAGCTTGCCGTTCAACACCAATGGCGGCCAGCTGTCGGTGGGCCAGGCCGGCGCCGCCGGCGGCTACCTCGGCATGGTCGAGGCGCTGCGCCAGCTGACCGGCACGGCCGGCGGCACCCAGGTGGCCGACGCGCGCCTGGGCCTAGTCAGCGGCTTCGGCATGATCAATTACGACCGCGGCCTGTGCACCGCCGCGGCCATCCTGGCCAGGAGCGACGCATGACCGAGCCGCTAGCCAAGCCGCCGCGCAAGAACCCCGTGGCGCGCACGCGCCAGCCGACCCTGCCGCCCGGCGCCCGCAGCCGCGCCGCCCTGGGCTTGACGGCCGCGGCCGCCGAGGGCCGCTTCGAACTGCAGGCCTGCGCCGATTGCGGCGCGGTGCAATACCCGCCGCGCGAGGTCTGCGGCCATTGCCTGTCGGAACGCCTGCCGTGGCGGCCGGTGGATCCCGACGGCGTGCTGCTGGTCAGCACCACCCTGCATCACAGCAACGACCTCTATTTCCGTGAACGCCTGCCGTGGCGGGTGGGCACGGTGCGCATGGACGCCGGCCCGTCGGTGGTGGCGCACGTGCACCAGGATTGCGCCGACGGCGCCCGCGTGCGGCTGGCGCTCAAGCTCGACCGCAGCGGCCAGGCCGTGATGATCGCCCTGCCCGAAAGGAATACGCCCAATATGGAAGACGACAAGACCCTGCGCGAGACCTCGTGCGATCCGAAATTCCGCCGGGCGCTGGTCACCGACGGCAAGTCGGCGGTGGGCCAGGCGGTGGCGCGCGCCCTGCTCGACGCCGGCTGCCCGACCGTGTTCCTGGGCGACCCGCAGGCCTGGCGCCGCGACGCCGCCTTCGACGCGCTGGCGGCCGATCCGCGGGTGCAGGCGCTGGCCCTGGACGTGACCGACAGCGACTCGGTCGAACGCGCCGCGGCGTCGATCGGCGGCAAGGTCGAGATCCTGGTCAACACCGCCGACCTGGAACGCGAAGGCGGCCTGCTCGGCCGCAAGGACGTCAACACCGCGCGCGACGCCCTGGACGTCAACGTGCTGGGCCTGATGCGGCTGGCGCAGGGCTTCGGCCCGGCGCTGTGCGGCCGCGCCGCCGACGGCGTCAACAACGCCACGGCCTGGGTCAACGTGCTGTCGATCTACGCCCACGTCAACCTGCCGGCGCGCGGCATGTGGTCGGCCTCCAAGGCCGCCGCGCTGTCGCTGGCGCAATGCCTGCGGGCCGAGCTGCGGCCGGCCGGCGTGCGCGTGGTGAACGTGTTTCCCGGCCCGGTCGACCACGAATGGGAGCAGCGCACGCCGCCCCCGCGCGTGGCGCCCGCGGCCATCGCCGGCGCCATCGTGCGCGCGCTGAAGGAAGGCGTCGAAGACGTGTACGTCGGCGACGTGGCACAGGAATTCCGCGCGCGGCTGGCGGAGAACCCCAAGGGACTGGAACGAGAACTGGGCGCCTGACGGCGGCCGCCGTGCCCGACGAGACGAAAACCAAAGGAGCAACAGATGAGCCAACCCATACTTGCGCAATTCATGACCGAACTGGTGTCGGGCCGCATCCGCCTGGTGGACCTGACCGAGACGCTGACGCCCGAATTCCCCACCATCGTGCTGCCGCCGGAATTCGGCCAGGCCTGGCCGTTCCGCATCGAGGAAATCTCGCGCTATGACGAGCGCGGCCCGGCCTGGTACTGGAACAACTTCTCCTGCTCCGAGCACACCGGCACCCACTTCGATGCGCCGGTGCACTGGGTCACCGGCAAGGACCAGCCCGACAACACCGTCGACACCATCCCGGTCGAGGCGTTCATCGCCGGCGCCAGCGTCATCGACTGTTCGGCCGAGGCGCGCGACAACCCCGACTTCCTGCTGACCATCGACTTCGTCAAGAAGTGGGAGGAAAAGCATGGCCGCATCCCGGCCCGTTCCTGGGTGCTGATGCGCACCGACTGGTCCAAGCGCGCCAAGCCGGCCGAATACCTGAACATGAAGGAAGACGGCGCCCACTCGCCCGGCCCCGACGCCGAGGTGGTGCCATGGCTCATCAAGGAACGCGACGTGCACGGCTTCGGCACCGAATCGGTGGGCACCGACGCCGGCCAGGCCCATCACCTGAATCCGCCCTACCCCTGCCACTACTTCATGCACGGCAACAACCGCTACGGCCTGCAGTGCCTGACCAACCTGGACCAGCTGCCGCCCACCGGCGCGGTGATCTTCTCGGCGCCGCTCAAGATCCGCAGCGGCTCGGGCAGCCCGCTGCGGGTGCTGGCGCTGGCGCCGCGCGCCTGAGCGGCGGCGGATAACTAAAGAACACAGGGGGATCCACCATGACGCACACCAACGTCGCCATCGTCACCGGCGGCAGCGCCGGCATCGGCGCCGAAATCTGCCGCAGCATGCTCGACGCGGGCTACGAAGTGATCTCGATGGCGCGCCGCGCCGCCGACTTCGGCCACCCGCGCCTGCACAACGTGCAGGTGGACCTGCTGGACGCCGACGCCACGGCCCAGGCCGGCGCCGAGATCGCGGCGCGTTTTCCGGTCAGCCATGTCATCCACAACGCCGGCGTCATCTGGCCCAACCTGCTGCCGCAGGTGACCCAGGAGGAACTGCACGGCCTGACCCAGATCCACCTGGGCGCGGCCATCAGCCTGGTGCAGGCGGCCCTGCCCGGCATGCAGGAGCGCCATTTCGGCCGCATCGTCATGATGTCCTCGCGCGGCGCGCTGGGCCTGCCCACCCGCACCGCCTATTCGGCCACCAAGGCCGGCATGGTCGGCATGGCGCGCACCTGGTCGCTCGAACTGGCGCCCTACGGCATCACCGTCAACGTGGTGGCGCCCGGCCCGATCCAGACCGACATGTTCTACGAAGTGATCGAACCCGGCAGCGAACGCGAAAAGCAGCTGGCCAACGGCATCCCGGTCAAGCGCCTGGGACGCTCGGACGACGTGGCGCGGGCGGTGATGTTCTTCGCCGACCCGGCCAACAGCTTTGTCACCGGCCAGACGCTGTTCGTCTGCGGCGGCGCCAGCGTCAGTTCCATCACCATCTGACCGGCGTCCCACGCATCCGCTTCGGGTTTTGACGGATAGGTAAGCACGCAGACCGCGTCTACAGTGCAGTGCCAGAAAGTTGAAGCCAAAAGCAATTTCCGCGGTATCCGTTTTCTCCGTTTTCCAGCCGCACCCACTCTGCCCCCTATCCGGAGGTTTTGCCATGCTGTCGAAGAAACTCCCCCTGGCCGCCGCCGTGCTGGCCACGCTGGTCTCCCTGCCCGTCCTGGCCCAGGTCAAGGTCGGCGTGGTCACCTCGTCCACCGGCCCCACCGCGCTGGTCGGCATTCCGCAAAAGAACACCGTGCCGCTGCTGCCCAAGAAGATCGGCGACCTGACCGTGGAATACATTTCGCTGGACGACGCCAGCGATTCCACCAACTCGGTCACGGCCTTCAAGAAGCTCATCACCGAACAGAACGTGGACGCCCTGATCGGGCCGTCGGGCTCGCCCAACGCCATGGGCGTGATCCAGTTCGCCGCCGAGGCCGGCGTGCCGATGCTGGCGCCGGTGGGCACCGCCGCCGTGGTGCTGCCGATGAACGAGCAGAAGAAGTGGGTCTTCAAGACCACCCAGAACGACGACATCATCGCCCGCGCGCTGGTCGACCACATGGCCAAGACCGGCATCAAGACGGTCGGCTTCATCGGCCTGAACGATCCCTATGGCGAGAACTGGTACAAGGTGTTCTCGGCCATGGCGGCCGAAAAGGGCATCAAGCTCACCGCCAACGAACGCTACCTGCGCTTTGACAGCTCGGTCACCGGCCAGGCGCTGAAGATCCTGGCGGCCAAGCCCGACGCCGTGCTGATCGCCGCCCCCGGCGCCGCCAGCGTGCTGCCGCAGACGACGCTGTTCGACCAGGGCTACAAGGGCAAGTTCTACCAGACCCACGGCGCCGCGCTGCCCGACTTCCTCAAGCTCGGCGGCAAGAAGGTCGAAGGCACCGTGCTGGCCGCCAGCCTGATGCTGGTGCTGCCGGAAATGCCCGACAGCAATCCGTCCAAGAAGGTCGCCAGCGACTACATCGCCGCCTACGAGAAGCTCAACGGCTCCAAGCCCGCCACCTTCGGCGCCAACGTCTACGACGCCGGCCTGCTGCTGGAAAAGGCCATCCCGCTGGCCGAGAAGGCCGGCAAGCCGGGCACCAAGGAGTTCCGCAGCGCGCTGCGCGACGCGCTGGAACAGACCCGCGAGCTGGTCGGCACCCAGGGCGTCTACAACATGAGCGCCGCCGACCACAGCGGCTTCGACGACCGCGGCCGCGAACTCATCACGGTGAAGGACGGCAACTGGACGCTGGTGAAGTAAGCCGAAATAGCCCCCCCGAAGCGCTGCGCGCCTCCCCCCCAGGGGGCATGCCTGCGGACCGGCAGAGCCGGCTCCGCGGCATCCCGATGGGCAGGGTTCAAGCGGAGATAAAACCGCTGCAGTGTTTTTCCGTTTTATCCGGAAGTACCGATGAATGCTCAGATCGCCCTGATACTCGGGCAGGATGGCATCACCAACGGCGCCATCTACGCGCTGCTGGCCTTGTCCATCCTGCTGGTCTTTACCGTTACCCGCGTGCTGTTCATCCCCCAGGGCGAGTTCGTCGCCTTCGGCGCGCTCACCATGGCCGCGCTGCAGGCCGGCAAGCCGGTGCTGCTGGTGTGGCTGCTGCTGGCGTTCGCGCTGGCCGAGGCCGTGGCCGACCTGATGGCGCGCGCCAGGCGGCCGGGACGCCGCGCGCCGCTGTGGCGCATCATCGCCAAGGTGGCGTATCCCCTGCTGCTGGCCGCGCTGTTCTACCGCCTGCCGCTGGCGCAATTGCCGATGGCCGTGCAGGCGCTGCTGACGCTGCTGCTGGTGGTGCCGATGGGCCCGCAGCTGTACCGCCTGTTCTACCAGCCGATCGCCTCGGCCTCGACGCTGGTGCTGCTGATCGTGTCGATCGCCGTACACCTGGCGCTGGTCGGCCTGGGCCTGCTGGCCTTCGGCGCCGAGGGCGCGCGCACCGCGCCGTTCAGCGACGCCAGCCTGGCGCTGGGTCCGGTCAACGTCAACAGCCAGGCGCTGTGGGTGGTGGCGGTGTCGGCGCTGCTGATCGTGGTGCTGTACCAGTTCTTCGAGCGCTCGATGTACGGCAAGGCCCTGCGCGCCGCCGCCTTCAACCGGCTCGGCGCGCGCCTGATGGGCATATCGCCGGTGTTCGCCGGCAAGGCCACGTTCTTCCTGGCGGCGCTGATCGGCACCGTCTCGGGCATCCTGATCGCACCCATCACCACCATGTATTTCGATTCCGGCTTCATGGTCAGCCTGAAGGGCTTCGTCGGCGCCATCATCGGCGGCCTGGTGAGCTATCCGCTGGCCGCCGCCGGCGCCGTGCTGGTCGGCCTGATCGAGGCCTTCTCCTCGTTCTGGGCCAGCGCCTACAAGGAGATCATCGTCTTCACGCTGATCATCCCCGTGCTGCTCTGGCGCTCCCTGAAAAGCCACCACGTCGAGGAAGAAGAAGAATGACCCCGCGCCACCTCGTCCTCGTGTTCCTGGCGCTGCTGGCGGCCGCGCCGCTGGCGTTGCCGCCGTTCTACGTCACGCTGCTGAACTACATCGGCCTGTACGCCATGGTGGCGCTGGGGCTGGTTCTGCTGACCGGCGTCGGCGGCCTGACCAGCTTCGGCCAGGCCGCCTTCGTCGGCATCGGCGCCTACACCACCGCGCTGCTCACCACCCGCGCCGACGCCCTGCCCGCCTGGCTGGCGTGGCTCGGCGCCTCGCCCTGGCTGACGCTGCTGGCCGGCCTGTTGCTGACGCTGGTGGTGGCCTACCTGCTGGGCGCCATCACGCTCAAGCTGTCCGGCCACTTCCTGCCGCTGGGCACCATCGCCTGGGGCCTGTCGCTGTACTTCGCCTTCGGCTCGGTCGAAGGCCTGGGCGGCCACACCGGCATCCCCGACGTGCCAGCCATCCACCTGTTCGGCTGGGCGCTGACGCAGGGCGATGAGATCTACTACCTGATCTGGGCCTTCCTGCTGGTGGCCATGTGGTCGACCAGCAATCTGCTCGATTCGCGCGAGGGCCGCGCCATCCGCGCCCTCAAGGGCGGCCGTGTCATGGCCGAGTCGATGGGCGTGGACACGGCCCGCTCGCGCATGGTGATCTTCATCATCGCCGCGCTGCAGGCCTGCGCCTCGGGCTGGCTGTACGCGCACATGCAGCGCTTCGTCAATCCGAACCCGTTCGGCCTGCAGATGGGCATCGAATACCTGTTCATGACCGTCATCGGCGGCGCCGGCCAGGTGTGGGGCGCGCTGGTGGGCGCCGGCGTGTTCACGGTGCTCAAGCAATGGCTGCAGGACTGGCTGCCCAAGCTGCTGGGCCAGACCGGCAACTTCGAAGTGATCGTGTTCGGCTTCGGCATGGTGCTGCTGCTGCACCGCTTCCGCGGCGGCCTGTGGCCGGTGCTGGCGCGCTGCGTGCCGGTGCACAAGCGCCAGCGGCAGATCGACGCCCAGGCCGAGCCGCTGCCGCGCAAGCCGATGCCGCCGCGCGGCGAGGTGGTGCTGAAGGCGGTCGACGTGACCCGCAAGTTCGGCGGCCTGGTCGCCAACAACGCCATGAACCTGGAGATCCGCGCCGGCGAGATCCTGGCGCTGATCGGCCCCAATGGCGCCGGCAAGAGCACCATGTTCAACCAGATCTCGGGCGTGGACACGCCCACCTCCGGCCAGGTCACGCTGCTGGGCCAGCAAGTGGCCGGCGCCGGCGCGCGCCGGATCGCCCGCCTGGGCCTGTCGCGCACCTTCCAGCACGTGCGCCTGCTGGGCCGCATGAGCGTGCTGGAGAACGTCGCCATCGGCGCCCACCTGCGCGGCCATCGCGGCGTGCTGCCGGCCGCCTGGCGCCTGGACCGCACCGAGGAGGCCCGCCTGCTGGCCGAGGCCGCGCGCCAGGTCGAGCGCGTCGGCCTGGGCAAACACCTGCACGACGAGGCCGGCTCGCTGGCGCTGGGGCAGCAGCGCATCCTGGAGATCGCGCGGGCGCTGGCGTCGGATCCCTGCATCCTGCTGCTGGACGAACCGGCCGCCGGCCTGCGCTACCAGGAAAAGCGCGAACTGGCCGAACTGCTCAAGAAGCTGCGGGCCGAGGGCATGGCGATCCTGCTGGTCGAGCACGACATGGATTTCGTGATGGGCCTGGTGGATCGCGTGGTGGTGATGGACTTCGGCGAAAAGATCGCCGAGGGCCTGCCGGCGGAGATCCAGCACAACCCCGCGGTGCTGGAAGCCTATCTGGGCGGAGTGGAATGATGAGCGCGAAACTGCTGGAAGTGCGCGACCTGCGCGTGGCCTACGACAAGGTCGAGGCGGTCTCGGGCGTCAGCCTGTCGGTGGACGAGGGCAAGATCGTCACCGTCATCGGCCCCAACGGCGCCGGCAAGACCACCCTGCTGTCGGCCATCATGGGCGTGCTGCCCTCGCGCGGCGAGATCGTGTTCGGCGGTAAGCGCCAGGAACACGCCGAGATCGAGGAAATGGTGGCGGCCGGCATGAACCTGGTGCCGGAAAAGCGCGAGCTGTTCGCCGAGATGTCGGTGGAGGACAACCTGATGCTGGGCGCCTTCGACCGCTTCCGTCGCGGCCTGCGCGACCAGGACCAGACGCTGGCCGAGGTCTACGACTTGTTCCCGCGCCTGCGCGAACGCCGCGCGCAGCTGTCGGGCACGCTGTCCGGCGGCGAACGCCAGATGCTGGCCGTGGGCCGCGCGCTGATGGCCAAGCCGCGCCTCCTGATGCTGGACGAACCCAGCCTGGGCCTGGCGCCGCGCATCGTGCGCGAAGTGTTCCGCATCGTCGAACAGCTGCGCGGCATGGGCGTATCGATCCTGCTGATCGAGCAGAACGCCCGCGCCGCGCTGCAGGTGGCCGATTACGCCTACGTGCTGGAAACCGGCAGCGTCACGCTGGAAGGCCCCGCCGCCCAGGTCGCCGAGGACCCGCGCGTGGTCGAGGTCTATCTGGGGCTGGGCCACGCCGCGCCGGCAACGGCGTAGCATCGCCTGACGGCCGTGGCGACCGTCCGGCCGGCGCTCAGGCCACGCCGCGCCGCCGGTCGCGGCGGTACAGCGCGTAGCCCAGCGGCCACATCGCCCCCACCATCACCCGCGCCCACGGATTGGTCAGGCGATAGGCCTGCAGCGCCGTCGGCACGCCGGAGTGCTTCAGATGCAGCCGGAAACGGGTGTAGCGCGCCGCGGCCATGATGAATTCACGCGGCCGGAAGCGGAAGAATTCCAGGTGGTGCTGCAGCATGTCCCAGGCCAGCAGGTACAGGCCCTGGGCATTGTTGGCCACCGACGTCGCGCCCCGGGTCAGCCCGCCCGGGGTGTCGTGATAGGTGCGCACCACCTGGTTGATGAAGCGGCTGAGGTAGCCGGCCCGCGCGATCGCCCACCACACCAGGCTCTCGGGCACGAAGCCCGCCACGTTTTCGGGAAAGGGATATTTCTTGAGGACGTCGGTGCGCATGCAACCGAATTTCTCGCCCTTGATGCGGTAGCGGAAATAGACGTCCACCGCCGTGCTGTCGAACACGTCCTGCGGATAGCGGTCGCCGACGATGCTGCCGTCGGGCCGGGCGCACAGGCCGGTCACCGCCACGTAGGAATCGCGCCGCGCCGGCGGAATCGCCTCCCAGGCCGCCTTGAACGTCGCCAGCGCCTCGGGCGGCATCTCGTCGTCGCTGTCGAGCGCCACGATCAACTGGCCATGCGCTTCGCGCACCCCGCGGTTGAAGGCGGTTTTCTTGTGCTGGTTGTTCTGCCAGATGTAGCGGATGGGGAAAGGGGCCCGCTGCTGCCAGTCGAGCACCGCTTCGTGGGTGTTGTCGGTGGACCCATCGTCCACGATCACCCACTCGAAATCCCGGAATGTCTGGCGGGATAGCGATTCGTACACCCTGTGCAACGTCCCCGCCCGGTTGTAGGTGGGCGTCAGGACGGTGAAGAACGTCGGCGTATCGATCATGCGAACTGGGCCCCTTGGCGATTCCGGATAACCGCTGCGGTCTTGGTATGGTGTTTCGCCTGAAGTGTAGGGGATATGCCCACGGCAACTGATGCCACGGCATGCAAATTTGCAATCAAATCTGACAAGGTGCGGATTCCCGGACTGATTCCCATCCACCGCGCCGGCGTTGGGACGGGCGCCGGAGTGGCGTAAACTCGGGCGGCCCACACCGGAACGCCTATGGAAGCCCCGACCGTCCAGCTCAACGACATCGCCCTGTTTGTAGAAGTTGCCAAGCGCAAGAGCTTCAGCCTGGCCGCCCGGGCGCTGAACATGCCGACCTCGACGCTGTCGCGCCGCATCAATGAGCTGGAACGCGCGATCGGCCTGCGCCTCATCAACCGCAACACCCGCCGCCTCGACCTGACGGAAGCCGGCGCGGCCTACATGAGCCGCTGCCAGGGCCTGATCGACGAGGCCCGCCTGGCGCACGAACAGCTGCAGGCGCTGTCGGGCGGCCCCTCGGGCAATCTGCGGGTGTCGATGCCCTACAGCCTGGCGATCTGGCTGCTGCCGGAAACGATCAACGATTTCACGGACCGCTATCCCGAGGTGGAGTGCGAGTTCGACCTGAGCATGATGACGGCCTCGGACGCCCAGGGCACGCCGTTCGACATCGTGCTGCGATTCGGCCGCAACAGCGACTATCCGGTGGCCAGCGCGGACAACGGCAATGGCGCCGCGCCGGCGCCCCGCAGCGACGGCGCGGTGGTGCAGGAGCTGGTGTCGCTGGACAACTATCTTTACGCCTCGGACCGCTATCTGGAACGTTTCGGGGAACCGAAGACGCCGTCGGACCTGACGCAGCATCAATGCCTGCGCACGACGATCGACGACGCCCATTCGCACTGGACGCTGCATAACGGGCGGGTGAGCGAACAGGTGCCGGTGAGCGGACACCTGGCGGCGAACAACATGAGCATCGCGGGGACGCTGGCGGGGCTGGATCTGGCGATCACGCGGATGCCGCATTGCCAGGCGCTGGATCCGATCATCAAGCGGAACTCGCTGCGGCGGGTGTTGCCGGGGTGGTCGGTGGATCCTATTTCGATCTACGTGGTGTATCCGTCGAGTATTCAGCCGGCTAAGACTCGGGCGTTTATGGATTTTATTCGGCCTAAGTTGGGGCCGGCTGAGTAGTTTTTTTTGGGGCGGAGTGGGTGCTTTAGGCGCGCGTGGCGGGGTCGGTGGGGGATGGCGGGGCTACGATTGCGGTCCGGAGCGTTCGCTCCGGACTTGCCTAGGCGGCCCCCCCCTTCGTCATCTTCGTCACAGCCTTCGGCTGTTCCTTCAGATTCCCTCGGGCGCATCTACACGCCCCGCCATCCCCCACCGACCCCGCCACGCGCTCGCGATGAGACTTACTGCCGGGCTTTGGGGCGGGTGGTGTGCTTGGCATGTTGATGCAACGTCAGGGCGGGGGGAGAGATTTACGGGGCCCGTCCTAAAAGGCCGCCCGGGCGGCCTTTTAGGACTTACGCGGAGTCTTGCGTCTGGGCGATGACGCTCTCGCGTGTGGGTGGGGGTGCTGGCGTTCTTATGTTGGGCTGGCGTGGATTGGAAGATCTTGCGGTGGTCGCCCTTCCTCGGCCGCGCGGGCGGCCATCGGAGGGCATCCGCGGGGTCTTGCGGTTGGGGATGCCGCTTCGCGCTTGCGGTGAATGGTGGGACGGGGCCCGCCTCAAGCCGGCCGCGCGGGCGGCCTTTTGAGGCTTACGCGATGTCTTGCGATCCGTGATGGCGCTATCGCGTGTGGGAACGGCGAGATCATTTTCTTTGGAAGGCTTGCTGCCGCCGCGAATGACTTTTCATTGAAAGCGTGCCAGCGTCGCAACGCATTGCTACCAAGGCCCACCTGCGCCAAAACCCTTTGCCATTGAGTGCATGCCCGCACCAAGACTGTTTGTGGTCGGCGCACGAAGCTCGTCACGCGCAACACGGCGCACATCGCGCCGACCACCACCGCCCCTCCCCCTCGACGCGCGGAATCAATAGAAACCCGCTCTCCACCCGCGCGCAGCGCCCCCGCCACAAACCAAACCGCACAACCGCCAATTCCGGCCGCCCGCGCGGCCGAAATTGGCGTCCCGGAAGGTTCCATTCCCTGAACACAGGTCTAGCAGCGCAACGAGCCTCGAAATCCGTAGCCCCTCGGTCGGGCGGACCCGATGGCGGGCAACCTCGATGCGCCCGAGGGAATCCGAAGGAGTCGCCGAAGGCGAGGACGAGGATGACAAAGGGGAAGTCCGGAGCGAACGCTCCGGACCGCAATCGTGGGCGCCCGCCATCGGGTCCGACCGACCGAGGGGCGACCTACGAACACCCAACTCGTCCCCGTTTTACAACCACAGCAGCCCCCCAAAATTGGCAGCCCCCCCACTTTCAGGCTAGAATGCCAAGTTACCCAATTCCCCCGCCAGCCCAGTATCCGGTTGTGCGGTCGGGTCGAAGCCTTGCCAAACCGCAAGACCCGCTTCGCCCCGCAAATCTGATTTCCGCAAATTCAACAGGAGAATCAACATGGCTGAACGCAAACGCGTGCGTCGCAACACCCTGGAACGCCGTTGCCTGGGCAAGGCCTTCAAGCGCTTGTTCGTCAAGTCGCCCAAGGGTGTGTTCAAGATGCTGGAAAAGATCAAGCGCGTCTAAATGACACGCCGGCCGCGCCAGGTTCCTGGCGTGCGGCCTGATCGAAAAAAATCCCCGCTGGTGCGAACCGGCGGGGATTTTTGTTTGGGCGGCCGGGCACGCCAGCGGTAGACAAACGGCCCGGGGAAACTGGCGAGTGGGCGACCCGCGTTGCCGGCAGGCCATTGTCGACGGGCCGCCTGCAGCGCCTGCGGTTGATACCGGCCGCGCTCGCTGGCGCCCACTTCAGCCCCAGGCGTCAACCCCGCAGCTTCGCCAGCACCTGCTCAGCGCGCGGCAGCGGATTGACCGCGCCGTAGCCCAGCGTCGACAGCGCCGCCGCCACATTGGCGTAGCGCACCGCGTCGGCCCAGTCGTCGCCCTGGCAGCGGCGCGCCAGCAGGCTGCCGGCGAAGCAGTCGCCGGCGCCGGTCGCGTCCACCGCCTCCACCCGCAAAGCCGCCACCGGGGTGCGCGTCTTGCCGTCGTCGATGATCGAACCGTCCTTGCCCAGCTTCAACACGACCACGCCCGTCGCCCCGGCATCGCGGATCCAGTCCAGCGTGCGTTCGGGGTCGTCGTTGCCGGTCAGGTGCTGCATGTCGTCCATGCTCGGCAGGAACAGGTCGGCATGGCACAGCGCCTCGCGCAGCACGGCGCGGGCCCGGTCCAGCGGCCACAGGCGCAGCCGCAGGTTCGAATCCAGGCTGACCTGCACGCCGGCCGCGCGCGCGCGGGCGATGGCCGCGAAGACCGTGTCGCAGGCGCTGGTGCTGATCGCCAGGCTGATGCCGGAGACATGCAGGAAGCGGGCGCGCTCGATCAGGCCGCCGTCGAGCGTGGCCGGCGTCATCAGGCTGGCGGCGGAGCCGCGGCGCAGGTAGCTGAAGGCGTGGCCGTCGGGGCCGTGCTGCACGAAGTACAGGCCGGTGTGCGCGCTGGCGTCGACCTCGACGCCCGAGGTGTCCACCCCCTCTTCGCGCCACAGGTCCAGGAACTGCGCGCCGAAGGCGTCGTCGCCGACGCGGGTCAGGTAGGCGCAGCGCGCGCCCTGGCGAGCCGCGGCGATGACGGCGTTGGAAGTGTCGCCGCCGAAGCCTTGCAGGTATTGCAGCTCGCCCTGGCGGGTCTGGTTCAGTTCGACCAGCGGCTCGCCCAGCGCGACGATGTCGAAATCAGCCATGGGCGGCCTCGCGGGTACGGATGATCTGCGCCACCAGCGCGGCAGTGTCGCGCGCGGCGAAGGCGGCCTTGTCGTAGAGGTTGCTGCCGATGCCGACCAGGCCGGCGCCGGCGGCGAAGTACGAGGCCATGTTCTCGGCGGTGACGCCGCCGGTGGGGCAGAACACCGTGTCCGGGTAGACCGACTTCAGCGCCGCCAGGTGCTTGGGGCCGCCGGTATCGGCCGGAAACACCTTGACCACGTCGACGCCGGCGCGGCGCGCGGCCAGCACTTCGGTGGGCGTGAAGGCGCCCAGCAGGCACAGGGCGTCGGCGGCGTGCGCCAGGTCGACGATCTCGGTGGCCAGGGCCGGCGACACCAGGAAGTCGGCGCCAGCCACCAGGGCCTCGCGCGCCTGGGTTTCATCCAGCACCGTGCCCACGCCCAGCAGCAGGCTGGGACCGTGCTTGTCGCGCAGCGCGCGCACCAGGTCGGTCACGCCCGGAATGGTCCAGGTCAGTTCCAGCGTGGTGCAGCCGGCGGCCACGGCCACCTCGGCGGCGTAGGCCGCGGTGGCGGCGTCCTGGTAGCGCAGCACGGGCACGACCCGGGCGGCGAGCAGGGCGTCTAGCTTCGAGGCAAGGGGAGCAGCAGTCATGGCATTCCTTTCGGGACGGAGCGTTCAGGCGCCGCCGGATGGCAGCACGGCGAGTTTGGCGGCGGCCGCATCGCGCAGCCGCAGCAGGGGTTCGATATAGGCGGATTGCGGATCGTCGCGGCGCCGGAACATCAGCGTGCTGACGCTGACGCAGGCCACCGGCTGGCCGGCGGCATCGCGCAGCGCCACGCCGTAGCAGACGATGCCGGGCTCGTTTTCCTCGTTGTCCAGCGCGTAGCCGCGCGCCGCCGTCTCGGCCAGCGCCGCGCGCAGCGCGGGCAGGCTCGCCACGGTGCCGGGCATGCGCGATTCCAGCGGCAGGTCGCGCAACAGGCGCTCCCGCGCCGGCTCGCCCAGCGCGGCCAGGTAGGCCTTGCCGACCGCGCTCGAATGCAGCGCCACCGCCGCGCCCACGCGCGAGGCCATGCGCACCGGGCCGGGGCTTTCGAGCTTGTCGATGTAGATCATTTCGGCGCCGGCCGGCACCGCCAGGTGCACGGTCTCGCCGGTCGCGTCGCGCAGCGCCTGCAGATCGGCCGCGAGCGCGGCGCGCAGGTCGAACTGCGACCAGGCGCGGCTGGCCAGGGCCAGCAGGCGCGGCCCCAGGCGATAGGCGCCGTCGGTTTCGGCCACCATGCCCTGCTCGGCCAGCGCGGCCACGATGCGGTAGACGGTCGGCCGCGGATAACCGCTGCTGCGCGCCAGCGCCGCCGCCGTGGGCGGCTGCGGCGCGTCCGCCACCGCCTGCAACACCGTCATGAATTTGGCGAACGCCGCGGCGCCCGCCACCTTGGATTCCGACACGACCGCCCCCACCTCGGGTAGATGCCCTGCGTTAACAATGCGCCCGCAGAATGCACCCGGCAAACCGCGCTAATTTCAGACGAATCTGCGATACTGTTTATTTGTACAGCAGCGGAGCGCATGTTTGACCACATTGTGGACACATGCCTCACGATATAGGCAATTATTCCACATCGCCGCGCCCGGAACCAGCCACTGGCCGTCGTCCGGGGCCGCGCCCTCCCTCAGGCTACGATACCGTCCATGAGCTCCCAAATCCGCATCGTTGGCGCCCGCCAGAACAATCTCAAGAACCTGGACCTGACCATCGCCACCGGCGAACTGGTGGTCGTGACCGGCGTGTCGGGGTCCGGCAAAAGTTCGCTGGCCTTCGATACCCTCTACGCCGAGGGCCAGCGCCGCTACGTGGAAACCTTCTCGCCCTATGCGCGCCAGTTCCTGGACCGCATGGACAAACCGCAGGTGGACCGCATCGAGGGCATCCTGCCGGCCATCGCCATCGACCAGACCAACCCGGTGCGCAGCTCGCGCAGCACGGTCGGCACGATGACCGAGCTCAATGACCACATCAAGCTGCTGTTCGCGCGCGGCGCGCGCCTGCACTGCCGCGGCTGTGGCAAGGTAGTGCAGCGCGACACCCCGGAATCGATCTACCGTTCGCTGGCCGAGCGCTCGGCCGCCGCGGGCGATCCGCGCCTGGTGGTGACCTTCCCCATCGCCGTGCCGGCCAACTTCACCGAAGACGAAGTGCGCGGCTTCCTCGAGCAGCAGGGCTACACCCGCGTGCACGCCGAGGAAACCGCCGTGCCGAACGCCACCGCGCCGGCCAAGGGCGCCAAGAAGGAAAAGGGCAAGGCCAAGGCCGCCGCCGAGGAACGCCGCATCCTGCACGTGATCCAGGATCGCTTCCGCTTCGCCGGCACCGAACGCGAACGCGTGATGGAAGCGCTGGATACGGCATTGCGCATGGGCGCCGGCCACCTGGCCGTCTACGTCATGGACGCCGAGGGCGCCGACGCGCACACCTGGAAGTACAGCGACCGCCTGCACTGCGCCGACTGCAATATCGAATACACCGATCCGCTGCCCAGCAGCTTCTCGTTCAACTCGCCGCTGGGCGCCTGCGAGGCCTGCCGCGGCTTCGGCCGCGTGATCGGCATCGACTTCGGCCTGGTCATTCCCGACGAGAACAAGACCCTGCTGGAAGGCGCCATCAAGCCCTGGACCACGCCCTCGTACAAGGAATGCCAGGACGAACTGCAGAAATACGCGCCGCGCGCCGGCGTTCCGCTGGGCGTGCCCTGGAAGAGCCTGAGCGAGGAGCACAAGCGCTGGGTGCTGTACGGCACGCCCGACTGGAAGGGCGGCAACGACGCCTGGAAGCACCAGTGGTACGGCGTGCAGCGCTTCTTCGACTGGCTCGAGACCAAGTCGTACAAGATGCACGTGCGCGTGCTGCTGTCCAAGTACCGCAGCTACACGCCCTGCCCCACCTGCAACGGCGCGCGCCTCAAACCCGACGCGCTGCTGTGGCGCCTGGGCACCAAGGCCGAGGCCGACGCCGTGCTGCCGCCGGAAGACGGCCGCTACAAGCGCTTCATGCCGGTCGGCGCCAACTGGAGCCGCGAGCAGCTCGACAACCTGGACGGCCTGTCGATCCATGACGTGATGCTGCTGCCCATCGAACGGGTGCGCACGTTCTTCGACAAGCTGTCGTTCGAAGGCGCGCTGGACGCCGCCACCGACCTGCTCATGACCGAGGTGCGCGCGCGCCTGAAGTTCCTGTGCGACGTCGGCCTGGGCTACCTGACGCTGGACCGCCAGAGCCGCACGCTGTCCGGCGGCGAAGTGCAGCGCATCAACCTGACCACCGCGCTCGGCACCTCGCTGGTGAACACGCTGTTCGTGCTGGACGAGCCGTCCATCGGCCTGCACCCGCGCGACATGCACCGCGTGGTCGAAGTCATGCATCGCCTGCGCAACGCCGGCAACACGCTGGTGGTGGTGGAGCACGACCCGCAGGTCATGGTGGCCGCCGACCGCATCATCGACATCGGCCCCGGCCCCGGCGAACGCGGCGGCCAGATCGTGTTCGACGGCACGCCGGCGCAGCTGCGCGCGGCCCGCACGCTGACCGGCGACTACCTTGGCGGCCGCCAGCGCGTCGAAGCGCCGCGCCCCATGCCGGTGGCGGCCAACACGCCGCGCCTGCTGCTCGAGGGCGTCAACGCGCACAACCTCAAGAACGTCTCGGTCGAGCTGCCGCTGGGCCGCCTGGTGTGCGTGACCGGCGTATCCGGCTCGGGCAAGTCGACGCTGGTGCAGGACGTGCTGTTCCCCGCCCTGCTCAAGCAGAAGGGCAAGCCGTCTGAAGCCCCGGGCGCCTTCGAGCGCCTGCTGGGCGCCGAGCAGATCGCCGACGTCGTCATGGTCGACCAGACCCCGATCGGCAAGACCGCGCGCTCCAACCCGGCCAGCTACGTGGGCGCGTTCGACGCGATCCGCAAGCTGTTCGCGCAGGCGCCGCTGGCGCGGGAACGCGCCTACACCGCCGGCACCTTCAGCTTCAACGGCGGCGACGGCCGCTGCCCGACTTGCGGCGGCACCGGCTTCGAGCACGTCGAGATGCAGTTCCTGTCCGACGTCTACCTGCGCTGCCCCGATTGCGACGGCAAGCGCTTCCGCCCGGAAGTGCTGGAAGTGCGCGTCGAGCACCTGGGCAAGAGCGCCTCGATCGACGAGGTGCTGGAAATGACGGTGAGCGAGGCGCTGGAATTCTTCAAGGGCCTGCGCGACGTGCAGACCGGGCTGGCGCCGCTGGCCGACGTCGGCCTGGAATACGTGCGGCTGGGCCAGCCGGTGCCGACCCTGTCGGGCGGCGAGGCGCAGCGCCTGAAGCTGGCCGGCCACCTGGCCGAGGCGGCGCGCAGCGGCATCTCCACCGCCAAGGTCGCCAAGAAGGGCAGCCTGTTCCTGTTCGACGAACCCACCACCGGGCTGCACTTCGATGACGTCGCGCGCCTGATGCGCGCCTTCCGCAAGCTGCTGGCCGCGGGCCACACGCTGCTGGTCATCGAGCACAACCTGGACGTGATCCGCGCGGCCGACTGGCTGATCGACCTGGGCCCCGAAGGCGGCGACGCCGGCGGCCTGGTGATCGGCGTCGGCACGCCGCAGGACCTGATGGCCAACCCCGCCTCGCATACCGGCGCGGCGCTGCGCGACTACGAAGTCAGCATCCTGCCGGCCGACGTGGTGGTCAGCAGCGACATCGACGCGCAGGAGGCCGAACAGGCCGGCCTGACGGCCCGCATCGCCGAGCCCGAAGCCGTCTATGGCGCCGGCGAAGGCACGCCGCTGCAATCCCTCATGCGCAAGCGCCGCCAGGACAACATGGCGATCGAGATCCGCAACGCGCGCGAGCACAACCTGAAGAACGTCAGCGTCGAGATCCCGCGCGACAAGTTCACCGTGATCACCGGCGTGTCCGGCTCGGGCAAATCGACCCTGGCCTTCGACATCCTGTTCAACGAAGGCCAGCGCCGCTATCTCGAATCGCTCAACGCCTACGCCCGCGCCATCGTGCAGCCGGCCGGCAAGCCCGACGTGGACGCCATCTTCGGCATCCCGCCGACCGTGGCCATCGAGCAGCGCACCAGCCGCGGCGGCCGCAAGTCGACCGTGGCCACGATGACCGAGATCCACCACTTCCTGCGCCTGCTGTACGTGAAGCTGGGTACGCAGTACTGCCCGGACTGCAACGTCGCGGTGGAGCCGCAGAACACCGACCAGATCGTGGCGCGCCTGCTGCGCGAACGCAAGGGCGAGCACATCGGCCTGCTGGCGCCGCTGGTCACCGCGCGCAAAGGCTACTACACCGACCTGGCCAAGTGGGCCGGGTCCAAGGGCCACTCGCACCTGCGGGTCGACGGCGAGTTCATTCCGGTGGCGCCGTGGCCGCGCCTGGACCGCTACAAGGAACACACCATCGAGCTGCCGGTGGCCGACATCGTGGTCGACCCCGCCAACGAGGCCGACCTGCGCGCCGCCGTCAAGAGCGCGCTGGAAAACGGCCAGGGCGTGATGTCGGTGGTGTGGCCCGTGAACAAGCTGCACGAAGCGCTCGACAGCGAACTGCAGCAGCAGCACTTCTCGGTCAAGCGCGCCTGCCCGTCGTGCGGCACCAGCTTCCCCGAGCCCGATCCGCGCCTGTTCTCGTACAACTCCAAGCACGGCTGGTGCACCGGCTGCTTCGGCACCGGCCTGCAACTGCAGGGCTTCGACGAAGAACAGACCGGCGAGGAAACCGCCTGGAACGCCTGGTACGAAGGCGAGGCCAAGGTCTGCACGCAGTGCGACGGCCAGCGCCTGAACCGGGTCGCGCGCGCCGTGCGCTGGCGCGACAAGTCGATCGCCGAGCTGGCCTCGCTGCCGGTGTCGGACGCGCACACCTTCTTCACCGGACTGGTGGCGCGCGGCCGCGAAGGCGAGATCGCCCGCGACATCCTCACCGAGATCCGCGGCCGCCTGAACTTCATGCAGGAAGTCGGCCTGAACTACCTGGCGCTGGACCGCGCCGCCCCCACCCTGTCGGGCGGCGAGGCGCAGCGCATCCGGCTGGCGGCGCAGCTGGGCTCGAACCTGCAGGGCGTCTGCTACGTGCTGGACGAGCCCACCATCGGCCTGCACCCGCGCGACAACCGCATCCTGCTGGACGCGCTGGCGCGCCTGGAAGGCAACGGCAACACGCTGGTGGTGGTCGAGCATGACGACGACACCATCCGCCGCGCCTCGCACATCATCGACATCGGCCCCGGCGCCGGCATCCGCGGCGGCCGCGTGGTGGCGCAGGGCAGCGCGCAGGACCTGATCGACGCGCCCGAATCCGTCACCGGCCGCTACCTGGCCAAGCCGCTGCAGCATCCGCTGCAAGGCCGCCGTCCGGTCGAGGCCGACACCCCCATGATCGAGATCAAGGGCGCGCGCCTGCACAACCTGCGCAGCGTCGACGCCAAGATCCCGGTCGGCCGCCTGAGCGTGGTCACGGGCGTGTCCGGTTCCGGCAAATCGACGCTGGCGCGCGAAGTGCTGCTGGACAACCTGATGCAGGCCGTCTCGCAGGGCAAGGCGCCCGGCTGGGCCGGCTGCGAGAGCATTCAGGGCTGGGAAGCGATCGACCGCGTGCTGGAAGTGGACCAGACCCCGATCGGCAAGACGCCGCGTTCATGCCCGGCGACCTACGTCGGCTTCTGGGACGACGTGCGCAAGCAGTTCGCCGACACCCGCGAAGCGCGCATGCGCGGCTGGACCGCGGCGCGCTTCTCGTTCAACACCGGCGACGGCCGCTGCCCGATCTGCGAAGGCCAGGGCATGCGCACCATCGAAATGAACTTCCTGCCCGACGTGAAAGTGCCGTGCGACGCCTGCAACGGCGCGCGTTTCAACAGCGACACGCTGAGCGTGCAGATGCGCGGCAAGAACGCCGGCGAACTGCTGTCCATGGAAGTCGATGACGCCATCGAATACTTCGCCGCCCATCCCAAGATCCATCGCCCGCTGCAGCTGATGCAGGACGTCGGCCTGGGCTACCTGACGCTGGGCCAGCCGTCGCCGACGCTGTCCGGCGGCGAGGCGCAGCGCATCAAGCTGGTCACCGAGCTGTCCAAGGCGCGCCTGACCGACGGCCTGATCAAGACCGGCCGCGCCTCGCGCATCCCGCACACGCTGTACGTGCTGGACGAGCCGACCGTGGGCCTGTCGATGGCCGACGTGGAAAAGCTGATCCACGTGCTGCACCGCCTGGTGGAAGCCGGCAACACGGTGGTGGTGATCGAGCATAATCTCGACGTTATCGCCGAAGCCGACTGGCTGCTGGACCTGGGCCCCGAAGGCGGCACCGGCGGCGGCAAGCTGGTGGCGCAGGGCTCGCCGGAACACGTCATGACCCTGAGCGACCACTCCCACACGGGCCGGGTGCTGACGGAGTTCCTGGCACAACAATAAAGAGCGTCATGCATTGTCGTTTTGAAGACCGGCTGTCCGGCCGCGCCCTGCGGCTGGACGGCTTTCTGGCCCGCATCGAGGCGCGCGCGGCGGCCGAGGTCGGCCCCGCCCTGGCCGCCATCGAGGCGGCGCGCCAACGCGGGCACTGGGTCGCGCTGCTGCTGGACTACGAGCTGGGAGAATGGCTGTTGCCCGAAGCCGCCCGGCCCGCGCCCGCCGGTCCCTGGACGCCGCCGCATGATGACGGCCGGGCGCGCCTGACGGCATTGGTGTTCGAGCGCCAGATCGACGAAACGCCATGGGACGCGCCGGCGGCCGACAGCCCGCCGGCCGCCCTCAGCATCCCCGCGCCGCGCATGACCGAGGCCGGCTACGCGCGCCAGATCGAGGCCATCCGCGCGCTGATCGGCGCCGGCGAGCTGTACCAGGTCAACTACACCCAGCCGCTCGACGTGCAATACCAGGGCGACGCGGCCACGCTGTACCGCCGCATCGCCGCGCGCAATCCGGTGGCGCACGGCGCCTACATCGAGGACGGCGCGCGCACGGTGCTGTCGTTCTCGCCCGAACTGTTCGTGACCCGCCGCGGCGCGCGACTGACCACCCGGCCGATGAAGGGCACGGCGCCGCGCCACCCCGACCCGGCCGAGGACCAGCGCCTGGGCCAGGCGCTGCTGGCCAGCGACAAGAACCGCGCCGAGAACCTGATGATCGTGGACCTGCTGCGCAACGACCTGGGCCGGCTGGCCGAGCCCGGCTCGGTCAAGGTCGAGGCGCTGTTCTCGCTGGAACGCTATCCCACCGTCTGGACCATGACCTCGACCGTGTCGGCACAGGCGCCGGACGCCACGCTCGAAGACGTGCTGCGCGCGCTGTTCCCCTGCGGCTCCATCACCGGCGCCCCCAAGGTCGCCGCCATGCGCCGCATCCGCCAGATGGAGGCCGCGCCGCGCGGCCTGTATTGCGGCAGCATCGGCTGGCTCGCGCCCGACGGCGACTTCTCGCTCAACGTGGCGATCCGCACGCTGGTGCTGGACCAGGCCGGCCACGGCGTCTACAGCGTCGGCGGCGGCATCGTGCATGATTCCGATCCGGCCGAGGAATGGCAGGAATGCCACTGGAAGGCCCGCATCCTGCGCGCCTGAGTGCGCAATCCGTGTCCGCGGGGTAGGATAGAACCCGGCCCCGCCCGCCGCCGCCCGCCGTTTACCAGGAGCCCCCATGCAACCCGAACTGATCGAGACCATCCTGGTCGACGCCGAGCACCGCGTGCCCCTGCTGGCGCGCCACCTGCGCCGCCTGGAGCAGTCGTGCAAGGCGCTGGGCTACACCTGGGGCGGCAACGCGGTGCAAAGCGACATCATGATCGCCGCGCTCAGCCTGAACACCCCCGGCGCGCACCGCCTGCGCCTGCTGGTCGCGCGCGACGGCAGCCGCCACATCCAGACCGCCGTGCTGCCGCCGCTGCCGGCGGAGCAGGAAATCATGCTGGCGCCCGAGGCGCTGCGCTCGTCCGAGCCGCTGCTGCGCTACAAGACCACCTACCGGCCCTGGTACACCAAGACCATCGAATGGCTGCCGGCCCATCCGCACATCTTCGATCTGGTCTACCTGAACGAACGCGGCGAACTGTGCGAAGGCAGCCGCAGCAACGTCTACCTGCGCCTGGACGGCGACTGGTACACGCCGCCGGTCGACAGCGGCTGCCTGCCGGGCGTGCAGCGCGCCGAACTGCTGGACACCGGCAACGTCAGCGAACGCGTGCTGACCCTGGCCGACCTGCACGCGGCCGACGAAATCCGGCTGTCCAACGCCCTGCGCGGCTGGTTCACGGTCACCCTGCGCGAAACCTGAACCCGTCCGCCCCGGGACGACGCCGATTGCCAAACCGGCAAGCCTGAAGAATAATTGATACTCATTCTTATTGATTATTCGACGTTGGCAACGTCCCATCGTGTTCCCCTCCCCGCGCGCGGCATCCCCCGATATCGAAGTCCTCTATAGCGACCACCACGGCTGGCTGCAGGATTGGCTGCGCCGCCGGCTGGGCAACGCCTTCGACGCCGCCGACCTGGCGCACGACACCTTCCTGCGGGTGCTGCGCAACCTCGAGCCGATCCGCGAACCGCGCGCCTACCTGACCACCATCGCCCACGGGCTGGTGGTCAACCACTGGCGGCGCCAGGACCTGGAGCGCGCCTATCGCGACACGCTCGCCACCGTGGCCGACACCCTGGCGCCCTCGCCCGAGGAAGGCGCGCTGCTGCTGGACGCGCTGTGCGAACTCGACGCGCTGCTCAACCAGCTCAACCCCAAGGCCCGCGCCGCGTTCCTGCTGTCGCACCTGGAGGGCTACACCTACGTCGAAATCGCCGCGCGCCTGGAAGTGTCCGAGCGCATGGTCAAGAAGTACATGGCGCAGGCGATGCTGCATTGCCTGACCGCCGGCCAGCCGCCCGCGCCATGAGCGCCGCCGCCCCCAGCTTCCAGGTGCTGCAGCAGGCCGCCGAATGGTACGCGGCGCTGGGCGCGCCCTCGGTCGACGCCGCCGAACGCCAACGCTGGCGCCAATGGCACGACGCCGATCCGGCCCACCAGCAGGCCTGGCGCCAGGTCGAGGCCATCAGCGGCAAGTTCCTCAATCTGCCGGGCGGCAACAAGCCCATGGCGCACCGCCTGCTGGACGCGGCCGCGGCCGGCCAGGCCCGCCGCCGCCTCACCCTCAAGACCCTGACGCTGCTGTGCGGCGCCGGCCTCGGCGGCTGGGGCGCGTCGCGCGCCCTGCCCTGGCGCCAATGGGCCGCCACCCACCACACCGCGCTGGGCGAACGCCGCCAGATCCGGCTGGCCGATGGCGCCGTCATCTGGCTCAACACCGACAGCGCGATCGACGTGGACTACGGCCCCGACCTGCGCCGCATCAGGCTGGTGGCGGGCGAGATCCTGGTCGCCACCGCCCCGGACAACCAGTCTCCCGCCCGCCCCTTCGTGGTCGACACGGCCCAGGCGCGGCTGCGCGCCCTGGGCACGCGCTACAGCGTCTACCAGCAGGACGGCGCCAGCGTGGTCGCCGTGTTCGACGGCGCGGTGCGGATCGAACCCGTGGCCAATGGCGTCCCCGGCGGCATCCTGCATGCCGGCGAACAGGCCCGCGTCACGCGGGCCGGCGCCGCGCCCGCCGAGGCCGCCGCCCTGGCGCGCCGCTCCTGGGCCGACGGACTGCTGGTGGCCGAGAACATGCGCCTGGGCGATTTCGTGGCCGAACTGTCGCGCTACCGCCGCGGCTACCTGGGCTGCGCGCCGGAAATCGCCGACCTGCGCATCGTCGGCACCTACTCGACCACGGATACTACGCAGGCCCTGGCAACCCTGGAAGCCACGCTGCCGCTGCGGGTGCGCACGCCCATGCCCTGGTGGACCGTGCTGGAGCCCAGATAGCGCGCGGCGCCGGCCGCCCTGCGCCGCGCGTCGCGGGCAGGTTCCCCTTTTTTCCGTCTCGATTGGCATACGGGGTGAAACCACCTCATTCACCTCCTGTCGACCTATGCCATTCCGTTCCCTGCCCTCCGCGCGCCGCCGCGCCGCCCTCCGCCAACCGGCCGCCGCCGCGCTCGCCGCCACCGTCATCGGCCTTGCCCCGCTGGGCGCCGCGCCGGCCCATGCCCAGGCCGCGGCCGACACCGTGGCCGAGCGCGACTACGACATTCCTGCCGGCGACCTCAGTCGCGTGCTGACCGAGTTCGCGGTGCAGGCCGGCATCCAGGTCTCGGTCGACGCCGCGCTGACGGCCGGGCGCCACAGCCCGGGCGTGCGCGGCCGGCAGTCGCCGTGGTCCGGCCTGAACGCGGTGCTGGCCGGCACCGGCCTGCAGCCGGTGCGGCGCGGCAATGCCTTCAGCGCGCGCCTGGCGCCCGCCGGCGACGCCGTCACGCTGCCCAGCGTCACGGTGCAAGGCAGCGCCACCGCCTCCCTGCAGCAGGAAGGCCTGGCAAGCGATGGCTACCGCGCCACCACGGTGTCCGCCGCCGGCGCGCTGGGCGGCATGGAGCTGCGCAACGCGCCCTATTCCTTCAGCGTGGTGACGCGCGACCTGCTGCAGAACGTGCAGGCGCAGTCGCCCGACGACGTCTACCGGATCAACCCGTCGACCCTGACGCAGACCCCGCAACTGAGCGGCTGGGCGCCGATGGTCAAGATCCGCGGCTTCAACAGCTACGACCGCGCCGAAGACGGCCTGCGCCGTTCATACGGTTTCGCCGCCTCGCTCGAAGACAAGGAACGCGTCGAAGTGCTCAGCGGCCTGTCCGGCTTCCTGTACGGCGCGGCCTCGCCCGGCGGCATGGTCAACTATGTCAGCAAGCGCCCCACGCCCGACTACCTGAACAGCATCACCGTGGGCAACTACGGCGGCAGCCAGTACTACGTGCATGGCGACTTCGGCGGCCCGTTCGACGACAACGGCAAGGTCGGCTACCGCGTCAACCTGGTGCGCCAGAACGGCGACACCGCCGTCGACGACCAGAAGATCGACCGCACCCTGGCCAGCCTGGCGCTGGACTTCAACATCACCGACCGCTTCAAGCTCGAGCTGGGCGCCTCGTACAGCGACTACAAGATGCGCTCGCCCACCGCCTACTGGTTCGTCGGCGAAGACGTGCACCGTCCCGCGGCCATGGATTCGAGCAAGGATTGGGGACAGCCGTGGATCCGCGACGAAACCCAGAGCCGCCGGTGGATGGCGCGCATGACCTACGAGGCCAGCGACCACCTGACGCTGCGCGTGGCGCACCTGCGCGAATACCAGGACCGGCCGGTCCAGTACCACACCATGAATTCGATCCAGCCCGGCAACCAATACCTGCAGCTGCGGCAGAAGGTCGGCGAGACCAAGACGGAATCCGAGGCCTGGCAGGCGCTGGCCGACATCTCGTTCGACACCTGGCAGGTCGGCCACAAGATCACCCTGGGCTATTACGGCTACATGGACAAGCAGTGGCAGACCACCTACGCGCCCCATACCGGCTACCAGGGTCCGTACGGCCTGGATTCGCCCACCCTGGTCGCGGAACCCGACTGGCCCTCCGACGCCGCCAAGCGCACCTACTACGCCAGCCGCATCCGCAACGACAACTTCATGATCGGCGACCTGATCCGATTCAATGAGCAATGGTCGGCGCTGGTGGGCATCAACCGCAGCACCATCAAGTCGATGGAACGCGGCGCCGACGGCCTGCCCGGCCAGCCGGACTACGACCGCGGCCGCAACTCGCCCAACGCCTCGCTGATGTTCGCGCCCACCCCGTGGCTGACCACCTACGCCACCTACATCGAAGGCCTGGAACAGGGCGGCGTGGCGCCGGACGAGGCCGTCAACCGCCTGCAGGTGCTGCCGCCCATGCGCAGCAAGCAGCGCGAACTGGGCGTCAAGGCCGAGCTGGGCGGCGTGCTGGTGAGCGGCGCGCTGTTCGACATCGAGAAATCCTACGAATATTCCAACAATGCCAACGTCTACGTGCAGGACGGCATCCAGCGTCATCGCGGCGCCGAGGTGTCGGCGGTCGGCAAGGTCACCGACGCCTGGACGGTGATGGGCGGCGTGACGCTGCTGACCGCCCGCGTCGAGGGCAGCGCCAACGACGGCAGCGCTCCGATCAACGTGCCGAAGATCATGGCCAAGCTGTATTCCGAGTACGCGCTGCCGTTCGCGCCGGGCCTGAGCGTGACGGGCGGCATCTACCACGTCGGCCAGCAGTACGCCACGGCCAGCAACAACAGCCGCCTGCCGTCGTACACCACCTTCGACCTGGGCCTGCGCTACGCCACCAAGGTCACCGGCCGGCCGCTGACGCTGCGCCTGAACGTCAACAACGTCGCCAACCGCGACTACTGGCTCAACAGCTACTACCTGGGCAGCCCGCGCAGCGTGGCGCTGTCGGCGCAGATGCAGTTCTGAGGACGGCGCCAGGGCCTGTTCACACTAAAAGGAGCCTCGCACAGGCCCTAATCCGCGAACTGCTCCACCACCACCTGCCGCAGCCACTGGTTGGCCGGCTCGCGGTGGTTGCGGGCGTGCCAGAACACGTTGATGACCGACTCCGGGATCTTCACCGGACAGGGCGCGGTGGCCAGGCCGAAGGGCTTGCAGGCGCAATCGGCGAAGCGCCGCGGCACCACCGCGATCATGTCGGTGGCCTGCAGCACCGGCCCCACCGCCATGAAGTGCGGCACCGTCAGGCGCAGGCGCCGGCGGATGCCGGCCTGCTCGATCACCTGGTCGACCACGCCGTGGCCGGTGCCCTCGGACACGATGGCGACATGCTCGGCGGCGCGGAACTGGCGCGCCGACACGCCGGTGCGCGCCAGCGGATGGTCCTCGCGGAAAATGCACACATAGGGCTGGCGGAACAGCCGGCGCTGGAAGAAGCCGTGTTTCAGGCCCGGCAGGAAGCCCATCGCCAGGTCGATGCGGCCGCGCTCCATCTCGTCCTTCACATCGATCGAGGTGGTGCGCACGGTGCGGATGGTGACGCCGGGCGCGGCGTCGTCCAGCGCCCGCATCAGGCGCGGCAGGAAGTAGGTCTCGCCGACGTCGTTGACGCCGATGACGAAGGCGCGCTCGCTGCGCGCCGGATCGAAGCTGGCGCGCGCGTTGAGCGTGCCGTGCAGCGCCGCCAGCGCATCGGCGATCGGCTGCGCCAGCGCCTCGGCATAGGGCGTGGGCACCATGCCGCGCGAGGTGCGCAGGAACAGCTCGTCGCCCAGCAGCTTGCGCAACCGCCCCAGCGCGTTGCTGACCCCCGGCTGCGAAATGCCCAGGTTCTGCGCCACCGCCGACACCCGGCCGTGCTTGCACAGCTCGTTGAACACGACCAGCAGGTTCAGGTCCATGTCTTGCAGGTTCATGCTTGTCTCCACCAATATTTATTTTGGTGATTGTTGTCATCATCCAGATTCTATTTATTTATTTCACACCCTGGCCGATGATGCAACAAACGCCGGCGCCGATGTCGCGCGGGCCCCGATGGATGAAGGAGACAACCATGCGCCATCCCCTTGCCCCGCCCTGTAGGCGCGGCCGCCTCGCCGGAGGCCGCCGATGAACGCCCCCGAACAACCGCTCTCGTTCGTGCCGCCCTGGCAGGGCGACGGCAGCCACCGCATTCCCTTCGGCGTCTACACCGACGCCGCCCTGCACCAGCGCGAGCTGGAGCGCTTCTTCTACCGCGGCCACTGGAGCTACGTCGGCCTGGAAGCGGAAATCCCCAACCCCGGCGACTTCAAGCGCACCGCCGTGGGCGAGCGCTCCGTCATCCTGCTGCGCGACAACGACGGCCAGGTGCGCGTGGTGGAAAACGTCTGCGCCCACCGCGGCGTGCAGTTCTGCCGCGAACGTTCCGGCAACCGCAGCGAGTTCGTCTGCCCCTACCACCAGTGGAACTACGACCTGCAGGGCAACCTGATCGGCGTGCCGTTCCGCCGCGGCGTCAAGCAGGACGGCCGCGTCAACGGCGGCATGCCGCCCGACTTCAAGCCGGAAGAGCACGGCCTGACCAAGCTGGCCGTGGCCTGCCGCAACGGCGTGGTGTTCGCCTCGTTCGACCACGGCGTCGAGCCGCTGGAGGACTACCTGGGCCCCGACATCCTGCACTACTTCGACCGCGTCTTCGACGGCCGCCAGCTGGTGATCCACGGCTACAGCCGCCAGCGCATCCCCGGCAACTGGAAGCTGATGCAGGAGAACATCAAGGACCCCTACCACCCCGGCCTGCTGCACACCTGGTTCGTCACTTTCGGCCTGTGGCGCGCCGACAACCGCTCCGAACTGAAAATGGACCGCCACTTCCGCCACGCGGCCATGATCTCGACCCGCGGCCAGGGCGGCAAGGGCAGCGTCACCAGCGGCGTGTCCAGCTTCAAGGAACAGATGACGCTGAACGACGACCGCTTCCTCGACATCGTCCCGGAACCCTGGTGGAACGGCCCCACCGCCGTGCTGATGACGCTGTTCCCCAGCGTCATCATCCAGCAGCAGGTCAACTCGCTGTCCACGCGCCACATCCAGCCGGTCGGCCACGACGCCTTCGACTTCGTCTGGACCCATTTCGGCTTCGCCGACGACACGCCCGAGATGACGCAGCGCCGCCTGCGCCAGGCCAACCTGTTCGGCCCGGCCGGCTTCGTCTCGGCGGATGACGGCGAAGTCATCGAGTTCTCGCAATCGGGCTTCGCGCAGAAGCCCTGGCACCGCAGCGTTGCCGAGCTGGGCGGCAAGACCGCCGAGAACACCGACCACATGGTGACCGAGACCCTGATCCGCGGCATGTACGCCTACTGGCGCCGCGTGATGGAAGCGGAGGCGTGACGATGCTGGACTTTCCCCTCTACTACCAGCTGACCCGGCTGTACGCCGACTACGCCGCCGCGCTCGACGCCGAACAGTGGGAACAATGGCCCGACTTCTTCCTGGAGGACTGCGTCTACAAGGTGCTGCCGCGCGAGAACCACGAGCGCGGCTACCCGCTGGCGACCATGTCGTTCGAGAGCCGCGGCATGCTCAAGGACCGCATCTACGGCGCCACCGACACCATCTTCCACGACCCCTACTACCAGCGCCACGTGGTCGGCGCGCCGCGCGTGCTGTCGGTGCGGGGCGACCGGATCGAATCGGAAGCGAACTACGCCGTGTTCCGCACCAAGCCGAACCAGCTGACCACGGTCTACAACGTCGGCCGCTACCTGGACGTGATCCGGCAGACGCCCGACGGGCTGAAGTTCGAGTCGCGGCTGTGCATTTTCGACAGCGAGCTGATCCCGAATTCGCTGATCTATCCCATCTGACCAGGACATCAAGACATGAGTACGAACTGGATCAAGGCCATCGCGCTGGCCGACGTGCCGGACGAAGACGTGATCGCCGTGCAGGCGGGCGACCGCGAGATCGCGCTGTACGGCGTGGAAGGCGGCGTCTACGCCACCGACAACCTCTGTACGCACGGCAATGCGCGCCTGTGCGACGGCTTCCTGACGGGCCACGAGATCGAGTGCCCGCTGCACCAGGGCCGCTTCGACGTGCGCGACGGCCGCGCGCTCTGCTCGCCGCTGCGCGACAACCTGGCGACCTACCCGGTCAGGATCGAGGATGGCGTGGTGTTCGTGGCGCTGTGACCCGGGCGCGGCGGCGTTCCGTGACGGGCCGTCGCCGCCCAGCTAGCCTTGCAGCGCCAGCCGCAAGGCCTCGTTGGCGGCGGCCATGCCCATGGCGGCGGTCACGGTGACCACCGAACCATAGCCGGCGCAGGATAACCCCTGCGGCGCCACGGCCTGCGCCGAAGCGCCCATATCGTCCTCGGCCTCCGCCTGCCGCGTCCATTCATCGGGCAGGATGGCGGGCTGGTCGAACCACAGGGCATGAATTCCCATCTTCGGCACGCGCTTGAGCGCCTTGCCGTTCTTGTCCGACGCCCGCGGAAACCCATGCTCGCGCCGCAGCTTGTTGCGCAGCTTGGACAGCAAGGCATCGTTGACGGCGGCCGACAGGTCGCCGGCGCGCAACGCCAGCGGATCGGTCTTGCCGCCCGCGCCGCCGCACAACAGCATCGGAATCCCCAGCGCCCGCGCATGCAGAATCATGGCGATCTTGGCCGCGGCCTGGTCGGTGCAGTCGATGATGGCGTTGTAAGGACCGGGCAGCACTTCCCCGACGTTCTCCGGCGACACGAAATCATCGACGCGCGTCAGCCGGCACTCGGGATTGATGGCCAGGACGCGCTCGGCCATGGCATCCACCTTGGATTGCCCCAGGGTTTGCGTGAGCGCGTGGATCTGCCGGTTCACGTTGGATTCGGCGATGTGGTCCAGGTCGATCAGCGTCAGGGCGCCGACGCCGCAACGGGCCAGCGCTTCGACGGTCCAGGAGCCCACGCCGCCCAGCCCGGCGACGGCGATGTGGGCGTTCTGGAGGCGTGCGGGAGCGTCGGGGCCGTAGAGGCGGGACAGGCTGCCGAAGCGGCGGGCGATGTCGGCTTTTTCTTCTGGGGCGGTCATGGGGGGTATTTTATATGGGCGCGCGTCGGGCGATCCCCCCCGGGTCTTTTCAGGGCGAAGGTTGCCATTCATCCCGGACATAACCCGGTGCAAGGCCCGTCACGACCACCCCGTCCGGCGTGGCCGGCCCGGCCGAGACCACGACCGACCGCTCGGGGGAGCTTGCCGATTCGCGAAACCGGACAAGGCTCTTTCCCGCGCCAGTACGAATCGCCGTGGCCGGCACCACCATCGCCTGCTCATCATGAAAGATCACGATCGAGGCGCTCGCCGTCATTCCCAGCCGCACCACCGCCTGTTGCGCCGCCGTCAGCGGCGGCAATGCAATCACTACCGGATACATCGTGCCCGCCTGCGAGTCTCCTTCGAGTCCCTGCACCCCGATCGATTCCAATTCGCCGGAAAGCGCCAGGTCCCTGAATCCTTCGCCACGTATTTCCACCGGCTGGCCTGGACGCAGCTGATTGAGATCCGTCTCGTCGACCTTGGCCACGACATGGACCCGCGCGACGTTGGCAATAGCCAACAGCCCCTGGCCCTGCCCAACCTTGGCGCCCGCCAACAATGGCTCTCCGGCGGCGTCCCGCCTGCCATCGCCGTTGCCCGGGACGCGGATCACGACACCCGAAAACGGCGCCACCACCACGCCGGAGGCCTCATCGGCCAGCGCATTGAGCCGGGCCGTGGCATTGGCCACCGCCATTTCCGCGAGTTGCCGCGCTTGCCCCTTGCCGCGCTCCCGGGCGTTGGCGATTTCCGCCTCTGCCGAGGCCACCGACAGGGATTGCATCTTTTCCTGTTGGATCAACGCATCCAGCTCCATGCGGGGCACGATTCCGCGCTTATAGAGCTGCCTGGTCTCAACCAGCTTCTGATGCGTGTCGCTCACACTGAGACGCGCGCTCGACAGGGTTTGACGAGCACGGGCGACGTCAGGGCCAGACTCCCAGTGATCGATGTCGCTCAGGAGCTTGCGCGCCTTGATCTGTTCGCTCAGCGCCTGGCGTCGCTGTATGTCGAGTTCGGTCACATCCATCTCGAGCAGGCGCTGGCCCGCCTCCACCCACTGCCCTTCCGACACCTCAAGCGACTTGATATTGCCATCGAAGGGCGCCGTGATTGTGACGATCTGCGCCGAAACGATCTTTCCCGCCACGCCCAGGCGAAGCTCGGCCGGCCGAGGAGAAACCAGTGTCCAGGGCGAGGGTTTATCTTGCGCCCTGCCGCCAGGCGGCCGATGCCATGCAAAGGCGATCGCCGCGACGGCAAGCAGGGCCACGCCCGCCGCCATCAGGCCGGATGGATAGGCAGAGAGCTTAGTCATTCAGCGAGATACCCCAACTTTGCAATGTCATGCCAAGCTTCAGGTCCAACTGCGCCTGTGCATCCAGATAGCGGATTAAGGCATTGAGTCGGGCGTTCTCCGCCCCGCGTAGATCGGTTTCAAAGGCCAGCACCTGAAAATTGCTCGATCGTCCTGCCTGCAGTTTCTGGCGTTCGATCTCGAGCTTCTTGCGTGAAAGATCGCGGACGCGCCCCGCGATTTCGTACTGGCGCCATCGCGAGGCCAGTTCCCGCACCGCGTTATTCACGTCCAGCGCCAACTGCTGTTCGGCGTCTTCGAGCAGCAGCGCCTGGTTGTCCGCGTCGGCTTTTGCATGGACGGTAGCCTGTCGCGCGCTCAGGTCCCCGATCGGTATCTGGACCTGGACACCCACATACCCGTCCCAATGGCGATCGGACACCGCCTCCGAATGGCTCGATCGCCTTGTCCGCCCTTGGCTGGCGCCGCCCATCAGGGAAACATCCCACAGGCGGTTGTCGCGCGCGACCACAAGATTGATATCGGCCTGTTCCCGGGCGATCACCTGCTGCAAATACCGCGGTTGGTGCGTCAACGCGATGCGCTGAGCATCCTGCACGCTGAGCGTCGAGGGCTTTTTCCCTGGCGTGTCGCTGGCCCGGATCCGGCTGCGCAGATCCAGGGCCAGCAGTTGCAGCAACATCAATCGGCAGGCGTTGAGATCGTTATCGGCATTCTCGACATTGAATTCCTGGGCGGCCACATCGGCCTCCGTCTGCACCAAGTCGACCTGCGCCATGCGTCCGGCGGCGATCAGCGCCTGGTTGATCTCCAGAAGCGCTTTGGAACGCTGCAATGCCGCCTTGGCGATGGTGACTTGCTCTTGCGCCCGCATCAATTGCCAGTAGGCCTGGACGATCTGCGTAACGGCCTGGGAAACCGAATCCTGCAAAGTCAGCCGATTGCTTTGCTCGATCAGGCGCGCCATGCGCAAGGGCGCGGTTGCTACCTCACGGCCCGCGCCACGCAGCAAGGGTTGGATGATCGCGAGCGTGACGCCGTCGTCCCGGAACCCGCCCGCCCGGTTGGCATTGCTCAATTGGCTCGTCCAACCCAGGCTGAAACGCGTGCCGAATTCCCCCACCATCGTTGCCGCGGACGAGAGCAATCCCTGCCGCGAACGGTCGTCCTGATTGCGGTTTCCGGTGATCTGCCCGGTGACGAGAAGCTTGGGCGAAAAGAAATCCTCGGCCACGCGCAGGTCGAACTTCTGCGCCACGCGGGTCAGGTAGGCGCTGCGTATGCCGCGATTGGCGCGCAAGCCGAGAAAGACGGCATCTGTCAAAGTCAGATCGACGACGCCTTCGCCCAACACGGCCGGCGCCTGATACCGCATGGTCGGGCGAGACGGCAACGGCTCATCACCCGCGCGTGCCACGGGTGACAGCGCCGCCAACCCAAGCGCCACGATGAGCATCCGCACCGCACTACGCATCGCGCAAGGCCTGGACAGGCTCCAGCCGCGAAGCCGCGGCGGCCGGATACCAACCGAAGAACAGGCCCGTCAGCAGCGCCGTGCCCATTCCCAAGGGCAAGGACGCGGGCGCCAGCACGAAATCCCAACCGGAGAAGCGCGCAAAAGCGTAGGCCGCGCCAACGCCGAACACTGCGCCCAGCGCCGCGCCCACAATGGCCAACAGACCCGCCTCGGCGAGGAACAACAGGCGGATGTCGCGCCGGGTCGCCCCGAGCGCCAGGCGAACGCCGATCTCGCGCCGCCTTTCGGAAACACTCATCAGCATCACGTTCATGACGCCCACACCGCCCACCAGCAATGAGATCGCGCCCAGCCCCGCGAGCAGATATGAAAAGGTACGGGATTGGCGCTCGAGACCGTCGATCAACTGCCGGGGAATATCCACCTGGACCTCCCTGCCGGGCACCTGCGCGCCGACATACTCGCGCAGCGCGCTGGCCGTTTCCACAAGGTCGGCCATAGGCGTCGCCCTGGCCAGGATGGCGCCGAGTTCAGGCTTGGGAAACAATCGGTGCAGCCCTTCAATGGGAACGATCACCGATCGGTCCGCATCGACCGGAATCAGCGGATTCCCCTTCATGCTGCGCGTGACGCCGATGACTTGGTAAAAGTAGCCGTCAATTTGCAGCGAGGCACCCAGGGCGAGCGGATGCGCCGGACTGCCCAGTTCACGCGCGATTTCCGCACCGACGACGGCAAACGTGGCATGACGATCGAACGGCGACAGGAAACGGCCGCGATCCATGCGCAGATTCATCGCGGCGGCAAGATCCGGCGTCGTGCCTACGATCCTGGGAACCATCGTACGTCCCGGGAAACGCAGCGGCACGTTGTAGACCGACAGGGGCGCCGCATGGCGGATGCCCGGCACGGCTTGCGCCAACGCGCCGGCATCCAGCGTGCGGGGCAGCGCGCGCGGCTTGGCGCCCGTCACCGGGAAAGTCACCACCAGGACGTCCGTACCCATGTCCTTGAACATGCGCATCACCTGTTCGGCGGCGCTATGCCCGATGTTCAGGAGCGCGATGATGGCGGTGCTGCCGACCATGATGCCGAGCAAAGCCAACAAGGCCCTGCGACCCATTTGGCGCAGGCTGTCGGCCGCTTGCAGCGCAGTTTGCGTCAGCGATGGACCGCGCATGCACCGGAACACCGGAAATCAACGTCTTTCATCGCAGTGGCAGGGTTCATGCAATACACCGTCGCGCACATGAAGCTGGCGCGAGAAGCGGCCAGCTAGGTTGGCATCATGCGTCACCATCACGATCGTGACCGCCCGCTCGCGATTCAGCCCCATGAGCAAGGCCATGATGCTCTCGGCTGAAGCTTGATCCAGATTACCGGTCGGTTCGTCCGCAAGAATGACGGAGGGATTGCCGACCAAGGCGCGGGCAATGGCGACCCGCTGGCGCTGCCCGCCGGAGAGATCGGCAGGGAGATGCCCGCCGCGATCGGCCAATCCAACTTGACGAAGCCAATCCATGGCCGTGGCCCGCGCCTGGGCTCGCGAGATACCACGATAGAACAGTGGCAAGGCAACGTTATCGAGGGCGTTCATACGGGGCAACAGGTTGAAGGACTGAAAAACAAACCCGATCTCTCGATTGCGAACCCAGGCGCGGGCGTTCTCGTCGATACCCAGCATGTCGCGTCCGCGAAACAGGAGCTGGCCGGCCGACGGCCGGTCGAGCAAGCCCAGGATATTGAGCAAGGTGCTCTTGCCGGAACCGGACGCCCCAAGCAGCGCGCAGGTTTCGCCGGGGTGGAGCTCAAGTGTCACATCGCGCAGCACGCTTACTGATTGGCTGCCTTTGCGATAAGCATGGCGGACACGTGTGATTTGAATGAGCGGATGGCCCCACGAATCTGCAATCCACATCAGTCACAAGGTCCAGAATCGACTTATATCTCTTTATAGCGACTTATCGTCAAATTGAAGATAAGTCGCTATCCATTACAACTCTCTTAGTCGTTGTAATAAACCACCATCGTGGCAAGAATATAACGAGGATATGGCCCGACACCTGTCCCGGTATACGTTACAGAAAACGGCTTATCAGCAGAATTTCCGTCAAAATAATGGGATATCTGCCCACTCGAGGATAACGAGGCGCAACTGACCCCACCGTTATAGCAAACCAGCGCCGACACATTTGCCTGTGAGCTATCCTGAATTTGAATTTGAACGCCTTTAATTTTCTTTCCTACTGGTGAGACAAGAAAATTGCTAGGTTGATAAACAACAGTAGCGGTGCCTCCTCTTCGTGACACATAGTCGCCACTTTTATAAGTGGACCACACATAATCACCGGCAAACGCACTACCGGAGAACAACAGCGAAGCAACAACCAAAAAACGCAGCAACTTATTTTTCATTAGATTTCTCCACAAAATACAGACAGCATATCAATCATTGACTGATGCCGGACTCACCCGCGGGATGGCTTCTACCGCTATCGCCTTATCAACGCACAAGGTGAACAGATTGGATAACCTGTCCTTCAATTGGAGCGCATAAAGAACATCGCATATTTCTATTTTTGGAACACTAGCGACCAAATAGGTCAGACCACAGAAACATCGACCAAATCATTACCAGCAGCTTTTCAGCACATAAAAAAAGCACCATCAACGCACTTTATCTAAAAAAACGCCCGACGATATTAATCGGGCACCATATCTTCCATAAGAATTACAGCAGAACAAATCCAGAGCCAACAATCTACATTCAAAGACCAGATATCAACGTCGGTTGTTGATTCACACTACGATAGAGCAAATCCATCAGGATATATTGCCTATGCCGTTCCATATCATGCGCCATCTGTAGCAACATTCTGCGTGAAAACCCATCCTTAGCCTGCATCAGGGTCCCGTCCTTTGATTCGCCTGGCGGGTCATATTTGAAGGAGAAAGAACCGCCGCCCCCCTTGAACGGATCGCCATGTCCTCCCCATTGAGGCATAGACTCCACCTTCTCTCGAAACTTGACACTGAATCCGAATTTGTATGCGAAATCATCCGGCTGGGACAGAATCAATCTTCCTATTTTTTTATAGATATCCATCGCCGAGCTGCCTTTACTCATCTCGACTGCATACATCGATTTCAGGTCAGCAACAAATGCATTGGATTGTTTTTTATCTATCATCTCACTTTCAGGAGTAACCGGAATTCTAGTTGTTGCATAATATAAATCTCCTCCGCGAATATAATCAGAACAATCAAATCCAGGAGAATAATCATTAAAAACCCAGGTTTTTAGTTGTTCATACTGTTCGGCCTCTGTATATTGATTGGCAAAACGAGCCAACCAATCAGGTGTCCAGCACACCAACAAGCTCAGGTCTGCATCCTCGTCGTCAGCCTCCTGGCTTGACAGCGCCACCGCCTTATCAGACAGGGTCACGGCCTTCGATGCGGGGGAGCTTTCGATATATTTTTGCTTCGCAGAACCCATGACTTCGGTGAAGCGGGCTTCCCCATTCGCGTCCGTAGTGAACCGCGTCGACGAATAGTTGAAACCGAGCGGGCCGCTCGGACCTGACAGCGTTGAATTGGATACTTGCACAAGTAGCTCCTGATTGATTCAAGCCATTGATGCCATTGGCTGTTCTCCAAATAGGCACAAGGGCAGGGAAATGGATCTTTCAATCTAGAACGGCGAGTGGCCTTTGACGTTGCCTTATAAGAAACGCGCCAGACCGAAAAGGTAACGTACGGGCAACCCACCCGAAGGCGGTACCCACTGCGCACATAGGGAGCAATTCGCCCGGCAATGGCTAGTCAACCTGATGAGGTTTTTCTGTTGCCGGGAGTTGCCCCCCCCTAGCGGGGTTTCCCAGGTAGGAACCGGTCCGCAAAGCCGGTCGAGCAAGCCCAGGATATTGAGCAAGGTGCTCTTGCCGGAACCGGACGCCCCAAGCAGCGCGCAGGTTTCGCCGGGATGGATCTCGAGAGTCACGTCCCGCAGCACGGATACGGATTGGCTGCCCATGCGATAGGCATGGCTGACATGCGTGATTTGAACGAGCGGATGGCCCGACGACGCATCTTTGCTCTGCATCGGCCACGAGGTCCAGAATCAGCTTATATATTTCGGATAGCGATTTATTTTCAAATCAACAAAAATCGCCATCCATTGCAGTTTTCTCAGTCGTTGTAATACACCACCATCGTAGCAAGGATATAGCGAGGATATGGCCCGATCCCTGTACCAGTATATTTCACATGGAACGGCTTATCGGCAAGCTTGCCATTAAAATACTGCGATATCTGCCCGTTATTGGATAAAGGAATGCAATCAAACGGACCGTTATAGCAAACCTGCATTGATACGCTTGCCTGGCTACTATCCTGAAGCTGAATTTGCACACCCTTGATTGTTTTCCCCACTGGCGAGACAAGGAAATTGCTAGGTTGATACACAACCGTGGCGGTTCCTCCTCTTCTCGACACATAGTCGCCACTCTTATAGGTGGACCACACATAATCACCGGCAAACGCGCTGCCAGAGAAAAAAAGCGAAGTAATAACCAATGCACGCAGCAATGGGGTTTTCATGGTATCTCTCCAGGGCTAGGTATGAAACTACGCATCAATCACCGATTGATGCCCCCCTTAGATGACTTGCTTTCAGCTTGACAATATACGGGGTGGACAGGTTGACAACCTGCACATCAATTTGAACGCAGCAACGGCGTCGTTTATTGCTATTTTGGGAACACGCGTTACCGTATCGGTCAGAAAAATATGGTTTTTACCCTAGCCATAAAAAGCTATGGTCAGCCGAATACCCACGAAGCGCTACGCCAAGCGGGGTTCGGGCTGACCATCTCATTAGGCTCGGCAAATCCCTCTGCCGACGCCTTTCCGAAAAATGCGACGTGCGCATTTTTCGGAAGAACCTGATCTACACCCGGCGACCTGCGGGTTTCGACTTAAGGTTCACTTTCCCATACAGCAGGTCCATCAGTTGATGCTGCCTGTCTCGCTCCATATCATGTGTTCTCTGTTGCAGCTTGTTGTGCGAAAACCTATCCTTCATTTTTGTCAACATCGCGACATCCGATTCGTCTGAAGCAGCATGACTACGGGTAAACAACTCACCGTGCTGCCGTTCGACCGGGTTAGCACGCCCTCCCCATTGCATGGACTCCACCCTCTCGCGAAACGTGACACTGAATCCGAACTTATAAGCAAAATCATCCGGCTGAGACAGAATCAATTTTCCGATCTTCTTATAGATATCCAGCGCTGAGCTGCCCTTGTTCCTTTCGGCCTTATACATGGATTTCAACTGCGCAACGAACGTATCCGATTGCCGCCTATCGACAATTTCACTTTCTGGGGTAACCGGAATCCTCGTAGTCGCATAGTAAATCTGGCCACCATCTGCAGTAAGCTCACTGCAATCGCATCCTGGCGAATATTGACTGTTAAAAACCATAATATCCAGTTCCTCGAGCCGCTCGCTTTCCGTATAGTTCCTGGTGAAGCGCGCCAGCTCAGCCGGTGTCCAGCACGCCAGCAAGCTAAGATCCGCATCCTCATCTTCGGTCTCCTGGCTTGACAGCGCCACCGCCTTATCAGACAAGGCCACAGTCTTCGATGACGGAGGGCTTTCGAGATATTTTTTCTCCGCAGAACCCATGACTTCGGTGAAATGGGGTTTCCCATTCGCGTCGTTAGTGAGCCGGGCCGACGAATAGTAGCAACCGAGCGGGTCGCTCGGACCAGACAACGTTGAATTGGATACTTGCACAAGCAGCTCCTGATTGATTCAGACCATTGATGCCATCGGCATCTCGCCCAAAGACGGTACAAATGGCAGGGAATTGGGTCTTTCCAATCTAGAGCAGTTCGTGACCTAGCATGTTGCCTTATTGGAAACGTGCTGGACCGAAAAGGTAATGCATGGGCTCCCAACTCGAAGGCAATGACCGCCGACGACCGGTCGAGCATTGCCAAGCAAGGTGCGATTGCCGGAATCGGACGCCCCAAGCAGCGCGCAGGTTTCACCGGGATGGATCTCGAGCGTCATGTCGCACAGTACGCTTAAGGATTGATCGCCCATGCAATAGACATGACTGAGATGTCTGATTTGAATAAGCGGATCACCCGACGTCTCTGGAATCCGCATCAGTCATATAGTCAAGAACTGGCTCGAATAGATTTATAGCGACTTATCGTCGGATCCACGATAATTCGCTACCCAAGGATTTAGTTAATCGCTGTAATAAACCACCATCGTGGCAAGGATATAACGCGGATACGGCCCAACGCCGGTACCTGTATATGTCACCGTAAATGGCTTATCTGCTGGCTTACCGTTAAAAGCTTTGGAGATTTGCCCATCATAGGACAACGAGACACAATCAAGCGGGCCGTTGTAGCAAGCCCGCATCGACACGTTTGCCTGGGGACTATCTTGAAGCTGGATTTGCACGCCGGTGATTGTCTTTCCAGCTGGGGAAATTAGAAAATTACTAGGTTGGTACACAACCGTGGCGGTTCCTCCTCTTCTTGATACGTAGTCGCCACTCTTATATGTTGACCATACATAATCACCAGCAAACGCGGTGCCCGAAAACAAAATTGACGTAATCACCAAAACACGCAACAACCGAACTTTCATAAAATATCTCCTGAGGTATGTGAGCTACGTATCAATCAGCAACTTATGCCGACTTCACCATGACACGACTTATGCTTCGAGAGCTTGTTCAACAGGCAGGGTGAGAAAATTGACGGCCCACATCTCAATTTGAGCTCAACAACGACCACATATATTGCAATTTTTAGAACACACATGACCAAATCGGTCAGACAAAAATCACCCGAATAGTGGCGAAAAAAATACTCGATGAAACTCATCGAGTATTATTCCTAACGGAGCACTCCCCCGAAAGGCGTTCCAGGGTAAGTATTCCAGATTGATGACCTACGCCCGGTGACCTGACGCAGGTTTCATCATAGGGTTTCCCATTCCGTACAGCAGGTTCATCAGGACATACTGCCTATCCTGCTTGAGATGATCTGCCTTCTGCAGCAAAGCATTGCGCGAAAGTCCGGCCTTCATCTGCATCAACTTTTTTTCAATCTTTGGCTCGCCAGCATGGTCAAACTTAGGGGAAAGCGAATGGCTACGTCCTTCAGGTGAGTTGCCATACGCCTCTAGTTGAGACATAGCATCCAATCTCTCGCGAAATTTCACCGTGAGTCCAAATTTGTCGGCAAAGCCGTCCGGCTGAGACAAGATCAATTTCCCGATCTTCTTGTAAATATCCATTGGTGAACTACCCTTGCTAATTTCAGAGGCATACATGGCTCTCTGTTGAGCAGAGAATAGATCGTGCTGCCGTTTATCAAACGCCTCACTTTCAGGCGTGACCGAAATTCTCGTAGTGGAATAATATGTTGGACCTCCGCACATCGCCTCACTACAATCATAGATGGGCGAATAATAGCTATTGAAGACCATAATATCGAGTTGGTGATACTGCTCGGCCTCTGTGTAGTTATTAGCAAAGCGTGCCAACCCAGCAGGTGTCCAGCACGCCAACAAGCCGAGATCCGCATCCTCAATTTCCGTTTCTTGACTTGACAGTGCCAGGGCCTTATCAGAAAAGTTCACCACCTTCGGCGCTGCTGGACTTTCGAGATATTTTTGCTTCACCGAACCCATGATTTCGGTGAAGCAGGCTTCACCGTTTTTTTCGCTGGTGAACTGCGTCGACGAATAGTTGAAACCGAGCGGGCCGCTCGGACCAGATAGCGTTGAAGTGGATACTTGCACAAGCAGCTCCTGATTGATTAAAACAATTGATGCCACGGGCTTCTTTTTAAAAAGCGCTACAAAGGCAAAGAATTGGATCTTTCAATCTAGAACGGAGAATGGTCCATCACGTTGCCTTATGAGAAACATGCGGGACCCAAAAGGTAACGAGTAAATGTGTTCGAGCTGGGTTCACGCGCCGATGCTTGCCGTCTACCGCGCACGGGAAGGTGGGAAGGTGCTGTCTTCGCGCATGACAATCACCCGCTCAACGAAGCGCGTCACGTTCTGGCGTGCGACGCGGGTTGAGCGCAGGAGCCAAGTCGTCAACGCCGCCGGCTCGGCCAGCGGGCGGCTGAGGATGCCGAGTTCCCAGTTTGAAAGGGCCTGGGAAGCGCCCACCAGTGCGAGGCCGACGCCAGCGGCCACCATCGAAAGCATGAGATAGGTCGACTGCACCTGCGCCGCCACGAGAGGTTGGGCCGAACCCTTACTGATCAAGCGGTCGATTTGCTGGCGGCATCCCTCGCAATACTTCGGATCGCCAAGTACCAGGGGATGCCTGAGAACCTCGCTCAAGGGAATCACTTCCATCGCCAGCAACGGGTGGCCGGTGGGGAGGACCACATGGATCGGGTCTTGCCAGGCTCGTTCAGCCACGATGCCGCGGCCCACGTGGTCGGATGGCGCGAAACCCAGGTCGTAAAGGCCTTGGTCCAGGCCTGCGAGCTGCTGGGCGAACGGCACCTCCGAAAAATGGATGACCACGCGCGGCTCGTCCGCGCGGCAACCGGCCATCAACGCGGCCAATCGCGTCGGGTTCATTCCTTCTGACAGGGCAATATGTAGCGCGCCGCGATTGCCAACGGCCACGCCTAGGACGCTGTCGCGCGCCTGACCGATTGCACTGAATATGGCCGGGATGTGTTCCCGTAGCGCCTCCCCCTCCGGCGTGAGCAGGGTGCCGCGGTTGGAGCGCACAAAAAGAGACACCCCCAAGGTGGTTTCCAGCGATTGAATCGCCCGAGACAACGGCGAGATTTCAATATGCAGCCGTTCGGCGGCGCGGCGATAGTTCAACTCGTCGGCCAACACAGCGAAGTACTTCAGCAGTCGCAAATTCATTCTGAGCATTCGGTGATGGCGATCGGCCGTTTCAGTGAACGTGATCAGTCTGGCGGGGGGTATTGCGCGGTCAATAGATTGTAGCGACGGCCTTCATGATTCAGCGTCGGCTGACGCTGCTTTCCGTCTTCTATTGCATCGGGTGAAACCGTCCGAATCTGACGGCATGGGCGACGATTCGAAAACAGGCCGAAGTGCTGCGGGTCAGTTTGCGAACTGCCCGTGCCGATATCGAAGTTGATGCTTGGATCGAACGCGATCCGGTTTCAACGCTGGCGCCGGCAATATCGTTCGCCGACGCCAGGGCATTTTTTCAGGGCGCTATCGGCGCGATCCCATCATCGGCCGCGCCCGCGCCAGAACCGGCCATGACGGCAAGATCATCCCCCCCCAACGCCTGATAAACCTTCACCTGATTCACCAACCGATTCAACGCATTCTCATCCCGCGCGATCTCCGCCGTCCGCCGCTTCTCCTGCGCATCCAGCCAGAACCGCAACGACACCGACCCCGCGCGGTAGCGCACCTCGTACAGGCGCTCGGCTTCCCGCGCCGCCTTCAGCGACGCCTCCAGCTGCTCCGCCTGCAGGCGCAACTGCGTCCGGTTCGACAGCGCGTTCTCCACATCCGCCATCGCCTGGTACAAGGCCTGCCGGAAGCTCACCACCCGCTCATCGAAATCCGTGCGCGACACCTTCAGATTCAGGTTCAGGCGGTTGAATTGCAGGAACGGCAGCGTCAGCGCCCCCGTCAGCGTGCCCACCGGGTTCTGCAGCACATTCGACAGCGTCGGGCTGGTGCTGCCCAGCGCGCCGGTCAGGTTCAGCGTCGGATAGAAGCTCGCGCGCGCGGCGTCGATGTTCGACAGCGACTCGCGCAGGCGCAGTTCGGCGGCGCGCAGGTCGGGGCGGCGGCCCAGCAGTTCGGCCGGCACGCCTTCGCGCGCCTGCGGCAGCGGGTATTGCGGCAGGCGTTGCGGATCGGCCATGACGCGGTCGGGCGGGCCATCGAACAGGATCGTCAGCGCATTGACGTATTCCACGCGCTGCTGCACCAGCAGCGCGTGCGCCGCCTGCTGGCTGGCCACGGTCTGCTCGGCCTCGGCCAGTTCCAGCGCCGAGGCGCCCCCGGCGGCGTACTGCGCGCGCACCAGGTCCTGGGTCTTGCGGGCGTAGGCGATGCTTTCCAGGCTGCTGGCGATGCGCTGGTTGATGAAGGCCGTCTGCCAGTACAGCGTGGCCGTGGTGCCCACCAGCGACAGCGCCGAACTCTGGCGGTCCTGCTCGCTGGCCAGCGCCTCCCATTCGGCGGCGTCGAGCTGGCGCGACAGCTTGCCCCACAGGTCCACCTCGTAGCCGATCGACAGTTCGGCGCTGTTGGTGCGCGTGATCTCGCGTTCGCCGCGCAGATTGCGCGTGCGCGTCACGTTGCCGGTGCCGGACAGCTGCGGAATCAGCTGGTCCTGCGCCAGGCCCGCCTGCAACTGAGCGCGGCGCACGCGGATGGCGGCGGCGGCCAGGTCGTTGTTGCGGGCCAGCGCGCCGTCGACCAGGCCGTCGAGCGCGGGGTCGTTGAAGTTGCGCCACCAGGCGCCGCCGGCGGCCAGCGCGTTGGCCGGCGCGTCGGCGCCGGCGCCGTGGCTCCAGGCGGCCGGGGCCTGCGTCGCGGGCGTGTGGTAGTCGCTCTTGAGCAGGCCGCCGCAGCCGGCCAGGGCCAGCGTCAGGGCCAGCGCGGCGGGTTTGCAAATCAGGGAAACAGCTTTCATCATCCTCATTCCCGGGCCAGGGCCTCGACGGGATCCAGGCGCGCCGCGTTGCGCGCCGGCAAATAACCGAACAACACGCCGATCAGCGTCGAGCAGGTGAAGGCCGCCACCATCGACGCGGTCGAATAGATCATGCGGAACGAGCCGCCGGTGGCCTTGGACACCAGCACGCCCAGGCCCAGCGACAGCGCGATGCCCACGGCGCCGCCGATCAGGCAGACCAGCACCGCCTCGATCAGGAACTGCTGCATGATATCGCTGCGCCGCGCGCCCACCGCCATGCGCACGCCGATCTCGCGGGTGCGCTCGGTGACCGACACCAGCATGATGTTCATGACGCCGATGCCGCCCACCATCAGCGAGATCAGCGCGATCAGCGACACCAGCAGCGTCATGGTCGCGGTGGTGCGCTCGATGGTCTTGCGGATCGCGTCGGTGTTGAACACGAAGAAGTCCTTCACCACGTGGCGGCGCAGCAGCACCTTGGTGATGGCCTGCTCGGCCGCCGCCGGCGGCGCGGCGTCGTTGACGCGCACGGTGATGCTCTTGAGATGCTGCTGCCCCAGCACGCGCGACAGCGCCGTGGTGTAGGGGATCCACACGTTCAGGGTCTCGTTGTTGCCGAACACGGTGTCGTTCTTCTTGGTGACGCCGATCACCCGCGCCGGCATCGACCCCAGGAACACGATCTGGCCGATCGGGTCGGTGTGCGAGCCGAACAGCGTCTTGCGGGTGCTTTCGTCGATTACCACTTCCTGGGCGCGCCGCGCCACGCTGGTCGTGTCGAAGAACTTGCCCTGCGCCAGCTTGACTGCGCGCACGCGGAAATACTGCTCGCCCACGCCCTGGATCGAACCGTTCACCGCCACGTTGCGGTAACGCAGCGTGCTGCTGGTGGAGACTTCGGGCGTGACGCTGTCCACATACGATTCGCGCGACAGCGCCTCGGCGTCGGCCGGCACCAGGGTGCGGATGTTGACGGCCTTCTCGTCGCCGAAGTCCTTGCCCGGGAACACCTCGACGGTGTTGGTGCCGATCTCGCTGATGTCTTCCAGGATCTTCTGGCGCGAGCCTTCGCCCAGCGCCACCACCGACACCACCGCGGCGATGCCGATGATGATGCCCAGCATGGTCAGCGAGGTGCGCAGGCGATGCGCGTTCATCGCCAGCAGCGCCATGCGCAGCGCTTCGCCGCAGCGGTCCAGGTAGGCCTGCCAGGCCGGCCGCGGCGGCAGCGGCGCCGCCTCCTCGCGCTGCGCCTCGATGCGCGGGGCGTCGGGATTGCGCTGGTCCGAGACGATCTCGCCATCGCTGATCTCGATGATGCGCTGCGCGTGCCGCGCCACGTTCATGTCGTGGGTGACCAGGATGATGGTGTGGCCGGCGGCGTTCAGCTCCTCGAGGATGCGCAGCACTTCCTGGCCGGTGTGCGTGTCCAGCGCGCCGGTCGGCTCGTCGGCCAGGATGATGTCGCCGCCGTTCATCAGCGCGCGGGCGATACTCACCCGTTGCTGCTGGCCGCCGGACAACTGCCCCGGCCGGTGGCCGGTGCGTTCGCCCAGCCCCAGGCGCTCCAGCAGCTCGGCGGCGCGCGCCAACCGGGCCTCGCGGCGCTTGCCGGCGTAGACGGCCGGCACCTCGACGTTGCCCTGCGCCGTCAGGTCGGACAGCAGGTGGTAGCGCTGGAAGATGAAGCCGAAGTGCTCGCGGCGCAGCTCGGCCAGCTCGTCCGGATCCAGTTCGCCCGTGCTGCGGCCGCTGACGCGGTAGTCGCCGCTGGTGGCGCGGTCCAGGCAGCCCAGGATGTTCATCAGGGTCGACTTGCCCGAGCCCGACGCGCCGACGATGGCGACCATCTCCCCGGCCTCGATGGTCAGGTTGATGTCCTTGAGGACGGCGATGGTCTGCTCGCCCGCGGGAAACTCGCGCCGTACCCCGGACAGCGAAATCAACGGTTCGGCCATGTCAGCGTCCCGCTGCGGCGGCCACCGGCGCGGCGTCGGCCGACACCACGCGCTCGCCCACCTCCAGGCCTTCCAGCACCTGCGCCTGCACGTTGTTGTTCATGCCGATCTTGACCTGGCGGGTGTCGGTCTGGTTGTTCTTGCCCACCACCCGCACGGCGTAACGGCCGTCCTCGCCGCGCTTGCCCAGGGCCGAGGCCGGCACCACCACGGCGTCGCGCGCCTCGCCCAGCACGATCGACACCTGCGCCGTCATGGAGATGCGCAGCTTCTCGTCCGGGTTGGGCACGTCGAACAGGCCGTTGTAGTAGACGGCCGCGCTGGTGGACGAGGAGCTGGAGGAAGTCAGCGACGAGGTGGCGTCGTCCTTCTGGATCGAGTCGGGCGCCGGTTCCACCGCGCGCAGGGTGGCGTGGTAGCGCTGGTCGGGCTCGCCCAGGATGGTGAAGTACACCGGCAGGCCCGGCTTGACGCGGGTCACGTCGGCTTCGGAGATCTGCGCCTTGATGGTCATGGTGGCCACCTGGGCCACCTTGATGATGGTAGGCGCGCTCTGGATCGAGTTGACGGTCTGGCCTTCCTTGGTCACCACCGCCACCACCACGCCGTCGATCGGCGAGACGATGCGGGTGTAGCCCAGGTTGACCTTGGCGGTATCCACCTGGATCTCGGCCTGCACGATCTGCGCGTCGAGCGAGGCGATGTCGGCGCGCGTCACGCCCAGCGTGGCCTCGGCCGACTCATAGGACTCGCGCGAACTGGCGTCGGCCGCCAGCATCTGGCGCTGGCGGCGGAAGGCCAGCTCGGCCTGCTTGAGGGTGGCGACCTTGGCCGCGCGCTCGGCGCGGCGGGTCTGCAGCGCCGCCTGGGCGTTGCGCAATTCGTTCTGCTGGGTCAGGTCGTCGATTTCGGCGACCAGCTGCCCCTTCTTGACCCGGTCGCCCAGCGCCACCTTCAGCGATTTCAACTGGCCGCTGGCCTGCGCGCCGACGCTGACGCGCTCGACGGCGTCCATCGTGCCGCTGGCCAGCACGCTGTCTTCGAGGTTGCCGCGGACGACTTCGGCCACGGCGAAGGTGGGCGGCGGCGGCGACGAGAAGAACGCGGCGCGCACGCCGAAGGCGATGAGCAGGAGAACGACGGCGATCAGGACGTAACGCTGGACTTTGCTGCGAGGCTTTTTCATTGAACCAGTTCGGATGGGGCGGCGGATGCATCGTCCGCCACTCGAATAACTCAGTACGGATCGGGCCGGGGATACCTGCCCAGACTGCCCGCACATCCTAAACGGCGGGGAGCGCCAAAGCATGGCCAATCTGTGGCGAAAGGGTGAAAAACGGTAAAGCGGGCTTGCATTGGCCCTGACAATGGAACGATTGTTCCGTTGCATCGACGATACATCTGCTGCAGCGCACGAATGACCGCCCCATGCCGCGAACGTGACGCCATCTTGCCCCATCCCCATCCCAGTTGGTCCATAGATGGCGCCTATCTTGTCGCCACTATCCAAACCCGATTGCGGCGGCGCAAAAAAACGATGCCTCGACATAGCGCGACGATAGGGACAGAATGAATGCAGTTAAGCCGTATCCGTGTCCAATTCGCCCCCCTCCCCCTCTTCAAACAGCGCCGCCCCGGAGTTTTCCGGGGCGGCGCTGTTGTGCGTGCTGGCCATGCTGAACCACGTGGCGCTGACAGGGGGACGGATCACCGTCTCGCTCACGGCGCTGCAGATGGGCCTGTCGACCTTCAAGGTCGGCACGCTGGTCGCCGTGTTCGCGGTGCTGCCGATGCTGTTCTCGGTGCGCGCCGGCCGCTGGGTCGACCGGGTCGGCATCGTCCGCCCGCTGGTCACTGGCACCACGCTGGTCGCTGTCGGCACCGCGCTGCCCTTCCTGTCGCAGACCCAGTTCGCCTTGTTGGTTGCATCCTGTTGCATCGGCATCGGCTTCATGCTGCACCAGGTCGCCACCCAGGACCTGCTGGGCCACGCCGAGCCGACCCAGCGCCTGCGCAATTTCTCGCTGATGTCGCTGGCCCTGGCCGGCTCGGGTTTTTCGGGCCCGCTGATCGCCGGCCTGGCGATCGACAACCTGGGCACCCGCCTGGCCTTCGGCCTGCTGACGCTGGGGCCGCTGCTGTCGGCCGGCGGCCTGTACATGCTGCGTCACCAATTGCGCGCGGTGGATTCGCAACTGGCCGGCGCCAAGGAAGCCGAACGGCGCCGCGTCACCGAATTGCTGGCCGTGCCTGCGCTGCGCCGCATCCTGATGGTCAACACCATCCTGTCGGGCGCCTGGGACACGCACCTGTTCGTGGTGCCGATCTTCGGCGTCGCCATCGGCCTGTCCGCGACCACCATCGGCATCATTCTTGCCTCCTTCGCGGCGGCAACGTTCATCATCCGCTTGGTACTGCCCTTCATCCAGCGCCGGGTGCGGTCCTGGACGCTGGTGCGGGTGGCCATGGCCACGGCCGCCATCGACTTCATGCTTTACCCGCTGTTCACCGACGTTAGCATCCTGATCGTGCTGTCCTTCATCCTGGGACTTGCGCTGGGATGCTGCCAACCGAGTATGCTGTCATTGCTGCACCAGCATTCGCCGCCGGGCCGCGCCGCCGAAGCCGTGGGCTTGCGGATGGCGCTGATCAACGGCTCGCAGGTCTCCCTGCCGCTGACCTTCGGCGCGCTGGGCGCGGTCATCGGCGTCGCCCCGCTGTTCTGGGCCTATTCCGTGGCCCTGATGGCCGGAGGCTGGGCCAATCGCAACCCCCCGCTCGAATCTGACCGGAAACCGTAGTCGTGAACATGCAGTCCCCCCCTCCCGTGGCCGGCGCCAGCCTGCCATTCCGCCTGTGGACGCCCGAAGAGCGGCAAGCCTCGCTGCGGACCGCCCTGGAACACTGGCGCGACGGCGAGGACGTCTGGGTATATGGGTACGGGTCACTGATCTGGCGTCCCGATTTCGATTTCGAGGAGCGCCGCCTCGCCACCCTGCGCGGCCACCACCGCGCGCTGTGCCTGTGGTCGCGGGTCAACCGCGGCACGCCGGAATGCCCCGGGCTGGTGTTCGGCCTGGATCGCGGCGGCTCCTGCCGCGGCGTGGTCTACCGCCTGTCGGGCAGCCAGGTGCCGACCTATTTCCCGGCCCTGTGGGACCGCGAGATGTCCACCGGCGCCTACCTGCCGCGCTGGATCAACTGCAGCACCGAGGACGGGCCGGTGCGCGCCCTGGTCTTCATCATGAACCGCGACAATCCGGCCTACATCCGGGCCCTGCCCGAGGCCGAGTTGCTCGCCATCGTGCGGCGGGCCGCCGGGCGCTACGGCCCCTGCACCGAGTATGTGGTGCAGACCGCCCAGGCGCTGCGCGCCGCGGGCATTCACGACGCCCGCCTGGACGCCATCGCCCGGCGCCTGGAACAGGACAGCCACACCCTGCCCGAGGGCGCCTGAGGCCAGCCTGGCGCCAGACCGCCAGGCCCTGCCGGCAGGCGCCAGGGGCATCCCGGCGCAAAAACTTGCCCGGGCCCTGCGCGGGGTCAATGAAGGGTGGAGTTCTTCGGCGGTATAAACTGCTTGTTATCAACGCTGAATCACTCGCCCCATGTCTGTCTCCGATCTGCGTCAAAGCTACGAAAAGAACGTGCTGCTGGAAAGCGAGGCCGCCGCCTCCCCGTTCGAGCAGTTCACCCGCTGGTTCGACGAGGCCCTGGCCGCCAAGGTGCCCGAGCCCAACGCCATGACCCTGGCCACCGTCGACGCCGACGGCCAGCCCAGCGCCCGCATCGTCCTGATCAAGGGGTTCGACGAGCACGGCTTCACGTTCTTCACCAATTACGAATCGCGCAAGGGCACCGACCTGCTGGCCGAGCCGCGCGCCTGCCTGCTGTTCTTCTGGCAGCCGCTCGAGCGCCAGGTGCGCATCGAGGGCGTGGTGGAAAAAGTGCCGGCCGAGGAATCGGACGCCTACTATCACAGCCGCCCGGCCGGTTCGCGCATCGGCGCCTGGGCCTCGCGCCAGAGCCAGCCCATCACCCGCGCCGAACTGGAAGCCCGCGAGCAGGAATTCCGCGCCCGCTACGGCGACCAGCCGCCGCGCCCGCCGCACTGGGGCGGCTACCGCCTCAAGCCCACCGCGATGGAATTCTGGCAAGGCCGGCCCTCGCGCCTGCACGACCGCCTGCGCTACGTCGCCGACGGCCAGGGCTGGAAGATCGAACGCCTCTCGCCTTGACGCCGCCGGGCGCCGTCCACGGCGCCCGCCCCATTTATCACTTGCATGCCAGCCTCCTCCCCTGATTTCGACGCTGCCTTCTTCCGCACCGCGCTGGGCCGTTACGCCACCGGCGTCACGGTCGTGACCACCGCCGACCTCGATGGCGCCCCCATCGGGCTCACGGTCAGTTCGTTCAACTCGGTGTCCCTGAATCCGCCGCTGGTGCTGTGGAGCCTGTCGCGCAATTCCTCGTCGCTGGCCGCCTTCGAGCAGTGCCAGCGCTATGTGGTCAACGTGCTGGGCGCCGAGCAGATCGCGCTGGCGCGGCGTTTCGCCACCGGCAAGACGCCCGACCGCTACGCCGGCCTGACCGTGCACCACGCGCCGGGCGGCACGCCGATGCTGGACGGCCATTGCGCCGCCTGGTTCGAATGCCACAACCGCAGCCGCTATGTCGAAGGAGATCACGTCATCATGGTCGGAGAAGTCGAACGTTGCGGGTATAACGGCGAGCCGCCACTGGTCTTTCATGCCGGCGGGTTCGACCTGACGCCGGCCGGCGCCCGCGCCGGAGGCAAGGTCTCGTGAGCGCCGACGTCGATTGCGTCGTCATCGGCGCCGGCGTGGTCGGCCTGGCCATCGCCCGCGCGCTGGCCCAATCCGGCCGCGAGGTGCTGGTGGCCGAGGCCACCGAGGCCATCGGCACCGGCACCAGTTCGCGCAACTCCGAAGTCATCCACGCCGGCATCTATTACCCGGCGGGCAGCCTGAAGGCCCGCCTGTGCGTGCGCGGCAAGCACCTGCTGTACGCCTATTGCGCCGAGCGCGGCATCCCGCACAAGCGGCTGGGCAAACTGATCGTGGCCACCAGCGCGGAACAGGCCGCCCAGCTCGAAGGCATCGCGCAGCGCGCCCGCGCCAACGGCGTGGACGACCTGCAGTTCATTTCCGGCGAAGACGCCATGCGGCTGGAGCCGGCGCTGCGCTGCACGGCGGCGCTGGTGTCGCCATCCACCGGCATCGTCGACAGCCATGCGCTGATGCTGGCCTACCAGGGCGACGCCGAGAATGCCGGCGCGCAGTGCGTGTTCCATACGCCGCTGGTGTCCGGCCGGGTGCGCCCCGAAGGCGGCTTCGACCTGCAGTTTGGCGGCGATGACGCCATGAACCTCAGCTGTAACGTGCTGATCAATTCGGCCGGCCTGCAGGCGCCGGCGCTGGCGCGCCGCATCGATGGCGTGCCGGCCGCCAGCATCCCCACCGATTACCTGTGCAAGGGCAGCTATTTCACGCTGTCCGGACGCGCGCCGTTCTCGCGCCTGATCTACCCGGTGCCGCAGCACGCCGGCCTGGGCGTGCACCTGACGCTCGACATGGGCGGTCAGGCCAAGTTCGGCCCCGACACCGAATGGATCGGCACCGAGGACTACACCCTCGACCCGGCCCGCGCCGAGGTCTTCTACGCCGCCGTGCGCAGCTACTGGCCGGCCCTGCCGGACGACGCGCTGGCGCCCGGCTACACCGGCATCCGCCCCAAGATCTCCGGACCGCACGAACCCGCCGCCGACTTCGTCATCGCCGGCCCGGCCGCCCATGGCGTGCCCGGCCTGGTGAACCTGTTTGGCATAGAATCGCCCGGCCTGACCTCCAGCCTGGCGCTGGCCGAGGAAACCCTGGCGCGGCTGGCCGACGACGCTTCTTCCCATCCTTCCCACTGAATCATGCAGCACAACGACTACATCCTGACCCTGTCCTGCCCCGACCGCACCGGCATCGTCTTCCGCGTCAGCGGCCTGTTGTTCGAATTGGGTTGCAACATCCTGGATTCGCAGCAATTCGGCGATGACGAGACCGGCCGCTTCTTCCTGCGCGTGCACTTCGACCTGCCGGCGGACGCGTCGCCGGACGCGCTGCGCGCCCGCCTGGACGAGATGGCGGCCGAGTACGGCATGGAACTGCAGCTGCACGACGCGCGCCGCAAGGAACGCCTGCTGATCATGGTCAGCAAGCAAGGCCACTGCCTGAACGACCTGCTGTTCCGCGTGCACAGCGGCCAGCTGCATGCCGAAGTGGCGGCCATCGTCTCGAACCACAACGACTACGCCAGCCTGGCCGCGTCCTACGGCATCCCCTTCCATCACCTGCCCGTGACGGCCGATACCAAGGCCGAACAGGAACAGCAGGTGCTGGCGCTGGTGGACCGCTACGAGATCGACCTGGTGGTGCTGGCGCGCTACATGCAGATCCTGTCGGCCGACATGTGCCGCGCGCTGAACGGCCGCGCCATCAACATCCACCACAGCTTCCTGCCCAGCTTCAAGGGCGCCCGCCCGTACCACCAGGCGCATGCGCGCGGCGTCAAGATCATCGGCGCCACCGCCCACTTCGTGACCTCGGACCTGGACGAAGGCCCGATCATCGACCAGGACATCGAGCGCGTCGACCACACCATGACGGCGCAGGACCTGACCCAGGTCGGCAGCGACATCGAGTCGCTGGTGCTGTCGCGCGCCGTGCGCAGCCACGTCGAGCACCGCATCCTGCTGAACCGCAACAAGACCGTGGTGTTCCGCTAGGACGCCACCGCTGCCGGCGGGCTGCGCTCAGCGCGTCCAGTCGGCGTCCTTGAACCAGTTGCGCAGGTGTTCCACGATCAGCCTGACCTTGTCGGGCTGGTTGCGGCGGGTCTGCACGACCGCGTGGATGTCCAGCCCCTGCGGCTCATAGCCCGGCAGCAGCACTTCCAGCACCCCGTCGGCGATGTCCTGTTCGACCATGTAGCGCGGGTGCATCGACACTCCGCCGCCGCGCTTGGTCATGTTCATCAGCGCTTCGCCCAGGTTCGAATTGAACGAGCCCGCCACCCGCACCACGTGGGTGTTTGACTGGGCGTCGGTGAAACTCCACTGCCCGGTGGGCGCCTTCAGGTTGTGCACCAGGCAGTTGTGCCGCTCCAGGTCCTGCGGTTTCTCCGGCCGGCCATGGCGCGCGAGATAGTCCCGCGTCGCCACCACCACCTGCGGCACCAGCGTGATCTTGTAGGCGATCTGGTTGGAATCCTTCAGCCGCGGCGCGATGCGCACGGACAGGTCGAGGTTCTCGGCGATCAGGTCGCCGCGGCCGTCGTCGATCAGCAGCGACACCTTGATCGCGGGATAGCGCGCCAGGAAATCCTGGATCGCCGGCACCATGTGCACGGTGCCGAACGACGGCGGCGTGCCGATGCGGATGCGGCCGCTGGCGGTCAGCACCGGCCCCTGCACCAGTTCTTTCAGGTTCATCAGGCTCAGCGCCAGCGTATCGGCGTTTTCCAGCAGCAGCCGGCCGCTCTCGGTCAGGCTGACGTGCTTAGTGTTGCGGTTGAGCAGCTGCACTTCGAAGTGCGCTTCGAGCCAGGCGATCTTCTTGGTGACCGCCGAACGGCTCGACGCCAGGCTTTCCGCCGCCTTGGAGAAACTGAGGCTCTTGCCGACTTCGGCAAAGACTTCCAGGCAATCGATAACGTTCATTCCCGATCCGTGTGTTTCCAAAAAGGAAAAAACGATTTCCTTGTTTGGTGATTTTTCAGGGCAACCGGCGTCTCTATACTGGCCGCATGAGCCAAGACCGCCCCCCTGCTGCCACCGCCCGCGCCGCCGCTTTCGACTATCACCTGTTCGGTACCCATGTCTGTTTCGGCGATGGCGTGTCGGCCTTGATATTAAAAGAACTCGACGCGCTTGGCTGTTCCCGGCCCGCGATCCTGGCGCAGGATGCGATGATGCGATCCGCCGCTTTCGAGGCGCTGTCCGCCTGTTGGAGCGGGCTTGATCACCTGCGGCTCCCGGCGGTGCCACGGCACTCCAGTGTCGACGTTGTGGAAACAATGGCCGAAAAAGTACGGGCATTCGGCGCGGACAGTCTGATCGCCATCGGCGGCGGCAGCGTGGCCGACAGCGCCAAGGCCCTGGCCCTGCTGCTGGCCGAAGGCGGCCGCCTGGCGGATCACGTCACCACCTTCGAGCCGCCCGCCACGGTGCGCATCCCGCGACGCGTCCGGCCGCAGCTGCCGATCATCGGCATCCCCACCACCGCCTCGGGCGCGGAAGCCACGTCGTCGTTCGGCGTGCGCCGGGAAGACGGCCACAAGCTGATGTTCTGGAACCGGCGCGTGGCGGCCGCGACCCTGCTGATCGACCCGCGCCTGAGCGCGGACCAGCCCGTCGCGCTGCTGCGCGACAGCGCCATGAACGGCATCGCCCACGCGGTGGAGGCCCTGTATTCGCGGGGACGCTCGCCCGTGTCCGATTGCATCGCCGTGCAGGCCGTCCGGCTGTTCGACGCCGCCCTCGACAGCGACAGCCTCGGCGGCCACGAGACACGCGGCGCGATCCTGCAGGCGGCGCACCTGGCCGGCCTGGCCCTGTCGATGGCGCGCAGCTGCCTGCATCACGCCATCTGCCACGTCGTGGCGTCGCGCCAGCGGTTGTCGCACGGCGCCGTCAACAGCGCCATCCTGCCGCACGCGCTGGCCTTCAACGAAGCGGTGGCGGCGGACGCGCTGCGGCCCGCGCTCGACGCGGTCAACCAGCGGGCGCCCCGGCCCCACGCCGCGCTGTCGGCCTGGGTGCGCGGCCTCCAGCAGCGTCACGCCATGCCGGCGCGGCTGTCGGCATTGGGCGTGCCCGTTGACGCACTGGAATCCCTGGCCCGCGGCGTGATGACGGAACGCGGGCTGGCGCTCAATCCCCGCCCGGTCGCCGATGCGACCGAGGTCCTGGCAATCCTGCGGGCCGCGTTCTAGGGGCTGTTCACCCTGACGCGCCGGCATCCCGGGAAGGCCGTCCAGGCCTTCCCCATCCCGAGAACGGAGACATCATGAAGATCGTTGCTGGCGGGGGCTCGTTGGGCGCCCGCATCCTGGATATCGACCTGGCCCAGCCTCTGGCCGAGGCAGACCACCGCGCCATCGAGGCGGCGCTGGGCCGCCATGGCGTGGTCAGCTTCCCGAAGCAGGCGCTGCAAGCGCCGCACCTGAAAGCGTTCGCCGGACGCTTCGGCACGCTGGAAGTGAACGTCGCCAACATGTATTTCGAGCCCGGCCTGCCGGAAGTGATGATCCTGTCGAACATGGTGGAGAACGGCAAGCCCGTGGGCCTGAGCGACGCCGGCCAGGACTGGCACACCGACATGTCCTACAGCCGCACCATCGCCTTCAGCAACGTGCTGTACGGCATCCGCATCCCGATGCGCGACGGCAAATCGCTGGGCAACACCGAGTTCTCGAACATGCACGCCGCCTACGACGAGCTGCCGGACGCCTTGAAGACCGAGCTGGACGGCATGACCATCACCCACGACTTCAACAAGTTCTGGGAAATGATGCGGCGGGAAAAGGGCAGCACCCGCCCCCCGCTGACCGAGGAACAGAAGCGCCGCAAGCCGCCGGTCTCGCATCCGGTGTTCCTGACGCATCCGATCACGGGCCGCAAGGTGCTGTACGCCAACCCCGGCTATTCCGTGAGGATCAACGAGTTGCCGGAAGCGCGCAGCGCCGAGGTGCTGGACTTCCTGTTCAGGCACCAGCTGCAGGAGAAGTACCGCTATCGCCATCAGTGGCAGGAAGGCGATGTGCTGATGTGGGACAACATGGGGACCATCCATAACGCCGTGGCCGACTACCGGCCGGACGAGCCGCGCCTGATCAAGCGCTGCCAGGTGATGGCGGATCGGTACTTCCCCGACCAATACTGATATCAAAACAAGGAGGAGACATCATGAACACAAAAAAATGGACCAACCTGCTCTGCGCCGCGCTGATCGGCGCGGGCGTCGCGGCGCCCGCCCTGGCCGACGACTATCCGTCGCGGCCGATCCGCATGGAAGTCGGCTACGCGGCCGGCGGACCGACCGACGTGATCGCCCGCATCCTCGCCAAGCGCATGTCCGAAAGCCTGAAGGCCTCGATCGTGGTGGAGAACAAACCGGGCGCCAGCGCGTCCATCGCCGCCAACGACGTGATGCGGTCGGAACCCGACGGCTACAAGGTGCTGGTGACCTCGCTCACCCTGAACGTGAATCCGCTGCTGTACCCCGAACGCTACAACTATGACGCGGTCAAGGACTTCACCCCCGTCGGCAATTTCGCCAAGCTGCCGATGGTGGTGGTGACGAGCTATGGCTCGCCCTACAAGACCATGCAGGAGCTGGTGGCCGCGGCCAAGGCCAGCCCGGACAAGCTCACCTTCGGCTCGTCGGGCATCGGCGGCTCGGCGCACCTGACCGCCGAGATGCTGGCCAACATGACCGGCGCGCGCATGATGCACGTGCCGTTCAAGGGCAATGGACCGGCCCTGCAGGAAATGCTGGCGGGGCGCATCTCGTTCATGTTCTATCCCAGCGTCGGCATCGCCAATTATGTGGCGCAGAAGCAGTTGCGCGTGCTGGCCATCGGCACGCGCGAACCGCAACCCGACTTCCCCGGCGTGCCGACGCTCGAAAGCCTGGGCTATCCCGGCTTCGACGCGGCCGCGACCTGGGTCGGCATGCTGGCGCCGCCCGCCACGCCCAAGGCCATCGTCGACAAGCTGAACCAGGCCGCCAACGAGGCCCTGGCCGATCCGGCGGTGAAGCAACAGCTCGCCTCGCTGGGCGCCCTGGCCGACGGCGGCACGCCGGAACAGTTCAGCCAGTTCCTGGTGCAGGACCGGACACGCTGGGCCGACGTGATCAAGAAAGGCAATGTCAAAGGCGAATGATGGCGCGGCCACGATCCAGGAGAACGCCGCGATGACCGCCCGGCTCGACGATTGCTTTTCCATCGAGCGCCTGCGCATCGCGGCGCGGGCGCGCCTGCCGCGGCCGGTGTTCGACTTCTTCGACGGCGGCGCCGAGGACGAGATCACGCTGCGCGAGAACGTCACCGCGTTCCAGCGGCTGCGCCTGGCCCCGCGGGTGCTGCGCGATGTCTCGCGCGTCGACCTGGCGGCGCCGTTCGTCGGCACGCCCGCGGCCCTGCCCTGCGCCATCGCGCCCACCGGCGCGGTCGGCTTCGGCTGGCGCGGCGGCGACGTGGCGCTGGCGCGCGCCGCCGCGCAGGCCGGCATTCCCTACACCCTGTCCACGTCCGCCACCGCGTCGATCGAGGAAATCGCCGACCGGGCGCCGGGCCGGCTCTGGTTCCAGGCCTATATCCTGCAGGACAAGGCCCGGCTTGCCGACCTGATCCGGCGCGCCGGCGCCGCCGGCTACGAGGCGCTGATGATCACGGTGGACCTTCCGGTGGGCGGCAAGCGCGAGCGCGACCTGGCGCACGGATTGGCGTTTCCCATGAAGCTCAATCCGCGCAACGTCTTGCAGTTCGCGCGCAAGCCCGCCTGGTCGCTCGACATGCTGCTGCGGCGGCCGCCCGCGATGCCCAGCCTGGCGGGCCTGGCGCCGGTCGCCGCGGACCGCAAGGCGATGAAGTCCGTCGCCGGCCGCAACTACGATCCGGCGTTCAAGCTGGACGACCTGGCGCGGCTGCGCGACGGCTGGCAAGGCAGGCTCATCGTCAAGGGCGTGGTCAACGCCCTGGACGTGGACGCCATCGTCGGCATCGGCGCCGACGCGCTGGTGGTCTCGAATCATGGCGGCCGGCAACTGGACAGCGGCATCGCGTCGCTGGACGCCCTGGCGGATGTGCTCGCCGCCGCGCGCGGCCGGGTGCCGGTATTGCTGGACGGCGGCGTGCGGCGCGGCAGCGACATCTTCAAGGCGCTGGCGCTGGGCGCGGCCGGCGTGCTGACCGGCCGCGCCACGCTCTACGGCGTGCTGGCGGGCGGCCATCCTGGCGCCTGCAAGGCGCTGGAGATATTGCGCGACGAACTGGCGCGCACCATGCAACTGTGCGGCGCGGACACGCTGGCCGCCATCGATGAAACCATGCTGAGGACGACATCCCCATGAGCGATACCCTGTCGCTTTGCCACAACCAGGTCATGGCGTTTTTCCGCGATCTGGACGAAAACCGCTACGACGATCTGGTGCGGCGCCTCGCCCCCGACGGCGTCTGGCTGCGCCAGGGCCAGACGCTGGCGGGCCGCGACGCCGTGCTGGCGGCGCTGGCGCGCCGTTCCCCGACCCAGCGCATCCACCACCTGATCTGCAACCTCGCGGCGCACGCCTGGAACGCGGACCGCTGCGCGCTGCGCGCCTACATGCTGGTGGTGCGGCACGACAGCGGCGCCGCGCTGTCCGGCCCCGCGCCGCTGACGGGCATCGACACCATCCGCACCACCCACATCGAACTGGCGCGCAACGATGGCGAATGGCTCATCACCCGCATGGCCAACGACGATCCCGGCTTTTCCGCCCAGGCGGCCTGAAGGAACCCACCATGAAATGGATACGCTGCATCCACGACGGTCAGACGTTCTACGGCATTCTCGACGACGACCGCATCACGCCGGTGCGCGGCGACCCGTTCAACGGCCATGAAAGGCGCAATGAATCGCTGCGCCTGGCCGATGTGCGGATCGAGGTACCGGTGATTCCCCCGACCTTCTATTGCGTCGGCCTGAACTATGTCCAGCACATCGGCGCCGAGGGCAAGAACATTCCCGCCCAGCCCGATGTCGGCTACCGCGCCAACAACGCGCTGCTGGCGCACGGGCAGGACGTGCTGATGCCCGCCGACGCCACCCGCGTGCAGTATGAGGGCGAGCTGGTGGTGGTGATCGGCAAGCGCATGAAGCACGTCCGGCCGGAAGACGTGCGCGCCGGCATCCTCGGCTACACCATCGGCAACGACGTCAGCGCGCGCGATTGGCAGGCGTCCGACCGCACTTTCTGGCGTTCCAAGAACACCGACACCTTCAAGCCGATGGGCCCCTGGATCGAGACCGACCCGGACCTGGCGCGCATGGAGACGGTGGTCAGCGTCAACGGCCGCGAGAGCACCCGCTTCGGCACCGGCGACATGCTGTTCGGTGTCGACACCTTCATCAGCACGATGAGCCGCTACCTCACCCTGCAGCCCGGCGACATCCTCTGGATGGGCACCGACGGCCATTCGCCAGACCTCAGCGACGGCGACGTGGTCGACGTGACGCTGACCGGGCTGGGCACGCTGACCAACCGCTTCACGCGACTGCCAGGCTGAGATATCCGGGCGGCGCGCCCCGGATGCCCATTCAGGCCGCGGGGAACTGGCGCTCGACCAGCGCCAGCGCCTTTTCCTGCAGCGGCGAACGGTCCTCGTCCGGCCAGATCACCTGGCTGACCGAGCGCGCCTGGTGCTCGAAGGCGATGAAACGCGTGCCCGCCAGGCCGCTGCGCGACAGGCAGGACGGCACGATCGACACGCCCAGGCCCTGCGACACCAGCGAAGCCACGCTCAGCCAGTGGCGCACTTCGTGGCGGATCACGGGCATGAAGCCCGCCCCCACGCACAGCGACAGCACGGTCTCGTAATAGCTGGGCGAGGCGGCGCGGGCGAAAAACACGAAGTCATCGGTAGCCAGCTCCGCCAGCGCCAGCGACGGCCTGCTGGCCAGCGGATGGCTTTCCGGCAGGCACACCACGAACGGTTCGGCCAGCAGGTCGCGCGCCGCCACGCCGGCCGGCACCGGGTTGGCGTGGATGAAGCCCAGGTCCTGCTCGCCGCGCCGCACCGCCTCGATCTGGTCGTGCGAATTCAGCTCGGTCAGGACATGTTCCACGTCCGGCAGTTCGGCCCGCATCGACGCCAGCAGCGCCGGCAGGCCGCGATACAGCATCGAGCCGACGAAGCCGATGCGCAGCCGGCCGCGCAGGCCGGCGTCGACCCGCTGCACCAGCGTGCGCACGTCCTCGGCCTGGCGCAGCAGCGTCAGGGCCTCGCGGTACAGCACCTGGCCGGCGGCGGTCAGTTCGACGTGGCGGCTGGTGCGCGCCAGCAGGCGCGCGCCGACGTTGTCCTCGAGCTGGCGGATGGCGTAGCTCAAGGGCGGCTGGGAAATGTGCAGGCGCGCGGCGGCGCGGCTGAAATGGCGCTCTTCGGCCACGGCGATGAAATAGCGCAACAAGCGCGGATCCAGGTCCATCGGTCTCCTCCCGGGGCGCGCCTGCCGGCGGCGCCCGAGATCCATATTTTTATTGGATAGGTCTACACCAAAACGGTATTTGTATAGATTAATCCATCATCGCACCATGCCGGAAACTCCTCTTTTGCGCAGGATGCCGCCATGGATACCCCCGCCCAGCCCCCCGTCGCCCCCACCCGCGCCACCGCCACGCCCGTCCCGGACGCGCGCGGCCTGAACCTGTTCCGCGCCGATCCGTACGCCGCGCCGCTGGCCCGGCGCTACCTGCCGGCCGCGCTGCACGCGCACCTGCTGCCGCACCTGGACCGCCTGGGCGGACTGGCGGGCGGCCTGATGGACGAACTGGCGGCCACCGCCGACAAGCATCCGCCCACCCTGTCGGTGCGCAGCCGCGCCGGCGCCGACGAGTCGCGCATCGACAAGCATCCGGCCTACGTCGAACTGGAGCGCCTGGCCTACAGCGAATTCGGCCTGGCGGCGCTATCGCATCGCGGCGGCGTGCTGGGCTGGCCCGAGCCGATGCCGGCCGCCGCCAAGTACGCGCTCAGCCACCTGTTCGTGCAGGCCGAGTTCGGCCTGTGCTGCCCGGTCAGCATGACCGATTCGCTGGCGCGCACGCTACGCAAGTTCGGCGACCCGGCGCTGGTCGAGCGGGTCCTGCCGCAGGTCACCAGCCAGGACTTCGACGCGCTGCGCCAGGGCGCCATGTTCATGACCGAGCAGGGCGCCGGCTCGGACGTCAGCGCCACCGAGGTCACGGCCCAGCGCCAGGAAGACGGCAGCTGGCGCATCCACGGCGACAAATGGTTCTGCTCCAACCCCGATGCCGGCTTCGCCATGGTGCTGGCGCGCAGTGAAAGCGAGCCCGGCCTGAAGGGGGTGTCGCTGTTCCTGCTGCCGCGCGACCTGGCCGACGGCACGCACAATCACTACCGCATCCTGCGGCTCAAGGACAAGCTCGGCACCCGCTCCATGGCCAGCGGCGAGATCCGGCTGGAAGGCGCGGTCGCCTGGCTGGTGGGCGAGCGCGGCAAGGGCTTCAAGCACATGGCCGACATGATCAACAACTCGCGCCTGTCCAACGGCATGCGCGCGGCCGGCCTGATGCGCCGCGCCGTCACCGAGGCCACCTACGTCTCGCAGCACCGCCGCGCGTTCGGCAAGCGCCTGATCGACATGCCGCTGATGCAGCGCCAGCTGGTGAAGATGACGGTGTGGGCCGAACAGGCCCGCAGCGTCATGTTCCAGACCGCCCGCGCCCTGGCGGACGCCGACCAGGGCCAGGGCGACCCGGCGCTGGCGCGCATCCTGACGCCGCTGATCAAGTTCCGCGCCTGCCGCGATGCGCGCAAGGTCACCGGCGACGCCATGGAAGTGCGCGGCGGCTGCGGCTACATCGAGGAATGGACCGAGCCGCGCCTGGTGCGCGACGCGCACCTGGGCTCGATCTGGGAAGGCACCAGCAACATCGTGGCGCTGGACGTGCTGCGCGCCATCAAGAAGGAAGGCTCGCTGCCCGCGCTGCGCCGCCATATCGACCAGTTGCTGGCCGACGGCCTGCCCTGCCCGCCCGCGCTCGCCGCCACCCAGGCCGATGCGCTGCAACGGACCTATGCGCTGGCCGAACACGCCGCGCAGGGCGACCATGCCGAACTGGCGCGCCAAGCCGCCTCGCTGCTGTACCACGCGGTGTCGATGGCGGCGCTGCGCTGGGAGGCGGCCGGCGACGGCCTGGCCAGCCGCGCGCTGCTGGCCGACCAGGTGCTGCAGCACCGCCTGGCGCCGCGCGATCCCTATGCCATTCCCGCCGACGAAAGCGCCGCCTGCCGCGGCATCCTGCAACACGCGCTGTAGCCTGGCGCCCCCCCGACGCCGGCGGCACAGCCGGCGCGCCCCCACTGGAGACAACCATGAAACGCCTGTTCACCCCCCTGCTGCTGGCGGTCGCCGCCATCGCCGCCGTCCCTCCCGCGCTGGCGGCCGACGCCTATCCGTCGCGTCCGGTCACGCTGGTGGTGCCGTTCCCGCCCGGCGGCCCGACCGACGCGCTGGCGCGCCGCCTGGCCGAAAAGCTCAAGCAGCCGCTGGGCCAGACCGTCATCGTCGAGAACCGCGCCGGCGCCGGCGGCAACATCGGCTCCGAATACGTGGCCGCCGCCAAGCCGGACGGCTACACCATCCTGTTCGGCACCTCGGGACCGCTGGCCATCAACGTCAGCCTGTACAAGAACCAGGGCTACAACCCCGAGACCAGCTTCGCGCCCATCATCCGCATCGGCCACCTGCCCAACATCCTGGTGGTGAACCCGTCGGTGCCGGCCAACAACGCGCAGGAACTGATCGCCTACGCCAAGAAGAACCCGGACAAGCTCAGCTACGCCTCGTCCGGCAACGGCGCGTCCTCGCACCTGGCCGGCATCCTGTTCAACCAGATGGCCGGCACCCGCATCATGCACATCCCGTACAAAGGCACCGGGCCGGCGCTCAACGACCTGCTGGGCGGCCAGGTATCCATGTCGTTCACCGACATCCTGACGGCGCTGCCGTACATCAAGGCCGGCAAGCTGCGCGCCATCGGCCTGGCCAGCGCGCAGCGCTCGGACGCGCTGCCGGACCTGCCGACGCTGTCCGAACAGGGGCTGTCGGGCTATGACGTCAGCGTGTTCTTCGGCATCGTCGCGCCCAAGGCCACCCCGCCCGAGACCGTGGCCAAACTGAACCAGGCGTTCCAGACCGCGCTGTCGGACCCCGCGATCGAACAGACCCTGCGCAGCCAGGGCATCGTGCGCGCCCAGGACCAGACGCCGCAGGGACTGTCCAGCTTCATCACGGCCGAAGTGCCCAAGTGGCGCACGCTCATCAAGAGCGCCAACGTTTCCATCGACTGACCGCAGAGGCTTCATGGCTCCCAAGCTCCCCGACGCCGGCGCCCTCGCCGGCTGCAAAGTGATCGACCTGTCGCGCGTGCTGGGCGGTCCGTACTGCACCCAGATCCTGGCCGACCACGGCGCCGACGTGCTCAAGATCGAGCCGCCCGGCGGCGACGAGACCCGCGGCTGGGGCCCGCCGTTCCTGGGCGAGACGGCGTCGTACTTCGTCGGCGTCAACCGCAACAAGCGCGGCATGACGCTGGACCTGTCGCAGGCGGCGGGGCAGGAACTGCTGCGCCACCTGCTGGCCGACGCCGACGTGCTGGTCGAGAACTTCAAGCCGGGCACGCTGGAGAAGTGGGGCCTGGGCTACGACACCTTGCGCGAACGCTTCCCGGCGTTGATCCACTGCCGCGTCAGCGGCTTCGGCGCCGACGGCCCGCTGGGCGGCCTGCCCGGCTACGACGCCTGCGCCCAGGCCATGTGCGGGCTGATGAGCGTGAACGGCGAGGCCGACGGCGACGCCACCCGCGTCGGCCTGCCGGTGGTGGACATGGTGACCGGCCTGAACGCGGCGGTGGCGATCCTGCTGGCGCTGAACGAACGCGTGCGCAGCGGCCTGGGCCAGTTCCTCGACATCACGCTGTACGACTGCGCGTTGTCGCTGCTGCATCCGCACGCGCCCAACTATTTCTACAGCGGCAAGACGCCGGGCCGCAGCGGCAACGCGCATCCGAACATCGCACCCTACGAGACGCTGCCCACCGCCAGCGGCCCGATCTTCCTGGCGGTCGGCAACAACCGCCAGTTCGCGCAGCTGGCGCAGGTGCTGGAGGCGCCGGCGCTGGCCGCCGACCCGCGCTACGCCGCCAACGCCGATCGCCTGGCGCATCGCCAGGCCCTGCGCGACGAGCTGTCCGCCCTGCTCGCGCATCACGACGCGGCGGCGCTGGCCGACCGCCTGCTGCGCGCCGGCGTGCCGGCCGCGGCCGTGCAGACCGTGGACCAGGCGCTGGCCCATCCCCACACGAAGCACCGCGGCATGGTGCTGGAACAGGGCGACTACCGCGGCGTCGGCTCGCCGATCAAGCTGTCGCGCACGCCCGCCACGCTGCGGCGGTTGCCGCCCGACCTGGCGCCGACCGAACCCTGACGCGCGCGCCGCGCGACCGCGATCCACGCCCGCCTCGAAGCGGGCGTTTTTCTTCGCGGCGCCGCGCACGCCTGGCGATTCGATCCACGACGATCGCGCTGCGCATTTATCGTGCCCAGCCACACGCGCTTGCATGGTTTTCATGCGCAGACAATTCGTTGCATCACTGTTGCATCGCGGCGCGCAACGCCGCTTTAGACTTTTCCCCGTCACCTCGGACCTGCCGCCAGGCCGGTCCCGGCGTTGCCCAGACGCGACTCCCCCAAATCGAAAGAGAACAAGGAGAAAGACGATGGCCACGAATGATGCCCCGGACGCCGCGCAGCAAAGCGCCCCGCTCAAGCGGGTGATGGGACCCAAGCTGTTATTGCTGTTCATCGTCGGTGACATCCTGGGCACCGGCGTCTACGCCCTGACCGGACAGGTCGCCAAGGAAGTCGGCGGCGCGGCCTGGCTGCCGTTCCTGGTGGCCTTCGGCGTGGCGCTGCTGACCGCGCTGTCCTACCTGGAACTGGTCACCAAGTATCCGAAAGCGGCGGGCGCCGCGCTCTATGTGCACAAGGCGTTCGGCGTGCATTTCCTGACCTTCATCGTCTGCTTCACCGTGATGTGCTCGGGCCTGACCTCGGCGGCGACCGCGTCACAGGCCTTCGCGGCCAACCTGTTCGCGGCCTTCGGCATCGAGGCCGACAAGGCCTGGATCACCACGGGCGCGCTGGGCTTCATGGCGCTGGTGATGCTGGTGAACCTGCGCGGCGCGTCCGAGAGCGTGCGCGCCAACGTGGTGCTGACCCTGATCGAACTGTCGGGCCTGCTGATGGTGATCCTGCTGGGCTTCTACGCCATGTCGGAGGGCCAGGCCGATTTCTCGCGCGTCATCGCCTTCGACACGCCGGAAGACAAGAGCGTGTTCCTGGCCGTCACCTCGGCCACGGCGCTGGCATTCTTCGCCATGGTCGGCTTCGAGGACTCGGTCAACATGGCCGAGGAGACCCACAACCCCAGCCGCATTTTCCCCAAGGTGATGCTGACCGGCCTGGGGCTGACGGCGGTGATCTACGTGCTGGTGTCGATCTGCGCGGTGGCGCTGGTGCCGGTGGGCGAACTGGCCAGCAGCAGCACGCCGCTGGTGCTGGTGGTCAAGCGCGCCGCGCCCGGCCTGCCGGTGGAATACATCATGCCGGTGATCTCGATGTTCGCCGTGGCCAACTCGGCGCTCATCAACATGATGATGGCCAGCCGCCTGCTGTACGGCATGTCGCGCCAGGGCGTGCTGCCGGCCTTCCTGGCGCACGTGCATCGCCGCAACCAGACGCCGTGGACCGCCATCCTGTTCACCACCGCGCTGGCCTTCGGCCTGATCATCCTGGTGGCGCTGGCCGATTCCGAAGCCATCCGCGCGCTGGGCGGCACCACCGCCCTGCTGCTGCTGGGCGTGTTCGCCTTCGTCAACGTGGCGGTGCTGGTGCTGCGCCGCGACCAGGTCAAGCACGAGCATTTCCGCATCAACCGCATCGTGCCGTGGCTGGGCGCGGCCGCCTGCCTGTTCCTGCTGACGCCGCTGACCGGCCGCGACGTGATCCAGTACCAGGTGGCAGGCTGGCTGCTATTGCTCGGCGTGGTGATGTGGGGCGTGACCTACCTGGCGCGCAGCCGCGAGGACAAGATGCGGCTGGATCCGTCGGCGCTGGAATGAACCGTTGCGCCAGGCCCCGCCCAGCGCGGGGCCTGCTTGCCCGGCGTGCTTGCCCGGCGTGTGGCGCGCCGGGCGACATACTGCGAATGCCGCCTCAGCCGCCCGCCGCCAACCCTTCGCGGCGCGGGTCGACCCCGCCCTGCAGGCCGTCCGCATCGATCACGATGCCATGGATGCCGCTGGGGAATTCGGTGATCTTCACCGGATGCCCCATGCGCTCGAGCGCCGGCGCCAGCGCTTCCAGCGCGGTGCCCTTCTCCAGCTCGGTCTCCTTGTTGCGGCTGCCCAGGTTCGGCAGGGCCGCCGCGGCCTGGATGTCCAGCTTCCAGTCCAGCACCGCCACGATGGTCTTGGCGACGTAGTTGATGATGGCGCTGCCGCCCGGCGAGCCCACCAGCAGGTAGGGCTTGCCGTCGCGCAACACGATCATCGGCGCCATCGCGCTGCGCGGGCGCTTGCCGGGTTCGACGCGGTTGGCCACCAGCCGCCCTTCGGGATCCTTGAACGACGACGAGAAATCCGTCATCTCGTTGTTCAGCAGAAAGCCGCGCACGAAGATCTTGCTGCCGAATTCGTTTTCGATGGTGGTGGTCATCGACAGCGCATTGCCGTCGGCGTCCGCCGCCACCAGGTGGCTGGTGGAAGGCTGCTCCAGGGCGTTGTCACGCCCCCGCGACAGCAGCTTGCCTTCGGGGTCGCCGGGCAACGCCACCTTCATGCTGCGATCGGGCCGGATCAGCGCCCCGCGGGCGCGCAGGTACGCGGGGTCCAGCATCGCGCGCACCGGCACGCGGACGAAATCCGGGTCGGCCACGTAGAAGTCGCGATCGGCGAAGGCCAGCCGGCCGGCCTCGGCGAAGTAGTGCACCGCCTCGACGCTGCCGGGCGCGAAATCGCCGATCGGATATTGCTCCAGCTCGCCCAGCATCTGCAGCACCGCGATCGGGCCGCTGCTGGGCGGGCCCATGCCGCACAGCTGAAAGCCGCGATAGGCGCCGCAGACCGGGTCGCGCTGGCGCGGCTGGTAGCCGGCCAGATCGGCCAGCGTCAGGTCGCCGGGCTTGGGGTGCGCGTGCACCGCCGCCACGATGTCGCGGGCGATATCGCCCTGGTAGAAGGCGTCCGCGCCGCCCTGCGCCACCGCCCGCAGCGTGGCCGCGAAGGCGGGATTCCTCAGCACTTGGCCGACCGGCCAGGCGCTGCCGTCGGGCGCATAGAAATAGGCCGCGGCGGCCGGCTGGCGCGGCAATTCCTTGTTGCCCGCCAGCAGTTTGTGCAGGCGCGGCGAGACCGCGAAGCCCTGCTCGGCCAGCCGGATGGCGGGCTGGAACAGGTCGGCCCACGGCAGCTTGCCCTGGCGCTTGTGCGCCATCTCCAGGCCGCGCAGCAGGCCCGGCACGCCCACGGCCATGCCGTTGTTGACCGCCTGCGTGAACGGCAGCGGCTTGCCGTCGGCATCCAGGAAGCGGTCGGGGCGCGCCGCCGCGGGCGCGGTCTCGCGGCTGTCGTAGGTGACGATGCCGCGGTCCCTGGCCGAGTACACCACCATGAAGGCGCCGCCGCCGATGCCGGACGATTGCGGCTCGACCAGGTTCAGCACCAGCTGCGTGGCGATGGCCGCGTCCACCACGCTGCCGCCGCGCTTGAGCATCTCGTCGCCGGCCGCGGTCGCCAGCGGATTGGCCGACACCATCATGTAATGCGGCGCGCGCGCCAGCGTGCGCGCCTGGCTGCCGCTGGCGGCTTCCGGATTCAGGTCCTCGGCCGCGGTCGGCGTACGCGCCCAGGCCGAGGGCGCCGCGGCCAGGGCGGCGGCGAACAGGAGGGCGGCGGTGGAACGGCGCACGCGCATGGGACGGACTCCAGGATGACGCCGGACGGCCGGCATGGACGTCCATGATAGACAAGACCCGCGGCGCTGTCGCAGCGCCCCCGCCGCGCCGTAGAATGCGGGATTGCGCCGATATCCCCCTTTGCTCCATGCGCCTGCGCCACATCGAGATCTTCGAAGCGATCCGCCGCACCGGCTCCCTGACACAGGCCGCGGCGGCGCTGCACATCACCCAGCCCGCCGCCAGCAAGCTGCTGGCGAGCGCCGAGGCGCAGTTGGGCTTCAAGCTGTTCGAGCGCGTCAAGGGCCGCCTGGTGGCCACGCGCGAGGCCGACATCCTGACGCCCGAAGTGGCGCGCCTGAACCAGGACCTGGACAGCGTGCGCCGGCTGGCCGCCAGCCTGCGCGACCGTCCCCACGCGCACCTGCGGCTGGGCTGCGCCCCGGCGCTGGGGCTGGGCCTGCTGCCAGGCGTGGTGCGCGACAGCCGCGCCGCGCGGCCGGGCCTGACCTTCGACATCCACACCCACCACAGTACCGAACTGGTGCGCGGCATGCTGACGCGCGAGCTGGACCTGGCCGTGACCTTCGACACCCGCGACACGCCGGGCCTGGCGCGCATCGAGCTGGGCCACACCGAGCTGGTGCACGTGGGCCGGGGCCCCGGCGACGGCCCGCTGGCGCTGGCCGACATCGCCGGCGATGCGCTGATCCTGCTGGACGCCAGCGACGCCTCCGGCGCGCTGCTGCAGATGGCGCTGGATGCGCAGGGCCTGGATCCCCACGCCGCCGTGCGGGTGCAGACCCATTACGTGGCCTGCGCGCTGGCCCAGGCCGGCGCCGGCGACGCCATCGTCGACGCCATCACGGCCCAGGCCATGCTGCGCCCCGACATGCGCCTGCGGCGGCTGTCGCCGGCCTTGCGCGTGCCGATCAGCGTGCTGGCGCGCAGCCAGGATCCGCTGTCGGCGCTGCACCACGACCTGATCGACCGGCTGCGCGCGGCCTGCGAAGCCAGCCAGGCGGCGCTGGGCGGGTAGCGGGCGCTTCTCGCACAGGTCTCGCCGCCAGAATGCGGCGGCCATGAAAAAGGGCGCCCGAGGGCGCCCTTCATGTGGCAGGCGGCGGGCCTGGGCCCGCGCCATCAGGCCATCAATCCAGCTTGATGTTCTGCTTCTTCACGACGTCCTTCGCCCAGTCGTACTGTTCCTTGATTTCCTTGGCGAATTCTTCCGGGGTGTTGCCCGACGGGGCCGAGCCCTGGTCGTCCAGCGCCTTGATGACCTTGGGGTCCTTCAGGGCCACCACGGCGGCGTCGCGCAGCTTGTTGACGACATCCATCGGGGTGCCCTTGGGCGCCAGCAGGCCGTACCAGACCGGCTGGTTCAGCACCGGGAAGCCGGCTTCCTTGAAGTTGGGCACGCCCTTGAGCGAGGCGATGTTGTCGGGCCAGGCGATGGCCATGGCGTTCAGCTTGCCCGCCTGGATCTGCGGCATCGAGGACGGCAGGTTGTCGAAGATGATTTCGATCTGGCCGCCGACGGCGTCGGCCACGGCCGGGCCCGAACCCTTGTAGGGCACGTGCACGATGTCGGTGCCGGTGGCCATCTTGAACGACTCGCCCATCAGGTGCAGCACGCCGCACGTGCCCGAGCTGCCGTACGAGTACTTGCCGGGGTTCTTCTTGAGTTCCTCGACGAAGCCCTTGAAGTCCTTGGCCGGGAACTTCGGGTTCACCGCGACCACGTTGGCGGTGTTGGCGAAGTTGGTGACGGCCTGGAAGTCCTTGATCGGATCGTAGGGCAGGTCGTTGGGGCGGCACGCCGGGTTGACGGCCATCGTCGAGACGGTGGCGATCGACAGCGTGTAGCCGTCCGGCGCGGCGCGCGCGGCTTCGGCCGCGCCGATGGCGCCACCGGCGCCGCCCTTGTTTTCCACGACCATCGGCTGGCCCAGTTCCTGGCTCATGCGCTGCGTCACGAGGCGCGCGATGATGTCGGTGGAGCCGCCGGGCGCGAACGGGACGATGACGCGGATCGGCTTGTTGGGATACTTGTCGGCGGCGTGAGCGGCCGAGGCGCCGATCGTGCCGGCGGCCAACGCGACAGCGATAGCCAGGGAGCGAACTTTATTCATGTGTGTGTTTCCTCCAAGTGTGCGAGCCCGTATGTGAACGGACCGTTTTGTGACGTACCCGTCTGTAGACGAGTCAGCAGTTAACGGTGGGGGCGCATCGCTTAGTATGCAGGGCAGAAAGCCGTGCTGTTTTGAGTTGCTTGTGGCACACGCGCCCGCCAGAATGACGGAGAATAGCAGCAAATGCTTACGATCGCATAGCGAGCCGATCCCCGGCCGGCGCGCTCGAAAAACACTTCATCGACATGTCGGTCGCACTGCTGGTTTTCCCTGATTTCATGCTGGTCGCGCTGGGTTGGGCGCTGCGCCACAAATTGAATTTCTCGCGCGAGTTCTTCGCCGGCGCCGAGCGCCTGGTGTACTTCGTGCTGTTCCCCGCCCTGCTGTTCCAGTCCATCCTGCGCACGCCGATCAGCGCGGGCAATGCCGCAATACTGTTGCAGGCGACGGCGGCGGTGATCGTCGCCGGCGTGGCGCTGTCGTGGCTGGCCGGGCTCGTGCTCAAGCCTTCCTCGCTGGGACTGGCGTCATCGGCGCAATGCGGCTTCCGCTTCAACACGTATATCGGACTGGCCCTATCGGCCAGCCTGGGCGGCGCGCAAGGCCAGACCGTGATGGCGCTGATCATCGGGTTCGCGGTGCCGATGGCCAACGTGGCCGCGGTGTACGGGCTGGCGCGCCACAACGGCGGCAGCCTGCTGCGCGAGCTGGCGCGCAATCCGCTGGTGGTGTCGACGCTGGCGGGGCTGGCGTGCAATCTCGCGGGGCTGCAGCTGCCGGGGCCGGTGGACACGGTGCTGGCGCGGCTGGGCGCGGCGGCGATCGCGTTGGGGATTCTGTGCGTGGGGGCCAGCCTGTCGTGGGAAGGCGGCAAGGGCTATGGCGGCTTGATCGCGTGGATGCTGGCGGTGAAGCTGGTGGCGTTGCCGCTGGTGGCGCTGGGGGTGGCGCGGCTGCTGGGGCTGGCGCCGCTGGAAGCGCGGATGTTGCTGCTGTTTGCGGCGTTGCCGACGGCGTCGGCGGCTTATGTGCTGGCGATGCGGATGGGGGGAGATGGGAGGATGGTGGCTGTGCTCATTTCTATGGGGACGTTGTTTTCTGCTTTGACGATTCCTGCTTGGGTGTTGTTGGTGGGGAGCGCTTAGGGGCTTCTTTGGTTGCGCGGCTCGGGGGTTTTTGCGGCGGTTGCTTTCTTCGTAGGTCGCCAGGGCCGGCCGCGCGGGCGGCCGGACCTGGCATACGTGGTTGTGGGCGTCGGGGGGGTGTGCGCTGTGCGCTTGCGCAGATGGGCGCTGTGGGGCAGTGATGGTGGGCGCACAGTGGCCGTGATTAGAGATTGGGACTACGGGGGGCCACATCCTGTGGGTGGCGAGGTAGTCGGTCAGTGACGTGGTGCGGCCGCGCCATCAAGCGCGGCGCGCAAAAAAAAGCCGCCCCTCTCGGGGCGGCGTTTTTTTTGCGGCGGGATTACTTGGCGGCGTTGGTCATGCTGCCGGGGACGACCCATTCGGCGAATTGGGCTTCGGTGACGTAGCCCAGGGCCAGCGCCGATTCCTTCAGGGACAGGCCTTCCTTGTGCGCCTTCTTGGCGATCTGGGCGGCCTTGTCGTAGCCGATGTGGGGGTTCAGGGCGGTGACCAGCATCAGCGAGCGGTCGACCAGTTCGGCGATGCGGTCGCGGTTGGGCTGGATGCCGGCGGCGCAGTGCTGGTCGAAGCTGGCCATGCCGTCGGTCAGCAGGCGCACCGACTGCAGGAAGTTGTGGATCACCAGGGGCTTGTAGACGTTCAGTTCGAAGTTGCCGCTGGCGCCGCCGATGTTGATGGCGACGTCGTTGCCCAGGACCTGGGCGGCCAGCATGGTGATGGCTTCGCACTGGGTCGGGTTGACCTTGCCCGGCATGATGGAGCTGCCGGGTTCGTTTTCGGGGATGCTGATTTCGCCCAGGCCGGAACGCGGGCCGCTGGACAGCCAGCGCACGTCGTTGGCGATCTTCATGAGGCCGGCGGCGAGCGACTTGAGGGCGCCGTGGGCGAACAGCAGGGCTTCGTGCGAGGCCAGGGCCTGGAACTTGTTGGGCGCGGAGACGAAGGCGGTTTCGGTGGCGTGGGCCAGTTCGGCCGAGACCTTGGCGCTGAACTGCGGGTGGGCGTTCAGGCCGGTGCCGACGGCGGTGCCGCCGATGGCCAGCTGGTGCAGGCCCGGCAGCGTGGCGCGGATCTGCTGTTCGGCCAGGTCGAGCTGGGCGACGTAGCCGGACAGTTCCTGGCCCAGCGTCAGCGGGGTCGCGTCCTGCAGGTGGGTGCGGCCGATCTTGACGATGTCGTAGAACTCGGCGCTCTTGGCGGCGAAGGTGGCGCGCAGGGTCTTCAGGACCGGCAGCAGGTGGTGCTCGACCTGGACGGCGGCGGCCACGTGCATGGCGGTGGGGAAGGTGTCGTTGGACGACTGGCCGCGGTTGACGTGGTCGTTGGGGTGCACCTTGCGTTCTTCGCCGCGCACGCCGCCCAGCAGTTCCGAGGCGCGGTTGGCCAGCACCTCGTTCATGTTCATGTTGCTCTGCGTGCCCGAGCCGGTCTGCCACACGGACAGCGGGAATTCGTTGGGCCACTTGCCGGCGATGACTTCATCGGCGGCGCGGATGATGCCGTCGGCGATCTTGGGATCGAGTTCACCCAGGTCGGCGTTGACCTTGGCGGCCGCGCGCTTCAGGCGCGCCATCGCGATGACCAGCGGCTCGGGCATCTTTTCGGTGGAGATCGCGAAAAAATGCAGCGAACGCTGCGTCTGCGCGCCCCAGAGGTGATCCTCGGGGACTTCGATGGGGCCAAAGGTGTCTTTTTCGATGCGGGTCTTCATGGCGCTTACTGCTCCGTGGCGGCGTCCGTCGCGGCCCGAGGCGTGGCGCCAGGCCGGACTTATTTGAGAATAGCAATCACTTATAAGATTAGCAGAAACCCGAATTCCTATAATTGCGTTCAATCCGTGTTCCCATCCTGACCTTTTACCACTCGCCTCCCGACCCGCGCCATGTCCGCCCCCCTCAGCAGCCTGACCCTGCACCTGCCCGACGAAGCCGCCACGGAAGCGCTGGCGCGCCAGCTCGCCCCCCTTGTCTCCGGCCGCGAAACCGGGCTGGCGGGCGCATGTATCCACCTTCAGGGAGACCTGGGGGCAGGAAAAACGGCCTTCTCCAGGGCATTGTTGCGGGAATGCGGCATCACAGGCCGAATCAAGAGTCCAAGCTACGCGCTGCTTGAATCCTATAAAGTTTCTAACTTATACTTCTATCACCTTGATTTTTATAGATTTAGTGATTCGCGCGAATGGTTGGACGCCGGATTCCGGGATTTGCTGCGTGAGGATGCGGTCGTTTTGATTGAATGGCCGGAACGGGCCGAGGGCCTGTTGCCCCCTCCCGACCTGCAGATTTCCCTGGCGTACGCAGGCCAAGGACGCGATGTCACGCTGACCGCGCACACCGCTCGAGGACAAACATGGTTGAACGCGATTGTCCCCCCGCCCGACACGGCGCCCTCCCCGCGGCAGGCGCCACCCGACGTCGCCTGATCAGCGTCGCCGCCACCCTGCTCGTCCTGCCGGTGGTGCCGCGCCTGGCGCAGGCCGCCACCATCCTGGCCGTGCGTACCTGGCCGGCCGACGAATACACCCGCGTCACGCTGGAACTGGACAGCGAGCTCAAGGCCGAACAGTTCACCCTGGAGAATCCCCACCGCCTGGTGGTTGATATCGAGGGACTGACCCTGAGCGCCGCCCTCAACGACCTGGTGTCCAAGGTCCGCCCCGACGATCCCTACATCCAGAGCCTGCGCGTGGCGCAGAACCGGCCCAACGTGGTGCGGCTGGTGTTCGACCTGAAGCAGGCCGTGGCGCCGCAGGTGTTCACGCTCAAGCCGGTGGCCGACTACCAGTACCGCCTGGTGCTGGACCTGTATCCCAAGATCGCGCAGGACCCGCTGGTCGCCATCCTGAACAAGAGCGGTCCCGACGCCGACGATCCGCTGGCGCGCATCCTCGAAGACATCCAGCGCAATCCGGCCGCCCGCGCCGACCCGCCCGAACCGCCGCGCGTGCGCGGCCAGCAGCCGGCCGCGCCGCTGCCGGTGCCGAAGTCGCCGCCCGCCAGCGCCGGCCGCGGCAAGCAGCGCATGCTGACCATCGCGCTGGACCCCGGCCATGGCGGCGAGGATCCGGGCGCCATCGGCGGCAGCGGCCTGCGTGAAAAAGACGTGGTGCTGCGAATCGCCCGGCGCCTGAAGGCGCTGATCGACAGCCAGCCCTACATGCGCGCCTACCTGACGCGCGACGACGACTTCTTCGTGCCGCTGCACGTGCGCGTGCAGAAGGCGCGCCGGGTGCACGCCGACCTGTTCGTGTCGATCCACGCCGACGCCTGGATCAAGCCCTCGGCCAACGGCTCGTCGGTGTTCGCGCTGTCGCAGCGCGGCGCCACCAGCGCCCAGGCGCGCTGGATGGCCGACAAGGAAAACGCGGCCGACCTGATCGGCGGCGTCAACCTGGGCAGCCACGACCGCCAGGTGGCCAAGGTGCTGCTGGACCTGTCGACCACCGCGCAGATCAACGACTCGCTCAAGGTCGGCAACGCCTTCCTGGACGAGATCAAAAAGATCAACCGGCTGCACAAGAACAGCGTCGAGCAGGCCGGCTTCGCCGTGCTGAAGGCGCCGGACATTCCGTCGGTGCTGGTCGAGACCGCCTTCATCAGCAACCCGCAGGAAGAGGCGCTGCTCAAGACCACCGCGCACCAGGAAAAGCTGGCGCAGGCCATGCTGACCGGCATCCAGCGCTACTTCACCGCCAACCCGCCGCTGGCGCGGTTGGGCGACGTCAGCTGAGACCTCGCCGGCAACACCAGGGGCCATGCTTGCGCATGGCCCTTTTCTTTTGCGGCCGTCGTCCCCCGGGACCATCAGCCGCCCAGCCTTGTCAACGCACCGCAGCTTGAATCTGGCGCCACCCTCACAAGCGCCGGGTTACCCGATCTTATATACCCGCGGGGACAGGACTCCTCGGCGGACTTTCAGACGAATGCCCGCAGACCTCGGGAGGCGGCCTCGGTAAATTAGCGGCCATCCTTTTGGAAAGATCCATGGCCGCCGCTCCGCCTGCATTGGTGCCCCCCGCCCCGCTCGACGTTCCAGCGCAATCCTGTATTCATCATGCAAGGATCCTGGGACATGAAATGCAGGAATGTATCGCTGGCGACAGCCCTCTTGTTATCCACAACCGCTTATGGCCAGAACACGCCCCATGACACGGCCGCCGGCGAGGTCAGAAATGATGATCAGCGTGGCGTGAAGGTTTTTTCACCCATTACGGTCACCACGACCATCAAGCCGCAAGACGTCACCACGCAATCCATTTCCGCCGATGATCTGAAAAAGACAGGCGGCAATAATTTCGGCACCATCATGCGCTATCAACCGTTGATCAGCGCATCGGGCGTCAATAGTGGCTCGCGCAACGGCAAGTCCGGCTTTGACCGCGGCGGCTACACCGGCTACAACATCCGCGGCCTGGACGGCAACCGCGTGGCGCTGGATGTCAACGGCATTCCCTTGCCGGACGCCACCGGGCGCAGCTACTCGCCCACCACCGGCGAAGACACCTTTGGCATTGGCCGCGACTATATCGACCCTTACCTGTACGGCCAGGTGAACATCACTTCCGGCTCGGCACGGCAGAGCACGGTCAAGAACGTGGTCGGCGGCTCCGTCTCGTTCATCAGCAAATCCCCGGACGCCTATCTCACGGACGGCGAAAGCAGCTACCTGGCGTACACCGGCGAGTTCGACAGCGCCGATCATTCCTGGCACAACGGCATGACCTCCGCGTTCGGCAACGATCGCGCCAGGGCATTGTTCGCCTACAGCCGCCGTGACGGCAAGCAGACACAGAACAACAGTGACTATCTGGATGCCTACCCGATGCGCTGGCACTCCGATGCCGCGCTGCTCAACAGCGTGCTCAATATCGACGGCGGCAACCGGATCGTCGGCACCGTGGATTTCTATCAAAAATCCAGCCGGGAAAGCGCGCCGATGTACCGGAAACTGACCAGCGCCGCCCCACAGGAAAGTATTGTTGGCGGGTCCAGGCAGAACAACGCCACGCAACGCTACTCGATAAGCCTGGCCCATGTCTTTACGCCGGCAAACAACAGCCTGATCGACACGATGGAAAGCAAGGTGTTCTATCAGCGGACGCGCGTCAGCGATGACACCTTTTCAGTCCAGGACACCGTCACATCCTCCAGGTCGTACCGGACCGGGCTGGAGACGGTGAATCCATTGGAGAATGTGTCCACCTTCTCGGATATGAAAACCACGACCTTTGGCTTTCAGAGCGAAATCACCAAGGATTACGGTAATCACGCACTGAATTACGGCGTGAATTTCTCGTCCACGGCGTTCTCCCGGCCGTTCCAACAAATTGGCGAAACCTATCCGACCCTGCAGCCACAGGGTAACAATCGAACCTATGACACGAATGTGTGGCTGGGCGACACCATCACCCTCGGCGCGTTCTCGGTGGTGCCGGGATTGAAGTACTCATGGCACAGGATCAAGCCGCAAGGCTTTGAAGCGCCTTCCGACAATAACGCGCTGGGCGGATTGACGCTGGCGGAAATCAATCAGATACACAGCAAGACGTTCACGGACGCAAAGCCATTGCCCTCGTTGACCGTCATGTATGCGTTGAACCCGGAGCTCAGCACCTATCTGCAATACAAGCGCGGCGTCTCCTATCCCACCAGCAGCCAGATCGCGGGAATCTGGCTGCATCCCAAGATTGGGCGCGCCTCGCCGGCCATGGTCGGCAATTCAGACTTGAAATCCGAGACCAGCAATCAGTTTGAATTCGGGGTTGTCGGTCAGGCTGCCACTGGCATCTCCGTGCGCGGCAACGTCTTCTACAACACCTATGACAATTTCATCTATAACCGCAAGTACGCATTGAGGGATTACACGACGGGCGCGCCGAAACCCGGCGTTGACAGCCTGCTCGCCAAGCTTCCCGCCTCGATCTCCAGCCTCACCATCGCGGAGAACCGTGACAAGGCGTACATCTATGGCGCCGAACTGGTGACCCGGATCAATTATGGCGCGCTGCTTGGGGCTGCCAGCGGATTGAGCAGCACCTTTGCCGTGGGCTACAACCAGGGCAAATCGAAATCGTCCTATTCCGGTGATGACTGGGTGGATCTGGACAGCGTGCTGCCCGTCAAGGCCATTGCATCACTGGCCTGGGATGACCCTCAGAACCGTTATGGCGCGAGCCTTACCGCCACCTTTGTCAAGGGCAAGCAAGCCATCGACCCGGTGCGGCAGAACTTCTCGAACAATGGCAGCTTCACGTTTGAAAAATATGCCGAGAAATACGAGAAGAACTACAAGTACATCCCGGGCTACAGCATTTTCGACCTGGCGGCCTACTACAACGTGAAGAAACACCTGACCGTGGCGATGGGCATCTACAACCTCACCAATCGCAGATACTGGGATTACGCCAGCAACAAGAAAATGACCATGTCCTCGGAGCAGGATCAGCGCGATATCGCTCTGGGCACAGCGTCTGGCAGAACTTACCAGTTGAGCGTCACCGCGATTTTCTAGTTTCGTCCTTTCCCTCGCGGCGGCTGGGCGCCCGTCGGCCCCCTAGCCGCCCCGGCGCGCGCGCAGCAGCTTGAACAGCGCCGCGCCGACCACCGGCACCACGGCCGCGGCCAGGCCGATCAGGACGATGGTGTTCAGGTGTTCCTTCACCAGCGGGATGTTGCCGAAGAAATAGCCCGCCGCCACCAGGCTCACCACCCACAGCAGCGCGCCCAGGATGTTGAACAGCTGGAAGCGCGACAGCGGCATGTCGGCCACGCCCGCCACGAACGGCGCGAAGGTGCGCACCACCGGAATGAAACGCGACATGACGATGGTCTTGCCGCCATGCTTCTCGTAGAACGCGTGCGTGCGCATCAGCGCGCCGCGGTCCAGGAAGCGCAGATTCATCGAAAACACGCGCGGCCCGATGTAGCGGCCGATGGCGTAGTTCACGCTGTTGCCAGTGATGGCCGCCACGATCAGCAGCGCCCCCAGCAGCACCGGATCGAGGCTGCCCGTGGCGCCGAAGGCGCCGGCGATGAACAGCAGCGAATCGCCCGGCAGGAACGGCAACACCACCAGCCCGGTTTCCGCGAAAACGATCAGGAACAGCACCAGATAGACCCACACGCCATACTGCTGGACCCAGACCCCGAGGGTCTGGTCGATGTGGAGCACCATTTGGAAAAATTCAAGCATCAATACGTCCCTGAAAGCGGAAGGCGGAATCAGGCAACGACTATAGCCCACCCTATCCAGAGGCTAAAATCATCCCTATAGCTACACCGGAACACCCCATGACAGAACGCCGCTCCATTCTTGCGCTGCCCGACCTGCTGATCAGCCAGATCGCCGCGGGCGAAGTGATCGAGAGACCCGCCTCGGTGCTCAAGGAAATCCTCGAGAACGCCATCGACGCCGGCGGGCGCGCGATCGAAGTGCGCCTGGAGGGCGGCGGCATCCGCCGCATCGCCGTGACCGACGACGGCGGCGGCATTCCACCGGAAGAACTGCCGCTGGCGCTGGCGCGCCACGCCACCAGCAAGATCCGCAACCTGCACGAGCTGGAATCGGTCGCGTCCATGGGCTTCCGCGGCGAGGCGCTGGCCTCGATCGCCTCGGTGGCGCAGGTGTCCATCATCTCGCGCACGCGCGACGGCGAGCATGCCTGGCAGATCCAGGCCGGCAGCATGCAGGTCACCCCCGCCTCGGGCCCGCCGGGCACCACCGTGGACGTGCGCCAGCTGTTCGACGCGGTGCCGGCGCGCCGCAAGTTCCTGCGTTCCGAAGCCACCGAGTTCGGCCACTGCGTCGACGCCATGGAGCGCATCGCCCTGGCCCATCCGCAGATCGCCTTCCGCCTGTTCCACCACGACCGCGCGCAGCGCCAATGGCTGCCGGCCGAGCCGCCGCAGCGCATCCGCGACGTGCTGGGCGCGGAATTCGCCGAGCACGGCCTGCTGCTGTCGCACAGCGTCGGCACGGTCAGCCTGGCCGGCATGATCACCCGCCCCACCGCGGCCCGCGCCCGCGCCGACCGCCAATACCTGTACGTCAACGGCCGCTACGTGCGCGACCGCACCGTCAGCCACGCGCTGCGCGCCGCCTATGCCGACGTGCTGCATGGCGACCGCCAGCCGGCCTACGTGCTGTTCCTGGACATCGACCCGGCCGCGGTCGACGTCAACGTGCATCCGGCCAAGCACGAGGTGCGCTTCCGCGACAGCGGCGCCGTGCACCGCTTCGTCAACCACGCGGTCAGCCAGACGCTGGCGCAGACCGGCGGCTCGTCGGCGGTGGCGCCGACCACGGCCGCGCGCGATGACGATGGGGGATTCGAGACCGTGGCGCCGTCCGCGCCCACGGCGCCCGGCGGCTTGCCCGCCTCCGCGCCGGCCGACACGCCCCGCCCCGGCTACACCGGCGCCAGCCC